>NZ_SOFC01000023.1:0-551453 GCF_004402825.1 Cryobacterium sp. Hz9
ACCCTCGATTCCACGGGAACTATCCCGGCGGCCACAGCCATGGAGAAAATGTCCGGACGCGAGGGAGACCTGGTCCTCGTCAACGGACAACTCACCCCCGGCATGACTGCCCGTCCTGGCGAACGGGAACGATGGCGCATCATCAATGCCTGCGTGTCCCGCTATCTGCGGCTGCGCCTCGACGGGCAGCAGATGTCCCTTCTCGCAATCGACTCCGGACGTTTCGAAGCCGCGCACGAAGTCGATGAGGTTGTGCTGGCTCCTGGAAACCGGGCCGACCTTTTCGTCACCGGCACAGCCGGCACCTCCGTACTGCGCGCCCACGCCTATGACCGAGGCCATTCCGGCAGGATGATGATGGGAGGCGCAGGCTCCGCTGGAGCCGCCGACATCGCGCTGGCCACATTCACCGTGGACGGTGACGCCGTCGCCATAGTCGCCGCGACACCCGGCCAGCCCGTTCCACGTGACCTACGCGCGGCTACCGTAACCGCCCGACGCGAGTTGATCTTCGCGATGGGAATGGGCGGGGATACGGATGGCGGCATGGGTGGGGGCATGATGTCAGCCACGATCAACGGCCAGGTATTCGATGCCACCCGGATCGACACGACCGTGCAATTCGACACCGTGGAGGACTGGTTGCTGACGAATACCAGCCCGCTCGATCACCCCATGCACTTGCACGTGTGGCCGATGCAGATCATTGAACAGTCAGGCCAGCCCGTCGAAACCATCATGTGGCAGGACGTCGTGAACATCCCGGCACGCAGCACCGTGCGTGTACGTATCGCGTTTGACGACTTCAGCGGACGTACCGTGTACCACTGCCACATCCTTGACCACGAAGACAGCGGAATGATCTCTCCAAGGAGAAAACAGAAGCGAGTAATATGCGCTCTGGTCCGCTGAAGCACGGTGCGGGCTTCGTCGCTGAATCTGTGCAACGCAGCGTGTAGCGGCGCTTTTTTCTGACGCGAAAGCCGCGCCCTTACCAGACCTCGGAACGAGGATGTCCTCACCCCGGCCGTTGTCAGGCGTTAGCGTCCGAGTAACCGGGACCAGAATGACCCGGTCGATTTTTCGTTCACGTGCCCGGCGCATTGTTGGTTGCGTGGCACGCCGCGCATTACCTGATCAATGTGCTGGCCGCAGCCCGCCCACGTTGTTTTTTGCACACCTTGCAGGTGACGGAACGTTACATAATAAATCTCCAGTCAATAGGGTGAACGGGGGCGCGATCCCGGGCTCGCTGAGGATTCCCCTCGCCGAGCTGAGCCAGCGCCACGCCCAAGCGCCCGCCGGGCCCGTGATCATCCACTGTGCCAGCGCGGCCGGATCTCTGGTTTTTGCGAGCGTGCTGGCGGGAAGGTTCGTCCTCCCGCAGTTCCGTCTTCCCGACGGCCTTATCGGCGCCGGTCTCACGGTGTCTAAGCACCCCTCGAGGAGGCGATACCGACCTAGCTGATTGAACCGGATGCGACATGCATGTCGACGACGTTTTGGCCGACATCCCAGCAAGTCAGCAGTGCATCTGCACACCCCGCTTGAACTTCTCACCGCCCGCGGGCGGCGCGAGGTTTTCAGCTAGCTCCGCATGGATCGTGTCGATCTCGAACCCCGCGAACGCAACGCCCGACTGCGGTTAGCCGCCGTACAGCACGTTGTCACTGCGGTTAGCGGTGCTTTTCGTGAGTTCATCGAGGATTGTCTTCTGGCCTCGCGTTGACGCAGAGGCTGCCAACGGTGGTGAGGGCGTCTCCGGGGGCCTGTGTAGCGGTGCAGTCTGGGAAGTGGCGTCGTCGTGGCTGGCGCGGTATGGAACGCCAGCGCGTCCGACTCCGACGTCGGTTCTCTCGCCGCGGAACACCAAGCGGCTTACACGGCTACCGGCCCGAGCATGCCCGAGCAGGCGCCGGAATAGAGGCGTTCTATCGAAGGATGAGATCCAGGACCGTACGGCACTGTGCGCGCTCGCACGGCGCCTGGACCTCAACCTTGGCCAGACGCTTCTAGCTAGTGCAGAACTCCGCAGGCGACCGGGTCGGTCGCCTCAGCGGGGAGGGTGGGGTCGAGCTCGCTCGCACCCTGGGGATCGCTGAAGTTGTACGTTCCGTTGCCGTCGTAGTCGTTTCCGTGGATCACTACGACGCCTTCGCCACCGCGAATGGCCTTGGCGATCTGCGCGGCAGTGCCGAGCCCTCCGGCTCCCGGATAGCCAGTTCCGGCCACGTCCGTGAATCGGATGTTGGTGCGAAGGTAGCTATAGGTGCCGTTTTTCGAGACGGGGAACCGGGAAACGTCCAGGAAACTGGCCGGCGTGGTGTCTCCGCTGGTGTTCAAGGACACAACAACGGGGCCGTAGGCCGGAACACCCTCAGCGGTGTTCAGTCGTCCGTCGCCGTTACTGTCCAACGCCAGCGTAGGGCACTCATTCATGGCCTGTTGGCCGTAGTGGATGTGCTGGGCGTGGGGAGCATTGGGCGTCAAACCCTTCGCGCGGATTCCGATCGCCCGGATTGTCTCGCCGCGAACGACGGCGATGACCTTACCCGACGCTCCAGAGTCGTTAAGCTCCGTGAGGTGGGCGGTCAGCACCACGTTACCGCGCACCGATTTCGGGACATGCGCTGACGCTGGCGCAGCGCCCAGCGACAAGACGATTAGCGCGGCTGCACTTGCGCCGAGCACCAGCTTGATGTTCTTCTTCACGATTCACTCCTATGTGTCCTCGCCCATCGGGACGATCCCGACGATCAATGCGACAGCGGTGATACGTGGCCCTCAGCCAAATGCATTGGCATTTTTCGCACGCACGCACGCTTGCGGCGAAGAGTATCCGCAAATCGAGCTTCCTGACAGTGGTGGTTGCCAAGACTTCGGCTGATCAAATCAAATTCCGCTGCCGAAATCGCTGGGATGGACGTCGCAATGCGCAGCCGCACGATATAAGCAGCACCCCGGATATCCTCGAGCGCAACCCGGTTTGTGGGCACGCGCGCAATGGACTCCTGCATAGCGAGATGCATCCTCAAGCGCGCAGCGCACCTTCGGCCGTCCCTCACGAAAGCCGGCCCCAGCGACGTCGGGTATCGAATCGGCCGATCGCGCAACACCGAGGTCTGGGCGAGTGTTGAGGACTCGATCCTGGTCATCGGCCCGCCGCGCTCCGGCAAGGGGGCTCACATCGTGATCAACGCCATCCTCGATGCCCCCGGCCCGGTCGTGACCACCTCGACGCGCCCCGAAAACCTCACGACCACGCTGCGCGCCCGTCAACAGCTTGGACCCGTCGCGGTGTTCGATCCGACAGCTGGCGGCCGGCGTGCCCGTGGGGCTGCGGTGGTCACCGATTCGCGGCTGCAAAGACCCACTCACGGGCATGATCCGCGCAGCGGGGCTCGCCGCCGGAACCGGACTGGCCGCTGGCGGCGTCGACGGCGGAGGATTCTGGGAAGCCAAAACCGGCACAGCCCTACAGTCGTTGCTGCACGCCGCAGCGCTCGACCACTGCCCGCCCGCCGAACTGTTTCGGTGGACTCTCGACCCGGCCGCCGCCCATGACGCGGTCTCCATCCTGCTGAGCACTCCCGCCGCGGCCACCGGTTGGGGCGACGCGCTCCGGGCCATGCTCGAAGCCGACCCACGCACACGCGACTCAATCTGGCGAGGCGTCTCCCTGTCATTGGGTGCCTTCGCTGACCCACGAGTGCTGGACCCCGTCTCACCGCCGGAAGGCGAGGAGTTCGACCCTGCGGGTTCTTGCGCAGCAATGGCACCCTTTACCTGCTCGCAATTGGCGCGGGGTCGAACAACTCGGCCGCACTCGTGTCGGCGTTTGTCGAGGACCTCATGGAGACCGGGCGCCGCATCGCGGCTCGAAGCGCGCGGGTGCACGACTCGACCCGCCGCTGCTCGCCCTCGACGAGTTCGGCAACCTGGCGCCACTCTCCTTGCTTCCCACGCTCATGGCGGAAGGCGGCGGCACCGGCATTACGACCATGCCGGTGCTGCAATCCCTCGCCCAGGCACGCACGAACTGGAGCGACAACGCGGCCGGAACCATCTGGGACTCCTCGATCGTCAAGATCGTGATCGGCGGAACCGATCCAACTCAAGCGACCTGCACGACCTCTCGACCCTCATCGGCGACCGCGACGATTCCATTAACTCGACCACGATCGGTGATCGCGGCTCACGGTCATCGCAGCGCTCCATCCGTTGCGCACGTCGTCCTGCCCAATATCAGCCGCTTCCGCACCACGAGCGCGCGGCCGGGCCACCTCTGCCGGTTGGTTGTTAATGGGTACGGTCGCAGGTCGAGGTGGATGCGGGTCCACACGGTTATATCGGGCATGCGAACAAACTCCGGATACGGACCGACACCCGCAGCTCGTCGCAACTTCGCAACTTCGCAACTTCGCCAGATCGTCGGTCACGCCCGATCCCTCGCTGGACACACCCCAACCAATCACTTCCGCCCAAAACCGGCCAAGCGCTGAGTCATCCCGAGCCTTAAAATTCACTTGAACTAATCGAAGCGCCATGGTGCGCGGGCCTGATCGTGGAAATCACCGGACACGCCGGTCCCGTCGGAGTGACTCAGTTAGACCCCAGTCCGGCGCGTCAAACCGGAACACCGATCAAGGGACAGTCTCTGTCACCCTCGCGTCGACATTGGATATGTGGGCAGCATAAGAAAGACCAACGGTGGACTTGGAGCCCACAACATTTCTCGCCCAGAAGACGCCCGATGACCGACTCGTTCTGGGCGCTGACGCGACGGCACGCGGTGTCGCCGATGGCTCAGCCTCCGAGTAGCCCTCCGATTTCAAGACTCCTTCCGAGCTCAACCTGGCAGCTACGCTTTGCCGGGCAATGGAGCTTCGCTGGGCTTCGTCCTACGAGACACCGAGCTCTCGGGCGTTCCTTAGCTTCCGCACCCGTTCAGGGGCGGGAGGCTTTCGCCTGTGGACGATAGAGTGCAGGAGCTGTCATACCGCGTCGACTCGTACATCATCGCTCCAAGTTCAGTGGGGATGCCGTGAAGAAGATCTTGGGTGCAATACTCATTTGCATCGTTGTCATCGCACTGTCGGCGTTCTTCATCGTCAGATCCCTCGAGGACCGGGTCACCGACGAGTTCGTGGCGCAGATGTCGAGGCTGGCAATCCCCGGGGACTGGGAGCCGCTGGACGACATCGTCCGCCGCGAACAATTTCTGTGCATGAGCATGAGCACGAACCCGAGTATCGCCCGGCGCTGGCAAGCAGACACGGCGATGACCGTCCAAGATGTAAAACAGATTGGTGCTCCGGCGGACGTCATCTTTTCCGTGGAGGGGACGTGTCAGCGGCCAGCCACGGCGACCGGGCCCACGACCTTGTGCATCGGGTACGCAACCAAGGACGGCTACAAGTACCAGCTGACGGTGAGCAGCGAGCTGGCTGGTCTCCAGATGGCGTTGAGCGTGCGCCCGTCCTGAACGCGGGCACCTAGGCGAAAAAACTCCCCGCTCACGCGCCGTGTGCTGGCGCGAAGTGGGGGTACGTGCGCGGGGCGCCCCACATGTAGCTTGAGACCGATTCATCGCGGCAATGAGCCGCGTCGCTTTTCCACCTGTCCGAAATATCCTGCTACAGCTACTACACGGGGTAATTCTGTAAGCCGAAGCTTTTCCTGGCCCTAGGCGCGATGACGGCGCTCTTGGCGCCCCTCGTCAGCATGCCGGCGGCCTACGCTGTCGATCCGTTGACAATCTTCTGGAGGAAGCCAACGCGGCGAGGGGACAGCGAAACACACGGTCACCGTAAACGGTGACACCGTCGGCATGATCGGGGACCATGGTCATGTCGAGAACTGACTACAACCGGAGAGCGATGCTTGATACTTACGGGCCAAGAGACAGGGGCGCCCAATTCACGATGTGACCGTCAACGGAAATGCGCATGTGGGCGTCATCGATGATCACGCCCACATGGAGAATGTCACGCCTCGCCGACCGGCCGCTTGGCTAATGGTGGCCGGTTCGTCGCCGCCCTTGGCGTCGGCCTTCAAGCCTCGTACAGATATTGAGGACAAGATCACTGGCACCCTGCGACCGGTTCTCTGCGGGGGTGGGGACATGGGAAAGTCCCAATTGGCCGTCAGAGCCTACACGTCCAGCTCAGCGGACGTGCAAGTGTGGGTAGCCGGCGTCGGCCGAGTCGTGGTCACCCTGAATGGTACGAAGTTCGTTGCCGGCGACGGCCAACAGCATTACATCGACCTCGTTGCTCCTGGTTCCAGTGTTTCTTGCCAGGCCGGCGCAATCACGGTCGGAGCGAAGACCACAACGGACTCCAAAATTACACTCAGACTAATCACTCCCGGCGCCCTCTCAATAAATGGCCCAAAGACCATAAACGCAAGCGGAGACGTCGGCTGCGTCAAAGCCTCTGGCATGGTCACGGTCCACAATGAATGACGTCGACAAAGGACATGTCAGCCGACACAGTCTGCACCTCCTCTGGACGGTGCCTCTGGCATTAGCACCCGGTTATGTTGCGGCTTCACTGGCGCGATTCGAGCGCTGCGGGATCGATCAGTGCCTTGGTGACCCCGGAGGATTCGCATCACCAAGCGCGTCAAACGGAGTCACGGCGGCAATCGTTGCGGGGGTATGCATGTTCGCGGCTCTGGCGCTCACCCCGTGGTTTCGCCCGGGCTGGCTTAGGCTCAATTTCAGCCTCATCCTCTCGGTCCTCGTGGCTGTCTTTTGGATTTGGAGAATTCTCTTCACGAGATGATTTAATGAGACCCACCGGAGATCTGCCTGTGGATTATCAATCCACTCGAAAATCCATGCAACCGAGGTATGGGCCCTGGAACCGCTTTGCAGGAGCGCAAATCAAGGCACAAGAAACGTCATGGTGACGGTACCGAGGATCAGCAGGGCGTGCAGGATGGTGCGGTTGCGCAGTGTGCCCTTTGACATTTTGCGCCGACCGGGAATCGCAGTGGTGCAGATCATCACTTGTCCTCTCGGGTGGCGCCACGGCTGATCAGTGTCATGGCCAGCAGCAAGGCGAACAGGATTAAGCGGCGAGGTGGCCGGCGGTTTCGAAGTGCTTGCCGGCGACTTCGGTGAGGAGCCGGGCTCGGCCCTGACGCCGACTCCGGGCATGCTCGTCTGGGCAAGGAAAAGAAGTGCGCCTCCACCAGCTTCTCGACCTCGACGGCGAAATCAGACCGTTGCCGGCGCAGGAGGAAGTGATCCAACAGGCCTCTACCCAATCAGCCGCGCTCCCCCGCACCGAGGCACAATGATTACGCGGGCAGTCGTCTCGTCGGACTCGTGGGTCGAGTACGACAGGCTGCCCGCCTTCGCGCGGGTGAGGATCTGCGAAAGCCACAGCTCGACGGCGTCAGCGATCGTACTCGACGGCGCGAGCGCTCCGGTGCCACCGGTAGTCAGTGCCATCGCCTGCCGACGGACATCAGCGCGCGCCTTCTCCTCGGTGTCGTCCACGGCAGAGAGGCCATGCACGGCGCCACTGTCGTGACGCATGGATGCGCGATCACGATACCGGCCGCTCGGAAGGACATCGACGACGATGTTGCCCAGTTCACCAGCGAGAATCTGCGGCCTAACCATGCCGATGCTCCTGAACCTAGGTGAGCACGCCCTGCAGGTCGGAACGCACGTACCGGCCGAGCTTCAGATACGGCGGCCCTGCCTGCATCACACACCAGTTCTCCAGCGTGCGCTCGGGCAGACGGAGCAGCTCGGAAAGCCCGCCCTGGGTGAGAAACGTGGGAGTGATTTGCGTCGCTGCGTCCATACCCAACAGGTGCGCGAACGACGTCACAAGCAGCCCGCCTGTGCCGTGACAGGCCCGTGTCGGCCCGGGCAGCAGAAGCCACCAGTAACCCCGAAGAGGGTTTTTGTTGTAATTTCCGGTAATCGGCCCTGTTTTGGGCCTGAAGGAAAGGATGGGCGATCAGTGATTTCGCCGCGGAATCCTGCGCCTGTCAGTGCTGGGGTACCTGGACTCGAATCAAGACTGAATGGTAGTCGTCTTGGCCTTGTCGCGAACCCGCAAAAGGGGCGGAATTCCTCGGTCGTCATGCTCGTCATGCTCGTCATGCTCGTCATGCTCGTCATGCTCGTCATGCTCGTCATGCTCGTCATGCTCGTCATGCTCGTCATGCTCGTCATGCTCGTCATGCTCGTCATGCTCGTCATGCTCGTCATGCTCGTCANCATGCTCGTCAGTGTATGCATTGTACGGAGATCTACAGGCGGATTCTGCGCGCATTCCGGGGGTCTGGGCGCGTTTCTGGTCACATTAAAATGTGGCGGGATTCAAGGTTTCTTGACCACAAGGTTTTGAAGTGAGCGGATCGGTTGATCAGGTGAGTACGCATCAACCCAGACAATTTGCACCTTAACAAACTCACTGGGCGCGTTGAATCGGTCATTTGACACGAACATCTATGTCCATTAGTGTTCAGACCATCTGATTACCTGTTCTCACCTGAGACGCAGCGCTGCGGTGTTTGGATTCAGAACCACGCGATGGAGCGAAGGGTGCCCTCGATGAAGAAGTTCCTGAACGACCCGGCGCATGCCGTGACGGATTACCTCGTAGGTTTGGCCGCAGCGCATCCGACGATCGTGAAATTTGATGCCGCCCACCGCATCATTGTGCGCGCAGCGGATCCCCGGACCGGCAAGGTCGGGCTGATTGCGGGGGGAGGTTCTGGTTGCGAGCCGCTCCATACCGGTTTCGTGGGTCACGGCATGCTCGACGCTGCCTGCCCCGGCGAAATTTTCACCTCCCCGGTTCCGAAACAGATCGTGGCCGCGACACGAGCAGCGGACCGCGGCTCTGGAGTACTACACGTGATCAAGAATTTTAGCGGCGAGGTGATGAACTTCGGTATGGCCACCGAACTGCTTGCTTTCGAAGGAATTGCGATTGACTCCGTGCTTATTGACGACGACGTCTCCATTCCGGACATGCCAGGTACGGCCGGAAGACGAGGGCTAGGGGCTACCGTGCTGGTTGAAAAGATCGCGGGGGCCGCGGCCGAGCGCGGCGATGACCTGGCATCCGTAACGTGTATTGCTCGCCGAGTGAATGCCCGCACGCGCACATTCGGGGTTGGTTTAAGCTCGTGCACGCCGCCGCTTCGCGGAAAGCCGATATATGACTTGCCCGATGACGAGATCGAATTCGGCATCGGTATTAGCGGTGAACCCGGTCGGGAACGCGTGGCTATGAGAAATGTCCAAGAAATCGCCAGAACCATGATTGCTGAAGTCCTGGCCGATCTGCGGCCAACTCCGGGCGCTGCGCTGCTCGTCATGGTCAATGGGATGGGCGCGACCCCGCTTAGCGAGCTATACGTGCTCTACGGAGAGTGTGATCAAGCGCTCCGCTCGGCAGGGCTGAACCCGGTGCGCAGCCTTGTGGGGAACTATGTCACCTCCCTCGACCAAGCCGGGGCAGCCCTGACCATTCTCGAACTTGACGACGAAATGACAGTTTTGTGGGATGCACCGGTGCGTACTTCCTCGATTACGTGGGGCGCTTAGCATGAACGGTCGCGTAGATACCGCACAATTAGCCGCCTGGATGTGCGAATGTTCCCGTCTGACCGACGTGCACATCGACACGTTAAATGATTTGGATGCGACGGGTGGGGATGCCGACCACGGCTCCAACTTGGAACGCGGCTTCACGGCCGCGACTGCGTCAGGCTTCAGCGAAAAAATGACATCACCGCGCGAACTTCTTAAACATGTGGGTTCGACGATCGTCGACATCGTAGGTGGTTCTAGCGGCGCTCTTTATGGCACCTTCTTCTTGCGCATGGCGTTAGCAAGCGGGGAACTCAAGTGGGTGGACGGCGCTACTTTTGCCCAGATGCTTCGAGCTGGGGGCCAAGGAATCATCGATCGCGGTGGAGCGCAGGTCGGTGATAAAACTCTCTATGACTCGTTAGCGCCGGCTATCGCTGCCCTAGATAATGCTTTAGTCGCCGGCGAAACTTTGGCCAGCGCCCTGCAAATGGCGGCCGAAGCCGCCGACGCCGGGCGGGACAGCACCGTGGCTTTGGCTGCTCGCAAGGGACGGGCGAGCTATCTTGGTGACCGAACTATCGGCTACGCCGATGCAGGCGCCACATCAATGGCCCTAGTGCTTCGCGCAGCCGCGACCACCCTAATCTGACTCGTGCGCGCACCAAACATTGATTCTCACGCTTCGCCCAAGGTCCACGTGGCGCTCGAAGCCGCGTCCGACATTGCCGAAAGTCCATGGTGGGACACCGAGCGGGCGCAACTGCTCTGGGTAGATATTCCCAGAGGAGAGATCCATTATTTTGATCCGGTTTCCGGCAGTGACGGCAGCATGAGCGTGGGCCAGCCGGTCGGGGCAGTGGTAGGTCGGCGGTCTGGCGGTGTGGCTTGTGCGGTGCGAGACGGGATTGGCTTTGCGAATCTAGAGACGGGGGCGTTCGAACTGGCTCTTCCCATCGAATTAGATCGCATAACTAACCGTATGAACGACGGCGCTTGTGACGCCGAGGGCCGGCTCTGGGTCGGCACGATGGACACTAATTTGCGCCGTGGGGCTGGAAGCCTTTACCGCGTATCGGCTGATCTGGCCTCATCGAAGATAATTTCACCGGTGTCGATCTCTAATGGCCTCGACTGGAGTCCTGACGGTCAAACCATGTACTACATCGACTCCTTGACTCGAAAAATTGTCGCTTGGGATTTCGAAGCCGGGACCGGATCTCTGAGCAACAGTCGGACGCTTGTGCAAACCCCCGATGAAGTGGCCACTCCTGACGGAATGGCCGTCGACGCGCAGGGCTGCTTGTGGGTTGCGATGTGGGATGGTGGCAGCGTACGTCGGTATAGCCCCACGGGTGAGCTGTTGACGGTGATTGATCTGCCCGTCTCGCGGGTCACCAGTGTTGCTTTCGGCGGTGTGCGCCTAGATCAACTCTTCATCACGTCTGCCCGTGCAGGGCTAACTCCGAATCAACTGGAACGCGAACCCCTCGCCGGGTCGATCTTTGTAGTCGACCCGCAAGTTAACGGCCTGGCCCCACACCGCTTTGCCGGCTAAGCTCAGCGGATCACGGGTTCCGTCGCACCGAGGAGGCCGAGTTCGCTTCGAAAAGGCATTCCCTCCCAATCGCCGGCTACCGTGCACGCGAAGGCGCCAACGGACACCGCCGTTATCAAACGTACGGCTACTGGTGAACCACGGTGAAGCTCCGATAAGTAGCCCGCAACGAATCCGTCGCCTGCGCCCACGGTATCTTCAACGGTGACGGGGACGGCGGCCTGTTCGTAACTGATCTCGTTGACGCGGGCGAAGCATCCGTGCTCGCCAAGTTTAATGATGACCTGTTTTGGACCCAGATCACCCAGGCGTCGGGCGGTCTCAGCCACACTTCCGGTAACGCCTACGGCAATGGCTGCCTCGGACTCGCCTGCGAAAACGACATCTGCGAGCCCGATCAAGTCGAGGTATGTGTGACGAGCCTCTTCAGCACCCCAGAGTTTTGAACGGTAGTTGAGGTCGAACGACACGAGGACTCCCGCTTCGCGGGCACTATGCATGGCGTGGCGGGTAGCTTGCGCGGCAGACTCCGACAGAGCGGGGGTTATCCCGGTGACATGCAGCAGGCCCGCTCGACGAATTAGTTCCTCCGGCATATCTGCGGGCTCAAGTCGAGAACCGGCACTGCCCGCTCGGTAGTACCACACTCTGGTGGCCGAGGCCATCCGGCGTTCCTTGATCATTAGACCGGTGGGGGCGTCATCGTCGACTATAACGACCGTGTTCACGCCTTCAGCGGCCAGCTCCCGCCTAATAAGATCCCCGAGACTATCGCGCCCCACCCGGCCCAGCCAAGTGACAGGGGTGCCGAGGCGGCTTAGTGCAATTGCAACGTTGCTTTCCGCGCCGCCCATCCCCAATTGAACGTGGCGGCTGAGAGCGAGCATTCCGGGCACTGAGGCTCGAAAGAGTCCCATGGTTTCGCCAAACGTCACCACGCCTCCGAGGGGAACGCCGCCTGTCCTGACTCCTTCGGTCATGAAGCGCTCCGATGGCTGGCAATAAGTTGCACGGCTCGATCGGCTCTTTTCTTCATTTCGTTCAGACTGCCGCCCGTGAAGGCATCCCCAATGAGTGGCCCCCCCACCGAGACCGCCAACGCCCCCGCTCGAAGCCAAGGCAGCACATCATCCAGATTTACCCCACCGGAAGGAATGATCTGAATATCAGGAAAGGGACCGCGCAGTTGCCCAACATAGTCAACGCCTACGGTTGACGCCGGAAATATCTTCACCGCCGTGGCGCCAGCCGTCCAGCCCTGGTGTAGTTCTGTGGGCGTAAGACCGCCAGGATAAACCGGTACGCCTCGGTCGCACGCTAGATGCACTAAGTCGACGTTCATTGTGGGAGTCACCAAAAAGTCGGCTCCCGCCTCCAAAGCGAGCTCCGCCTGATTCAGGTTGGTAATAGTGCCTACGCCGAGGTCCACAGTGGCAGGGATGAGCTGGCGGAGTTCTGCGAAAAGTTCGACAGTTCCCGGTGTGCTCAAGGTCAACTCGATGGACCGAATGCCCGCGGCAGCGAGAACACGAACGACCGGGGCATAGTTGCGTGCATGTGGTGCCCGCAGGACGGCAATAAGTGGGAATTCGAGAAGAGCGGAGGAAGGAAAGGTACGTGAGGTGCTGGCCCGAAGTGCCATGGTGTGGATTATTCCTTTGCTATTGGTAACAGGACGACGCTTCGGACCGGCCAAATCAGCTCAATGCCAAGAACTAGTACGTTTTGGAGGGCTGCAGGGCATTATTGATGTACGCCTGAGCTGCCGCTACGTTCTTCTTGGTTACGACCCGGGTGGGGACATCGATGAATTTGCCGACCGATTCACCCAGAACAACGTTCTGAAAAATCGTGTCGATGAAGGTGCGCCCCTGATCTACGGATCCCACGTCGATGGTGGCTGTCAGTTTGCCGGCGGCGATGGAGTCCATGCCCGAAATCAGCCCGTCGGCGCCGACAATAACGATGCCTTCTTTGCCGTCCCACGACTTCAACCCGGCTGCGTCCACGGCCTGCAGCGCTCCGAGGGCCATATCTTCGTTTTCACCGTAGATGGCGTTCACGTCACGGAACCGGGTGAGCAGGTCCTGAGCAGCGTTCAGGCCTTTTTCCCGAACATAGCCACCGTCGGCGGTGCCGACAACTTTCATGCCGGGGTTTTCTTCCATAGCCTTGGCAAATCCAATCAGGCGAGCTTTGGTCCAATCGGATCCCGACGGGCCCATGATTTGAATGACCGTTCCCTTGCCGCCGAGCGTGTCCGCGATAAATTTGCCGGCCAGATAGCCCGACTGCCAGCGATTGTCGTAGCCGATGTTGGAGACAGTGCTGATCTGCTCTGGCGCATAGATCTCCACGGGCTGGTTGAACTGGAAAACGGCCGTACCACTAGCCGAAGCTTCCTGATAGACGTCTTGCATCGTGGCGAAGTTTGCTCCGGTGCACACCAGGACCGCGTCGAACTTGCGGGTGGTCCAACCGCGTACGGTGCTGATCTGCTGCTCGACAGCATCAAAGTTCCCGGTGGGTGAGGAGCGTTCCCACTTCCACTTCACACCGTACGCCGCTTCCAGCTCTGCCATCCTGCCGAAGGCTGCGCTTTCCATCTGCTTGAAGAACTCCGACAGAATCGGAGGGGTCCAGCCAATTTGTAGCTCACGACCAGCGACGAGCTTCTTGATTTCGGCGTCGTAAGACGAGCCGCCTATGCTGCCGGCCGCGACGCCACCACCAGTGGCGCCGGATCCGGTTGAGGCCACCGTCGTGCATGCCGAGAGAAGACCCGTCGTGGCGATAACCCCAGCCCCCAGTCCCATCGAGGTGAGCAGGCTACGGCGTGATACTCCGCTTTTCTTGGGCTCGGAAATGTTTTCTGAAGCAGACACTTTTTCTACCTTTCGCTTTGTGTAGTGAGTTTCAGCTCGTCGGAGTCGACGGTCTGGGTGTACCGGCAAGGTCAGGCGTGTGCCAGCCTCATCGTGAGCCGTACCGAGCGAGCTCTGATGAGCGAACTCATTCGGTCGAAGAGAACGGCCAGGAGCAAAACCCCTCCGGTCACAATTTGCTGCCAGCTCGAACTCACCCCAGCGATGTTGATGGCGTTCGCAGTAAGGCTGAGCACTAGGGCCCCGATTACGGCCCCGAAGGCGGTTCCCCGGCCGCCACCGAGTGCGGCACCCCCGATGATTGCGGCCGCGATGGCGGCAACCTCGTAACCGAGACCCATAGTGGGGGCGACAGTGGTGTTTCGCCCGGCCATGATCATGCCGGCCACCCCGGCCATCAGCCCGCTGATCATGTAGGCGATCACCTTTACTCTGGCAACGGGGACGCCCGAAAGCACGGCGGCGTGAGGGTTGCTGCCGAGCCCATAGGCGTGCCGTCCGTAACTCGTGTACTTCAATACAACGGCGACAACGACAACGGCGACAATTGCGATCAGAATGGGCACGGTGATGAAACCAAACGGTTGCGCGAGGCCGCTGATGACGTAATATTCCGGCAGCATGTAGCCGATGATCGGTATACCCCCGGTCCACAAGAAGAGCGCTCCGCGAGCTACACCGAGCATTGCCAGAGTGGCGATAAAATCGGGCAGTCCCAGCCGGGTGATCATGAGTCCGTTTACCAAGCCGAGAAACGCTCCGGCTGCCATCGTGGCCACAAGGCCGAGAATCAGCGGCGCACCGCCAGCGATCAAGTAAGCCCCGACCCCAGCGCTTAATCCCATGACCGAGCCGACCGAGAGATCGATACCCCCGGTGATCAGTACCACGGTCATGCCGATTGCCAACAACAAGACGAACACCATCTGGTTGGAGACGTTGCTTGCATTGATAGCGGTGAAGAAATTAGGGAAGGCCACCGACATGACGACGATGAGGATAACCAGCAGAAAGATGGCACCAGAACTTGGGTTCGCCATGAGTCGGGTGAACCGCGGGCTCGGGGCAGAAGTGGGCTTCATATCGTGTTCCTCACAGACGAACGGGTACCGGATGTTGATGGAACTGCGGGAGAAACGGAGCTCAAGTCATCCGTCTCAGCCGGAACGCCACGTTTTCGGGTGGCTGCAGCCAACTGTTTGATGACCCATTTCTGTACCGCGCGGTCGAAGGCCACGGCGATGACGATGCTGGCGCCAGTAACGATGCTGAACCACAGCGGATCAACCCCGATCAGTTGCAGTCCCTGGGCCATGGTGGCCAAAAACAGCGCGCCGATAACGGCTCGCCAGACGCTCCCGCGGCCACCCGCAAGCGACACGCCTCCCAAAACCGCGGCCGCAATGGCGCTCAATTCATACCCCTGGCCAAGGCCCGGCTGCACCGAGTTCAGATGTGAAGCCAAGAGCACGCCGGCAAGTCCGGCGATCGTGCCCGAGAGCAAATAGACGCTGAAAGTGAGGCTACGTACCGACACACCGGCTAAGAAGGCGGCCCGAGGATTCGTGCCGACGGCGAAGACCCTGCGGCCGAACGTGGTGAAGAGCAGCATCCACTCGAGTACGGCCACGATGATCAGCGTGATCACCACACCGCTCGGGATGCCCAGAATGCTCCCCTTCGTGAGCCAGGCGAACGCGGGCGAAGCCACACCGGTCAGCTGCGTGCTGTTAGTGAGCACCTGTAAGGCACCGGCCCCGATGCTGAGCGTCGCCAGCGTCACGATGAAGGCGTTGATCTCCATGACTGCGATCACGAAGCCGTTGATGATCCCAAAAATCATTCCCGTTCCGACACCCGCCAGTACCGCGAGCGGCAGGGGCCCGTCGTTCATCAGGACCAGCATTGTAGTTGCGGCGCTCAGCCCCGTGGCCGCGCCCACGGATAGGTCGAACCCACCTACGATGAGCACAAAGGTCATGCCCGCCGCGAGGATAATGATGAAGACCGACTGGGTCAGCAGATTGGCGATGTTCTCTTGAGTCAGGAAGAACGGCGAGGCCATGGTGAAGAAGACCGTGGCGAGCACCAGGCCAGCGGCAACGGGTAACCCGTCGATCGCGACCACCTGAGTCAGTCGTTCCCGGACACTCATCGTGTTTCCTCGTCTGCTCGGTTCTTCTGCGCTGAATTTGCAACTGTTGAATCTGCTTCGGCCGCAGCGGGATTGGTTTGCTTCGCTGCCCGGGCCACCAAAGCCATGATGTTTTCCGCCAGTTCGTTATCGGATTCGACACCGGTATTTCTATGACGTCCGGCAAGTTCGCCCACCAGACGCCCTTCACGCATGACGACAATGCGGTCACTAAGGCTCACGAGTTCCGGCAATTCGGAGGAGATCACAATTGCGGCGCCGCCCTGGTCTACGAACTCATAGATGAGGCGGTAGATGTCGGTTTTTGCGGCAACGTCGATCCCCTGGGTCGGCTCATCAAAGATCAGCAGCGACGGCTGGCTGAAAAGGCTGCGTGCGATGATCACTTTCTGCTGATTTCCACCGCTGAGAGTGCCGATTTTCTGCGTCACAGCGCTGCATCGAATGCCCAGCTCCGTGACGATGCGCCGGGCCGCGGTCCTTTCCTTGCGGTTGTTCAGCACGATGGCGCCGGTCGAGACCGTGTGCAAGCTAGAAATGGAGATGTTCTGCTCGATCGACATCGTGCCCAGGATGGACTGCGTTTTTCGCTCCTCCGGAACGAGGGAGATTCCGAGCTGGGAGGCCTGTTGGGGATTCTTGATCAAAACTTTGCGGCCTCGAACGAAGACCTCACCGCTGTCGGGGCGGTCCGCGCCGAGAATGATTCGGGCCAATTCGGTGCGGCCGGCGCCGGCGATGCCGGCAATGCCGAGAATCTCGCCCTGTCGCACCGTCAGCGAAATGTCTCGCAGCAGGGGCAGCCGAGTGACGTCACTCATCCGCAGCACCTCTGCCTGCTCGGTGCCAGAGGAGGTCACGCGCCCGTCATGCACACTGGACAACTCCCCTAAATTGCGGGTGCGGCCAACCATAAGTCGCACCAGAGAGTCGGGGGTCTGGTCGGCCGGGGTCACGTGGGCCACCCAACGGCTGTCACGGAGAACAGTAATCACATCCGCAAGGCCGAATAGTTCATCAAGGCGGTGAGTCACCCACAATATGGCCACACCACGCTCTCGCATGCGCAGCATGTGATCAAACAGCATCTGCCGTTCGTTGTCTTCCAAGCCGGACGTGGGCTCGTCCAAGATAACCACTCGAGCGTCGAAAGCAAGCGCTTTGAGGATCTGTACAACGTGCTGCTTGAGGGCTCCGAGGCTGCCCGTCGGCAGCTCCAGGTCAGCTTTGCTCAGACCGAATTCGTCGCTGAGAGCTTCAACACGGCGACGCATGGCCCGTTCATCTAGGAACGGACCGCGCTTGAGTTCGCGGCCGAAGAATACGTTCTCGATTACAGTCAGGTGAGGAGCCAAGGTCTGCTCTTGGTAGATGGTACTGATGCCCAAGTCCTGGGCCTGCCGGGGGCTGGTGAAATTGCGCACTTGACCGTCGACGAGCATCTCTCCACTGTCGGGAGGGGTAATTCCGGACAACAGGCCAATTAGAGTCGACTTGCCGGCACCATTTTCTCCAAGGAGGGCATGGATCTCTCCTGCGCGGAGGACCAGACTTACATCGTCAAGGGCAACGACCCCGGGGTACCGCTTACCCAGCCCGCGAGCTTCCACGATCGCCGGCAACGTGCCGAGCCTGGGCTCTGATGCCATCTTCATATCGGTGGAATACATTCATGCTCCTTTGCATGTAATGAGGACGAAGGTACCTAGGATGGCGACTTCACGAGAGTGGAGATCTGGTTAAGAGGTAATCAGGTGGTCTGAACTCTTTCAGCATAGTTCTGGGTTGTCAAGAAGTTTCTAGAGGGAGTGCCGATTTAAGAGTTGTAGGAGACGATTCTGCGCTGTCGGACCCGCTTCGGGCTCGTCAGTGCCCCATTTCGCATCGGTAGGCTGCCGTACGCACTAGCAGAGGATTTAGGAGGCACTCTCAAGGTGCATCTGGATATCCTTTTGAACTTCAGTCAGGTGGTCGGTTACGGCGATTTCGGCGGCCGCGGAGTCTCCGGCCGCGACGGCCTCTACTATTTTCATGTGACCCGCATGAGCCGTTTCCCGTCGTCCAGGCAGTCGAATCACTCGGTGTGAATACATCACGAATAGGTGCTCGATGCTTTTGGACAGGTCAACGAGCAGCTGGTTGCCACTTGCCGCAGATATTGCTTGGTGAAGTTCACCGTCCAGCTTGATGAATGCATCGTCAGTGATGCCCGGAACTGCGGCCTTTTGGAGAATTCTGCGTAGGTTTGCGACCTGTTCTGCAGATATCCGTCTCGCCCCGATCGAAGCACCCTCCCGTTCGAGAGCTAAGCGCGCTTCGAAAAGATCGGAAACCGAGTAATCACCGGTCAAAATCATGTCCGAAGGCAGCAGCGTCGTTTTCTCATTGCTAACGACGAACACACCAATGCCGTGGTCGGTTCTGAGCAGACCGCCGGCCTCCACCATACGGAGCGCTTCCCGCATGGAACTTCGACCCACCCCGAAGTCCTCAGCGAGAATGCGTTCCGGGGGAAGCTTTGCTCCGACTTCGTATTCCCCTTCGACAATGAGGCGTTCTAGTTGCAGTGCCACGGCGTCCGCTAACTTGACCCGGGGTACGCGTTCGATCAGCTTGTTGGCACACATGAAGTCTCCCTGCGGAATATAGCTATAAAGACAATAGTAGTTCTGGCATATTACTGGTCTGGAGGTATGAACACTAAGAGTCTAATGCAAATACACTCAGGGCGACTGGCAACAGAGCCTAGACCAGCGCCGCAACGGTCGCGAGGGCAAATCGACCATAGGCATCAGTGGTCAATTCGATCCCCAAACCGGGAGCATCGCTCGCCTCGAGGAAGCCATCTCTCAAGATGGGCGGCGAAGCAAGCAGGCCATCCCAACCAGGTCCGCCGTATGCGTCGTACTCGATCATGGGGGCGTTGTCACAAGATAAAATGAGGTGCAGCCCGGCTGCCAAGGCGATACCCGTTCCCGAGGAGCACGCGATATGGGGAACGCACTTGATGTTCCACGAGCTGGCCATGTCGGCGACTCGCTTGGCCTCCGAGATTCCACCCACACTGGTGCAGTCAGGTTGAAGAATATCGAACGTTTTGCGTTTGAGCAGGTCGAGGTATTCAAACCGCGTCAGTAGGGATTCTCCGCCGGCCAGATTGATGGAAACCCGGTCAGAGAGCCAGGTGTGGTCGTCCACGTACTGGGTGAGACTGCGAGACAGAATCGGCTCTTCCAACCACGCCACCTGAAGCTGTTCCAGCTCGCGGGCCAGCGTCAGAGCTTCTCGCCTATCAAAAGCCATGTTGGCGTCAACCATGATGTCAATGTCTGGCCCAACGGCCGTACGGACAGCGGCGACCATGTCAACACCGGCCTTGAGGTCGGGACCGTGGCGAAGTTTCATGGCGGTAAAACCCTGCCCGACGGCCTGAATGGCTTCCTCAACCACGAGGTGGGGAGCCTTCAGCGAGGGGGCAAAATAGGCGCGCACCTTCGACTTGGCCGCTCCGAGCAAGCGGTATACCGGCTGACCACTCAGCTTGCCGAGCAGGTCCCACAGGGCGATGTCGATGCCGCTCAGAGCGTAGGTTTCGATGCCACGTCGCCCCCACATGTGGGTCGCGTTTAGCATGTCCTGCCACAGCGCCGCAATGTCCTGCGGGTCCCGACCGATAATCATCGGGCCGAGTTGGGCATTGATTATCGGACCAACGGTGGAGAAGTACTCCGATGAGAATCCCGCTTCCCCGATTCCTTCGAAACCCTCGTCAGTGCGAATACGCACGACAATCCCGCCTTTGGAATTGACGGCCATCGCACCCCACCGCAGTGGTTCATCGAGTGCGACCCCCACGGGGAAGGCCGTGACCTCAGTGATCTTCATGATTTTCCCTTGTCTAGTTAGCAGCGGCTACCGGAATCCCGGTCGCCGCTGCATATTGCAGCTGGTTAGAGCGTGCCGCCCGCCTGACGGTAGGCCCGTAGCTGCGGAATTAGGTCTTCCCAATCGAAGTCGCCCTGATAGAAATACTCGGCGGTGCTGTAGGTGCCGTCCATGGTGTCCTTGAGTGACTTCGGCCCCGGGAATCCGATGAATTTCCAGCCCATCTGGTCCTTATTGCCGCCATAGACCGGATCACAATAGAAACCTTGGCGCGTGTGTAGGCAGAGGGCGCTGAAGAAGTCGAGCCCCTCGTCAAAGGAACCCTGCAGGAATGTCGTGACCGGCTCCTTCGTGCCGAGTGTCACATGGCCCGGCTTCGGGGCTCCGGACAAGAGCTCCAGCACGCGGTCTGCCCCCTGGTCGCTGAGTTCAGCAAAGCGCTTACCCTCTTTTGCCTCCGCCAGGGCATCCAGCTGGGCCAGGCCATGTCGGTAGACGTTTTGCATTTCGTTCATTCGTGCCCGCCAAGCATCTGCATATTTTCCTGTTATCTTCAGGAATCCACTGCCGTCGGCGGCTGCGTAGACGTAGTCGATGCCCGAGAGATAACGGTCAATAAAAACTACAACCTTGGCCTCGCGCGCGCCCGCGTCTTGGTCGGTCGGCATGATCCGAGCCGTCGCGGCTTCCACGGTGGCCCATTCATGGGCGGTAAAGAAAAGACGGTCGGTGGAGTCCGGGTCGACCGGAGCCCCAACGATCTCCCATTCTGATTTCAAAGTCACGAGTATGTTCCTTCCTAGTTCAACGCATACTGTTCGAGAGGACGAGACGTTCTTCGCGTCCCTTGGAATAAACCTCGGCAATGTACTCGCTGCAGCGCCAGGCGTTGGCCATCATGGTCAGCGTCGGGTTCACGCCAGTGGCCGTTGGAAAGCCGGATCCATCCAGAACGAAAAGATTGTCCACTTCGTGGGCCTGCCCCCACTCGTTCAGCACGCTCTTGGCTGGGTCGGCGCCCATACGGGCGGTGCCGTGCTGATGGCACGTGTTGCCAGTCATCTTGTCGAGGTAGACGGGGACGGTCTTGCGTGCTCCGGCCGCTTCCAGAATTTCGACGTTCTTGTCGACCTGCCATTTACCCATGGCGATGTCGTTGCGGTGCGGGCTATGCGTGATGCGCGCAACCGGCAGGCCGAAGGCGTCCTTAACCGTCGGGTCGAGGTCCACACGATTGGACTCCACCGGAAGGTCATGCAGGATTAGACCAATCTTCATCGCGTAGTTGTAGTAGTTGCGATCGGCATCCTTCAGCGCCTCGCCCCAGGTCGGACGGCCCGGGAAGACCCAGTTGATTGGATGGCAGGTTTGAGAGGCGGAGATGATGGAACCGCCGATGTGGCCACGGCTCTCGTCGGTCTCGTAGAACTCCAGCGAACCGCCGCTGATGTAGTTGCCGGCAAAGCCGTTGAGTGGCTCGTCGATGTCTTTGTCGAAGAGGCCTACCGCGAAGAGATACTCGTGGAACGTAGCGTTCTTCCCCACTAGACCGCTGCCGTTGGCGAGGCCATCGGGAAACCGCGGGGACTTCGACATCAGCATAAGGCGGGCGGATTCGATGGCACCGAGAGTCAGAATGACGACGCGCGCGTCCTGCTCCACTTCGTTGCCGTCCGGGTCGATGTATATGACGCCAGTGGCTTTGCCGTCTCGACCCAACTTCACCGACTGCACAAAGCACTCGGCGCGTACCTCCAGGTTCCCAGTTGCCACAGCTTCGGGAATGAAGGAGGTCAGAGTGTTGGAGCGGGCACCGCTCGGGTCACCGTACTGGTTCCAGAAACTGGTCTGATTGAACGGGTCGCGTCCATTGTGTTTGTTGGTCACCATGGCGTGAGGGATGGGGAAGGCGTTAATTCCCATTTTGTTGCAGGCATCGTAAAAGCGCTTGCCGTACTGAGTCGGTCGGAGAGGGGGGCTGGGGTACCCCTTGCTGCGGTGTGGTTCATATTTGTCAGCACCCGCGATGCCGGATACACCAAACGCCCACTCAACCTTGGTGAGGTAGGGCTCGAGGTGCTCATAACGAAAGGGCCAGTCCGCCAAGCTAGCGCCTTCGATGTCACCGTGGAGGGAACGCATCATGAAGTCAGACTCGCGAGGGCGCGGCACCCAGCCGGCCCAGTGGTTGGTGCCACCGCCGACCATCTGCGGGAGAGGCGAGAAGGGGAACCTCTCCGCGACTGCGTTTTCGTCGTAGCGCACCGTGCGTGGGAACATTTTCGGGTCCGGCCACATGTAGTCACGATTTACAAACTTCAGTTCGTCGCCGGAATAATGCTCCAGGGGGCGCAGCCATGGACCACGGTCGAAGCCCACCACCTTCAGGCCAGCCTCAGCCAGCACTTTAACAGCGGTACCGCCGTTAGCCCCAAGCCCCACGACAATCGCGTCGACGATCTCGGGCTTTTTCCGATTCAGCATGTTTGTTCTCCTCCTTGAGACGACGTTGGTGACTTCTTATTTGCTTCTGTTCAGGTCATCAGATGCGGATGTCGTCGTCCGCCGGATGATCCGACGATGAGTTGTCGGTGAAATGAACGAACCGGCAACTCATCTGGGCCGCGTGCTACCTAGTGAGTCTCGAGGTAGGAAACCAACGCCGCACCGAATGCGGGCAGATCTACCGGAGTGCGGGAGGTGATGACGTTGCCGTCTATGACAACTGATTCGTCAACCCAGACTCCCCCGGCGTTTTCCACATCATCTTTAATGGGTAGGTAGCCCGTTGCCTTTCGACCATTCTTGAGCACGCCAGCAGACGCCAAGATCCAACCGCCGTGGCAGATCGACGCAACAAGTTTGCCGGACTCGTGGGCATCACGAACGAGAGCGATCATCTCGGGGTGCAGCCTCATATTGTCGGGCGCGAAGCCACCCGGGACTACGACGGCGTCGAAATCCGCTGAGGTAACGTCCGCAGCGTCAACATCCACGTCCATCGGATAGTGCTCCTTGGAGTCGTAGCTCTTCTTGGTTCCACTACCGACGACGGTAACCTTCGCTCCGGCCTCTTCGAGGCGAAGCTTGGGGTACCAGCCTTCAAGGATCTGGTACTCATCCTCGATCAACAGAGCAACGTTTTTTCCGGAAAGTGTCATTACTGGTGTCCTTCTACATCTTGTCTTGTGGGGCGCGAGGGGTGAACGGCGAAGTGAATTATTTGGCGAGCATCTCGAGGAACTCGATACTGGTGCGCACATCGCCGTGGTTGGCCTGAATGTTGCGCAGTGCTTCCCAGTGCTGGCCGTAACCGAGCGGGTCGTCCTGGCCCGAGGGGATTGCTGCGGTGGTGTCTGCCAGCGCAATGATCTTGTAGTCCTGGTTTGCACCGTCGATAGCTGTAGCGATCTGGCAGTTGCCGGTGGAGAGACCGGCTACGACGAGGGTGTCAGCACCAGCGCGCCGCATGTACTCGTTTAGCGGCGTACCGAAGAACGAGGAGAAGCGGTGCTTACGCATAACGGGTTCATCCGACGCCGGAACCAGTTCGTCGACTAGTTCGTCACCGCCGTTGCCCCAAGCGCCCGGGAAGTTGTCCAGCTGGCCCTCTAAGCCCCACTTGACGTCGGCAAATCCGGCGTCTTTACCATCGCCGCGCAGCCCCCAGAGGGACCAGACAACGGGGATACCGATCTCCCGGCAAGCATTGAGCACATTGAGGACCGGCTGAACGGTGTCTTTACCCTCGGGCGCGCCGCCGACGCTCTCGATATACATGGCCCCGCCGACCTCGGCGCAGGCCTTCTGCATGTCGAGCACGAGCAACATCGTTTTCTTCGGGTCGATCGTAGGCGACACCCAGGAGGACCGATTGATTACTTTGTCAATGTTTTCGTATGTGAAATCGAGCGAGGACAACATTGTCTCTTTTCTATTCAAGATGTTGCGAAGGTAGGTTATCTGATGGTCTGGTGGTCTGAACTATGACACACGATCCGTAACGCAGTCAAACTTTTTTTCAAAGATGCAAGTCGAAGTTCCCGGATGGAGCCATGAGACAGTCAGTGGACGCACCGAAATTGAACGGTGGTTGCTTCTACTTGGGCCAGGACGAGCGTCTGCGCATCGCGGATCTGAGGTTGGGTACACCCTGCCAATCTGCTCAGAGAACCTGGTCTCGACGAACGAAATAGCCCCTTCATCTGGGTTCTAGAGCCCGCGCTGGCAAGCCAGTTAGACAGCATTTGAGCTACGCGTTTGGTTCGTGTCGACTGTGGTCAACCACCGAGCACCGCGTCTAGGAACTCGGCCGTCACCCGGTCGACCATGTCAGCCGTGACTACGTGGCTGTTCCTGGTGATCTGCTCGTTCGCGTGACCGAGCAGTCGTGAGGCCAGCACAATCCCAGCCGCCCGCTCAATGAGCGTCGCGGCCGCGCGGCGGTAGATGCGCGTCGTGTACTCTTCCCCGTCAATACCCATCTCGACCGGATGAGTGCGCTCAGACTCCACGAATGCGCGGGCAGGCGCTCGTAGCAGCCAATCGGGAATCGCTGTAGATGCGGCCCATTCGCTGAAGGGGGACGTTGGAGCCGCAGGCGATGGATGCGCGTTCCTCCCGGGCTGTGATGATCTGGACGAGCAATTCGACGATCGTAGCGGGCATGGGTGTGGTGTTGCCGGGCAACGGCATCAGCCAGGGGCTCGGCGACCTCCTGGATGCCGGGCAGGTCCAGGGCCTTGCAGTCGGCGGTGATCGCGGCGTGCGCGGCCGGTTCGGTGATCGTGGCGGTGGTGGTGCTCATCGGGAACCTCCGAACGGAGTGAGGAGCTGGTCGTAGCGGGTCAGCGACGGGGCCTGACGTTCAGGCAGATGAATGGTCGGGGCGTCCCCGTGACCGAGACGGGCGTCAACGAGGGAACGCTGGCGGTGGGGCAGGATGCGTGAAACATTCATAGCGCGCAGGCCGCAGAGCGGAACGTGGCGCAATACCGAATCTCGACGTTTCCTGGCCGACCGACGCCCGATTAAGACCAGATTCGGGCGGCTCGGGCGTTGTTTTCCTGGCGCGCAGCCAGCGCTTCCTCCATGTTCACAGCGACGAATCGGGTCTTCGTGCCCGGCGCGCAACGCGCGACCAGGTCCATATCCGCGGAGATGACCGTGGCGACCATAGCGTACCCGCCGCCGGAGACAGCGTCGCGGTGCAGGATGATGGGCTGGGTACCGCCGGGAATCTGAATGGAACCGACAGCGTATCCGGCGTCGACGATATTCGAAGGATCCTGCCCGGCTCCGAAGGGCTGCTCGCGGTCTTTCCACTCAACTCCGGGTCCGCTATACCGTAGTCCCATCCGGTCAGCGACAGGAGTTAGCATCCATTCGCTGTTCAACAGGCTGTCCAATCCTTTGGCAGAAAGATTGTGATCGTACAGCCCGAGCATGACGCGCACCTTCACATCCTTGGAAAAGACGGGACGATCGTCAACGGCGATGGACGTGACCACCGGGAGGCCGTTATCTGAGCCGACACCAACCGGAACCACGTCTCCGGCAACGAGCGCACGCCCGTCGACTCCCCCGATGGCTCCGATGGGATAGGTCGAGCGCGAACCGAGAACCTCCGGGACATCGATTCCACCGTGCACGGCGATAAAGTACTTGGTGCCGCCCTTGATCACACCGAATTTCAGCTCGTCTCCAGCCAAAAGCTCGATCCGTTCGTATTGGGGTACGAGCTGGCCGTTGACGAACACATCGACCGGAGCCCCCGTTACGGCAATGACCGCGTTGGTTGTGGACACGAGTTTGGGACCGATATAGGTGCACTCCAGCACCGCATCAGACACCGTGTTACCGACTAGACGGTTGGCGAGAGTGGCCGAATACTGGTCCATCGATCCGCCCTGCGGAAGGCCAAATTTGTAGTAACCGATACGTCCCTGGTCTTGCGCTGTTGTGGACAAGCCGGGCTCGATAACGTCAAATGCCATTGAGTGCCTCCAGAAGCGACAAGGTGTACTTATTGGGGTCGGCCAGAGCCGCACTTAAATCGAAATCAATGGGTGTTTGTCGGTACCGGAAGGTTCCGGCATCGACCTCTGTCTGGATGCACCGATATTCTGCCTCGTCAATCGGCTTGAACTTCACAATGTCACCCGGCTTGAAGAAAATCATGAAGTCCGAGAAGTCGTCCAGTCGCTGGGCCGGATCGAAGATCGGGGCGGCCGCCACGCCGAACATCTGATACCCACCGGCACCGCGCACCGAGTAGATGCAGCTGAAGCAGCCTCCGTAGCCGACCGTCAGCGCCGGGGTATCCGTTCGGGGGCTGAGATATTTGGGAACCTGGAGTTGTTGCTCGCGCTCGACCAGCTGGTAGAGAAAGGGCAGACCGGCCACAAAGCCCACCATGGATACCAGCCACGGAGTTTCATGGTGCCGTTTGATGAATTCCTCGGCATCGGCCAGCCCATTCACCTCCGCGGCATAGTCCAGGTCGTTGCCTTCGGGCCGCTGATGGTAGCCCTCACGGAACCGGGCACCGGTTTCGTTCGTGTACGGGTCGTTGTACCAAACGGGGATCTCGATGATGCGCGTTCGGAGAACCTTGTCGGTGGCCGCTCGCACCTCCTGCTCCAGGGCGCGTACTGCTCGTTCGAGTTGTTGCCAGTCCAGGATGTCCGGGTCGAACCGCACCAGGAGTGACGCGTTGGCCGGGCAGATATCCACGATGCCCGCGAGTTGCTGCAATTCCAAGGCATTCGCGATGCTGTTGGAGATGAAGTTGGCTTCGAGTGACATGCCCTCAGTGATTTCGACAAAGAGAAATTCGTCGCCACCCCAGGTGTATCGGGCCATGGTCTGCTGCATCACGCGGCGTCTCCCAACGGGCTTAAGACGGTCTCGATGTATTTGGTGTGGTGGTTGACCTCGGCGAAGTCATCCAGGGCAACCAGTGAGCGAAGCAGCCCGATGGTGGTTTTTACACCGTCGATCTGCGCTTCGTCAAGGGCCCGTTGCGACCGGGCGATGGCCAGCTCCCGTGTCGGTGCCCAGACGATGATCTTGCCGAGCAGCGAATCGTAAAACGGGGCCACGGTCTTGCCCGCGGTGAAACCGAAATCCGAACGCACGCCCGCGCCTCCGGGCAGGGTCATGGCCTTGATCAGGCCGGGGCTCGGCATGAAGTTGTTGTCGGGATCTTCTGCATTGATGCGAAATTCCAGCGCGTGGCCGACGAAGTGAACGTCACTCTGCGTGATGTCGAGCTTCTGACCGGCGGCGATCCGCAACTGCTCACGCACCAGGTCCATTCCGGTGATGGCCTCGGTGATGGTGTGTTCTACCTGAATACGCGTGTTCATCTCAATAAAAGCGACCTCATGGCTGGCCGGATCGTAAAGAAACTCGATGGTACCCACACCGACATAGTTCGCCTTGCGCGCCAGCTCCACCGATGAGTCGCGCATCCGTTCCCGTACGGCGTCCGGCAGACTGGGCGCTGGGGCTTCCTCCAGAATTTTCTGCTGCCGGCGCTGCATGGAGCAGTCTCGGTCCCCGAGGTGCACGTACGTCTCACCGTCTCCCAGAATCTGCACCTCAACATGGCGGGCCTGCGTCACGAACTTCTCGAAGTACACATCGGAAGAGTTGAAGGCACCGAGCGCTTCCGCCTGCGCTATCTCCACCGTCGCGCGCAACTGTGCCGGGTCTTCCACCAGACGGATACCGCGCCCCCCACCCCCTGCAGAAGCCTTGACCACCAGGGGGTATCCGATGCGTGCCGCAATGGCTTCGAGATCATCGTCGTCCTGCAGTGCCGTTTCGGTACCGGGGAGAGTCGGAACACCGGCGTCGAGCGCCGCCCGTCGAGCACGGGACTTGTCTCCCATGAGTTCGATCGATTCCGGGGAGGGCCCCACCCAGATAAGACCGGCGGCAAGTACTTTGCGAGCGAACTCGGCATTCTCGGACAGAAAACCGTAACCGGGATGAACGGCATCCACGCCGCCGTCGAGGGCGGCCTTCAACACGGCATCGTGGTTGAGATAGCTGAGCCCCGCCGGGGCCGGCCCTACCACGATGACCTCATCGGCCAGGTCTGCGGCGAGAGAGGCTTTGTCGGCTTCGCTCACGACCGCGACGGTCACGAGCCCCATTTCGCGAGCGGTGCGGATGATTCGAACGGCGATTTCGCCGCGATTGGCTACGAGGAGTTTTTTCATTGAGTCTTCCAGTGAGTCGAGTGAAACGTGATCGATGGCGGGGCGGCGCGGATCTCTGCAGACGACGTTCAGGAGGTGAGGGCGATCACGTCACCGGGGTTGACGACGCCGAAGTCGTCGACCTCAAATTTTTCGAGCACACCGTCGAATTCGGCGCGCACTTCGCTGAATTGCTTCATAATCTCCACGAGGCCGATGGTCTGCCCTGCCGAGACGGTATCGCCCTCGTTGATGTAGGGGTCTTTGCCCGGACCGGGCTTGCGATAGAAAATTCCGGGAAGCGGGGAGATGATCTGGTGGCTCATGGGTTCACTTTCATCGAGCGGTTGGGAGTGGAAACGCACGCGGAAGCCGCTCGGGGCACCCATCGGGCGTGGTGAATCATCGGCCGAGCGCCTCACGCACGGCACCGGCGACGGCTGGAGAGTTCGAGGTGTCGGAGTGCACGCATACGCTGCCGAAGGGGATCTGGAGTTCGGTACCGTCGTTGGCCAGCACCGTACCGTCCGCGAGTGCCCGGCGCACCCGGGTGGCAGCCTGAGCCGGGTCAGTGTTCTCCGGGCGACGGAGAATTATCAGGCCACCCTCAGCGTTGTAGTTCAAGTCCACGTAGAGTTCCGATACGAATTCCACGCCTTCGCGCTCGGTAACCGTCTCGTGCGCGGTGCCGGCGAGACCGAAAATCGGCACACCATACGACTTGGCAACCTTCGCTGCCGCCTGCATGAGCGACTCATCTCGGGACAGCATTCCAAACAGGGAACCGTGCGGCTTGATGTGGTTGAGTGGCATGTCGTACTTGTGCAGAAAACCAACGAGTGCGCCCACCTGGTACCGAATGATCGATTCCACCTCGGAGGGCATCAACTTCATTTCGCGGCGACCGAACCCGACCAGGTCGGGCAGCCCCGGATGCGCTCCGACGAGCACCCCGTGCTGGCGGGCGAGCGCAACGGTGGTGTCCATTGTGTCGGGATCTCCGGAATGAAAGCCGCAGGCAACGTTCGCCACGTCGACCAGTTTCATAAGGGCTTCGTCATTTCCGAAACTGTGAATGCCGAGGGCTTCCCCCATATCGGAGTTCACGCTGATGTTCGACCTGCTGTTCACATCTACCATCCCCCCACGCTACGGTGCGCAGGCGGCACGGCCCAGTGGGCATCTGCACTAAACTTGTAAAAAACTTTGTGCAAACTGCCGATTAGACTGGATTTTCAGATGCGCGTTGTCGACCTGATTCTGGAACGGTCCCTGCAGTTGTTGCTGCAAACGCCCTCGTCGGAGGCGCGTCTGGCGACCGAACTCAGCGGATGCGCTCCCACCGAACTGATGGATCCCACGCCGTTCCTTGATCCGCATGCGTTGCTACTGACCAGCGGTATCGGAATGAATTTCTCCGATGAGCGTACCTGGGACGCTTTCGTTGAGCGCCTCGCCGAGGTACCCGTCTGCGCCATAGTCTTCGCGACGGGGATGGCCCATCGCGTCCTTCCTCCCGGCTTGGTCGCCGCCTGCACTAGGCGGGATATCCCCCTGCTGGAAGTGCCTGCAGCGGTTCCCCCATTGCAGGTGAATCGCTTCATTGAGAGCGTTATGCACGCCGAACGGCTGGCCGTGGTCAACCAGGGCTGGACGCTTGCCGATGAATGCGCCCGGCTTGCCAACCAGGATGCCGAGGTGGTGACCCTGCTTGCCACCATCTTCAACACGATCGAGTCTCCCCTGGCCGTTTACGACGCCTATGGCACGGTGATTGCGCAATACCCGGCAATCGCGTCGTGGACGGAGGGAATCAGAACAAAGCCGGAGGTGGGAGTGTTGAATATTCCCCTGCCGATGGGACTCAATAATCCCTGCCGCCTGGCCATCCGAGACAAGGACAGCGACAGCCCACTCGCCTCTCTGCTGGGACCGGTCGCGTCCATCATTGCGCTGCAACTCAACCGATCGGTGATTGTTGATGCCAGCCGTCAGCACGAGATCAAGAATTTTGTGATCGCCTGCCAGTCTTGGGAGGAAGCGACGCATCTCGACGTGAGGCGGACCTTTCAGGACATCGGCCTGGATGCGAGTGAGGAGACGACCGTTCTGGTCGCGGATATGAGCGGCGAGTTCGCCTCGACATCCTGGCAATTGCGGGTTGCCCTGCACGACAAGTTTGAGACTGTTCGGGTTACCGAGTTCGGCGACCGTATGGTCGCGCTGGCGCAAAACCCTCGTGTTGACTTCGATATCGTCGTCGAGCGCCTGCTCCACATCCATGATCGGCAGCCACTAGTTCTGAAACGTCCCACGCTCAGCCTGTTCGAGCTTCGATTGTCGGTGGTGCACGCTCTCCAAATGGTGCAAAGGATCGATCGGCCCCAGCTTGCCCCGGACTTCGGACTCAGCGCCGTCGTCACGGCGACCGCCGGACGGGGGTCAAAGGAGTCAGCGCGCAAATTTCTCGCCCCGCTCTGGGAATATGACTCGAAGCGCACCGGCCCATTGGTGGAGACGCTGCGTGCGTACCTGCGCAATGACGCACAGCCGTCGAAGACCTGCAGCGCGTTGTTCATTCATCGCAACTCGCTCAATTATCGACTGCGCAAGATCGAATCGCTGTTGCGCTTGAACCTCAGCTCCGTGGAAGGTCAGGCCACTTGCCTGTTTGCTTTGCGTCTGGTCGACCTTGACGACAAATAGCAACGGCGTGGGAATGCCCGAAGGCACTCCCACGCCGCAGCAGCAGTGCAATCCTGTTACTTGGTACCGGCAAGCGCCGTGACCGGAGCCGTCTCACCCGCAGTGGTCTTCCACAGCCCACCGTAAACGGCGGAGGCGACGACAGCGGTGAGAATGGGGCCCCACGTCGCGCCCACACCGGCGATGCCAGTTTCAAAAGCCTCGAGTCCCGGGATGGTGAAGGTGAGGAAGATGCCCACTAAGGCGCTGAAAGCGTAAGCGAGAATGTAGACCACCCCGCCGAAGCTCCACCGCTGGTGGAATTTAGTGTCCTCGCGCTTTCCGAGTGCGGCGTAGTCCATGGTGAACATCATCATGATCCACACGCCCATGTACGCAGCGAATGTGGCGAGCCACCCCGGGCCACCCATGACGACGGCGAGTCCGGATTCGGGCTGCTGGGTGAGCCAGGTGCTGGTGAAGCCGTACTGCACACCAGCCCAGATGACGGCTGCGATCAAGCCGCCGAGGTAGACGGACAGGAGCCATCCGTTCAGCTTTTCCTGGCCTTCCAGGATGAGGTGCTGGCCTTGCAGGACTAGATTGAATAACAGGCCCAGTAGGTGAGTCGTCAGACGAGTTTTTCAACTTCCACGAATTCGATGGCTCGCGACCCACGATTCTCGACAGTGTGTTCGGCTCCAGACGGCCGGGTGTAGCTCTGGCCAGTACGAATTTCCGCGACGATCTCTGAGCCGTCGGAGTTGATCACGTGCATGGTTTCGTTGACGAGGGGCACGACCGCATACTCGAATTTATGAACGTGCATCGGAATGGCACCTCCCGGTTCAATCGTCCACTTGGTCACGCGAAAAATACCATTGTCGATCTGCGTCTCACCGGTGGCCATGAGTTCCCCTTGCTCGTTGGACATAGTGACGATCTTACTCAGGGCGGGATGAGAGCGATTCGGTCTATCCGGCGGGAGCAGCGACATCCACTGGCATGGTGCTGGTGTCGCCGGGGTGCTTCCAGAATGGGTCCGAATGAGTTCGACGGCAGCGCCGATCACGAGAGAGGCGCCGAAGCCCTGCAGGTCGGCAGCGCGACCGAGAGCCGGCTGGATGAAGACCCCAACGAGACTGTCGAATAGCGAGTAGCCTCCCCGTCGGTTTGCCGCGACCGTCACGGTGGCGTGGGTGCAGGCCGGCATCGCCACGAGTGACGGCCGCCTTTTCTGCTCGAGTTGGTGGGCCGAGGGGTCCCAACACGAACCGGCCCTTACGCCAGGGCGTGGTCAGCGGGAAAGGTGGCAGCAGCCCCTGCTATATCCCTGTGATCACGTTCATCATTCCTACGTGCGTGCCCGGGTTCTGGTAGCTGCAAGAGCATGTTTATGCGCTTAGGGGCATCACGAAGACAGATGCCTTCCTATGGCCAGCTCGCGGGTGGGAGTGTGAATGAGCGACTCCGCAGGTCCGGCGTGCTGAAAAATTCTCCGCCCACAGCAAGATCATGACGATCGATCTCCTCGGGAGGCAGCGGTGGATCTCTCGCCGGGTCTTGCCTTCGGCGGTTCTTCTGTCAACGTAGCTTTTCGTCGTGGGGTCGGTGATCATGCGGCAGCGGGCAATGATGTGGAGCGCTCGGTTCAGTTGACGGTCGCCGTGGCGGTTGAGGCGATGCCGGGTCGTATTTCCCGATGATGCCGGAATTGGGCTAACGCCAGCCAACGCCGCGAAGGCGGCTTCCGAGCGCACTCTGCCTTGGTGGGAATAAGCGGTCAGGATGATAGCGGCCGTGAATGGTCCGACACCGGGGATGTCCTGGATGCCTGGAGCGAGTTCGTCGACGTGCTTTGACAGGGCCGCGTGATTCGTTTCCAACTCGCGAGTGCGCTGGTGGATCGCGGAGGCGAGCCTGCGGGCTTCAGATCGGGCGACGGCAGCGGCAATGTCATCGCTGGAGCGATCGCGCCATGCGGCGATGATGTCGACTTGAGTGTTGGTCAGGGGTGCGCGGACGTCGAGGCCCAGGTTGATTATCCGCAGGAGCGCGTTGAGCGCGTTGCGGTCGCTGGTGCGTTGGGAATCGATACTGTGTCTCGCGACGAGCAGAACTCGAAGGGCGCTGCGAAGCCCGTCGGCGCGCGGCAGAATCAGCGCGGTCGCATCGGTGCCAAGCGCGGTGCGGGCGGCAGCCACGGCATCGATTTGGTCGGTTTTACCGTGACCATCCCGGGCCTGCCGTTTGGGTGGTTTGACCTCGCAGACGCGGATCCCCGCGGTGGTGAGAGCGCGAGTCACGGTTGCTCCGTAGGAGCCGGTGCCCTCGACAGCGGCAAGCTGCTGCCCATCCGAGCGTCGCTCAATCCATGCGATCGCGCGGGCGGTGCCAGCGTCGGTGGTGGGAAACGAAGCGGTGTCAATGACTGCGCCAGTAGCGGCAGCAACGACTGCATAGGTGTGCGTTTTGGCGTGGGTATCCACGCCGATGACGTATTTGTATGTGTCAGCCACGGTGCTCACGAAGTGTCTTCTTCCGGTAAATGGTTCGTTATCCGGGCCTGGGAGAATTGTCGCGAGGCAGATCTCTAATGAGTCACACCCCCCGCCGGAGCGTGGGTGGACAACCTTCTATGAAGCCATCGAAACGGGTCAGGCCGGCACCGACCTAGCCCAGCGGACAGGTCGTGTGAAAGCCACCGCTTTCGCGGGACAGATGGCTCTTGAGTCACGTTGGGAAAGGCCGATACCAGCTTGCCAGCCAGCCCCAGGCCAGCTACTAACCATTAGAGATGGCTCTAGACCAGTCTGCCCTGCTCACCCTGCTGGGAGAACTCAAACTCACCAATGTCACCGACCGCATCCGCGTCGCGACCGAAACCCTGTATCAAGAACTCATCGATGCAGAAGCGACCGCATTCATCGGCGCCGCCCCGTTCGAACGCTCCGGCGACCGCACCACCCACCGCAACGGCACCCGGCCACGGACTTTGAGCACCACGGCCGGGGACCTCGATCTGAAGATCCCGAAACTCCGGGCCGGGTCATTCTTTCCCGCTCTCTTGGAGCGGCGCCGCCGCGTCGACCAAGCCCTGTTTGCCGTCGTGATGGAGGCCCACGTGCACGGCGTCTCCACCCGCAAAGTCGACGACCTCGTCAAGGCCCTCGGCGCTGACACCAAGATCTCCAAATCCGAAGTGTCCCGCATCTGCGCCGGCCTCGACGCGGAAGTGGCCGAGTTTCGGGACCGGACCTGGCCGCGCAGGACTTCCCCTACGTGTTCCTCGACGCGACTTACTGCAAGGCCCGCGTCGGGCACCGCATCGTCTCTCAAGCAGTCGTTGTCGCGATCGGCGTGGCTGCCGACGGGCGCCGGGAAGTTCTGGGGTTTGACGTTGGCGACAGTGAAAACGAAGGCTTCTGGACCAGTTTCCTGCGGTCGTTGAAGACTCGGGGCCTGGACGGGGTGCAGCTGGTCATGTCTGACGCCCACACCGGGCTGAAGAAAGCCATCGGGACGGTCTTTCAAGGCGCCGGCTGGCAGAGATGCCGGGTGCACTTCATGCGCAACGTCCTCGCCGTGGTCCCGAAGGGGTCCCAGGAGATGGTCGCGTCGATCATCCGCACTATCTTCGCCCAGCCCGACCGTGAGCACATCGAGAAGCAGTTTCGTGAGGTCACCACCATGCTCGCTCGCTCGCACCCCAAAGTTGCGGCGATGCTCACCGATGCCCAGCCCGATCTGCTCGCGTTCGCCGCTTTTCCGCGGCGGCACTGGCGTCAGATCTGGTCGACGAACTCGTTGGAACGGGTGAACAAGGAGATCAAACGCCGCACCGACGTTGTCGGCGTGTTCCCCAACGCTGCCGCCCTCCTCCGCCTGTCGGGGTCTGTCTTGATCGAGCAACACGACGAGTGGGAGGCCGGCGAACGACGCTACTTCTCACAAGGCTCGATGCTCGAGCTGACCACAATGAACAATCCCATCGAGGTCATCGATGAGGCGGTGATGCTCCCAGAACTCGCTGCGGCTTAAGCTAAAACTTCTGACCCGCATGGTGACGAGGAATTACACCACTCAGCGGGACGTGACCCTGTTCCCCGTACCGTTTTTACCCAAAAGGAGTACTGACGCACCTTTATGCTCACTCTGTTTCGTGAGCGGATCACCAATCCCTCGAACACTACTAACGTGAATTTCCTTGACTCTCAGTCCCAAAACTGCCCTCGTAGTATTTTCAGTCCGCACTTAGCTGCGCATATTCGATTTTACTGGGCCGCCTCGACCTCGCATTCGAAGCCGAGTCGAATACCGGTCTGCTGGAATTCTTACGATCACGCTGAGCAAGAGCGCCGCACAGTCGCTCGCACTCAAGTGGGATCGCTCGTTGGATGCCCAAAGCTCCTTTCTGACCGGATTCATCCTGTAGGCGTATCACCTCGCAGACCAGCCGGTTGCAGAAAAAACCCGGTCAAGCGTTGCAGAAGCAGCGGCGCCCGCTACGATGACCTCGCACCTGGGAAAACGCCGTAGGACGTCCTGTGGCCTTTCGTCCGTTAGGAGAGCCTTGGCGAATCGCAAAATAGTGCCCAATAGACCAGGAAACAATCGCGACGTGAAGCGTGCGACTGCTAAACCAGAGCCGGTAGGGCCGAAGCTAGTGCCAACAAATCCATCCGTTTCAACTCCAATTCAGAGAGATCCAACTGAGCGAGTTCAGCCAGTGGGCGAGCCAAATCACAAGGAACCCTCGAAACTCGTGGCTTTCATCCAACACCCGGTCGTTGCTTTGATAAACGGGGGTGTTGTATTTCTGGCTAGCCTGGCCGCAATCGTGGCCCTAGTCGTTGCGCTCACACCACAGCCGGAACCGGCACCGCCGGTACTCGCCAGTGCGACAGCACTGCGTGCCGCATCAATTCATGTTGGCCAGCCTGGGTCAAATCTCGTCGAAATCTTCGGTGATCCTATTAAGTCGGAGCCCGTCCCCGGTGACCAGAACTGGGTACAGAAGACCTACGTGCGACAAGACGTCGCCTCAACTGCCGTTGTGGACACGAGCGACCAGATCATTTTGTATTCGGTGATGAGTTGCCTGCCAAATGCGAACTTGAAGATAACGACCTCTTCGGGGACGACCGTAACGCTGCAAGGCCCTAACATCGCGAATGCTGAGTCCGCGCCCGACGCAGATTTCGACCCGAATGAAAGGCAGCTGTATTACCTCGAAGGGGGAACAGGGAGCAGTCTGGGTCAGCTAATTGAAACTTCTGTCGATGGCGTCCGCAGCGGCAACAACTGGCGCAGTTATCTAGTCGGGATTAATCGAGCGTGCGGGGAAACGGGTTTCGGCGTTGACGGCGACCCTGGGACCTTCGAGTATTTCGGAGCTCTGAGCGACGCGCCGGAAACGTTGCAAGCGTTCCGCAAGACCACGCCGGCGAACTTCTACACCGAGATCTCAGATGATTCAACCGTCACCGATGACACTATGGTCACGTGGTGGTCCCCAAATCCGGGACAAGGACCGGCCTACGCGTCGCCATACAACAATGACCTTCCGGACGACTTTAAGTCCCAGTATTGGGCGGGGAAGTGAAGCACCCTCCTGATGCGGGCACGACGTCGGTGACCCCGAGGCAAACGGCAACCTCCGAACATGGATCTCGACGATACTGCGGCGGTCCGGCCGAATGAACCGCTCGGGTGACCGTCGTCCGTGACAATCCCAGCTGCTTCGCAATCGCCCGCACCGACATGCCTTCACTGACGTGAAGGTGCCGAATCTCTGCCCAATCCTGCACTGTAATCACCCATCCAATCGTGGTGGGTGGTCTACTTTTCAAAGTGCGAAAATGGCCTACTTTTCAAAGAGCGCTGACACTCGAAACTGTGCCTGCGTCCGGAATCCCTCTGAAACCAGCGGACTTCGCCAGCTACGGCCTCCCTAGGGAGGGCGACTGAGATCTCAAACTCTGGATAGCTCAGTATCTGGAAGTCGCCATAAGCGAGAAGCCAGACGTGCCGGAGTTTGCACTAGAGAGCCTCAAGACACAAATAATCCGGCCAGGGGACCCTCACGTTCACGCCAACTGAAAATAGGGCCAGTATCGCCTTGGGTTCGAGTGAACGTTGCAACACCAGACTTTCGCGAGTTTGTATGACCATGTCAAACCTGTCGAATGAGCCCTCGACCGACGTGAAGAATCTGAGCACGGACAAGGCGTTTTTTCTGGCTTTGCTGGAGCGACTTGGTGACGTGATTGCTGCCTCGGCTGAGTTTGGCATCAACCGAGGCAGTGGCTATCGCTGGGCGCGTAGCGTCGGTATTCGAGGACCGAAACCGCACCCCTGGGCGCGTGGCGTCTATGGCATAAACGCAGCCACTGCAGACTCGGAGCGGTTCTAGCCTTGCGGCCGTCGTAAGCTCCGCGAGCTATACGGCTTAGAGAGGGCCGTACTCCATACCTAACCTCACCGTTTTCAAGGGTCCGAGCCAAACCGATCAGGTATTCCTTCGATTGGATCGACATGCTCAGCCCCTGTCAAGGGTGTGTTGTCCGTTGCTGAGCCGAAGGCAGTCACGCACCGAGCACCCCATCAAGGATCTCCGCCGTTATCAGGTCGACCATGTCGGCCGTGACCATGTAGCTGTTACGGGTGATCTGCTCATTCGCATGGCCGAGAAGTCGGGAGGCGAGTGTGATCTCAGCCGCTCGCTCGATTAGCGACGCGGCCGTGCGCCGGTAGATGTGCGTCGTGTGCTCGTCGACATCAACGCCGAATTTGAACAGCTGGATGCGCTCGTCCTCGACGAATGCGCGAAGCAGGCGCTCGTAGTTGCTGACGCTCAGCGAGCGGCCAGTTCGGGTGGGGAACAGGAACGTCTCTGAGTCGGGTTCGGCAAGCGCCAGACGGCGGCGCACGGCCGCTGCTGCCATGGACGAAAGCGCAATGCTCCGTCGTTGTCGAGAGCGCTTGGGAGAATTCTTCCGGTGCGTTCCTTGCGCCTTGGTGCTGACGATTGTGCCGCTGACGATGAGGGTCGGCGGCTGAGTCGTCATGTCCACGTCGCAGCGACGCAGGCCGATGCACTCGCCGATGCGCACCGAGGTGCCCAGCATGATGTCCATGCCATCGATCAGGGCACGGTAGTTGGGTCGTGGGCCATCATCGCGTGTGAGCCGCCACACTTGCATGCGCCCGCGAATGCCGGTGATCTGCACCGGCGTGAGGGCGGATTCCTTGCGCGGTGACATCGGCAGGCGTTGAACGTCGCGCACGGGGTTCTGGGGCATGGCGTCGTCGCGCACGGCGTAGCCGCAGAGAAGGCTCAACACCGCGCGGGCTCGCCGGGCTTTCGAGATCGTTTCTTCCTCCAAAATCCGCTGCAAAATACGGTCGCAGCGACCGACGGTCAGGTGGTCGAGCCGCACTCCCCCACACCGCGGCACGATGATCACACGGGCCGTTGTCTCGTACGATTCGTAGGTCGAGTACGACAGGCTGCCCGCTTTGGCGCGGGTGAGTACTTGTGACAACCAGAGCTCGACCTTGTCGGCGACGGTGCTCGACGGCGAAAGCGCTCCGGCACCACCCGTGGCCATCGCCCTCGCTTGTCGATGGATCTCGGCGATAGCTTCGTCCCGGGTGTCGGCGGTCACAGCGAGGCGGTGCAGAGCCCCGCTGTCGTCGCGGTTGGTGGCACGGGCACGATATCGGCCACTGGCCAGTTGTCGCACGTCGATGGAGCCCACTTCGCCGGCGGCGATCTGTGGTCTAACCATGGCGGTTGTTTTGCCTCCAGGTGAGCACGTCCTGCACGTCGTACGGCACATGCCGGCCGAGCTTGATATAGGACGGTCCGGCATGCATAAGGCGCCAGTCCTCAAGCGTGCGCTCGGATAGTCGCAGCAGCTCGGAAAGTTCGCGCTGGGTGAGAAACGTGGGAGTGATTTGCGTCGTCGCGTCCATGCACACTAGGTGCGCCAGGGAACTCGTGAGTAGTCCGACCGGGCCAGGACAGGGCCGTATTGGGCCGGGCAGAACAACGCCCAAACAGTCCCCGAGGGGGTTTTTGGTGTAGTTTACGGTTATTCGGCCTGTTTCAGGCCTGTCGGACAGGTTGGGCGATAAGTGATTTCGCCGCGGAATCCTGCGCCTGTTAGTGCTGGGGTACCTGGACTCGAACCAAGAACAAATGAACCAGAATCATCCGTGTTGCCAATTACACCATACCCCAATGCCTAATCCGAAGATCGGGCCGAGTAGTAGCCTAGCCCACTCGGGCCGGAGAGGCCAAACCGAGGCGCTCCTCGGCGAGTCTCACCGGCCCCGACCACGAAGTCAGGCAGAAGTGGTCACGGCCAGCGCCCGATCGAGGCGGCCCAGGGTCTCGGCCCGTCCAAGAATTTCCATGGATTCAAACAGCGGCGGGGAGATCTTGCGGCCCGATAGCGCGACGCGCAGCGGTCCGAAGGCGACGCGCGGCTTGAGGCCCAGCCCCTCGATGAGGGTCTCGGTGAGCAGCGTGTGCACCCGGTCGGTGCCCCATTCCGATTCTGGAATGCTTTCGAGGGCGGTGCGTGATGCACCGAGAATGTCGGCGGCGTTCTGCGGGAGCGAGGCGATTGCATCCGCTTCGAGGGTCAGATCGTCGCCGGAAACGAACAGAAAACCGAGCATGGCGGGCGCTTCGCCGAGGAGCGCGATGCGCTCCTGGATGAGCGGCGCCCCCTGGGCGAGCAAGGCCAGGTCGGCCTCGGTCGGGGTCTCTCCAAGCACTCCGGCGGTCACCAGGTAGGGCACCAGCCGGGCGGCGAAGTCAGCAGCCGAGAGCCGGCGAATATGGTCGCCATTGATCGATTCGGCCTTCTTGAGGTCGAATCGGGCCGGGTTGGGGTTGACGTTCACGACGTCGAACGCGGCCGTAAACTCGTCGATCGAGAACACATCGCGGTCGTGGGTGAGCGACCAGCCGAGCAGCGCGAGGTAGTTGAGCAGGCCTTCGGGAATGAACCCGCGGTCGCGGTGCAGAAACAGATTCGCTTCGGCGTCACGCTTGGACAGCTTCTTGTTCTTGTCGCCCATGACGTAGGGCAGGTGGCCGAAGCGGGGCACGAAGGTGGTCACGCCGATATCGATGAGCGCGTGATAGAGCGCGATCTGGCGCGGGGTCGACGAGAGCAGGTCTTCGCCGCGGAGCACATGGGTGACGCCCATGAGAGCATCATCGACCGGGTTGACGAAGGGGTAGAGCGGATGCCCGTTCGGACGCACGACCACGAAGTCGCTGAACGAGCCGGCCGGAAAGGTGATCTCACCGCGCACGAGGTCGTCGAAGGAGAGCTGGGTGTCTGGCACCCGCAGGCGCAGAGCCGGGGACCGACCCTCCGCACGGTACGCGGCCTTCTGCTCATCGGTCAGGTCGCGCTCGAAGTTGTCGTAGCCCATTTTCGGGTCACGGCCGAGGTTCACGTTGCGGGCCTCGATCTCCTCGCCGGTGACGAAGCTCTCGTAGATGTGGCCGCTCGTCTTCAGCTGCTCGATGACGCCGCGGTAGATGTCGTAGCGCTCGGACTGGCGGTACGGCGCCTGGGGCCCGCCGACATCCACGCCTTCGTCCCAGTCGAGTCCCAGCCACCGCATGGCGTCGACGAGCTGCAGAAAGCTCTCCTCGCTGTCGCGGGTGGCATCGGTGTCCTCGATGCGAAAGATCATCGTGCCGCCGGTGTGCCGGGCGTAAGCCCAGTTGAACATGGCGGTGCGAACGAGGCCCACGTGGGGCGTTCCGGTTGGCGAGGGGCAGAACCGCACGCGAACGTCGGTTCCGGTGGCGGTAGAAAACGGGTGTGCAGTGGTGTCAGACATTACTTTTGATTCTAGTTGCGCGGCACTCCGACCACGGGCGAGGAGATCCCGACCAGCGCGCGCAGCGCGGCTGCCACGGCCGGCACGCGCTCGGCGCCGACCGCCATCACGGCGTGGAGGGTGCGATGGTCACGCCCCGTCGTGGCGCGAATCACAACACCGGAGCGAGCGCCGACCGACTCGATCGCGAGGGCCGGCAGTAACGCGACGCCGATACCGGCCTCGACCAGACCGAACACGGCGGCGACATTGTCGGTCTCATAAGAGATGCGCGGGGCGAATCCGCGGCGATCGCAGAGGTCGAGCAGATGCCCGCGGCAGCGGGGACAGCCGGCCACCCAGTTTTCGTCGGCGAGATCACCCAGATCAATGGCCGCATAATCGACGGCGGGCCGGTCAATGGCGCCGGGTGCGCCTGTGGCGAGCGGATGCCCGACCGGAAGCACGAGCAGCATCTCGTCTCGGCGCAGTGTCGCCACCCGCAGTCCCTGTGCGCTCGCCCGGTGCGGATCCACCCGGTCCCCCGGGTAGCTAAACGTGATGGCCAGGTCGGCGCGGTTCTCCCGCACGGCGGAAACGGCTTCGGGCGGTTCAGCTTCCAGATAGGTGATGCTGATCTCGGCGTGCCGCGCTTTCATCCGCGCCAGGAGGCTCGGCACCAGGGTGGCGGATGCCGACGGGAACGCCGCCAGCCGCACGAGCCCGGAGCGCAGCCCCTGAAGCTCGGCGATCTCCCCCGCTGCGGCATCGAGCGCGCTCGCCACCGTCACGGCATGCCGGGCGAGCACGAGGCCGGCCTCGGTGAGGCGGACGCCGCGGCCGACCCGCTCGACCACGGCGAGGCCGAGCCGGCGTTCGAGCCGGTTGAGCTGCTGGCTCACGGCCGGCTGGCTGTAGCCCAGGGCAGCTGCGGCGGCAGTGATGGAGCCGGTTTCGTTCACCGCTCGAACGACCCGCAGGGCGTGCGCATCGAGATCGGGACTCTGCCCGGGCAGGTGGCTCATGCCGCTAATCATAACCAAAACTTATACATTGCATCGAAAACTGGCCATTGTCGCATGAATAGCTCTTGGTAAGACTGGACTCATGATCTCCGCACCGACGCGCACGAGCACCGTGACCCTCGCCGACGCCCGAACCCGCTACACCGCTGGTCGCGGCTACCTCGCCGCCTGCACCCTCGGGCTGCCGACGATCGCCACTACCGCCGCGATGCGAGCCGATACCGCGGCCTGGGCCCGCGGCGAGGCCTGCGCCTCCTACTACGGCGCGGTGGTCGAACGAGTGCGTGCCGGCTATGCCGAGCTCGTCGGCGTCACTCCCGATCGGGTGGCGACCGGATCGCAGACCTCGGTCATGGCCGGCACGGTCGCGGTGAGCATCCCCGACGGCGCCGAAGTCGTGCTGCCGATCGGCGACTTCAGCTCAATGGTCTTCCCCTTCCTGGCCCAGGCCCACCGCGGTGTGATCGTGCGTCAGGTGGAGTTGGCCGACCTCGCCGCGAGCCTCACCAGGAACACCTGGCTGGTGGCATTCTCGCTCGTGCAGTCCGCCACCGGAACCGTGGCCGACAGCGTCGCCATTGCCGCGGCCGCGCGGGCCACGGGTACTTTCACCCTGTGCGACACGACCCAGGCGACCGGGTGGATGCCCGTCGACGCCGCCGTGTTCGACGCGACCATCTGCCACAGCTACAAGTGGCTCGGCGCACCGCGCGGAGTGGCCTTCTTCACCGTCTCCGAAGCGTTCGCTGCACACCTGCACCCCGTGAATGCGGGTTGGTACGCCGGAGACGACCCGTGGGCGTCCTGTTACGGCCCGGCTATGACGCTCGCTTCCAATGCCCGCAGCTTCGACGTGTCACCGGCCTGGCCCGCCTGGGTCGGCGCCGAGCCGGCCATCGACCTGTTCCGCAGCCTCGATCTGGCCGAGGTACGCGCCCACTCTGTGGGCCTCGGTCATGCCCTCTCTGACGGTCTGGGGCTGCCCCGACTCGGTCAGGCCATCATCAGCTGGCCGGATGCCGGTGGCCGCGATCTCGCGCGCCTCACCACCGCCGGCCTCACCGCCTCGGGTCGGGCCGGTCGCGCCCGCGTCGCCTTCCACCTCTTCAACGACGAAGACGACGTGGCACTGGCCCTCGCCGCTCTCCGTCCCTGATTGGTGCCCGCGCATTCCAGGCGCGCGCGGCAGGCCGCGCGCATCAGGCCGGGCGAACCACCGGGTTCACGAGCGTTCCGATCCCGGCGATCGACATCGAGACCGTGTCGCCATCGACGACGGCTGCCGCCGTGTCCATCGGCCCGGCCAGAATCACGTCGCCCGGCAGCAGCGTGAACACGCTCGAGGCGAACGCGACGAGCGCCGCAACGGTTTCCTCGGTCGGGGTCGCGTCGTCGTCGCCGAATTCCACCGCCTGGAACTCCTCGTCGTTGATGAGCCCGCGCAACGGTGTGGCCGCCGCGTCGAAGTCGGTCTCGATGATCGGTCCGAGCGGCAAGAAGGTGTCGAAGGCACCGGCGCGGGTTACCGAGCGCTCGGCGAGGTCGGCGGCAGTCACGACCGTTGCCACGGTGTACCCGAAGACGCGACTCGCGGCATCCGCTGCCGAGACGTTCTTGGCGATCTTGCCGATGATGATGGCGAGCTGGCCGTCGACCTCAACCTGGTCGGAGGCGGCCGGCAGCACGATGGCATCGCCAGGGCCCACGACGGCGGTATTCGGCCGCAGAACGAAAGCAGGTTCGGGCGAAGAATTCACCACCGCAACGATCTTCGAGCGAGGAATCACCGGAGCGAGCAGTTTCACGTCGGCCAGGGCCACCCGGTCACCGGTCGTGTCGAATCCGGCGAACATCGGGTCACTCGTCAGAACGACCAGTTCATCGTCATCGACGATGCCAAACGCGATGGCACCCTGGTAGCTGTATCGTGCGATCTTCACGTGTCTCGTTCCCACCTGTCGTAGCCTCGCCGAAGCGGGGCCAAAAGGTTCAGTTTAGTCGAGGCGGGTGAGCCAGCCGTGACGGTCCGGCAGGCGTCCGTACTGAATGTCGGTGAGCTCCTGGCGCAGCGACAGCGTGATCGCGCCCGCTGGGGCATCCGGTTCACCGACCGTGAAGTCCCTGGCCTTGAGCTGGCCGATCGGGGTGACGACGGCGGCGGTTCCGCAGGCGAAAACCTCGGTGATGGCACCGGATGCGACGCCCTCACGCCACTCCGCCAGCGTCACTTCGCGCTCTTCCACGGTCATACCGCGGTCGCGGGCAAGCTGCATGATGCTGTCGCGGGTGACGCCTTCGAGAATGGATCCGGTCAGGCGAGGCGTGACAATCGTGTCGGTGCCGTGCACGAAGAACACGTTCATGCCGCCGAGTTCATCGACGTTCGTTCCGGTCTCACCGTCGAGAAAGAGCACCTGGGCGCAGCCATTCTCGTACGCCTGCATCTGGGGCAGCAGCGAGGCGGCATAGTTGCCGCCGCACTTGGCGGCGCCGGTACCACCGCGACCGGCGCGGGAGTATTCGGTCGACAACCAGATCTTCACCGGGGCCACGCCGTCTGCGAAGTAAGCACCAGCCGGGCTTGCGATCACGTAGAAACTCACCTTGTGGGCGGCGCGTACCCCGAGAAAGCTCTCGTTGGCGATCATGAACGGGCGCAGGTAGAGGCTGGTCTCGGGCGCGGACGGCACCCAGTCGCCGTCGACGGCAATCATCTGCCTGACCGACTCGACGAAGTCCGGGGTCGAGAGTTCGGGCAGCGCGAGGCGCTGCGCCGAGCGTTGCAGCCGCTCGGCGTTCTTCTCGGGCCGGAAGGTCCAGATCGAGTTGTCGGCGTGCCGATAGGCCTTGAGGCCCTCGAAGATCTCCTGGCCGTAGTGCAGCACCGACGAGGCGGGATCGAGCAGCAGCGGGCCATACGGCGTGACGCGGGCGTCGTGCCAACCGGCCTCGATCGACCAATCGATGGTGACCATGTGGTCGGTGAAGTGCTTGCCGAAGCCCGGGTCGGCAAGAATCTCCTCGCGTTCGACTTCGGCGCGGGCGTCGGTCGACGGCGTGAGGGCGAAGCTCAGCGGGTCAGTCACTGTCGAGTCGGTCTTGCTCATTTGAGTACCTTGTCTGTCAATAGGGTCACGATGGCGTCTCCCACCTCAGCGGTGCTGCGTCGTAGCGGGGCGTTCTCGGAGCGACGCAGCAGGTCGTCAGCCACCGCCTCGTTGACGCGAGCCGCGGCATCCGTCAGCCCGAGGTGATCGAGCAGAAGCGCTACCGAGAGGATGGCCGCGGTCGGGTCGGCGAGTTGCTGGCCGGCGATATCGGGGGCCGAGCCGTGCACCGGCTCGAACATGCTGGGAAAGCGACCCGTCGGGTTGATATTGCCGGAGGCCGCCAGGCCGATGCCGCCGCTGATTGCCGCTGCCAAGTCGGTGAGGATATCGCCAAAGAGATTGTCGGTGACGAGTACATCGAATCTACTCGGATTTGTCACGAAGAAGATCGTCGCCGCGTCGACGTGCAGATAGTCAACCGTAATCTGGGGGTACTCTGCAGCCACCTCGTTCACGATGCGCTGCCACAGGCTGCCGGCGAAGACGAGCACGTTGGTCTTGTGCACGAGGGTGAGTCGTTTGCGCTCGCGTCCCTGGGCCACTTCGAAGGCGTACCGCACGACGCGTTCGACTCCGTAGGCGGTGTTCACGGACACCTCGTTGGCGACCTCCTGCGGGGTACCGCGGCGGATTGCGCCGCCGTTGCCGACATAGGGGCCCTCGGTGCCCTCCCGAACCACGACGAAGTCGACGACGCCCGGGATCGCGAGCGGGCTCGTGACACCGGGGTAGATCGTGCACGGCCGCAGGTTGACGTAGTGGTCGAGTGCGAAGCGCAGGCCGAGCAGCAGCCCCCGCTCGATATTCGCGTCCTTCAGGCGCGGATCGCCGGGGACACCACCGACAGCGCCGAGCAGGATGGCGTCGTGCTGCTGGATCGACGCGAGGTCGGTGTCGGTGAGAACGTCCCCGGTTTCGAGGAACCGCGCGGCGCCCAGCTGAAACGTGCTCGTGTCAATCGTGACGTCGTCGCGGGCGGTGACAGCGGCGAGCACCTTCACGGCCTCGGCGACAACTTCCGGTCCGATTCCGTCTCCGGGAATGACAGCGAGTTTGATAGTACGAGACATGCGACTCCGAACCGGTCGACAATAACTTGGATTGCGTATAGACAAACCTTACCTTTCTCACCGAAGTGCCTAGGCTGGAGCGAAGCGCACCACCAAGTGAAAGTGGGTAATCATGAGTATCGGACTTGGAATCTTTCTCCTGGTCGTCGGCGCCGTCCTGGTGTGGGCACTCGACCTGACCGTCACCGGAGTCAATCTGCAGCTCATCGGCTACATTCTGCTCGCGGCTGGCGCACTCGTGGTGATCCTCGGCCTGGTCCTGATGACCCGCCGTCGCAGCAGCGTGAGTACGACCCGCACGATCGCCGATCCGGCGAACGGCGACCAGGTCACGCGCCGCGAGAGCTCGATCGACGATATCTAGTGGGCGGCGGCTAGCGAGCGCGTCGAAGCGCGACAAGCGCCACGACGGCCGCAGCGAGCACGAGCGCAACGCCGATCCAGGCGGTCAGTCCCACACCACTGTCGAAAGCATGCCGCGCCGAATCGAGCAGCTGCTCCGCCATACCGGCCGGAAGGTGCCCGGCGACAGCCACGGCTCCGCCGAGTGTTTCGCCGGCGGCAACCCGTTCGGCCGCGCTCAGGCCCTCGGGCAGGAGCACCGCTGCGCGATACGACACGGTGAGAATGGTGCCGAGCACCGCTGTTCCGAGTACCGCCCCCAGCTCGTAGGCCGTTTCCGATACGGCGGATGCTGCCCCCGCCTTGTCTGCCGGCGCGGTCGCCACGATCAACTCGTTGGACACGGTCTCGGCAGCGCCGATTCCGATACCGAGCAAAACAAAAGCGAAACCGATCGAGACGGCATCGATCTGCCCACCGCGCAGCGCGATCGACGCGAACCCGGCGACCGATATCAGCAGCGCCATCGGCACCACCCGGGACGGGCGCACCCGGCGGGCGATCGGCACGATCAGCAGTCCGGCCACGATCATCGCCGCCAGGCCGGGCACCAGCACGAGCCCGGCCGAGAGCGGTGAGAGTCCGAGCACGAGTTGCAGGTGCTGCGAAATGAAGAACAGACAGCCGACGAGGGCCGTCACGCTGAGCAGGTTGACACCGACGGCGCCGCTGAACGCGCCGCGTCGAAACAGACCCATGTCGAGCATGGGGTTGGGCAGGCGCAGCTGCCGGCGCACAAACCACAGTCCGAGAATCAGCCCGAGGACCACCGGAGCGAGGGTGAGCACGTTCGCACCGGTCTCGGCGATGGTCTTGATGCCGTACACGATCGGCAACATGGTACCCAGCGACAGGGCGATGCTCACAATGTCGATGCGACCGGGTTTCGGATCGCGCGATTCGGTCACGAGGATCGGTGCCAGCACCAGCAGCGGCAACAGGACCGGCACGGCGATCAGGAACACGGAGCCCCAGGCGAAGTGCTCGAGCAGGATGCCTCCGACGACCGGGCCGAGCGCGCTGCCGGCCGCAAAGCCCGTGGCCCAGATGGCAATAGCGAGGCGGCGTTGGTCACGGTCTACAAAGGTGGATCGCAGCAACGACAGGGTCGACGGCATGAGCATCGCACCGAAGAATCCGAGCGCCGCCCGAGCGATGATCAGGCCCTCGACGCTCGGCGAGAACGCCGCGAACACCGACACCACACCGAATCCGACGGAGCCGATGAGCAGCAAGCGGCGTCGCCCGATGCGGTCGCCGAGACTGCCCATGGCCACGAGCAGCCCGGCGAGCACGAGCGGATAGATATCGACCATCCACAGCAGCTGCACGCCGGTCGGTCGGGTCGCCGTTGAAATCGCCGGCAGCGCGAAGTTGAGCACGGTGTTGTCGATCGACACGAGCAGTACCGGGAGCATCAGCACGGCGAGCGCCCACCAGCGTCGACGGTCCTGCCGCTCCGGCAGGGTGGATGCCGCTCCCCCGATTGCCCGGGCGGTCAGCGCGATGGCGTTAGTGGGAACAGCGGGGACAGACACGATCTACATCACTTTCTCGGCTCTTGCTCGACTGGCTCCTGATCAAGACAATAGATTTTACTGTACCGGCTAGACGGTATACTTGTCTAGTCCGCTCGTGTGCCCCACCGACAGTTTGCGTGTTCGTTACCATGGCCCTTATGTCCAAAAATCCCGCCGCGCCGCCCGTTCCCACCCGGGATCGCCTTCTCGACGCGTTCGAGGAACTGCTGGTCGAGGGCGGGGAACGCTCGGCGACGCTTGACGCCGTGGCGGCCGCCGCCGCCGTGTCGAAGGGCGGACTGCTGTATCACTTCGCGTCGAAGGACGCCCTGGTCGACGCCATGCTGGCCCGCCTCGTTGCGCTCGCCCGCGAAGACGCCGAAAACATCCGCACGGCCCCGGCCGGCCCGGTCGACTACCTCATTCGCACCTCGGTGCATACCGGCAGCCCGCTTGACCGTGCCTACATCGCCGGGTCTCGACTCGCCCAGGGCCGGGATCTGCGCGCCAGGCAGGTGCTCACCGAGATTCGCCGACGCTGGCTCTCGGTGATCGAAGACGCCGTGCACGACACGGATACCGCCCAGGCGATCATGCTGATCAGTGACGGTCTCTATGTCAACAGCTCGCTTGCCGAGCGCGAACTGACGCCACCGACTCACACGGACGAGGCCATGACCCGGCTGATCGCCCTGATCGGCCGACTCCTTCCGAGCACCTAGCGGCTTGCATCTAGCAGCGAGCAGCGAGCACCCGGACACACGAGTGGGCGACCGCATGGCAGGCGCCCACTCGCATCCGTTCTCACGCCCGCATTCGACGGCGCAGGGTGTCAGTCGGTGAGGTCGATCTCCACCATGATCTCGGCGTCGATCGCGGCACGCACCGAGGCGAGCAGCCCGGCCGGAACCTCGGAGTCGACGGTCAGTACGCTGAGCGCCTTGCCGCCAGCCTCGTGGCGGGCGATCTGCATGCCCGCAATGTTGATGTTGGCCTCGCCGAATTCGCGACCGTAGACGGCGACGATTCCGGGACGGTCGGCGTACAACATGACGATGAGGTTCTTGGCGAACGGAACCTCCACGTCGTAGCCGTTGATCTCAACGATCTTCTCGATCTGCTTGGTACCGGTGAGGGTACCCGAGACGGAAACCTGAGAACCGTCGGCGAGGGCGCCGCGCAAGGTGATCACGTTGCGGTACTCGGGCGATTCGGCGTCGGTGAGCATGCGCACGGTGACACCGCGCTGCTCGGCGAGCAGCGGAGCGTTGACGTAGGAAACGGTTTCGCTGACCACGTTGGTGAAGATGCCCTTGAGCGCGGCGAGCTTGAGCACACTGACGTCGAACTCGACGAGCTCGCCGCGCACCTCGATGTCCACGCTCGTGAGCGGGCTGTGTGCGGCGAGGCCGGAGAATACCTGGCCGAGCTTTTCCACCAGCGGGATGCCGGGGCGCACGTACGGGTCGATGACCCCGCCGGCCACGTTGACCGCGTCGGGAACGAGCTCGCCGGAGAGCGCGAGGCGCACCGACTTGGCCACGGAGACGCCGGCCTTTTCCTGCGCTTCATCGGTGGAAGCGCCGAGGTGCGGGGTCGTGATGATGTTGTCCAGTCCGAGCAGCGGTGAGCCGGTCGGCGGTTCGCTGACGAACACGTCGAGGCCGGCGCCGGCGATGGTACCGGCGACGAGGGCCTCGTGCAGCGCCTCTTCGTCGATGAGTCCGCCGCGGGCGACGTTCACGACGAACGCGGTCGGCTTCATCAGCTTGAGCTGGGCTGCGCCGATCATGCCGGTGGTCTCGGGAGTCTTCGGCATGTGAATGGTAATGAAGTCAGACTGCGCGAGCAGCTCGTCGAGGGTAACCGGGGTCACACCGAGCTGCTGGGCCCGGGCCGAGGTGATGTAGGGATCGTAGGCGATGACGTTCGTGCCGAAGGCCTGCATACGGGAGGTGATGAGAGCACCGATCCGGCCGAGGCCGATGATGCCGATGGTCTTTTCGTAGAGCTCGACGCCGGTGTACTTGGACCGCTTCCACTGTCCGTCGGCGAGGGCGCCCGAGGCCGCCGGAATGTGACGGGCCAGGCTCAGAATGTGTCCGACGGTCAGCTCCGCAGCCGAGATGATGTTGGAGGTGGGAGCGTTGACGACCATGACGCCGGCCGCGGTGGCAGCCTTGATGTCTACATTGTCCAGGCCAACGCCCGCGCGGGCAATGACCTTGAGGAAGGGCGCAGCCGTGATGGCTTCGGCATCCATTTTGGTGGCAGAACGCACTAAGACGGCCTGGGCGGTGGCCAGCTCGGCGAACAGCGCGGAGCGATCCGTGCCGTCGACGTGGTGAATATCAAAGTCGGGCCCGAGGGCATCGACGGTGGCGGGGGAAAGTTCTTCGGCGATCAGGACGACGGGCTTCGACAATAAAATCGGATCCTTAGATTGCATTTGTCGGTGGCGCGACGAAGGGCGCTACTCGGATCCCACCCTACCGGCTGCACAATAGACCAATGAGCAGCGACGTAATCGACGGACTCCAACTGGTGCTGCGCGTGATTCTGGCGCTGATTTTCATCGGCGCCGGTATCACCCACTTCTTCCCCTCGGTGCAACGCACGATGGCGGCGATGATACCGCCGCGCCTGCGCACCAGGGGGTTGGCCAGCCCGGTCAATCTCGTCGTGTTCACGGGGCTGTGTGAAGTGGCCGGTGGCCTGGGATTGTTGTATCCCCCGACCATGGTGGTGGCCGCCGGGGCGCTCGTGCTCTTTCTCGCGGCGGTGTTTCCCGCCAACGCCTATGCCGCACGGCACCCGAAACGGTTCGGGCGGGTGGCGATTCCCCTGGTTCCCCGGCTCATCGCGCAGCTGGCGTTGATGGTGCTGATCGTTCTGGCGGTGCTCTGACTTCTAGAGGATCAATCGGCCCAGGGTGAACGCGGCGGTAATGTCGAGCGAAACGGCGGCGACCGCGCAGAGCCCGACGAGGAGGGTCAGTGCCTGCACTCCGAAGGCGCGATTGCGTCCGAGCCAGTAGGCCAGAGTGTAGACCAGGACCGGCAGGACCACGGCAAAAATCAGCACTGCCCAGCCGACGCCGCTCAGCTGGGTATCGAGGGACTGCGCTTGCAGGTTCAGGCCGACCAGGTTGCCGACGGCTTCCCAGACGTCGTAGGCATAGAACAGCCCGAGGAAGAGCGCGATAGCGAGCAGCAGCCAGCGCGGCGGTTGACGCCGGCTGGCCGTGATCGTGTCGGCGTCGTCGCGGGTGCCGTTGTGTGCGTTGCTCATGAGCCAGTTCCCGATCCGATGATGAAGGGCAACGGGGCGAGCACGACGACCCCGATCAACAGCCAGGCCAGTCGGACCCGCTGATGGCCCCTGGTGAGCCAGCAGGTGACGCCGAACCAGGCCAGGGGCGCTGCGACCGCCAGCCAGGCGCCGAGCGAGAACATGAATTCAGCGACCGGGTCGCCGACGGGCGCTGCACCACGTGCGACCCCGATGAACCACCCGATCGTATAGAGCAGGTACATGCCGGCCAGGATCCCCATGCCGACCAGGGCGGCGGAGCTCAGTGCCGCGCCGTCCGCTTCGGTGTCGTCAGCTGCGGCGTCGTCAGATTCGGCGGTGTCAGATTCGGCGGTGTCAGCTGCGGCGGTGTCAGCATCCGTCGTCTGGCCGGTTGCGGCCGGGAGGTTGGCCGAAACCGTCTGGTGCGGGATGGTCCACCCCTCGGGCAGGGCGGTCGTGTTCGGCGCTGCCTTGCCGTTGTCTCCCGGCGCCAGGGTTGGATCATCGTCACCGGCCCAGTTCAGCGCATCGTCGTCGCGTGTGGCGTTCATTCATACAGAGTATCCGGTTGCCACCTAGCCGAACAGCGGAGCCAGGGCCGTGATCAGCTGCTGCACTCCGAGCACGATGAAAAGCAGCGCGCAGATTCCGAGCGCCACATTCGTGAACCACTTATTGCGCCAATCCCGTGGGACGCGCTTGCCGTTCAACAGTCCGAGGAGGGTGACGGCGAGAAACGGCATGAACAGTGCGCCGAGCACGCCATAGGCCAGAATGAGGCCGATCGGTGAGCCGAGCAGGAACAGGATCATGGGCGGAAAGGTGAGCCACAACAGGTAGAACTTGAAGTATTTGCCACCGACGAGGGTGTCGGAGTGGCCAGACTTCTTGCCGCGCATGTTGCCCCAGAAGTCGGCGAACATGAGGCTCACGCCGTTCCACACACCGATGATCGATGAGAAGGATGCCGCCCAGAAGCCCACCAGAAACCCGGTTCCGACGACGACGCCGTACTTCTCGTTGAGCACCGTGGAGAGGTCGAGCAATCCCTTGTCGCCCGCACTCAGGGTGATGCCGGCAGCGGCGACCACCTCGGCGCCGACGACGAGCATGGCGACGACGAAGAGGCCGGTCATGACGTAGGCCATGCGGTTGTCGATGCGCATGACTTTCATCCAGCGCGGGGTGGACCAGCCCTTTTCGCGCAGCCAGTAGCCGTAAGCGGCGAGGGTGATGGTCCCGCCGACACCGCCGGCCAGGGCGAGGGTGTAGAGCACGCCGCCCTCGGGAATGATCGGCACGAGGCCGGCGAGCATGTCGGGAAAGTTGGGCACGGCGATGACGGCGAGACCGACGACCGTGATGAACATGATGCCCACGAGCACGGCGGTGACCTTCTCGAAGAAGGCGTAGCGGCCGAACCAGACCATGGTGAGACCGGCGAGACCCATGAGAACGGCCCAGACCGGCAGTGGAAAGACCGGGAACAGTGCCGCGAGGGGCAGGGCGGCCGAGGACATGGCCGTGGCCCCGTAGACGAAGCCCCACAACATGATGTACGGCCCGAAATACCAGGTGGTCCATTTGCCGAGGGACCGCCAGCCCTCAAAGATGGTCTTGCCGGTGGCGAGGGTGTATCGGCCGGCACCCTCGACCAGCACGATCTTGAGGATCACGCCGAGAATAACCGCCCAGAGCAGGGCGTAGCCGTAGCGCGAGCCGGCCACGAGGGTAGCGACCATATCGGCCGCTCCCACACCGGTGGCGGCCACGACGAGGCCGGGGCCGACGATCTTCCACTTGGGTAGTGGGCCATCGCCTGGCGCTGCTGGTGCGACCAGCTTGTCGTCGTCGGTGTAATTGCCTGAGGTCATGGTGGTGCCGGCCTTACGCGAGTGAAGCGGATGGCCCCCCAGCGCGTGGCACATCTGGTGACAGACGCCCGCCACGCTGCGGCACAGCTGTGCATCCGGGCACAGGACCTGAAAAAAGCGATGTTCTCGCCCCCAACGTACTGAAAGTCTACGTGTTGGGCCAGGGAGTGCCGTTCGACGCCGGTGGAGTGTCTTGGTTCAGCCGAAGCGGGTTGTCGGGGGTCGTACTGCCCTTTCAGGGCGCTCAGCCGCGCGAACGTGCGCTGAACGTATACCGCGATCGCCTGTGCGACTCATCGTCGGTCGCGTGTTTTTCCATGCTGGGCTGATCGAGACGACGGATGCCGCCGGCAACCGAATATGTCCAGCCCAGGATGCCGAGGAGGCAGACACGCTCGGCGAGCCCCAACAGCGCGGGCTGCACAGTGAGGCTGAGCCCGAGAAAGACCAGGCCCAGCACGGCGAGGGTGGTGAAGGCGAGGGCCAGGCCCCGGGCCGCGGGTAGCTGTCCGCTCTGATAGAGCCAGGCGGTGAGCAGCACCAGCGCGACCAAGGCGACGACAAAGCCCACAGTGGCCACGACGAGGTGGACAGTACCGGCCGTTGTCTCGGCGACCACGCCCTGATCGGCCGTGACCGCTGCTGCGTCGTTTTCTGCAGTCACCACATCGGTCGGGAAGAAGGCAAGCACACCCGAGCAGACGCCGCCAAGCGCCAACAGTGCCAGGCCCGCACCCAGGAGGCGGGGCCAGGGCACGCGGGCACCCGGATGATTCGTGCGCGCCGTCGCGAAAAGTGCTCCGACGGCGGCGCTCGACGTTACCGCCCAGCCCAGAAAATTGAGGTTCATCATCCAGCCGTAGGGACCGACGGCGAGATTGCTCTCGGCGTCGCTGATCGGGCTGTAGTGCGGCGGCAGAAACTGCAGTACGACGTCGACGAGAACGTAGAGCAGCACGCCGACCATGGCGGCCGTCGCGCTGCGGCGTCGCCATACACCCAACGCGCGTGTGCTCATGCTGTTGACAGCCATACTCACCGGTCTTTCAGGCGTAGCGCACAAAGGGACCCTCGCGAACGAGGGTCCCCTAGGTACAGCGGATCGATTCAGCTGATCCTTAGCGCGAGACCGAGCCGTCGGTGTAGTCGTCGTCGGTTGACGCGTTCCAGGCGAAGAGCTTGCGCAGGCTGCGGCCGGTGGCTTCGATCGGGTGCTCTTCGCCCTTCTTGCGCAGGGCGAGGAACTCGACTCCGCCGTTGTCCTGGTCGGCGATGAAACGCTCGGCGAACGCGCCACTCTGGATGTCGGCCAGAACGGCCTTCATGTTCTCCTTGACGCTCGGGTCGATGACGCGCGGGCCGGAGACGTAGTCGCCGTACTCGGCAGTGTCGGACACGCTCCAACGCTGCTTGGCGATGCCGCCCTCCCACATGAGGTCGACGATGAGCTTGAGCTCGTGCAGTACCTCGAAGTAGGCGACCTGCGGCTGGTAGCCGGCCTCGGTGAGAACCTCGAAGCCGTACTGGATCAGCTGTGAAGTACCGCCGCAGAGCACGGCCTGCTCGCCGAACAGGTCGGTTTCGGTTTCTTCGGTGAAGGTGGTCTTGATTCCGGCGGCACGCAGCCCACCGATCGCCTTGGCATAGCTGAGGGTGAGCGGCCAGGCGTTGCCCGAGGCATCCTTCTCCACCGCGACGATCACGGGAACGCCGCGACCGGCTTCGAATTCGCGGCGCACGGTGTGGCCAGGTCCCTTGGGCGCGACCATGACGACGTCGACGCCGTCCGGCGCGGTGATGTAGCCGAAACGGATGTTGAAGCCGTGTCCGAACACCAGCACCTTGCCGGCGCTCAGGTTCGGCAGCACGTCGTCCTTGTAGAGGTGGCGCTGCACCTGGTCGGGAGCGAGGATGACGATGACGTCGGCCCAGGCAGCGGCATCCGCTGTGGAGAGCACGGTGAAGCCGGCTTCTTCGGCTTTGGCCGTGCTCTTGGAGCCGTCCTTCAGACCGATCTTGACCTCGACGCCGGAGTCGCGCAGGTTCTGCGCGTGGGCGTGACCCTGCGAGCCGTACCCGATGACGGCCACCTTCTTGCCCTGGATGATCGTCAGGTCGGCGTCTTTGTCGTAGAAAATCTCAGACAATGTGTATCTCTCCTCGTGCATTGATGGTTAGAAAAACTGAAAACGTTAGTTTTTGAAGACGCGCTCGGTGATCGACTTCGATCCGCGGCCGATGGCCAGCAGACCCGACTGGGCGAGCTCCCGAATGCCGAACGGTTCGAGCACCCGCAGCAGCGCCTGGGTCTTGCCGCTGTCGCCGGTGACCTCGATCACGACGGCGTCCGTGGCCACGTCGACGACGCGGGCCCGGAACAGGTTGACCGCCTCGAGTACCTGCGAGCGGGTGGTGTTGTCGACCTTGACTTTGATCAGCAGATGTTCGCGCTGCACCGACTGGGCCACGTCGAGCTCGACGATCTTGATGACGTTGATCAGCTTGTTGAGCTGCTTGGTCACCTGCTCGAGTGGCACGTCGTCGACGTCGACGAGAATCGTGATGCGGGAGAGGCCGGGAATCTCGCTGTGTCCCACGGCGAGGCTTTCAATGTTGAAGCCGCGACGCGCGAACAGGCCGGCGACGCGCGTGAGCAGGCCGGGTTTGTCCTCGACGAGCAGACTCAGAACGTGGCTCGTCACGGTTACTCTTCTTCCCAGGTCGGTGCGTGGTCTTTGGCGTACTGAACAAAACTGTTGCTGACTCCCTGCGGAACCATCGGCCAGACCATGGCACCGGGGCTGACGATGAAGTCGATCACGACCGGCCGGTCATTGGTGGCGAGGGCCAGTTTGATGGCGTCATCCACCTGGTCCTTGCTGGTGACCCGAATTCCGAGCGCGCCATAGGCATCCGCCATTTTGACGAAGTCGGGCACCATGGCGGTTCCATGACCGGTGTTGAGGTCGGTGAAGGAGTGGCGTCCGTCGTAGAACAGCGACTGCCACTGGCGCACCATGCCGAGCGAGGAGTTGTTGATGATCGCGACCTTGATCGGGATCTTGTTGATCGTGCAGGTGGCGAGTTCCTGATTGGTCATCTGGAAGCAGCCGTCGCCGTCGATCGACCAGACCACCCGATCGGGCTCGGCGACCTTGGCTCCCATCGCGGCTGGAACGGAATAGCCCATGGTGCCGGCGCCGCCGGAGTTGAGCCACGAGTTGGGTCGCTCATACTTGATGAATTGCGCCGCCCACATCTGGTGCTGACCGACGCCGGCCGCATAGACCGCCTCGGGACCGGTGAGCTCGCCGATACGCTGGATCACGTATTGCGGGGCCAGCAGTCCGTCGGTCGGCTCGGTGAAGCCGAGCGGGAACTCTTCTTTCAGGCCGTGCAGGTAGGTCCACCACTCGGCGGTGTCTGGCACGATGATGTCGGGTGCTGCGCCCTTGGCGGCATCCGCATAGGCCAGGATGAGGTCAGCGATGACGTCCTTGGCATCACCGACGATGGGCACATCGGCCATTCGGATCTTGGAGATCTCGGCCGGGTCGACGTCGACGTGCACGATCTTCGCGGTGGGCGCGAATTCGCTGATCTTTCCGGTCACCCGGTCGTCGAAGCGTGCTCCGAGCGAAATGATGAGGTCGCTCTCCTGCAGCGCGAGCACGGCCGGGACCGTGCCGTGCATGCCCGGCATGCCGAGGTGCTGCGGGTGCGAGTCAGGAAAGGCACCACGAGCCATCAGTGTCGTCACGACCGGTGCACCGGTCGACTCAGCGAGCTCGAGCAGTTCGGGCGAGGCGTGGGCGCGGATGACGCCGCCACCGACGTAGAGCACGGGCTTCTTCGCGGCCAGCAGCAGCTGGGCCGCGGCCTGCACCTGCTTACCATGGGCCTTGACGATCGGGCGGTAGCCGGGCAGGTCGAGCTTGGGGGGCCAGATGAACGGCGCCAGGTTCTGCTGCGCGTCCTTGGTGATGTCAACGAGCACCGGGCCGGGGCGGCCGGTGGAAGCGATGTGGTACGCCGACGCGATCGCGGCCGGGATCTCTTCGGCGCGGCGGGCGAGAAAGGAATGCTTGGTGATCGGCATGGTGATACCGATGATGTCGGCCTCCTGGAAGGCGTCCGTTCCCATCGAAGTGGAAAACACCTGGCCGGTGATCGCGAGCAACGGAACCGAGTCCATGTAGGCGTCCGCTATGGCGGTGACGAGGTTGGTGGCACCCGGGCCGCTGGTGGCAATAGCGACGCCGACGCGTCCGGTCGCGGAGGCATAGCCCTCAGCCGCGTGGCCGGCGCCCTGTTCGTGGCGTACCAGAATGTGGCGAATCTTGGTTTGCGTCATGAGCTCGTCGTAGAGCGGAATGACGGCGCCGCCGGGGATGCCGAAGACGTCAGTGACGCCGAGCAGCTCGAGGGTACGAATGATCGCGCCAGAGCCGGTGAGCATCTCCGGTTCCGCAGACGCGGGAGCCGAGGGCACGGGAGTGGTTTCCGTGGTCATGGTCGTTGAATCCCAACTTCGAAATCGGTCGTTTCGTTCATCTCTGAGCCTGCCCACTCTGGACACGCTGGCTAGCCGGTGATGGCGCCTTCAGCGGCGGAATGCACGAGCTTGGCGTACTTTGCGAGTACGCCACGGGTGTAGCGCGGCGGGAGGGGCGCCCAGCCATCTCGGCGGGCGGCCAACTCGGAGGACTCGACCAGTAGGTCGAGCGTGCGAGCGGCGATATCGACCCGTATCAGATCCCCATCGCGCACGAAGGCGATGGGACCTGCGTCCACCGCTTCGGGTGCTATGTGGCCGATACACAGTCCGGTTGTGCCGCCTGAGAATCGACCGTCCGTTAATAGTAGTACATCGGAGCCGAGCCCTGCGCCCTTGATGGCGGCCGTGATCGACAGCATCTCCCGCATGCCCGGACCGCCCTTCGGGCCCTCATAGCGGATGATGACAACGTCACCCTTGTAGATCTTGCCCGCGGTCAGGGCGTCCATCGCCGCGCGCTCCCGCTCGAACACCCGAGCTGGTCCTTCAAACACTGCGGCATCGAATCCGGCGGTCTTGACCACGGCACCCTCCGGCGCAAAGGTGCCCTTGAGAATGGTGATGCCACCGCTCTTGTGAATGGGGTTGTCCAGGGTGCGCAGCACCTCCCCGTCGAGAGCGGGCGGGTCGATCTCGGCGAGGTTCTCGGCCACGGTCTTACCGGTCACGGTGAGCGCGTCGCCGTGGATCAGACCGGCTTCGAGCAGCGCCCGCATGACAACGGGAACGCCGCCCTGACGGTCGACATCGTTCATGACGTATTTGCCGAAGGGCTTGAGGTCGCCGATGTGCGGAACCTGGTCGCCGATGCGGTTGAAGTCGTCGAGGGTGAGTTCAACCTCGGCCTCACGGGCGATGGCGAGCAGGTGCAGCACGACGTTGGTCGAGCCACCGAAGGCCATGGCCACGGCGATGGCGTTCTCAAACGCCTTGCGGGTGAGAATGTCGCGGGCCGTGATGCCGAGGCGCAGCATGTTGACGACGGCTTCGCCGGAACGGCGGGCGAAGTAGTCGCGGCGACGATCAGCGGATGCCGGGCTCGCCGAGCCGGGCAGGCTCATTCCCAGGGCTTCCGCGACGCTGGCCATGGTGTTCGCCGTGTACATGCCACCACAGGCACCCTCGCCGGGAGCGAACGCACACTCGATGCGCTTGGCATCCGCTTCACTCATCCGGCCGGCCTTGACCGCGCCGACGGCTTCAAACGAGTCGATGATGGTGATGTCTTTTTCGGTGCCGTCGGAGAGCTTGACCCAGCCCGGCGCGATCGATCCGGCGTAGAGGAACACGCTCGCGAGGTCGAGTCGGGCGGCGGCCATGAGCATGCCGGGGAGCGACTTGTCGCAGCCCGCGAGCAGCACGCTGCCGTCGAGACGTTCGGCCTGCATGACGACCTCGACCGAGTCGGCGATGACCTCACGCGAGACAAGGGAGAAGTGCATGCCCTCGTGACCCATGGAGATGCCGTCGGAGACCGAGATGGTGCCGAACTGCAGCGGGTAACCGCCGCCGGAGTGCACGCCCTCCTTGGCCGCCTGCGCCAGGCGGTCGAGCGAGAGGTTGCAGGGTGTGATCTCGTTCCACGAGCTCGCAATACCGATCTGGGGCTTTTCCCAGTCGGCATCGCCCATGCCGACAGCACGGAGCATGCCACGAGAAGTGGTGGCCTCGATCCCATCGGTGACGTCGCGGCTACGGGGTTTCACATCGATCTCAGACATGCCTCCGAGTCTAGAACCTCGGCAGGCTCCCGCGATTCAGCTCACGGGCCGCAGCGAACCGGTCAGTGCACCTGCCCTGCCCGCAGGGCGGCGATACGCACCAGAACCTGGGTGACCTCGTGCGGGCTGCGCACCCGGTAACCGGCGAGGGTGGCACCCTGCCCAATTTTCAGCCCGAGGTCGTCGTCGTGCAGGGCCCCGAAGGCATCCTCGTCGGTCACGTCGTCACCGGCGTAGAACACGCGGTCGGCGCCGGTGTAGTTGCGCAGCTTCTCCAGGGCGTCGCCCTTGGTGCTCGACCGCACCGAGAACTCGAGCACGTTCTTGCCCTCTCGAATGGTCAGCCCGGGCAGCTGATCACCCAGTTGCTCACGAGCCTGACGCTCGGCTCTCTCGCCGTCTTCCTCGGTTGCGAGGCGAGTGTGCAGGGCCAGACCGGCGGGCTTGCGCTCGATTGTGGTGCCGGCGATCGAGCCGGAGATGCTCTCGAGCACCCGGGTGAGGGTATCGAGTTGCTCGAGCTCGGAGGAAAGCAGGTTGAGCTCGATCTCGGGGGTGTCCAGCTGCACCTCGATGCCGTGCGAGCCGGTGAGCAGTACCGAACTCTGCGGCTGGGCGACGTGTTGCAGGCTCACCAGGGCGCGTCCGGAGACGAGGGCAACACGCACGCCCGGCAGGTCAAGCAGGGCCTGCACGGCTTCGCGGTTGCCGGCGATGGCACGGGCGTCTTCGGGATGGTCGACATGGGGCGCCAGGGTGCCGTCGAAGTCGAGGGCGATGAGCAGGTTCTCGGCGCCGGCAATGCTCTGCAGGGCCAGGTCGAGGTCGTCAGAAATGCCGGCGGGCACGGCCGCGCCGCCGGTGAGGGCTCTCAAGAAGGAGTCCGACCAGGCGGCGACATCGTTTTCGGCGACTTTGCGTCGCAGCGACCGCATGCGCCGCGTGCGCTCCCGTTTGGGCATCTCGACCGCTCGCACGATGGCGTCCTTGGTGCCATCAATGTCGTGCGGATTGATGAGAATAGCTTGTTTGAGTTCGTCGGCGGCGCCGGCGAACTCGCTCAATACGAGCACCCCGTCAACATCAAAGCGCGCGGCCACGTACTCTTTGGCGACGAGGTTCATGCCGTCGCGCAGGGCAGTGACGAGCATGACGTCGGCGGCGAGGTACATCGCGACCATTTCTTCGCGCGGATAGCTGTGGTGGTGGTAGCTGATGGCGGTGTGACTGATGGTCGAGAAATCGCCGTTGAGCCGGCCGACGGCGAGTTCGATCTCGTCGCGCAGGGCCATGTAGGTGCTGACGCGTTCGCGGGACGGGCTGGCGACCTGCACCAGGGTGACGTCTTCGACGCTCAACCGACCGTCGGCGAGCAGCTCGCCAAAGGCCTTGATACGGTGGCCGATGCCCTTGGTGTAGTCGAGCCGGTCGACGCCGAGCATCAGGGTTTTGGGGTTGCCGAGGTCTTCGCGAATTTGGCGAGCCCTGGCTTGAATGTCGGGGCGTCGGGCAAGTTCTTCATAGCCGGCCGAGTCGATCGAGATGGGAAAGTGTTTGGCGATGACGCGGCGGGACTCCCCGTTCTGGCCGCCCTGGTCGGTCTCACCGATCGGCACATCGATGACGACGCCGCGGGTGGGATAGCCGTAGAGGCGACGCACCGCCTGGGAGAAGTTACCGGCATCCGCCAGCCGTTGAAAGCCGATGACGTCGGCGCCGAGCAACCCGTGCAGAATCTGTTTGCGCCAGGGCAGCTGCGCAAAGATCCCGTACGGCGGAAAGGGAATGTGGTTGAAGAAACCGATGACGAGGTCGGGACGGGCTTCGCGCAGCATGCGCGGCACGAGCTGCAGCTGGTAGTCGTGCACCCAGACCGTTGCCCCCGGGGCGGCGACCGCGGCGGCCGCCGCCGCGAATCGGCGGTTGACAGCGATATACGCTTCCCACGTCTCACGGTGAAAGCTCGGCGGTGCGATGACGTCGTGATACAGCGGCCAGAGCGTGTCGTTGGAGAAACCTTCGTAGTAGTCCTCGATGTCGGCTTCATTGAGCCGCACCGGCACGAGCGAGATCCCGGCATTCTCGAACGGCTCGAAATCGCGATCGGCGACACCCGGCCAGCCCACCCAGGCTCCGTGCGAGGAACGCATCAGCGGTTCGAGCGCTGTGACCAACCCGCCGGGCGAGGTACGCCAGTTGACGGAGCCGTCCTCGGCTTCTTCGTAATCCACCGGCAGCCGGTTGGAGACGACGACGAGAACGTACGTGCCGGCCGGGGCATCGGCGGGCACGACGGGGGATGGGTCGATCTGCGACCGTGTGGATTCGGCTGGAAGTGTAATGGATCATCCGTTCCGGGCACACCCGGGGTGCGCACCTGTGCTGCCCCCCAACGTTATCAGTCCGGCCCACAGCCGTTCGGGGCGCGACTGACGCGCCCGGAGTCTCGTCGATCAGCTCACGGGTTCTTCCCAGCAAAAGTCGGTTGCGAGCTTATCCGCGGTCGGGCCGGTGCCGGGTAGCCTGATTCCGGAGGTTGACATGCGAAAATTCGTGTTCAGCAGTGCAATGATCGGCGTCATTGCCGGTGGATGGAACACCGTACAGGCCACGCGGCACGGTCCGCGGGACTGGCGCCTCGTGATGCTGTGGCTCGGCTGGGGACTGAGCGCCGCCGTCGCTATCGGCACGATCATCGAAGACGCGAATAAACGTCGAATCGAGAGCTGAATTCAGCTCCGAATTGGCCTGTCCGGCGGCGTGTCCCCCGGCGAGACGACGATTCGTCCCCGAAAATGAAAAGTGCAGCTAATGCGGCTGCACACGGTGTGGCTCAAACGCCGTGCACTCGAAGGGGTTTGTCATGTTTGGTCGCCGACGCCGACGTTTGGCCGCGAATGCTGCGCTGACGGTTGCCCCTGCTCCGGTGCTGCACGACGAGCAAATTTTCGATTTGCTGCACGACAAGCTCAAAGCCCTGGTCGGCGAGCACGGCGCCTGGACTCTGGTGGCCCGCAGCGCGGACGACACCGAGGTCATCTTCCACGGGTTGAAGGCACGGGAGATCGCGACCGAGCTGACCGAGGCGATCATGACCGAACAAGCAGCCTTGCGCGGCGAGAGCAGCGGCGAGCCCACCGCGCTGTCCTGGACGCCCGCGCCAATCACGACCTGGAACGAACCGGCCGTGAACGAGACCTCGCCACGCGCGGCAGCCCCGGTCGACGCCCCGCCCATTGAGGCCACGCGGATCGAAACCAGCGATGACGACCTGGCTGCAGCATCCGCTGCCTGGATCGATAAGGCCTCCGCGACTCTCGCCTCGGCCCGTCTCGTCGCCTGACCACATCGGCGACAATCTTCGGTGCCCGATCGTCGGCCAATTCTCACTCTGGTGCTGACAGTATGGCCTGATGGCACTCAATATCGAGGACTACGCACTCATCAGTGATTGTCACTCGGCGGCGCTCGTCGGTCGAGACGGCAGCATCGACTGGTTATGCCTTCCGCGTTATGACTCCGCCTCGATGTTCGGTGCGCTCCTCGGCGATGAGAACGACGGTCGTTGGCTGCTGGCCCCGGCCGATACGACCGCCACCGCCAGCCGCAGTTATCAGGGCGATACCTTCGTGCTGTCCACGGTGTGGACCACGACCACCGGCCAGGTCGAGGTACTCGACTTCATGCCGCACGGCAACGGCCGGGCCGATCTGGTGCGCCGAGTGCGCGGCATCAGCGGCACGGTGCACATGACCCAGGATCTGCGCATCCGCTTCGGCTATGCCACGACGATGCCGTGGGTGCGCCAGCTCAAGGGCGAGTCGGCGCACGGCCTCGTCGCGATCGCCGGGCCCGACGCCATCGTGGTGCGCGGCCCTGATCTGCGCGCCGCCGACCACCGCCACGTGTCCCATTTCGACGTCAGCACCGGCGACACGATCGACGCGCATCTGACCTGGTATCCCTCGCACCGCGATACGCCACCCGCCATCGATATCGATGCTGCCCACGCCGAGACCTGCGCCTGGTGGCGGAAATGGGCGTCGTGCTGCAGCCATCAGGGACCATTGCGCGCCCAGGTGGTTCGTTCGCTGCTCGTGCTGCGTGCACTGACGCATGAGCGAACCGGCGGCATTGTGGCGGCCGCGACGACCTCCCTGCCCGAGCAGAGCGGCGGCACCCGCAACTGGGACTACCGCTACGTCTGGTTGCGCGACGCCTCGCTCACGCTCGCGGTTCTGCTCAGCCACGGCTACGAGGTGGAGGCCGACGGCTGGCGAGCCTGGCTGCTGCGTGCCATTGCCGGAGATCCCAACGACGTACAGATCATGTACGGCCTCTCCGGGGAGCGCTACCTGCCCGAGCATGAACTCACCGGCCTGGCCGGTTATCAGGGCGCCTCCCCCGTGCGTGTTGGAAACGGCGCGGTCGACCAGTTCCAATCCGACGTGATCGGCGAGGTGATGGTGGCCCTGCATGCTGCCCGTACTGCGGGCGTGCGCGAGAACGAGTTCTCCTGGCCGCTGCAGCGCGCTCTCATGAGCTTTCTCGAGAAGAACTGGCGCCGCGCGGACCAGGGCATCTGGGAGGTCCGCGGCCAGCCTCGCGAATTCACCCACTCGCGCGTGATGGTCTGGGCCGCCTTCGACCGCGCGGTGCGGGGCATCGAAGAGTGCGGCCTGGACGGTCCGCTCCACCGTTGGAAGGCCCTGCGCGACGCAGTGCGCACCGACATCGAGACTCGCGCTTTTGACGCGGATCGAAATAGCTACATGCAGTTCTGCGGCAGCACGGAAGTGGATGCCTCGCTCCTGGTGCTCCCGCAGGTCGGCTTCTGCGCACCCACCGATCCACGCATGCTCGGCACCGTGGCCGCGATCGAGGCCGACCTCATGCGGGATGGGCTGCTGTTGCGGTACCGCACGCACACCGCGGTGGACGGACTGCCGCCGGGTGAGCATCCGTTTCTGGCCTGCTCCTTCTGGTTGGTTGAGCAATACGCCACGTCGGGTCGACTCGACGACGCCAATGCGCTCATGAACCGGCTGCTCGGCTTCGTGAACGACGTCGGGCTGCTCTCGGAGGAGTACGACGTGACCAGTGGGCACCAGATGGGCAACACCCCGCAAGCGCTCTCGCATCTGGCTCTGGTGCGCGCAGCGGATGCGATTATGGCCGGTGGCTCCTGATCACAATCACGACCTCTACACTTCCCGGCATTTTGTTGTAGGTATTCTTCAGCAGCGGGTGTGGGCCAAATTCTAGATTTAAACCATGACTGACACCGTTCGTTCGAGCGCCCCGACGGGGCGCATTATGCCCGCCCGCGATCTTGCCCAGATCGCCATCTTCGCCGCTCTCATCGCGGCACTCGGCCTGGCGGGACCCCTTAACATCGGGCCGGTGCCGATCACCCTGCAGACCCTCGGCGTGATGCTCGCCGGGGCCATTCTCGGTCCGCGCAAGGGAACCCTCGCCGTGCTGTTGTTTCTCGTTCTGACGGCGGTGGGTCTCCCCCTGCTCGCCGGCGCTCGTGGCGGCATCGGCGTCTTCACAGTCAGTCCGGCCGCTGGCTACCTCTACGGCTGGCTGCTCGGTGCTGCCGTGACCGGATACCTCACCGCCCGCCTGCTGCCGAAATACCCGTTCTGGCCCGCCCTCGGCGCCACGATTCTCGGCGGCATCGTCGCCGTCTACCTGGTTGGTATTCCGGTCATGGCCCTCAACCTCGGCCTGCCGCTCGTGACCACGATCGGCCTGAACCTCGCGTTCATACCCGGAGACCTGATCAAGGTCATCGTGACCGTGCTGGTCGCCCGCCAGGTCCACAAGGCCTACCCCGGTCTGATCGCGCTGCCGAAGGGCCGTCGGGAAGTTGACTGACGCGTGAGCAGCATCCGCTTCGAGCAGGTCGGGCAGTCATTCGGTGACCGCTGCGTGCTTCGCAACGTGAATCTCAGCTTGACCGAGCATCGCATCGGCATCGTCGGCGCGAACGGATCGGGCAAATCCACGCTCGTGCGCATGATCAATGGGCTCGTCACTCCGACGAGCGGCACCGTGACGGTGGACGGGCTCGACGTGTCTCGCCATGCCCGCGACGTGCGTCGCAAGGTGGGGTTCATTTTCACGAATCCCGACAACCAGATCGTGATGCCCACCGTTCAGGAAGACGTGGCGTTCAGCCTGCGCCGACGCGGCCTCTCCCCCGCCGAAATCGCTGAGCGCACGGCGGCCGCCCTGGAACAGTTCGGGCTGAGCGAGCACGCCGAACACCCGGCGCACCGCCTCTCCGGCGGGCAGAAACAGCTGCTCGCCCTCGCCTCCGTCCTGGTGGCACGTCCAGCCACGATCGTCGCCGACGAACCGACGACCCTGCTCGACGCCCGCAATGCCCGGCGCATCGGTGAGCTATTGCACACGCTTCCCCAGCAGGTCATCGTCGTCACCCACCACTTGCATCTGGTCGAAGAATTCGACCGCGTGATCGTGATCGAGGAGGGCATGGTCGTCGCCGACGGCGCGCCCGCGCAGTCCCTGGCGGCGTATCGCGCCCTGCTGCAGTGAGAAGCGGCAGATGATCGGCCTGTACAGCCCTGGAACCTCGCTTATTCACCGGGCGCCCACTCTGCTCAAGCTGTTTCTGCTCTCGCTCTGCGTCGTTCTGATCGGGTCCTCGCCCAATCCATGGATCGTCGGCGGCGCGGCCGCCGGCGTCGTGCTGCTGTTTTTGGCGGCGCGAGTTCCGGTGCGAGCGGCCGCAGCCCAGATCGCCCCGATTTTGCTGATCCTGCTGGTCGCGGTGCCAATCCAGGGTTTGCTCTCCGGCTGGACGGTCGCCGCTCTGATGGCGGGCCGTCTGCTCGTAGCGGTGGCCCTCGCCACCCTGTTCACGATGAGCACGACGGTCACCGCCGTGCTCGAAGCGTTCCAGAAACTGCTGCGACCGTTCCGCCGGTTCATCGACACCGACCGGGTAGGACTGCTCGTCGCGCTCACCATCCGCTGCATTCCCTTGGTGAGCGATATCGTTCGCGAGGTGTTCGAGGCCCGCACGGCCCGCGGTACGCGGGGCTCGCTCCTGTCGATCGCCGTTCCGGTGGTCGTGCGGTCGCTCTACGCAGCGGATGCCCTGGGCGAGGCCCTGGTCGCCCGCGGCCTCGACGACTGACCGGCCTTGGCCCGGGCGGCACGCCGGGGCATTCACTCAGCCGCTTTATAGGCGATCCGTGGCAGAGTAGGGCTTTGGGCGTTCGCGCCACCAGACAGCTACCGAAAAAAGCCTACCCGCAGCTACGCTCTCGAAAGAGGCCCCGTGTCGAAAATTCCCGCACTTCTGACCATTGTGGGCCTGACGCTCGCACTGACCGCTTGTGGAAGCAGCGACACTCCTCAAGCAACGGATGCAGCCGCTGCCAGTTCCCCCTCTGCGGACTGCACGCAACCGGGCAAGCTCTCCGACAGCGTCAAGGTCACAGGTGATTTCGGCGCGCCCCTCGACATCGCGATCGATGCACCGCTCGCGCCCACCACCACCCAGCGCACGGTGGCGATTGAGGGAACCGGCACCGACACGGCCAAGAAAGACTCGATCGTGGAAGTCGCGATCACCCTCTACAACGCCAAAACCGAGAAAATCGTGCAGCCGACGACGTACTCCACCGACGGAGCCAGTCTCGTCATTCCCATCAACGACACCGGCTTGCTGCATGGTCTTGTTCGATCGGCCAATTGCGCCGTCGAGGGCGACCGGATCGTGACCGTGAGTACGGCAGCGGATGCCTTCACCGATCAGGGCACCACCGGCGTCGCTGCGGGCGAGCCAGTCATCTTTGTCATGGACGTCGTCAAGGTGATCGAATCCGTACCGACCAAGGCGTCAGGAACCGACCAGCCTGCCGAGACCGGTCTCCCGACGGTCGCTCTTGCTGCTGATGGCGCACCGACCGTAACCGTTCCCGCCACCGAGGCTCCCACGGATCTGAAGATCTCCACCCTGAAGAAGGGTGACGGGAAGGTCGTCACCGACGGTGCGAGCGTGGCAGTGGCCTATACCGGTGTGCTCTGGGCGACCGGCGAAACCTTCGACTCCTCCTGGGGCCGCTCCCCGTACACCGTCTTCCCGACGGGCGGCGTGATCCCAGGCTTCACCCAGGCGCTCGTCGGCCAGACCGTCGGTTCGCAGGTCCTCGCCGTGATTCCGCCGGAATTCGGCTACGGCGAAGCCGGCACCCAAGGCATTTCGGGCACCGACACCCTGGTGTTCGTAATCGATATTCTTGCTGCCGAGGGCGGCCCGAAGGCCTAAAAAGCACCTCCTCTACCTGGGCACCGCCCGTCGACCTTTGGGCCGACGGGCGGTGTTTTTTTGCCCAGCGAGGACCGGTTCCTGAGCGTCTGCCCAGCCGCAGGGTGCATCGGCGTGACAGTGTGGAATACAGGTACCAACATGCCCGGCACCGGCCAGGCGTGAATTTGACCACCGAAAGAGGCTATTCACCTGACATCCACATTCACTTCGACGTTTACTCCCACCAAATTTCAGATCGCCGATCCGGCACTCGTCGCATCCGCTCTCAAGCCGACGACCATCGACGAATATGTTGCCGCTCCCACCGAGCCGCTGGCAAGCGTCGCCAGGCTGCTCCGGGACAAATTCGACTTGGGCCTGCCGAAGACATCGACGGAACTGTGGCACGGACATCCGGTCTGGCTCGAGAATGACCTGCCGGTAGCCGGATTCAAGGCATATCCGACTTTTGTGACCGTGTTGTTCTGGCGCGGCCAGGCCATCACCGATGACTCGGGCAAGCTCAACGCGAGCGGGTCGGCGGAGATGAGCGAATTCAAGCTGAAAAGCGTCGACGACTTCAACAGCGACCTGTTCGACGGCTGGCTGCAGCAGGTTCGCGAGCTCGAGGCCGCCTAACTCTCGGAGAGGCGAGGCTCGCTCAGCCAACCGCGTCGATGGCGAAAAGTGCGGCCTGCTCCGGGGCAAGAAGCGGCGCGGGCAGCCCGACGAGAGCGAGCACCGCTCCGGTCAGCATGACCGAACCACCGTCACCACCACCGCCACCGCCACCGCCACTCGCAGCATCGGCGGGGGTGGTTGAAGTTGCGGTCGAGCCCTCCAACCCGGCGTACCACGCTGGCGGTGCGTCCTGGATTGTGCGCGGGGCGCCGAGCAGCAGGGGCGTCACTCGATAGCGCCGCTCGGGCGCGAGCCCGGGAAATCGCATCCGCTCCGGAACGGCGTCATGCGGGGCTGCGAGAGCCACCTGGGCGAAGAGGGCCGAATTCTGGTCGCGCGAGACGACGCCGTGCAGCAGAAGGGCGGGGTCGCTCGGGTCGGCCCGCACGACAACACCGGAGTGCAGCAGAGGGCGCAGCCGCTTGTAGTGCGTGATCCACTCGGCAATCTGCCCGAGCTCTTCGGCGCTCGCATCGATGAGATTCCACTCAATGCCGGCCGCACCGAACAGGGCGGTCGCCAGCCGAAAACTGAGCTCGGAGGTGCGTCCGGTGGTGTGCGCCGTGGCCGCGCCGAGATGCCCGCCGAGGTATTCCGGCGGCACGAGCACGCCCGTATATCGTTGGATCTGCTGTCGCTCGAACGGGTCGTTGGTATCGCTGGTCCAGACCCGGTCGACGCGCTCGAGGATTCCAAGGTCGATCCGGGCTCCCCCCGACGCGCAGGACTCGATCTCGATGCCCGGGTGTGCCGCGCGTACCGCATCGATCAGACTGTAGAGCGCCGCAGTCTGGCGGTGAGCGGAGGCGGCCAGCAGGTCGCGATTGTGGTCCCACTTCAGGTAGGCGATCGGGTACTCCGTGAGCAGAGCGTTGAGTCGGGCGAAGACCCAGGCGAAGGCGTCCGGGTGGCTCAGATCGAGCACACGCTGGAACCGCCAGGTCAGCGCCGGTGTTTCAGTGGCTGAGGGTTCCGGGACGCCGCCGAGCACCCACTCCGGGTGCGCACGGGCAACCTCCGAGTCGAGACTCACCATCTCCGGTTCGACCCAGAGGCCGAAATCCAGGCCGGCCGCGTGCACACGTTCGATCAGAGGATGCAGGCCACTGGGCCACGTCACGGGATCGACGAACCAGTCGCCGAGGGCACGGCGATCATCCCGGCGGCCGGTGAACCAGCCGTCATCGAGGACGAAGCGTTCCACGCCGGTCTGCGCCCCGGCATCCGCAAGGCACGCCAGGGTTGGCAGATCATGCTCGAAGTAGACGGCCTCCCATGTGTTCAGCACGACCGGGCGCGGCGTCCGAATGGTCGACCACGAGCGGATCCACGGATGCAGCCGCGCCGACAGCCCGTCGAGCCCGGCATCCGAGTACACGGCCACGGTCCACGGGGTGCTGTGGCTTGCACCGGCGGCCACACCCAGCTCGCCGGGAGCCAGCAGTTCACCGCTTCCGAGCAGCGAAAAGCCCAGGGGGCTGTTCTCAGCCCAGGCGCGCTTGTCACCGCTCCAGGCAAGATGAGTGCACCACACTTCCCCGGAACGAAAACCAAATCCGGGTGTACCGGCCACCATGAGATAGGAGTCGTCATGCCCGGGGCGGCCGTGTCGGGACTCGCGGCTCCACACGCCGTGGCCGAGCGTGCTGCGCTGCGGCCGACGCTCGTGAGTCCACAGCCCGGTGAAGTCAAGCAGTTCCCCGGCCCGACCGGGTACCGGCAGTATGACGTCGAGCGAACCCAGTTCGAAGGCTGCGTCGCCGGCGGTGGTACTCGTGTTGGTCACGGTGTGGCGCAGCCGAAGCACCCCCTGAACCGAGATTTCAAGATCGGTGCGCACGGAAATCTGGGCCGCGGCATCCGCCAGCAGGAGCGTCAGGGTCTGGGTTCCTGGCAATGCGAAGCGTCCCGTGGGGCGCTCGCCCGCCCGAACGTTTACCAGGCGCAGATCGATGGCCGAGCCGCCCCGGCCGGGCCGGAAACCGCTGATTCCCGGTCGTCCGCTCCACCCCTGCGCGAGGGTGGGCAACAGGGTGAGCCGCAGGGGCACGTCGATCGAGCTTGGTGCGATCGACGGCACGGATGCGTCGGCCAACGTGGTCAGCATAGCGCCGGTCAATTCGCCCAGGTCGGCACCCCAGTGCACGATGACGGGCACGCCCGTGCCGCGGGCATCCAGCACCAGGCTGGTGCCCGCGGCACGGAGGTAGGGAATCGACACAGTGATGCTGATGCTACTTGTTGACCGGGATCGACTGTGCCTGGAGGGCGTCGATCGTGCTCTGCTGGGCGCTCGTGAGAGCATCCGTCAGCGTGCCGTTACCGGTGACTGCACCCTTGAAACCGTCGGAGGTGTCGTTATAGACCTGCGTCATGGTCGGGCCCCAGATGAAGTCGGGCGATACCTGAGCGGACGCCTCGGCGAACACATCGTAGATCGCCTGGCCGCCATAGAACTCGACGCCTTCCTTCAGGGCCGGCAGTTCCAGGCCACTCTTGGCGGCCGGGTACAGGTTGGCCGATTTGTTCAGCATCGTGAGCGCCTCATCAGAGGTGTTCAGCCAGAGCGCGAACTGTGCAGCCTCGTAGGGGTGCTCGGATCCTTTGAACACGGCGGTGGACGAGCCACCCCAGTTGCCAGCGGCGCTCTCGCCATCAGCCCACTGCGGGGAGAGCGCGACGGACCAGTTGCCGGCGGTGTCCGGAGCGCCGCTGGCGATGGAGTTCGCACCCCAGGCCGCCGAGTTCCAGGTCCAGTCGGATCCGGTGTTGTAGGCGTTATTCCACTCGTCGGTCCACGGCGGGTTGGTTGAAACGAGATCGCGGTCGATCAGGTCCTGCCAGTAGTTGGCAACCTTGACGGACTCCGGGCTGGTCAGATCGACGGTCCAGTTGTCACCGTCGTTCTCGAACCAGGTTCCGCCGGCCTGCCAGACGAATCCGGCAAACTGGTTGATGTCGCTCTGCGAGAAGTTGGTGATGTACCCGCCGGTGGCGCGTACCGCCTCCGCTGCAACGGCGAACTCTTCCCACGTGGTGGGGATCGCAATGTTGTTGGCCGCGAAGAGATCGGCGCGGTAGAACATCGCCATGGGGCCGGCATCTTGCGGCACCGCATAGACGGCGTCCTCTTCGCCGAAGTTGACTTGACCCCAGGTCCAGTCCACGAAGTCGTCCTGGGCGTCGAGTACACCCGCGCAGGAAGCGAGGTTGGTCAGGCCGTCCTGCACGCGGAAGTTGGGGAGGGCGTCGTATTCGATCTGGCCGAGGTCGGGCGCGTTGCCGGCCTTGAGCTGATTGAAAAAGTTCTGATAAGTGCCTCCGTTTCCGTTCGGGCCGGTCTGCACCTTCACCTGAATGTCGGGGTTTTCATCGTTCCAGATCTTGACGACTTCCTCGATCCCAGGTATCCAGGTCGTAAAGGTCAGGTCGACCTTGCCGTCCGAGGGTGCACAGGCTGCGGCGTCGCCGCCGTCCTGTGTGGTCGAGCCTGACGCGCAGCCGGCCAGCACGACCGTGGCTGCGGTGAGCAAAGCGACGGTGGCTGCTCTCTTCTTGATTCGCATTGTCCTTCTTTTCTCTTGGTGGAGGGAATGAGCCGACTGGAATATCCGGCCGGGGTGGTGTGGCTGAGGTGGTTATTTCACTGAACCGGCGCTGAGGCCGTTACGCCACAAGCGCTGGAGCAGCAGGAAGATGATGATCAGCGGGATGATCGACAGCAGCGCGCCGATCAGCACGTAGTCGCGCAGCACAGGGATCTGGTTGACCTGCGAGTTCCAGGCGTAGAGGCCGAGCGTGACCGGGAACAGGGTTTCGTCGCGCAGCATGATCAGCGGCAGGAAGAAGTTGTTCCAGATGGCGACGAACTGGAAGAGGAAGACCGTGACCAGGGCGGGCACCATCATCCGCACCGAGACGGTGAAAAAGGTGCGCAATTCGCCGGCGCCGTCGAGGCGGGCGGCCTCGATCAATTCGTCGGGCACGCTGGCCGAGGCGTAGATGCGGGCGAGGTAGACCCCGAACGGGCTGACCAGGCTGGGCAGGAACACCGACCAGAACGTGTTCGTCAGGCTGATCTGGCTGAAGATCAGGAACAGCGGCAGCGCCAGCGCCGTCGCGGGCACGAGCACGCCGCCAAGCACGACGTTGAAGATCAGTTCACGGCCCGGAAAGTTGTACTTGGCCAGGGCGTACCCGCACATACCGGCGATGAGCGTACCAACGAGGGCGCCGCCACCGGCGTACAGCGCGCTGTTGAGCATCCACTTGAGGTAGACGCCGTCACGGTAGGCCACCAGGTTTGCCATGTTCTCGAACAGGGAGAAGTCGGCGAACCAGAGCGGGTTCGTGCTGTTGAACTGGGAGCGGTTCTTCGAGGCCGCGACCACCAGCCACCAGATCGGCACCAGAAAGTAGAGCGTGAACACGCCCATGACGACCATGGCGCTGACCCGAGCGAACGGGCTCTCTCGCTGCGCGCGCGGCGTCTTGCCCTGCCGGGAACGGATGCTGCGTGCCGACTTGCCGACAGTGGTGGAGGTCACGGTACTCAGGGTGCTCACTTGGCTTCCTTCCGTTGCGTGAACTTCAGGAATGTGAACGAAAGGATGAACGTCGCGAGGGCCAGCACCACGGAGAACGCCGCGGCCAGGTTGAAGTTTGGGATGGATGAGGTGGAGTAGACCGTCAGGTTCGGGGTGAACGTGCTGGTGACGGCCGAGCTGAAGCTGCGGAACACCTGGGGTTCGGCCAGCAGTTGCAGGGTGCCGATGATCGAGAAGATCGCGGTCAGGATGATGGCCGGCATGATCAGCGGGATCTTCACCGACCAGGCGATGCGGAGCTGACCGGCGCCGTCGAGGCGGGCGGCCTCGTAGAGTTCAGCCGGGATTGCCAGCAGCGCCGAGTAGATGATGAGCATGTTGTAGCCCACGAACACCCAGGTGACGACGTTGGCGATGGCCCAGAGCACGAGGTCCGCCGAGAGGAAGTTGATGTTCTCGGTGACGGCACTGAACGGTGACAGGTTGGGTGAGTAGAGGTAGCCCCACATGATCGCGGCGATGACGCCGGGCACCGCGTAGGGAACAAAGAACGCCAGCCGAAAGAACTTCTTGCCGCGCACGAGCGGCGAGTCCAGCAGCAGGGCGAATACCAGTGCGAGGCCGAGCATGATCGGCACCTGCACGGCGCCGAAGGCGAGCACCCGACTGATCGACGCCCAGAACGGCCCGTTCTGGAAGACCAGGATGTACTGGCTAAGTCCACCGAAGACCTGGGTGGCCTGGCCGAAGGTGCCCTCACGCTCGATCACGAGCAGAGACTGGTAGATCGCGTAGCCGATCGGCACCAGGTAGAACAGGGCGAACAGTGCGCCGAACGGGAGCACGAACGCCAGGATCGCTCCCTTGTGCTGCACGCGGGGCTTCGCTCCGCGGGCCTTGGCTGGCTGGGCGGCGCGGGGCTTCCGGGCGGCGTTGCCCGGGGCATCCGTCAGGGGAACGGCAGGTGCGCTCATGATGCGGGGTCCTCTCTGATCACGCGGACGGCTCCGGCGGGCACGCGCACGATTCGACCGACGGGTGCATCGGTGACGAGTTCGTGGCCGCAGGCCGGAAGCTCAACGTCGCCGTGACCGTGATTGATGATGAACAGGTAGCTGCTGGTGGACTTCACTCGGCGAACGACCTCGATGGTTCCCGCACTCTCCGGGCCAACCGCGGTAACGCGTGCCGCCTCGGCAATCGTGCGCACGAGGTCCCTCAGGGCACCGGCCGCCAGCGCGGTCGCAACGTACCAAGCGGTGCCGCCTCCGTGCTCGTTGCGGGTGATGGCAGGGATGCCGGGCAGCGGCCCGTCAAGGTAGCGCGCCATCACCTCGGCGGTGTCGATCCGCAGGCGTTCGCTCCAGAGGCTCGCGCACGCGCCGGAGTCGAGGGTCAGAACGTGGCCGGGCAGCAGTGGGGAAAATTCTTCCACCGTGATGCCGAGGATCTCGCGGAACGCGCCGGGGTAGCCACCGGTGCGCACCCGGTCGTCTTCGTCGACGATGCCGCTGAAAAAAGTGATCAGGGCGTGGCCGCCGGCCGCGACATAGGAACCCAGGTTCTGGGCCTGCGCGTCAGAGACCAGGTAGAGGCACGGGGCGACGACGAGGCGGTAAGCGGAGAGGTCGGCGTCTGGCGAGACGATGTCGACCGTTACGCCGAGTTGGTGCAGGGCCGTATAGGCGGCGTGCACCTGCTCGAGATAGCGCACCGCATGGGAGGGACGGGATTCTCCGTCGCCAGCCCACCAGGCCTCCCAGCTGAAGATGATCGCGGCATCCGCGACGACCCGGCTGCCGGCGACCTCGGCGAGACGATCGAGGGTCGCCCCCAGGGCCACGACCTCGCGCCAGAGCACGGTGTCGGTGCCGGCGTGAGGCACCAGGGCGGAGTGGAACTTCTCTGAGCCCTGCAGGGAAGCGCGCCACTGGAAGAAGCAGATGCCGTCGGCGCCACGGGCGACGTGGGCGAGGGAGTTGCGGGTCATCTCGCCTGCCACCTTCGCCAGGTTGTGCGGCTGCCAGTTGACGGCGCCGGTGGCCTGTTCCATGAGCAGCCAGGGCTTCCCCTGGGCGAGTCCACGGGTGAGGTCGGCGGCGAAGGCGAGTTCGATGGCCGGATCGGCGAGGCGGTGGTCGAGGTAGTGATCGTTGGCGACGATGTCCATGTCGCCGGCCCAGGACCAGTAGTCGAGGTTGCGGATGTGCGCCGTGACCATGAAATTGGTGGTCACGGCTACGTTGGTGTGGCGGCGCAGCACCGCGGTCTCGCGGCGGTAGTAGTCGAGCAGTTCGGCCGAGCTGAACCGGTGGAAGTCAAGCACCTGGCCGGGGTTCCTGCTGGAGCGCGTGAGCCGCGGGGTGAGGATCTCGGACCACTGGCCGTAGCGCTGGCTCCAGAACGAGGTACCCCAGGCTGCGTTGAGGGCGTCGATCGTGCCGTAGCGCGCTTGCAGCCAGAGGCGGAACGCAGCCGCGGTTTCATCGCAGTAGCAAAGCGCGTTGTGGCAGCCTAGTTCGTTGGACACATGCCAGAGGGCGATGGCCGGGTGGTGGCCGTAACGCTTGGCGACCTTCTCCACCAGGGCGAGCGCGTGCTCGCGGAACACGGCCGAGCTCGGGCACCAAGCCTGCCGACCGCCAGGGAATCGTGTGGTGCCGTCATCACTCACCGGGAGGATCTCGGGGTGCAGCGTGGTCAACCATGGCGGAGGGGACGAGGTTCCGGTGCCGAGGTTGACCCGGATGCCGTTGCTGTGCAGGAGTTCGATGATCGTATCGAGGGTGGTGAAGTCGTACTCCCCGGGGTGCGGCTCGATGTCGCACCAGCCGAAGATGTTGATGGCCACCAGGTCGACGCCGGCCTCGTGCATGAGGCGCACGTCTTCGATCCAGACGTCGGGACCCCACTGCTGCGGGTTGTAATCGCAGCCGTAGGCGAACCCCTCGTGAACGAATGGGGTCACCGGAGCCGAACCATTCGAAGAGGCTGTTCGCGAATTCATGTGCTCCCTGACCGTGGTGTGTACGCCGTGTTGGCGACACCATGCTGACGACTCTGTGAACGTGCACAGAGTCGGGAGCAAAACTCACCGTTGGGTTTTCTGTGAACGTACACAGATTAGGTATATCCCGCCGATCCTGTCAAGCGCGGTCTTCGTTCGGGAGCGTTATGGTTATCAAATGGTGACAATCCCGTCTCGGAGCAAACGCGCGACGATCCACGATGTCGCCGTCGAGGCCGGCGTGTCCCGCGGCACGGTCAGCCGGGTCGTGAACGACGAGCCCTACGTCTCGGCTTCAGCCCGGACTGCCATCGAAGCCGCCATCGAGAAGGTCGGCTATGTACCGAACAACGCCGCGCGCAGCCTGGTCATGCAGCGCTCGGAAGCGGTCGGCTTCATCGTGCACGAGCCACACTCACTATTTCTGGATGACCCCAACATCGGCGGCATCCTGCTCGGGGCCAACACCGTGCTCTCCCGCTCGGACTACCAGATGGTCAGCCTCGTCATCGACTCCCAGCGCGACACCGACCGCGTCGCCCGCTATCTCAGCGGTGGTTTCGTCGACGGGGTCATCATCGTCTCCGCCCGCCGGGAAGACCCCATCACCCGCGTTATCGAGAAGCTGCGCCTTCCGGCCGCTTTCGTTGGACATCCGCCAGAGCAGAGCCCTCTGCCGTTCGTAGGCATCGACAACCGGGCATCGGCGCGCGCGATCACCGAACGCCTCATGCAGACCGGACGCCAGCGCATCGGCATGGTTGCCGCCGCACTCGATCGCGATTCCGGCGCGGACCGCCTGGCCGGCTTTACGGATGCCCTGGGCGACCGCTTCAACCCGGCTCTCGTTGCCCGAGTACCGCTCTACACCTTCACCGATGGGGTGAAGGGCATGTGCGCACTGCTCGAACGTGACCCACTGATTGACGGGGTGTTCGCGGCTTCTGACGCCGTGGCTGCCGGAGCACTCGAAGCGCTCCGCCATGCCGGGCGCAGCGTGCCCGGTGACGTCGGCATCGTCGGATTTGACGACAGTTCCTGGGCGCTGCGCACCCAGCCACACCTCTCGACCGTGCACCAGCCAGCCTTCGGCCTGGGCGAGCGAGCAGCCGAGTGCGTGCTCGGCCAGCTGCGCGGTGAGGAGCAACCGGCCGACGGCATCCTGCTCGAGACCCCTATCATCTGGCGCGACTCGGCTTGATCGACACCGTCGGGGATTCCACGCCCGACATGGCGTTCAGCGCCTCGGCTCTACCGGTGGTCACGCCGATGAACTCAATGCCAACCCGGTGACTGGTCACAGCGAAAACATTGCAACACCATGTAGCCAGTGGCGAGTTCTACTCCGCCGCGACAATAAACAGAACGGCCCGCGTCCGAAGACGCGGGCCGTTCGTCGTGCGAAACCGTGACTAGCTGGTAAGGCCGTCCACGTACTCCTGGTTGTCTTCCATCCACTGGGCAACGATCGGAGCATAGTCCTGGCCCTCGTAGTCGACGAACATGGCCTGCTCAAGCGAGTACAACGTGTCGAGGTCCATCTCGAAGTTCTCGATCCACTCCGCCGCCTGCGGGAAGTCCGTCTTGAAGTCGGTGCTGGCGTAGGAATGGATACTTTCCACGCCGCCCAGGGCTCCCTGCGGGTCTTCGAGGTTCTTGAGCGGAAACTTGTTATAGGCCCAGTGCGGCTCCCACAGGGTGACGACAATGTTCTCGCCGTTGTCGGTGGCCGTCTGTAATTCGGTCAGCATGGCCGCCGTCGACGAGGTGAGGTATTCCATGTCCTCGAGGCCGTAGCCCGGAATAACGTTGTCCGTGGTCGCGAGGGTCAAGCCGGCGCCGGGCTCGATGCCGACGATGCGGTTGTCGAACAGGTCGGCGTTGGCCGCGAGTTCCTCGAGCGAGTCGATCGGGGCATCCGCGTTGACCGCGATCGCGTTGCGCGACTCCTTGTTCCAGGCACCGAGGTCGACGATGTCGTCGCCATATTCTTCGAGGTACGATGCGTGCGTTACCGGCAACCAGACATCCAGGTTGAGATCGTAATCACCGGTCGACAGGCCGGAGTACACCGGCGCGACGTCCCCGTACTCAAGCTCGACGTTGTAGCCCTTCTCGTCGAGAATAGCTTTCCACAGCGCGGAGGCTGCAATGGCCTCATCCCAGCCGTTGAACACGGCGATCGACATATCCTTCTGGTCTTCGTTGCCGTTTCCGACGGTTTCGGTCTCACCGGAGGCGGCGCAGCCGGTGAGAGCCAGAATACCAACGGCTCCCAGTGCCAAGCTCGATTTGATACGTGATTGAGAACGGTTCTTCATGGGTCTTCCTTTCGTGCCACCTGCTGTGGGTGACTGGGGTTGACGCTTGGTGCATACGGCGAAAGCCGCACTGTTGAACGGATGCGGCTGCATCCGTAAACCTGCGTTGCCGCCGGTCAGACTCGGGCCGGTTCACCGACCGGCTGCGGGGCGCGAGCGGGCTCGGCAGTGGATGCCATGGCATCGGTGGCCCGACGCGCACGCAGGGTGCGCCGGAGGCCGCCGAAGAAGCCCGTTGAATCGGTGCTGCCGAGCGACGCGGTAATGCGGTCGAGGAAGATCGCGAGGATCACGACGGCCAGTCCAGCTTCAAAACCGAGCGCGATGTCGATGCGGTTGAGGCTTGCCACAACCTGCGCCCCGAGACCGCCCGCTCCGACCATGCCGGAAATAACCACCATGGAGAGCGAGAGCATGATGACCTGGTTGACGCCGGCCATGATGGTCGGGGTTGCCAGCGGCAACTGAATCTGCCGCAGGATACGCCACGGGGACGCTCCAAAAGCCTGCCCGGCCTCGACAACTTCCTGGTCCACACTGCGGATGCCGAGCTCGGTCAGGCGCACGCCGGGAGCCATCGCGAAGATGATGGTCGCGACGATGCCGGGTACCACTCCGACGCGAAAGAGGATGAGGGCCGGAATGAGGTAGACGAACGCCGGCATGGTCTGCATGAAGTCGAGTACCGGGCGAATGATGTTCGAGGCGAGCGTGGACTTGGCCGCGAGAATGCCAACGGGAACGCTGATGACAATCGCCAGCACACTCGCGACGAGCACGAGGGCGAGCGTGTCCATGGCGTTCTCCCACTGGTCGACGCCAAGGATGACAAGAAGGCCGACAACCGTTCCGACCGCGAACTTCCAGCCACGAATTCCGAAGGCGAGTACGCCCAGCACGAGCATGATCGCCCAAAACGGCGGCGCTCCGAGCAGGAATTCCACGGATTCGTAGGCGCCGTCGAAGAGTGCCCGAATGAAGCCGAACAGAAAGCCGAAGGTATCGGTGATGTAGTCGACGAAGGATTCAATGAGGGAACCCAGGGGAAGACGAAAGTCGGTCATGCGCGCGCTCCTTCGACATTGAACAGGGCGTCATCGGCCGTATCGCCCAATATGTCGGTGATCTGGCTGATCGAGATGGTGGCAGGCGGCATCACGACCGGCAGTGGGCCGGTATTCGTCGTGACGTTCCCGATGGCGGCGAGCAGGGTCACGCGAGGAATTACGCCGAGCAGACGGTTCTTCTCATCGACGACGGCGATCGGCAATTCGCTCTCGACCGAGGGCTCGACAAGGTCGACCAGGGCGGTTTCGGGGAGCACCGCGTTAGCGTCGTCACGAATGATGCTTCGCAGATCCGTCTCGCCGGCTTTGACCATTCTCAGTACATCGCGGTCGCGCACGATACCGGCGAAGCTGCGGTCGCGGTTGAGCACAAAAGTGACGGATGTCTGCAGGTCGCGCATGGTCCGCAGCGCCGCCCGTGGGCCTGCGGTCTTCGTGATGACCGAACGCACCGGTTCCATCACGCTCGCGGCGGTGAGCACGCGCGCCCGGTCGACATCCTGCACGAACTGGGCGACGTAGTCGTTGGCCGGGTCGGTGAGGATCTCCTCGGGCGTGCCGATCTGCACGATGCGACCATCGCGCATGACGGCGATGCGATCGCCGAGAAACATGGCCTCGTTCAGGTCGTGGGTGATGAAGATGATGGTCTTGCCGAGCGCGGCCTGCAGCTCGATGAGCTGCTCCTGCATTTCCCGGCGAATCAGCGGGTCGAGGGCCGAGAAGGCCTCGTCCATGAGCAGTACGTCGGTGTCGGCCGCGAGAGCACGGCCGAGGCCGACCCGCTGCTGCATTCCACCGGACAGCTCCGAGGGCAGGTTGTCTGCCCAGCCAGCCAGCCCGACCAGATCGATGATCGTCTGCGCTTTCGCGAGGCGTTGTTCCCGGCCCATGCCCTGAATTTCGAGGCCATAGGCGACGTTGTCGATCACCGTGCGGTGCGGCAGCAGGGCAAAATGCTGGAACACCATCGAGATGCTCTTGCGACGTATGTCGCGCAGTTCCTTGGCGGAAACGCCCGTGATATCGGTGCCGCCGACGGTCACGGTGCCGGAGGTGGCCTCCCACAGTCCGTTGAGCATGCGGATGAGAGTCGATTTGCCCGAGCCGGACAGGCCCATGACGACGAAGATTTCGCCCTTCTTGACCTCGAATGAGGCGTCAATGACGGCGGCCACTCCGAGGGCAGAGGTGTCTGCGCGACTCTTGCCCGCTTTGAGCTTCTTGACGATTTCGTGCGGGCGGCGCCCGAAGGCTTTATAGAGGTGATCTGCCTTGACGGCGATGGATCCTGGATGAGGGATATTGTCGGTCACGCGTTCTCCGGTGCACGCCCCCGTAGCCGATTTCACGGTCTACGAAGCGCGGTGCTCTCTTGTCGGACGGGTAGGCACCGAGCGGCCCGAACGCGAGAATCAGCGTGGGCTGGAGCGATCATGGGACCGCGTCCGTCGGCGCCTCACCATACGCAGGCGGCCGTTCCATCTCAAATGGTGGCTACGCCTGCGCGTCCTGGTGAAGGTTGTAAGACCGTCAACAATCCTAACATACCGACTTTTCGGTGCACCGAAAAAAGCACAACGAAAAAAAGGGTGTCGCCCGGGACGACTTCTCCGGACGACACCCGTAGCGCGAGTCTAATGCGCGCGTTTTCTGCTTAGGCGCGTTCCAACACCTTGGACTGCGCAGCCTGCTCGGCAGTGCGCTGGCTCTCCGCGGCACTGACATGACCATGAGTGAGCATGGTGCGTTCGTCGAACGGTTCGAGCTTGTCCAGCACGCGATCAACCTGCACCCGGTCGAGTTCCTTGGTCCAGGAGCCAATCATGACGGTTGCCACGGCGTTGCCGGTGAAGTTGGTCAGCGCGCGAGCTTCAGACATGAAGCGGTCGATGCCGACGATGAAGCCGACGCCGCCAACGAGTTGCGGGGCGTGGGCCTGCAGGCCCGCGGCCAGGGTGGCGAGGCCGGCGCCGGACACTCCGGCGGCGCCCTTGCTGGCGATGATCATGAAGATGAGCAGCCCAATCTGTTCGCCGAGGGCGAGCGGCTGACCGAGCGCGTTGGCGATGAACAGCGAGGCCATGGTGAGGTAGATCGCGGTGCCGTCGAGGTTGAATGAGTAGCCGGTGGGCACGGTGACACCAACGACGGGCTTGGAGACGCCGAGGTGTTCCATCTTGGCGATCAGTCGCGGCAGCGCGGCTTCGGACGACGACGTCGATACGATCAGCAGGTATTCCCGGCCGAGGTAGCGCATGAGCTTGAACAGGTTCACACCCGTGACCAGTTTGAGCAGGCCGCCGAGGATGACCACGATGAAGATGATGCAGGTGATGTAGAAGGCGGCCATGAGCGTGAACAAACTGATGACGGCCTGGATGCCGGTAGCACCGACGACCGCGGCGATCGCACCGAAAGCACCGATCGGGGCGAGCCACATGACCATAATCAGAATGCGAAAGACCAGAGCCTGCACGTGGGCTAGCCCATCGAGAATCGGCTTGCCGGCCGGGCCCATGCGCTGCAGCGCGAAGCCGGCGATGAGTGCCACGAGCAGCGTCTGCAGAATGTTACCGCTGGTCAGCGACGAGAACAGGGTGGTGGGAACGATCCCGAGCAGGAACGACTTGGTGTCGGCTGATTCGGTGGCCTCAAAGGTGGCATCCGACAGGTTGATGCCCTCGCCCGGATGAATCATGTTGCCCACGACCAGTCCGATGCCAAGTGCGAAGGTCGACATGATCAGAAAGTAGCCGAGGGCCAGGCCACCGATCTTGCCGACGGTGGCTGCCTTGGCGATGGAGCCGATGCCGAGAATGATCGTGCAGAAGATGATCGGGGCGATCATCATCTTGATCAGGGCGATGAACAGATCTCCGAGCGGCTTGAGCGAGACCGCGAATCCCTCCGGTCCGCCCCAGACCAAGCCGACGATGATACCCAGAATAACCGCGATGATGACGGCCATGTAGAGGTAGTGGGATGAGTCGATTCGCTTCTTCGGCTTACCGGATTTGTTGAGTTTGGTTTCGGTTGATGGCGTCGATGCCATGTCAGACTCCTATGTCTAGGCTTAACCTGGCCCACCACGGGCTCCGGTCGGTGCAAGTCGTTCCACATTGGTCGACGCAGCGCACTCGCGCACGGTTACGGTCATATTGTTCACGAGCTCACGAAAGAGGCAGGCAGTGCGTAAGGAATGGAGCATCGCTCGACGGCTCTTTTTCGCGCACGCACTGTTCATCGTCGTGCTCACGGTCTTCGTCGGAACGGCCTTCTTCGTCGACGCGCGTGATCGCGGCTACATCGAGACCGGCAACCGGATGCTCGCGGTCGCCACCGCCATCGCCGACAGTCCACTCGTGCTCGCGGCGAGTGAGTCGGCCGACCCGAGCGCGTCCCTGCAGCCCTATGCGCTCCAGCTGAGCGCCGACGCGGGGCTCGATTTCATCACGATCATGGCCCCGGACCGTACCCGCTGGACCCACCCCACCGACACAGAGATCGGCAGGGACTACATCGGCGCCATCGAGCCGGCTCTTTCCGGAACCTCCTTCACCGAAATCAGCACGGGAACGCTCGGGCCATCCGTTCGTGCCGTGGTGCCGGTAACGGATACCGACGGCACCGTGCGCTCGCTCGTCGCGGTGGGCACCACGACGAGCAACATCACGATCGCTCTGAACGCCCGGTTGCCCTCGGTGCTCGGTCTGGCTCTCGGGCTGCTCGCGTCGGGGTCAGTGGTGACCTGGCTGCTCGGGCGCTACCTACGCCGGGTGACCCTGGGCTGGGGACCGGAACGTCTCGCGCAACTATTCGTCTATTACGATTCGGTACTGCACTCGGTTCGTGAGGGGCTTGTGCTGGTCGACCTGCGCGGCGACCTTGTCCTGTACAACGATCAGGCGTCGCGCCTGCTCGGAATTCCGCCGCGGCCGACTGCGGGCAGCGACGAGCGACCGCCAACCCTCACCGAATTGAGTCTGCCGCCGAGCCTCGGCGAGTTGTTGCGCAGCGGCCGCACCGCGCTCGATGAGATTCATGTCACCGGCACGCGGGTACTCGTGGTCAGCCAGGAACCCGCGATCGCCTCGTCGACTTCGGCGACTCGACCCAGGGCAATCCCGATGGGATTCGTGGCGACGATTCGCGACCACACCGACCTGCAGAACCTCGGCAGCGAGTTGCAGTCGATGCAGACCCTGTCCGACGCGTTGCGGGCGCAGACCCACGAGCATTCCAACCGTTTGCACACGATCGTGTCGCTGATGGAGCTCGGCCGCACCGATCAGGCCCTCGAATTCGCCACAGAAGATCTCGAGCTGAGCCAACGGCTCGCCGATGAGATGGTCGGTTCGGTAGACGAACCGGTGATCAGCGCCCTGATCATGGGCAAATCGGCGCAGGCCAATGAGCTGGGAATCGCCCTGACCGTCACGGCGTCGGGCACGCTCGCCCAGTCCGGGCTGTCGATTCAGGATCTGGTGACCGTGCTCGGCAATCTGGTCGACAATGCTCTTGATGCGGCGGCCGCTGGCCCGGACCCTCGTCGGGTGTCTGTCACGGTGTCATCTACCGAGCAGGCCGTAATGATCGAGGTCGCCGACAGCGGCTGTGGCGTGGCTCCCGACATCATTGACGATGTGCTTCGTCTCGGTTTCAGCACCAAGGGCGCCGGCTTCACGGAAACGGGCCCCACGGGCGAACACGGGATGGGCGGCACGGCGCCGGGCCGTTCGATCGGCGGCCGCGGTCTCGGCCTGGCTTTGGTTCGGCAGGCGGTGACCCGCCTCGGCGGCACGCTCACCATCGCCCGGCGCGAGGGCGCCGTCTTCACCGTGACGATTCCGGCCCTTACTCGTTCGGTCGTGACCACGGCGGGGGGCAATCATGGTTGACGGCAGGCTTACGGTCATTCGCGTGCTCGTCGTTGAGGACGAACCGCTCGCCGCCGAGGCGCACGCCGCCTATATCGGCCGTCTGGCGGGTTTCGAGCTCGTCGGCACGGCGAGCACCGGGCAGGACGCGTTTCGTCGCGTCGCAGCCGCTGCCTCGGCTGGAAACCCGATCGACCTCGTGCTCATGGACATGAACCTGCCCGACAGCCACGGGCTCGACGTGAGTCGGCGCATCCGTTCGGCCGGCCTCGCCACGGACATCATCGCCATCACCGCCGTACGCGACCTCGACAATGTGCGCGGAGCGATCGCGGCCGGCGTCGTGCAGTACCTGATCAAGCCCTTCACCTATTCGACCTTTGCTGCGAAATTGACCAGTTACCGGGACTTTCGTACGAAACTTGACGCGCAGGCATCCGTCGTGACGCAGTCCGCAGTTGATCACGCGTTTGCGAGCCTGCGCGCACCGACCGATATCCCGCGGCCGAAGGGTTTGGCCGACTCGACGCTGAGCCCGGTAGTCGCCTTCCTCCAGGCCCAAGCCGCGCCGGTGTCGGCGAGTGAGTTGATGGAGCCACTCGGGCTGTCACGGGTGACCGCGAGGCGCTACCTCGAGTATCTCGCCGACTCCGGCCTCGTGCTGCGCGCACCGCGCTACGGCACGCCGGGGCGGCCCGAGAACGAGTACCGCTGGACGAGCGGGCGTTAGCGGTTCGTGAAAACCGGTGGCCGCTTCTCGATGAAGGCGGCCATGCCCTCGCTCTGGTCGTCGGTGGCGAACACCGAGTGAAACAGGCGTCGTTCCAAGTGGATGCCGCCGCTCAGCATCGACTCGTAGGCCGCGTTGACGACCTCCTTGGCGAGCATGGCGATCGGCGCCGATTTCGCGGCGATGTCGGCCGCGGTCGCGAGGGCATCGGCGAGCAGGTCGGCGGCGGGCACGATGCGGGCGACGAGGCCGGCGCGTTCAGCTTCGACCGCGCCAATGGTGCGGCCGGTGAGTATCATTTCCATCGCCTTGGCCTTGCCGACGGCGCGGGTGAGACGCTGGGATCCGCCCATGCCGGGAATCACACCGAGCTTGATCTCGGGCTGCCCGAAGGTGGCAGTGTCGGAGGCGATGATGAAATCGCAGATCAGGGCCAGCTCGCAGCCGCCGCCGAGGGCGTGGCCGGAGACCGCGGCGATGACCGGGGTGCGCACGGCGGCGAGTTTGTCCCAGCCGGCGAACCAATCCTTGAGGTACATGTCCATATAGCTCATCGTCGACATCTCCTTGATGTCGGCGCCGGCCGCGAAGGCCCGCTCCGACCCGGTGATGACGATCGCGCCGATCTCGGGGTCGGCATCGAGCTGGGTGGCAGCACCGACGACGTCCTGCATCGTGGCGAAGTTGAGGGCATTGAGCGCCTTGGGCCGGTTGAGTGTGATCACGCCGACGCGACCGTGACGTTCCAGCAGAATGTTTTCGTAGAAATGGATGTCGGTCGGGGTGGTGTCAGTCGGGGTGGTGTCGCTCACGCCGTGGCCTCTCGTTCGGTGGATTCTTGCTCGTTGGGTTCGTTTCCGCTGGTATGCACGCGCGACAAGCGCAGCTCGCGCTCCCCCAGCGATGTGAAGTGTGCCTGCACGTCGGCGCCGGAAACGGCGTCAAGTGTGCTTGGTTGCCACAAGGGATTGCGGTCCTTATCGATGACCTGGGCGCGAATACCCTCAAGGACATCGTGGCCGGCCACCATGCGCAGGGACACCCGGTATTCCTGTTCGAGGACTTCCTCGAGACTGCCGAGGGCGCGGGCGCGGCGGAGCGATTCGAGGGTGACCGTGACGGCGGTCGGCGACTTGGCCAGGATCGCGGCGGACGCCTCGCGGGCTGCGGCTACGGGCGATTTCTGCAACCGGTCAATGATGGTGGGAAGGTCGGTGCCGGCATAGCACTCGTCGATCCAGGCGCGCTCCGCCAGGAGCGGTGCCGGCGGCACAGCCGACGCGGCGTGCTGGGCGATGGCATCGGCAGCGGGCATCCGTTTGAGGGCGTCGACCAGGGAATCGAGCCGGGCGGAGTCGACGTAGCTGTCGGCGAGGCCGAGGGCGATCGCATCGGTGCCCGTCATGGTCGCGGCCGTGAGGGCGAGGTGGGTGCCGAGTTCGCCGGGTATGCGCGAGTAGAGGAAGGTTCCACCGACGTCGGGCACGAAACCGATGGTGGTTTCGGGCATACCGACTGTGGTGCGTTCGGTCACGACGCGGTGGGAGGCGTGGCCGGAGAGGCCGACTCCTCCGCCGAGCACGATGCGGTCCATAAGGGCGACGAATGGTTTGGCATACCGCTTGATCTGGGCGTTCAACGTGTACTCGTCGGCCCAGAATCGGGCATTCTCGTCGGGGACGCCGCCGGTGTCCGTGCGGGCGTCGCGGTAGATCGACACAATGTCGCCGCCGGCGCAGAGGGCGCGGTCTCCGTTCCCGGTAAGGAGAACGGTGTGCACGGCGGGATCGTCGGCCCACTCGGTGAGGGCGGCGGCAATGGAGCGGATCATGCCGTGGGTCAGCGCGTTCAGGGCCTGTGGCCGGTTCAGAATGATGCGGGCCAGCTGTCCGCCACGCTGCAGCAGCACCTCATCGTCTGTGCCAACGGATGCGGCGGCGCTGGGCGCCGCTACCGTCTTCTCACCCGAGGGGCTGCCAATCGAATCCGTTCGGGGCATGAAAGACCTTTCCGCGTCGATGCGGTTGAGGAGGGGTAAGCGTTGGCACAGTCTATCGAGGTGAAATTTCTGTCCGCGAGCAGGCGAGGGTATGCCACCGGGCGCACCGGCGATCGATCGGATTAGAACGGTTGGGGGACGGGGTCGTCGATGCGCCAGGCGGAGTTCCATGGGTCGAGCAGGGGCGGATTCGGCTGGGCGGGTGCGGGCGGTGCTGGTGCTGTCTGTTGTGGGTGGGGGCGAATGCGGGTGGCGGGGTCGGTGGCGTAGTGCTTGCCGGCGGGGCTGGTCCAGTTCAGGGTGCCGTCGGGTGTGGCGGTGACGGTCCAGGCGCTGAAGTGCTTCAGGTTGTGGTTGGCCGGGCAGAGGTGATGCAGGTTGGTGGCGGTGGTGGGGCCGCCGAATTGGGTGTCGCGGGTGTGGTCGAGGTCGCAGTGCCGGGCGGAGCGGTTGCAGCCGGGGAACCGGCAGGTTCCATCGCGTAGCTGCAGGTACTTCTTCAGCGCCGCCGGCACCCGAAACGCGGTAGCACTGACGTCGAGGACGATGCCGGTGTGCGGGTGGGTGAGGATGCGCAGGAAGCTCGTCGCGGTGCCGGCGAGCCGGCGAGCGGTTTCCGCATCGATCGGCCCGTACCCGTCCAGCTCGCCCGGCTCCTCGCTCTTACCCATCAGGGTCAGCACCGGCACGGTCACGTTCACCGTGGCGCCGATGCCGGCGCCGAGGCCGGTGGCGGTGACGCCGCTGGCGAGCAGGTCGATGGCGACATCTGCCCGGAGCTGGCTGAGGGTGCGTGATTCATCCGGACCCTGCAAGCTGAGGGCGGCGTCGGTGACGCGGTGATACACGGCCGTGAGGTCATCGCTGGCGGCGCGCAGCCAGAGCGTGGCCATGCCGTCGTTATCGGGGTAGAGCATGACCTTTCGGTCTGCCAGACAGCGGGCCCGGCGAACGGTGATGCTGTCGGGATGGAAGTGTTCGCGGATCTTGCGGGCCGTACCCTCGAATTGCGCCGCGGTGAGTTTCATCGCGTGCGGCAGCAACACCGCCTCCAGCCCGGCTTGCGCGGGCTTCGGCACCGAATCAAGCTGGTCCAGCAGCCGCCCCGCCTGCCGCAGCGAAATCTGCCCGCACCGGAGGGCGCCCAGGGTGCGGGGCCGGTCTTCGACCAGGGTCCGGCTCTGCCGAATCAACCCCGACGCGGTGCCATACGGGATGCGCAACGCGCACGCCATCTCCGCGACCAGGCCCTGCTGCGCTGCAAACGTCGCATCCCAGTCATGCTCCCGGCCCGGACCCGCCAGGGGCCGACCCGTCTCAGCGGTACCGGACGTGTAATGCCAGGCCTCGGCAAGGGTATCCGCTTTGCCCGCCTGCGCCCATGCTATGACCCTCTCGAAATATACCGCCCGATCCACGAACTGCGCCTGCCGACACTGGAACGGATCCAGGTCACCCGCCGGGTTGGAGGCGGAACCGTTAGCGTTGCCGCCCTCCGAGTTGCAGCCCTTCGAATTATCATCGGCAGCGTTGAACTCGGCAGCGTTGAACTCGGCGCGCTCCTCGGCCGTGACCGGCCAGGTTCCGTGGGCCGCGAAGAACGCATCGACGAAGCCCGATTCGGGTATATCGCCGCTCTGGCTCATGGTTTTATTTTATCAAAACCCTGAGCCGGAGTCGAGAGTTTCTCAGATAGATTTGGATTTCTGTGCGAACGTGCGTTCGGACGGACTTGCACGTTTCCGAGTCCGACGCACGCCGGTCGACGGCGGTTGTGGCCGGCTCGACCCGGAGAAATGGCTGGCTCCCGGGGGTGCCCCTATGTTTTTGTCAAGCGGCGAGTTGGTGTTCAGTTTCGTAGAGGGTGCCGTCTCGCAGCATGGCGAATAGAACATCACACCGGCGTCGGGCGAGTGCGATGAGGGCTTGGTTGTGGCGTTTGCCTTGGGCGATTTTTCGGTCGTAGTAGGTCCGTGAGACGGGGTCTCGGAGTGCTGCGAAGGCGGACAAGAACAGGGCGCGTTTGAGGATCTTGTTTCCTCGACGGGAGGGATGTTCGCCGCGGATTGAGCTGCCGGAGCGTCGGGTCACGGGTGCAAGGCCGGCGTAGGAGGCGAGGTGGCCGGCGGTTTCGAAGTGCTTTCCGGTGACCTCGGTGAGGAGCCGGGCTGCGGTCCTGACGCCGACTCCGGGCATGCTCGTCAGGACGGGGGAAAGAGGGTGGTCGTTCACCAGCTTCTCGACCTCGACGGCGATGTCGGACCGCTGTTGGCGCAAGGCGGCGAGTTGTTCAGCCAAGCGCGGTAGGACCGTCGCTGCGGCATGGGTGCCGACGACCACGACAGTTTGTTCGCCCAGTGCCTGGGTGATTTCTTCTGCCAGGCGGCGGCCCATCCGTGGGGCCAGCTTTAGCAGCCGGGTGGCCATCCGCGTGGTGCCGGCTGTTTTCATCGCCGCGGGTGACGGGTAATGCTGGAGCAGATCTAGCATCGCCGGGTGGTCCAGATGCGGGCCCACGACCCGCTCCAACGCTGGGTGAATCTGGGTGAGCAGCCCGCGAATTCGGTTGCTGGTCGCCGTCATCTGACCCACGATGTCATCGTCAAAACCACACAGCATCGACAGCTCCGCGACCGACTCATCAGCCAGCTGAATCGACCGCAACGCATGCGGCAGCGTCCGGGCGGCTTGGGCGATGATCGCTGCGTCGCGGGCATCGGTCTTCGCCTCACCCGCGTGGAGGTCGGCGATGCGCCGCATCGCCAGGCCAGGCAGGTAGCCGACGAGGACTCCTTCGGCTTGGGCGACGGCGATCGGCAAGGCGCCGATCGTGGCCGGCTGATCCACGATAACGAGCACCGTGCCGGACTGTTTCAGCTTCTGCAGCACCGCCCGCATCTTGCCTTCGTCATTCGGTAATGCTTTGTCGAAGAGGACCTTGCCGGCCCGGTTCAGGGCGACGGCGTGGTGCTCGCCTTTGCCAACGTCGACACCGACGAACACGTCGACGCTGTCATAGTTTTCGATCATGACTGCTCCCATCCACTTGTATTCGTGGCCTGGTCTACGGCGTCAAGTCTCGGCATCCACGTTACGAACGACCTCGGCTTTACGCCTAGTCGAGCCCCTATCAGCGATCACCCGACGCCAATCGAGTCCGGTGACAACACCCCCCGGATCATCAACGACTGGGGGCAACAATCATGCCGGACCCGACAGGCCAACTCCCTCAGATACTCACACCATCCGAGGTTACAAACAAGGTAACGGGGCCGGCCATCTCCGGAGCGAGCGGGGGCGCGACACCGCGACGAGTTGGCTTCCCGACTGCGCCAGCCCTGCGCCAGCCCTGCGCCAGCTCTGCGCCAGCTCTGCGCCAGCTCTGCGCCTTCAGCGCGTAGTACCGGCTACCTTGGGCAGCGATCCACCGGCGGCCGCGTTTCGGTCGGGCCTGAAGTTGGAAAAGTCCACGCCGGGAATGTTCTGCACCAGCGAGAGTTCATCTTCGATCTGGGCCGCTTCGGAGTCTTCAGGGCCGACCAGGGGCAGGCGCACCCGTGGGCTGCCGATGCGACCGAGGCCGTGCAGGATGTACTTTACGGCAACGGTGCCGGGTACGTGGGTCATCACGGCGCGCACGAGCGGTTCGAGCTGCTGATGGGCGGCGGTGGCGACTCTGAGGTCGCCCCGGTTGACCGCGTCGACCATGTGCCGGTACGGGGTCGCTGTGATGTTCCCGGTGACGCCGATCAGTCCGGTCGCGCCGATCGACAAGTGGGCCAGCACGTTGGGATCGTCGCCGGAGAAGTACATGAGGTCGGTCTGGTTGAGCACCCGGCTGACCTGGGCGAAGTCGCCCTTGGCGTCTTTCATGGCCAGGATGTTGGGGTGCTTGGCCGCGCGCAGGATGGTCTCGTAGGCAATAGCGACACCGGTGCGGCCGGGGATGTCGTAGAGGATGACGGGGAGGTCGGTCGCATCCGCGATCATGCGGAAGTGGGTGAGGATGCCGGCCTGGGTCGGCTTGTTGTAATACGGGGTGACGATCATGTTGCCGTCGGCGCCGGCCTTCTCACTCTGGCGGGCGAGCTGCATGGCGTGGGCGGTCTCGTTGGAACCGCCGCCGGTGATGATCTTGGCACGGCCGTCAGCGACGGACTTGCCGACCTCGACCAGGCGGATCTTCTCTGGGTCGGTCAGAGTACTGGTCTCGCCGGTTGTTCCGGTGACGACGATGCCGTCGGCGCCAGCATTGATGACGTCGTCGATGTGCTTCTCCACCCCGGCCCAGTCCACTTCGCCATCAAAAGTAAACGGGGTGACCAGTGCGACCAGCACCTGGCCAAAGGGATTCGTAGAGGTAGACACGAGGTACAGGCTATCGCCTCCTCGCTCGGTGCCCCGTGAGCGCGCAAAAAGAGCCCGTTTGAATCGGTCAGACCGGCATTTTTCCTACTCTCGCGAAGGGCTACGGCGAGACGCGGCCGTTCTTGTTGAAGGCGGCGTAGGTCAGTGGCATCAGCGTCTCGAAGTGGGTTTCCATCTGCTCGGCACACATTTCGATCTCGCGCTGCGGGAACGATGGAAACGATGAGCCTTCGCGCTTGGTGCGCAGGCTGAGAAAGTTCATCAGTGAGCGCGCGTTGAGCGTGACGTACATCGACGAGTAGATGTTGAGCGGCAGCACGATACGAGCGACCTCGCGGGCGATGCCGGCTTCAAGCATCCGCTGGTACGCGTCGTAGGCATGGATTGCGGCGGCGCGGGTCTGCTGCTGCACCAGCGCGGTCTGCTCGGCAGAGCCGGGCAGAAAGTCGTACGCGCCCGGCTTGCCGACCTGGAGGAGGTTGCGTTCGGCGGACGGCACATAAAATACCGGATTAAGCTCCCGGTACCGGCCCGACTCTTCGTTGTACGAGGCGATGCGGTGCCGCATGAACTCGCGAAACACAAAAATAGGCGCGCGCACATAGAACGTCATCGAGTTGTGTTCGAACGGCGAACCGTGCCGATCGCGCATGAGGTAGTTGATCAGCCCGCGATCACGCTTCTCGTCAGCCTCGCTCTCGAAGCCGTCGAGCTGGCTCTGCTCCAGGGTCTGCTCCCCCAGGGTCGACACCCGGGCGGCAAACAATACGTCGGAGTCGTGGGCGCTCGCGCGCACCAGCTCCACGGTCATTTCAGATCGGAACTCAACATCGGCCACGGCCTCAGGCTAGCCGGTCTGCCGGCCGTCCCGCCCGGGCGTGCCCGTAATGTCTCGTCACAGTCCCCCGAACAGGCCCGCACCCACGTAGCGTCGATGATATGAAACCACTCGAAGCGATCGGACTGCTGTTCGCGCTACTGGCTGCCACGACCGTTCTGGGGCTCCTGTGGCGGGCACGCCAGGGGCGAGTGTCCCGCGTGACCGGTGACATCGTCACGCCAGCGGATGTCGCCACCACGACCGCATTCGGTCCCGCGGCAACCCTGCTGCAATTTTCGACCGAGTTATGCGCCCGGTGCCCTGGCACCCGCCGGCTGCTGGGCACCGTGGCGGATTCCCGCCCCGGTGTCGTGCACGTGGACGTGGATCTCACCCACCGCGCCGATCTCGCCAAGCGGTATTCGATCCTGCAAACACCCACGACACTGATTCTGGACGGGGCCGGCCGGGTACGGGCCCGCGTGGGCGGCCCACCGAACCGGGCCGACATCAGCTCGACGCTCGACGCGATCGCGCAGAACACCGCCACCCGCACACTCACTATCACGCCAGGGAGCTCGCATGTCGACCGCTGAAACAGCAACCGCTAGGACAGCGACCGCGCCCACGGGCCGTCGCCCCCCACTCGATCCGCGTGGGCCCCGCTTCGGCGCGGCCATCACGGCTGTGCTGTTGCTGGCTGTGGTATTTCTCTCGCTCACCGGTGCATCCACTGCCGCGCTGGCTCTGTTGGCGGCCATTTCCGCGCTGTTTGCGTGGGGCGCCCTGGCCGGGGCCGGGCGTCACCCGTACGGCCTGGTGTTCAAGCGCTTCGTTCGACCGCGCCTCGCACCTCCGACCGAGCTCGAGGATGCTGCCCCACCAACCTTCGCGCAGGCTGTCGGCCTGGCAGTGTGCCTGGTTGGTCTCGTTCTGGGCCTGGCCGGAGTGCCCGGTTCCATCGGCATCGCTGCGGCCGCGGCGTTCGTCGCGGCTTTTCTGAACGCGGTCTTCGATTACTGCCTGGGCTGCCAGATCTACCTGTTGCTCGTGCGGTTCGGTGTGCTGAACCGGGGCGGCCGACCGGCCAGGCAAGCATGAGTCACACCGCCAGAACGTCCTACTACAGCTAAGGACGCACCGGGCTTGGCGCGTTGGCTGTGGTGCGGGCTCGTCTGCGGCCTCAGGCAATTCTCAGACGGGACACGTTCGCGGGGCACGCGCGACGGATAGGGTGGGACGCACATGACCTGGAGGTAACACCATGCCCACGACGCTCACCAGTGAAGCAACCACCGTCTGGACCGGCGATCTTATGTCCGGCTCCGGCACCGTCACTCTGGATTCCTCGCACGCCGCCGAATTCTCCGTGAATTGGAAAGCGCGCGCTGAGGGGGTCTCCGGCACCACCAACCCCGAAGAATTGCTCGGTGCCGCCCACGCGTCCTGTTTCTCCATGGCCCTCGCCAACGCGCTCGGCAAAGCCGGCTACTCGCCGGAGAGCATCCAGGCCACGGCCGCCGTGACGTTCGCCGCCGGCACCGGGGTTATCGGCAGCCACCTGCTGGTGAGCGCCAAGATCCCCGGTATGACCGAGGCCGAGTTCGAGGTCTTCGCCCAGGACGCCAAGGCCAACTGCCCAATCTCCAAGGCACTCGCGGGCATCCCCATCACCATTGAAGCCGAGCTGGCCTAGGACCCTGCGGTGCGCGTTCTGATCGCCGGAGCATCCGGCCTCATCGGCCGGGAGCTGAGCCGGCAGCTGGCCGGCGCTGGCCACACCCCGGTACGACTGGTGCGCCGCGAAGCCGTCGGCAAGAACGAGATTCGGTGGGATCCGGCCGCCCGGGTTCTGGATACGCGCGTGCTTGACACCATTGACGCGGTCGTCAACCTCTCGGGAGCCTCGCTGGCGCGGCTGCCGTGGACGACGGGCTATCGCAAAGAAATCCTGAGCTCCCGGCTGCTGGCCACCCGTACCATCACCGACGCGCTGGCGCAGGCAGCCACTCCGCCGACGGTCCTGCTGAACGGCTCGGCCGTGGGGGTCTACGGCAATCGGCCGGGGGAAATCCTGAGCGAGACATCCGCTGTCGGAACCGATTTTCTGGCCGATGTCGTCATTCAGTGGGAGGCCGCGGCCCGGCTCGCGCCGGAACCGACGCGGGTGGTGACGCTGCGCACCGGCCTCGTGCTCGCCAAGGGCGGTGCACTCAAACCGGTACTGCCCCTGGCCAAACTCGGCCTGGCCGGACCGCTCGGCGGCGGAACCCAGCACTGGGCCTGGGTGAGCCTGCACGACGAGGCTGCCGCCATCGTGCATCTGCTGACTTCGACGCTCGTCGGCCCGGTCAACCTGGTCGGGCCCACCCCGGCGACCTCAAACGACATCCTCAGCCGGCTCGCCACCACCCTCCACCGACCGTTTTTCCTGCCGGTTCCTGAGCGAATCCTGACTCTGCTGCTGCAGGACGCCGCCCGCCAACTGCTGCTCGCCGACCAGCAGGTCAGCGCCCAGAAACTATTGGGAGACGGGTTCGAGTTCGCCCATCGCACGCCGGCCACCGCGATCGCCTGGATGCTGCGCCAGCCGTAGCCGGTAGCCGGTAGCCGGTAGCCTGCGGCTACTTCGGGGTGCGCTCGAGGGCGATCGCGGTGCGGATCGCTCGGCGGGCACGCTTGCGGTCGCCCGATGCGTCATAAGCGAGGCCGAGCCGCAGCCAGGCGTGCCAGTTCCCGGGTTCGGCCTCGACCTCGGCCTGCGCGGCCGGAAAATGCTCGTCGGCGGCGTCCCGGTAGGGACGACCGCTCGGGCGTGTTGGCAGGTCGGCGGCCGGAAGTCCCCCGAGCGCGTCGAGTTGACGCACGAGACGTTCCGAGCGGATGCCGAACGTAACCTCACGCACGAGCGCCCAGAAGCCAATCAGCGGCAAAATGAGCAGCCCCAACCCGATGAGGATACCGACCGGCTCACCGCTTTGAATAAAGAGCGTGGCGCGCACTCCGGCCAGAACGAGGTAGAAGACGAGCAGTACCGCCATGACGATGACAGCGATCTTGCCCTTCATCAGGAGGCTCCCGAATCGTTGGCTGGAGCAACGGCGGAATCAAACCCCAGGTCGACGATCTGGTCGAGGCCGACTGTCACACCCGTAATGGTTCGTGCTGCCGCGAGGGCCAGCAGGATGCCGCTCTCGTAGGCGCTCGGGGACAGCGTGTTGTGGCTGATGGTGATGGTCTCCCCGTTGCCGCCCAGAAACACGTCCTGGCGGGCCAGCAGGCCGGACAGGCGCAGGCTGTGCACGGGCACGCTCGAGACCTGCTGGCCGCGGGCACGCTGGTCGGTATGCGGCGCCGAGACCGGGCCGAGGTCGGCGCGTGCCCGACCGATCAATTCGGCGGTGCGCACGGCCGTGCCCGACGGCGAATCCACCTTGGATGGCTGATGAGCCTCGACGATCTCAATGGAGTCGTAGAACCGGGCGGCCAGGGCAGCGAACGCCGTTGCGAGCACCGACCCGATTGAGAAGTTCGGAATGATGATGACGCCGGTGTCGTCGCGGCCCGCGAGTCGGCGGCTGAGGGACGCGATACCGTCCTGGCTCCAGCCGGAGGTGCCGACAAGCACCCGCAAACCGTGCTCGGTTGCAAAGTCGACGACATCACGACTCACGTCGGGCCGGGTCAGATCGACGGCGATCTGCGCCCCGAGCATTTCGCTCAGCTCGCTGTGCGAGTCGAGCCGGGCGACGACCTCGAAGCCCTCGGTTCGGTCGATCAAGTCGGAGACCAGGCGGCCCATCTTGCCCGTTGCGCCGATAATGGCCACCGTCGTTGTCATGACACCAATCTATCAATTCAATCCGGCATCACGTGCCCGCGCCATAGCCTAGGGAGATGCCTCAGTTTCAGGCCGTGTCCGTCGCGGATGCCGCCGCCCTCACCCTGCTCACCGAATATTTTCGCAGCCCCGAATTGTCGTTTCGGCAAGCCCAGGGCACCTACCACCCGACCTATCCGCTGGCCGAGCAATTCGTGCCCCCGCACGGCGTGTTCCTCGTGGTACTCGATGAAAAAGACGACCGGGCCGACGACGCGAGCGGCGCGTACGTCGGGTGCGGGGGCATCCGCCGGCTGGAAAATGCCGAGAACGAGCCGGTGCGGTTCGAGGTCAAGCACCTGTGGATGCAACCCAGTTCCCGCCGGCGTGGGTGGGGGCGCATGCTACTGACTGAGCTCGAGCAACGGGCGGCGCACCTCGGAGCCGCCGAGGTTGTGCTCGACACGAATGTGGGCCTCGCCATCGCCGGGGCGCTTTATCACAGCACCGGGTACGAGAGCATCCCCTCCTACAATGACAATCCCAATGCCACGCACTGGTACGGCAAGCGTCTGGATATTTAGAACATCAACGGTTCAGGCAGCCCGGTACGCAGCTCGACCGGCAGGTGGCCGAGGTCGTTGTGGGTGACCAGTGTCCACGGGCGGCCAGGTTTTTGCTGCAGCACGGTCAAGCCACAATTGGCCTGGTTGATACCGACCCAACGCCAGTCGGGAGCCCCGAGCACCTCACGAACAAACCAGGCGATCACGAAATTGTGGGTGATCAACAGGTCGTGGCGCTGAGTGCGGCGGGGCTGCAGAAATTCCGCGACGGCGTCTTCCATCTGGGCGCGACCGGCGGCGATCTCATCGTCGGTGACCGAGCCGAAAAAGGGATGGTAGGCCGACGGTGTTTCGGGTGCCCGCCCGGACGGAATGCAATCAAACAGCAACGGGGAGGCTTCGCTGTGCAGGGCCGGCAGGCGTTTGGTGATGAGTTCGGCGGTTTCAGCGGCCCGCTGGAGCGGCGAATGCCAGGCCCCCGAGAATGGCACACCGCTGAGCCGGTCGGCGATCAAGAGTGCCTGGCGTTTGCCCCGCGGCGACAGCGGGCCGTCGTGCAGGCCGTGTTCGGCATCCTGCTGCTCGCCGTGGCGTACCAGGTAGATGTACTGGGGCATCATTGTCCATTTCACGTGTGGGGAATCCGGTCGGGCCGGAGCGTTCAGAAGCTGTGTTGGGGCGATCAGCCCGGGAGGATAGCCGAGAACGCGTCGTCTTCGAGGGCGCCGACCGCGGAAATCGATACCGAGCCGCTCGCGAGCTCAGCGGCGAGCTCCTGCACGTCGGCCGCGGTGACGCGCGCAAGACGGCGCAGTGCTTCGTCCAGGTCGGCGAACTCGCCGAGGGTGATCTCGGAGCGTCCCAACCGTGACATGCGAGTGTCGGAGTCTTCCAGGGCCAGAGCAGATGCTCCGCTCAGCTGGCCAGACGCCCGCTGCATCTCGTCGGCGGTGACGCCGCCATCGGCAAGGCGGTGCAGTTCGCTGAGCATGAGCTCGGCGACCTGCCCGGCTTTAGCCGGAGTACATCCGGCATACATGCCGAACAGGCCCGCGTCGGAGTAACCGGGCGCGAACGAATAGACCGAGTAGGCCAAACCACGCTTCTCCCGCACTTCCTGGAACAAGCGGCTCGACATGCCACCGCCGAAAATCGAGGTGAGCACGCTCATGGTGACGCGACGCTCGTCGGTAGCCAGCAGTCCGGGCATGCCCAGCAGCAGGTTCGCCTGCTCCAGCGGACGTTTGACGATGGTCAGTGCCTGGCCCTGCTGAATCTCGGCGGGCGCACCGCCGCGACGACTGACCGGGGTGTGGCGAATGCTGAGGTCCCAGCCGGCACGGTCGAGTGCGCGAGTGACGGCGGCGACAAGCACATCGTGGTCGACGGCACCGGCGACCGTGACGACGAGGTCTTGCGGGCGATAGTTGGCCTGGTAGTGCTCCCACACGGCGGTGCGGGTGGCGCCGCGAATATCGTCGGCACTGCCGCCGATCGGTCGCCCCAGCGGATGCGTGCCCAGCACGGCTTCGAAGAATCGCTCGTTGGCCACGTCGGCCGGGTCGTCGTCGGCCATGGCGAGTTCCTCGAGGATGACACCGCGTTCGGTTTCGAACTCACCGGCGTCCAATTTTGAGGAGGTCAGCATGTCGGTAAGAACGTCAATGGCCATGCCGAGGTCGCGGTCTTGCACCTTGGCGTAGTAGCAGGTGTATTCCTTGGCGGTCATGGCGTTGTGTTCACCGCCGACCGCGTCGAAGGAGATCGCGATATCGAGGGCGGACCTCGTTGGCGTGCCCTTGAAGAGCAGGTGCTCGAGAAAGTGGGTGGAGCCGAAGTGCCCCGGTTGTTCGTCACGGGACCCGACGGCTACCCAGTAGCCAATGGTCAGGCTGCGAGCACCCGGTACCTGCTCACTGAGAATGCGTACCCCGCTCGGCAGAACGGTACGACGTACCAGAGCATCGCCGGCGGCCCGAAACGAGAGTTCGGCCTGATCTAGGGGAAAGTCGACTGCACCGTTCATATCATCCACCACCTTACAAGACCCGATCGGGGAGACCGGTGCCGGAGTGCGACCCCCCAGTTTGGCCGAAACTGCCCGGGTGGTCCGTTCCCACAGACTGGTCTGTCTAGGGTGTGTTACAGTCTGGGAGCCGCCCGGGAAACTTCCGGATTTGCGCTCAGCTGGGGCTGATGTCATCCCCCGACGAAGGAGTGCCGCATGACCACGCTGACAACCGAACCCGTTCGGCCGGCGACGCACGCTAAAGTGCGCATCCTCGCCACCGCCGACCGTCTGTTCTATACCGCGGGAGTGCACACCGTGGGTGTGGACCGCATCATCAGTGAATCCAAGGTCACCAAAGCCACTTTCTATAAGTACTACCGTTCGAAAGATGCCCTCATCGTGGTGTACCTGCAGGGCAGGGACCGGATCGCCCGCGATTTTCTCGCCAGCCTCGACACCCGCTTCGATACCCCTGAGCAGCGGTTGCGCGGCGTCGTCAGCGAGATCTCGGCGCAGGTCATTCGCGACGGCTTTCACGGCTGCCCCTTCATCAACGCCGCCGCTCAGTTCACCGACCCGACCCACCCGGTGCGCCAGGCGGTCACCGCACACCGCGACTGGTACGTTCGATCGATCGAAGACATGTTCCGCGGCATGGGCCACGCTCGCCCCGGAGACGCGGCCGACGACTTCTTTCTCGCCCGAGACGGCGCTTTCGCCGGCGCCAACCTCGGCGACCCGATCGGTGCCCATACCGCTTTGCTGCGCGCCATCCAGCGCGTACTCGACGAGTCCGGCGCCTAACAGTCGAGGACCGGCGCTCAGTAGTGCCGGCGCTTACGAGTGCCGGCACTTACGAGTGCCGGCGCTCAGAAGTGTCAGCGCCCAGTAGTGCCAGCGCCCAGTAATGCTGGCGCGTAGTAGTACCGGCGCTCAGTAGTACCAACGCTCAGTAGTACCAACGCTCAGTGGGCCGACACCCGGTCGAGATCGATCAGGTCGTTACGGCCGAGACGGATGTCCGCCGCCGCGACCAGGGAGAGTACCTGGTCGGCCCGTCCAGCGCCGGCGACCGGCGCCACCACGTTGGGCCGAGCGAGCAGCCATGCCAGGGCGATCGACGCCGGCGCCGCGGCATGCGCGGCCGCAATGCGGTCGACCACGGAGAGCACGCGCAGCGATCGACGGTTCAGGTAGACCGCAGCGAGCTGCCCGCGCGCGGTACCGGCGGCATCCGCTTTGGTGCGGAACGCGCCGGCCAGAAAACCGTGGGCGAGAGCAAAGCCCGGCATAATGGCGAGGTCCTGGGCGCGGGCCACGACGGCGACGTCTTTCTCGAGCTCCGCGCGGTGCACGAGGTTGTAGGGCGTTTCGGCGGCGACGAATTTGGGCAGGCCGAGGGCCGAGAGCACGCGGGCTTCCATAAGCCGTTCCGCCGAGAAATTGCTGGCCCCGAGATAACGCACCTTGCCGGCGCGCACGAGGGCGTCAACGGCAACGAGACTTTCTTCGAGATTGACGGTTTTGTCGTCGAAGTGAAAGTAGAGCAGGTCGAGATAGTCGGTTCCGAGCCGCACCAGGCTCGCTTCGACGGCGGCCACGATGCTGCGCTGGGTCAGTCCGGGATTGTCGAGATTGTGACCGATCTTGGTGGCCAGTACGGTGTCGGCGCGCGTGCCGCGCGAACGCAGCCACGACCCGATGATCACTTCGCTGCGCCCAGCGGCGAAGCTGTCGGCGGTATCGAGAAAGTTGCCGCCGAGGTCGTGGTGTGCGTCGAGAATAGCCAGGGACGCTTCATTGCTCGCCGTCCAGCCGAAGGCGTTGCAGCCCAGGGCCAGAGGGTGCACGCACAACTCGGTTCCCGCTATCCGGCGACGAACCGGGCCTGCGCCGACCGTGGTCTCGACCTGCTCCGATCGGTCGATCGACATCGCATTGAGAGAGGACGAAACAGCCTGTCGGGTCATGATGTTCTCCTCTTGGCGGGTTAGCCCGGATCGGTCGTCTACCGCTTTTTCTCTTCGTCATCTGCTCTTGGCCCGACCCTAGACGAGCCCACCGACATTTCCGGACGGCACGCCTAATCGTTACCAAAATGTACGTCGGCTGCGGGCACATTGGTGTCGATGGCGACCAGCCGCATGCGCGCAGTTTCTGCGACTGGTGTTTTGCGAGTCGGCCGGGGCCCGCAAGTCGGTACACGCTTGATTTGTTAGACTTGCCGTTGCGCGAAAATTGGGCCGAATGTGCAGGTGCACATCCGCCCTGGGCCGCCGGCCACCGAATCGACTGATTGCTGGCGAGGTATCCTGCCCGAACCAGCCGCAGGAAAGCAGCCATGACCACCCTCGCCGACGTGCCCAACCCCCAGGTTCCCCGTGAAGCCCTCCGGCGCCGCACCTTCGCCGTGATCTCCCACCCCGACGCCGGCAAGTCGACCTTGACCGAAGCCCTGCTGCTGCACGCCCGCGCAATCACCTCCGCCGGCGCCACGCACGGTAAGGCCGGCCGCAGTGGCACCGTCTCGGACTGGATGGAGATGGAAAAGGCCCGCGGCATCTCCGTGACGAGCGCCGCGATTCAGTTCGAATACCACGACGCCGTGATCAACCTGGTCGACACCCCCGGCCACGCCGACTTCTCCGAAGACACGTTTCGAGTGCTGTCCGCAGTGGATGCCGCGGTGATGCTCGTCGACGCGGCCAAGGGCCTCGAGCCGCAGACGATGAAGCTGTTCGCGGTCTGCAAACAGCGCGGGCTTCCCGTCATTACCGTCATCAACAAGTGGGACCGCCCTGGCGACGCTCCCCTGGCCCTGATGGATGAGATCCAAACCCGCACCGGACTGCTGCCGACTCCACTGAACTGGCCGGTCGGCGAAGCCGGCGACCTGCGCGGCGTGCTCGATCGCCGCTCGGGCGACTTTCTGCGCTACACCCGCACCGCGGGCGGCGCGACCGTGGCCGAATCGGTGCGGCTGGATGCGGCCGACGCGGCGATTGAGGAGGGCCCGGCCTGGACATCCGCTGTCGAAGAATCTGAACTGCTCGACGCGGAGTCCCAGAATCACGACTCCGAGCTGTTCCTCGACGGGCAGACCACCCCGGTGCTGTTCTGCGCCGCCGTAGCAAACTTTGGGGTGCAGCAGCTGCTCGACACCCTGGTCGAGTTCGCACCGCCCGCCGAAGCCCGCATCGACATCGACGGCAACCCGCGCAAGGTCACCTCCCCGTTCTCCGGTTTCGTCTTCAAGGTGCAGTCCGGGATGAACTCGGCGCACCGCGACCACGTGGCCTTCGTGCGCGTCTGCTCCGGCGAATTTCGACGTGGCATGGTCGTCACCCACGCGGCAACCGGTCGCCCCTTTGCCACCAAATACGCCCAGCAGCTCTTCGGTAAGGAACGCACCGTCACGGACCAGGCCTGGCCGGGCGACATCGTCGGGCTGGTGAACGCGTCGGCGCTGCGCGTGGGCGACTCGATCTTCGAAGACGAGCGCGTGGAGTTTCCGCCGCTCCCGTTGTTCTCCCCCGAACACTTTCGAGCGATTCGTCCGGTCGACAGCAGCAAGCACAAGCAGTTTCGCCGTGGCATCGACCAGCTCGACCATGAGGGCATCATCCAGGTGATGCGCTCCGAGGTGCGCGGCGAACAGGCACCGGTGCTCGGAGCGGTCGGTCCGATGCAGTTCGAGGTCGTCGAAGACCGCATGGTGCACGATTTCCACGCTGATATCCGCATGGAAGCGCTCCCGTACCAGGTGGCCCGCAAGACTGACAGGGAGAGCGCGCTCGTGCTCGCTGGAACCCGTCAGGTGGAAGTCTTCACCCGCTCGGACGGCACGCTGCTCGCTCTGTTCAGCACCCCGTGGCGGTTGCAGGCGATCTCCAAGGAGAACCCGAAGCTCGTGCTGATCGACATTGCCAACGCCACGGCCGACGACTTCATGTAACTGGTTCGATGAAAAAGAAAGGCCGCATCCTCGTAGAGGACGCGGCCTTTTGCGTGTCTGTCGGTGCTGGTTACGCGTCGACGACCACGGAGGTGATAACCGGGCTGCGACGGTACTTGCGGTTCATCCAACGGCTCACCGACTGCGTGAAGAGGTCTTCGAGCTCGGCGCCGTCGACGATCTTGATGCGGTTCGCGGCCTTCATGGCCTCATCGATGACCTTGGTCGCGCCCTTGACCCACTCGTCGTCGTGCACGAATCCGCGCGCCAGGAACTCGACGGGCTCGGAGAGCGTGCCGGTCTTGGCGTTGAGAATGCCGAGGATGGTGATGGTGCCGTCTTCGGCGAGCTTGCGACGGTCTTCCATCGCGGCAGTGGATGCGCCACCGACGGTCATACCGTCGACGAAGATGTAGTCGGCGACGACACGCCCGGTGACCTTGGCGTGGCCGTCGATGAGGTCGACGACGACGCCGTCTTCAACGACGATGACGTTCTCTTCGGGGACACCGGTCTGGATGGCGAGGTCGGCGTTGGCCGTGAGGTGACGCCATTCACCGTGGATGGGCATGACGTTGACCGGCTTGACGATGTTGTAGCAGTAGACGAGCTCGCCGGCGCTGGCGTGGCCGGAGACGTGTACCTTGGCGTTGCCCTTGTGCACGACGTTGGCACCCCAACGGATCAGGCCGTTGATGACGCGGTAGATGGAGTTCTCGTTGCCGGGGATCAGCGAGCTCGCGAGCAACACGGTGTCGCCCTCGCCGATCTTGATCACGTGCTCGCGGTTCGCCATGCGCGAGAGGGCAGCCATCGGCTCGCCCTGCGAACCGGTGCAGATGAGAACGACCTTGTCGTCCTTCATGCGCTCGAGCGCCTTCATGTCGACGAGCAGGCCCTTGGGAATATTCAGGTAGCCGAGCTCGCTCGCGATTCCCATGTTGCGCACCATGGAACGGCCGACGAAGGCCACCTTGCGGTTGTGCTTGACGGCAGCGTCGATGACCTGCTGGATGCGGTGCACGTGACTCGCGAAGCTCGACACGATGATGCGGCGCGGGGAGGTGCGGAACACGGTGTCGATCGCCGGTCCAATGTCCTTCTCGGCGGTGGTGAAGCCGGGAACCTCGGCGTTGGTCGAGTCCGTCATGAACAGGTCGACGCCCTCTTCGGCCAGACGCGCGAAGGCGCCGAGGTCGGTGAGACGCTTGTCGAGCGGGAACTGGTCCATCTTGAAGTCACCGGTGGCGAGCACGAGGCCGGCTTCGGTGCGGATCGCGATGGCCAGTCCGTCGGGGATGGAGTGGTTGACGGCGATGAACTCGAGGTCGAACTGGCCGACGGTGCGGCGCTCGCCCTCTTTCACCTCGATGAAGTTCTGGCTGAGGCGGTGCTCCTGCAGCTTGGCGGCGAGGAAGGCCAGGGTGAGCTTGGAGCCGATGACGGGAATGTCGCCGCGTTCCTTGAGCAGGTAGGGGACGGCGCCAATGTGGTCTTCATGGCCGTGGGTGAGCACGATGGCCTCGATGTCCTGCAGACGGTCCCGGATGGCCGTGAAGTCGGGCAGGATCACGTTGATGCCGGGCTGGTTGTCTTCGGGGAAGAGAACGCCGCAGTCGATGATGAGCAGCTTTCCCTTGTGCTCGAAGACGGTCATGTTGCGGCCGATCTCGCCGAGACCTCCGAGCGGGATGATGCGCATGCCGCGAGCCGGCAGGGCCGGCGGAGTGCTCAGGTCGAGGTAGTGGTTATTCATGAATCTCATTTCGTTGTCTGCGGTACTGCATGTCCAGGTGTGTGGGGACCGAGCTCGGGCATGCGAAGCCTGCGAGAAATACTCAGGGGGGCCTCAGCGCGCATACGCGTACCTCGTGTCATGCCTGGCGGGCAATCGAAATACCGGCCAGATACGTCTCTAGTGTACCGGCGCGTCGGCGACCGTCGTTTCGGTGCCGCCGGTGCGACGCGTAGAGACAGCAAAAGAGGGACTCCGCTGGGCGAAGTCCCTCTTTCGGTCTGTCGATTCCGGCGCGACCGGAACGTGCTGGCTTAGGCTGCCGCGGCCAAGTGTCGGCTGTCGGCCAGCTGTGACGTCGCGACGCGAGGCGTCGGCACCGAGGTCACGCGGCGGCGCGACACATACTCACCGGCGTCGAGGTGCTGCGCGGTTCCGCTGACGTAGCCGCTGCCGCTGCCGGTGACCATACGCCGTGCGGTGTGGGAGATGAACTCGTTGGGCAGGGTGGTACGGGCGGTGGTGTGCGATACGTAAGAATTCATGATGCTCCTGGTGCGATCTGGTGATAACGGATGCCGACCGGGGGCCAGAGCAATGACATGACCCAGACCACTCGAGTGTCCGCAGGAATGCGCTAGGTGCGCTCCTTGGCTGACTGGTTCGAGTGAAACTGGGGTGTTGGCCCGTTCGGCGAGAAATGCGCTGCGCCGCGCGGGCTGAGAAACCCGGATCCTCTAATGGATCGCCATGATTTCTGAACTGATACCAGACTAGGTGACAGCGTCGCCCGTCGGGGAAAACACACCATCTACACAGGCATTGCGCAGCTAGACAGACATCGTGCAGCCAGACAGGCACAGACATCGTGCAGCTGGACAGACATCGTGCAGCTACAGACATCGTGCAGCAAGCTCGGAGATTGGATCGATAAGTTCTCGATATGACTGCTTCCGCGCTGTACGACATTCCCCTCACCCTCATCGATGGAACCGAAACCACCGTCGGCGCCTTCAAGGGCAAAGCGATACTCGTCGTCAACGTGGCATCGAAGTGCGGCTTCACCCCGCAGTACGCGGGACTCGAAGCGCTGTACCAGCGTTACGCCGACGATGGGTTGGTCGTGCTGGGATTACCGAGCAACCAGTTCATGGGACAGGAGCCCGGCAGCGAAGACGACATTGCGGCATTCTGCGGGATGACGTACGGGGTGACCTTTCCGATGACGGCCAAGGTCGATGTGCGGGGTAAGCACCAGCATCCGCTCTATGCAGAGCTGACGAAGTTCAAGCAGGGACTGTTCCCCGGACTGATCAAATGGAACTTCGAGAAGTTTCTGGTGACACCTGCCGGTGTGATCGTGGACCGCTTCGCCTCGTCGGTGGAGCCGGAGTCGCCGGAGATCGTCAACGCGATCGAAAAGGTCCTGGCCGACAAGGTCGCCTGACCCCTCGCGCGATCGAGGGCTCACAAGGCGGGCTCAGCGAGCTGCTCGACGCAATACGGCCTCGGCATGACGCAGAACCGGGCCATCGATCATGCGGCCCTCATATTGGAAGACACCGCGCGCACTCGCGGCGGCCTCGAGCAGTCCGAGGGCGTAGTCGACTTCGGCAGTGGTCGGCTGGTAGGCCGAGCGAACAACGGCGACCTGGCTGGGGTGGATGCAGGCCGAGGCGGTGAATCCGCTCGCGACGGCATCCGCTGCCTCGAACGCGAGTCCGGCCACATCGGTAATGTCAAGGTGCACGGTGTCGATGGCGGCCTTGTCGTGGGCTCCGGCCGCGAGCAGCACCAGCGCGCGGGCCTGGCGGGCGACGTCCCGGTAGCGTCCGTCGGGAAACCGACTGGACGTGCCGCCGAGTGAGGCGATAAGGTCTTCGGCACCCCACATGAGCGCGACGACGTTGTGTGCGGCGGCAATCTCCATCGCCGAGACGATGCCGGCGGCGGTTTCGCACAGGGCGATCACCCGGTACTCAGCGAGCTGTTCGACCTGGCCGGCGCTGACAGTTTTGGCGAGCATGACGTCGCGGTAGTCCGTGCGCTCGAGCGCGGCCAGGTCGAGCGCGAAATCGATGCTATCGGCCGGATTGATACGCACGATCGTGCGGGACGCCTGCAGCGGATGCTCGATCAGCGCGCGCCGCGCAGCGGCCCGGTCGGCGGGCGCCACGGCATCTTCGAGGTCGAGGATGACGGCGTCGGCGCGCTCGGCCGCCTTCGCGTAGCGTTCGGGCCGGTCGGCCGGGCAGAACAGCAGGGCGGGCCCGAGCGTGAACGGGGCCGGGGTGAACGGGCTGAGCCCGGAGGGGCTGTCGTCGAAGGGGTCGGGGCCAGCCGCGTCAAAATCCTGATCGAACGGGTCATCGGGGGGGCCGCCCTCGAACGGGCCGCTCATAGCGCTGCCTCCCGGCACCAGACCAGCACGGTGCGCACGGCCGTGCCGACCACGACCCCGTGCTGGTTGCGGCCGGTGTGTTCGAGCGTGATGATCCCCTGCCCCTGGCGGCTGTTGGAGAGCCGTTTGTCGGTGACGATGGTCTCCGAGTACAGGGTGTCGCCGTGATGAAGCGGATGCGGAAAGGTCACGGCCGAAAAACCCAGGTTGGCCACGATCGTACCCTGGGTGAGCTGGGCGACCGAGCTGCCGACCATGGTCGAGAGGGTGAACATCGAATTCACCAGCCGCTCGCCGAATGGCTGGGTGGCCGACCAGGCCGCATCGAGATGCAACGCCTGGGTGTTCATGGTCATCGTCGTGAACAGCACGTTGTCGGCCTCGGTCACCGTGCGACCGGGACGGTGCTGGTAGAGGGCGGCAACGTCGAACTCCTCGAAGAAGAGGCCGCGCTGTTCGACCGGGTAGCGCCCCCCGACGCTGGGCGGACCGGCGTGAGTCTCTGCGTCGGGGGTACCGGGGTCGGGCATCCGCTTCTCCTCAGTTCTATCGGGCCGCTCAGCCTTATCGGGCCGCTCAGCCTTATCGGGCCGCTCAGCCTTATCGGGCCGCTCAGCCTTATCGGGCCGCTCAGGCATATCAGGCCGCGAAGCCGAGCGATCGTGCGATGACCATGAGCTGCACCTCGGTCGTACCCTCGCCCAGTTCGAGCACTTTAGAGTCACGATAGTGCCGGGCGACCGGATTTTCGTTCATGAAGCCGTAGCCGCCGAAGATTTGGGTGGCGTCGCGGGCGTTGTCCATGGCTGCTTCGCTGCCGATCATCTTGGCGATCGACGCCTCCATCTTGAACGGGCGACCGCTGATCATGGTCAGCGCCGCGTCGTAGTAGGCGAGTCGGGCACTGTGCACGCGTGCCTGCATGCGGGCGAGTTTGAAGGCGATGTGCTGGTTGGATCCGATGGCGCGACCGAACACGTTGCGGCTCTTGGCGTAGCGCACCGACTCGTCTAGGCAGCCCTGGGCCGCGCCGGCGCACAGCGCCGCGAAAGCGATGCGTCCCTCGTCGAGGGTCTGCACGAAGTTAGCGAACCCGCGGCCACGCTCGCCGAGCAGGTTGGCCTCTGGCACGCGCACGTTGTCCAAGATCAGCGGATGCGTATCGGAGGTGTGCCAGCCGACCTTGTCGTAGGCGGGCAGCACCGTGAAACCTGCAGCCGGGGTCGGCACCAGGATGGCGGTGAGCTCCTTCTTGACCGAGCCGTCCGGGCGGGTCGACTGGCCGGTGACCGCGGTGACCGTGACCAGCCGGGTGATGTCGGTGCCGGAGTTGGTGATGAACTGCTTGCTGCCGTTGATCACCCAGTCGCCGCCCTCGAGTTCTGCGGTGGTCTTGGTTCCGGCGGCGTCGGAGCCGGCATCCGCTTCCGTGAGTCCGAAGGCCGAGAGCGCTTTTCCGCTGGCCAGCAGCGGAACCCATTCCTGCTTCTGCTCCTCGGTGCCACGGCGGTAGACCGGCATGATGCCAAGGCCCACGCCGGCCTCGAGGGTGACGGCGATGCTCTGGTCGACGCGAGCAAGCTGTTCGACGGCGAGGCAGAGTGAGAAGTAGTCGCTGCCCTGGCCGCCGTATTCCTTCGGAAAAGGCAGGCCGAACAATCCCATCGCGCCCATCTGGTCGATGATGCCGTAGGGCAGGCTGCGCTTGGTGTCGTACTCGTAGGCGGCCGGGGCGACGACGGTGTCGGCGAAGTCGCGCACCTGATCGCTGAGGGCCTGTTGGGTGGGGCTGAGTTCGTAGCTCATTCGTGGTCTCCCTGGTCTGGGTGTGGACGGGTGCCGGGTTCGGCAGCGGGGTCGGCGGGCGCGGGGGTGACTGTCGCGACGATCTGGTCGAGGCTCACGAGATCGCCGGGGGTGACGGTGATGGTGACCGTGCCCGGCAGGGTCGCCACGAGTTTGTGCTCCATTTTCATGGCCTCGATAGTGGCGAGGGTCTGCCCGGTGACCACCCGGTCTCCGGTCCTGACCGGCACCGAGACGACGGTGCCCGGCATCGGGGAGCGCACCTCAGGGCGCAGTGTGCCCGCAACCCGGTTGCGACCGGTGAGCAGCTCCGCCAGTTGCTCGGCGCGGCTGGGCAACCCCAGGTCAAAGGCGACACCGTCGTGGCCGAGATGCAGGTGGCTATCGGTGCGTGCCACGTCGTACAGTCGCGTCACGCCCCCGAACTCGACGCGGATCCGGTCGGCGCCCACGGTCGCGAGGCGGCCGACGGCCGACGGGTGCTCGCTGACAGTGACGGATGCTGCGCCCGGATCCCCGAGAACGCCGACGGTGAGCACGCTGGCAGTGTCCACACTGAACGTATACCGGGCGGGTCGGTGCTCGCCGAGGCGCCAGCCGCTCGGCCGCTGCCAGATCGACGTCTCGGGCTCGGTGGCAGCATGCAGGAGAAGAGCCGCGGCCGCGAGCACATGGTCGTCGGCCTGCCGGAAAGCCAGGTGCGGCAGGGTGCGCTCGATCAATCCGGTGTCGAGCTGCCCGGCGCGCACGGCGGGTTCGTTCAGCAGCAGGCGAAGATACTCCAGATTGGTATGGACGCCGAGTACGAGCGTGTCGGCGAGGGCACGGTCGAGACGGGCGAGGGCGAGGTCCCGGTCGGAGCCCCAGGCGATGACCTTGGCCAGCATCGGGTCGTACGCGCTGCCGATCGGAAGGCCCGGCAGCAATGCGCTGTCGACACGGATGCCGTCGCCGACCGGCTCGCGTAGGGCCAGCACCGTGCCGGTCATCGGCAAAAAGTCTCGATCGGGATTTTCGGCGTAGACCCGCGCCTCGATTGCATGCCCGCTCAGGCGGACATCCACTTGGTGGAGGGTGAGCGGATCCCCCGCGGCGATGCGCAACTGCCAGTCGACCAGGTCGACGCCGGTGACGAGTTCGGTGACCGGGTGCTCGACCTGCAGGCGGGTGTTCATCTCCATGAAAAAGAACTCGTCGGGCACGTCGGCGGCGACCAGGAATTCGACGGTGCCAGCTCCGCGATAGTCGACGCTGCGGGCGGCAGCGCACGCGGCCTCGCCGATGCGAGCCCGCGTCGCTGCATCGAGCAGCGGCGACGGTGCCTCTTCGATGACCTTCTGGTGTCGACGCTGCAATGAACACTCGCGTTCACCGAGGTGGATGACGGCGCCGTAGTTGTCGGCCAGCACCTGCACCTCGATGTGGCGCGGAGTGGCCACGAGTCGCTCCAGAAAGAGGGTGTCGTCGCCGAACGCCGTCCCGGCGATGCGGCGGGCCGTCAGGAGAGCGTCGGCAAGGTTGTTGGCGCTCTCCACGATCTGCATGCCCTTGCCGCCGCCGCCGGCGGACGGCTTGATCAACAGCGGATACCCCACCTCGGACGCGGCCCGGATGAGTTCTTCGTCGCTGAGCCCCGGGCGCGCGATTCCCGGAATGATCGGCACACCGAAGCTGGCGACGTGGTTCTTCGAGCGGATCTTGTCGCCCATCACGGCCAGCGCGTTGACGCTCGGCCCGATGAAGACAAGGCCGGCGTCAGCGCAGGCCTGCGCGAAGGCCTGGTTTTCGCTGAGGAACCCGTAGCCCGGGTGAATGGCCTGGGCGCCGGTTTGCGCGGCGGCGGCGAGAATGGCGTCGATGCTGAGGTAACTCTGGGCCGGAGCGGCGGGGCCGATACGCACCGCTGCATCCGCCAGCTGCACGTGTCTGGCTGCACGGTCGGCGTCGCTGTAGACGGCAACCGAGCGGATGCCCCGCGCGCGCAGGGTGCGCATGATGCGGCAGGCGATCTCGCCACGATTGGCGACGAGCACGGTATCGAAGAGGGTGTTCCGGGGCATCAGTTCACATCCGAAACAGGCCGAAGGCGGGCTCTGGCAGGGGTACGGCTGAGCAGACGCCGAGGGCGAGGCCGAGCACCGTGCGGGTGTCGGCCGGGTCGATGACGCCGTCGTCCCAGAGCCGGGCGGTTGAATAGTACGGGCTCCCCTGTTCTTCGTACTGCTCGGCGATCGGCTTCCTGAACGCCGTTTCGGCCTCGGCCGGCCATTCCTCACCGCGCGATTGGATCTGTTCGCGTTTGACGGTCGCGAGGACCGCGGAGGCCTGCGGGCCACCCATCACCGACACGCGGCTGCCGGGCCACATCCACAGAAAGCGCGGCGAGTAGGCGCGGCCGCACATGGAATAGTTACCAGCGCCGAACGAGCCGCCGATGATGACGGTGAGTTTGGGGACGCGGGTGGTGGCAACGGCGGTGACCATTTTGGCGCCGTGTTTGGCGATGCCGCCGGCCTCGGCGTCTTTACCGACCATGAAGCCGGAAATGTTCTGCAGAAAGATCAGCGGGATGCCGCGCTGGTCACACAGCTCGATGAAGTGCGCGCCTTTCTGCGCTGATTCGGCGAACAGGATGCCGTTGTTGGCGACGATACCGACCGGGTGGCCGTGCAGGTGGGCGAACCCGGTGACGAGGGTGGTGCCGTATTCCTTTTTGAATTCGTGGAACTCGCTCGCGTCGACGAGTCGGGCGATGACCTCGCGCACGTCGTAGGGCTGCTGCACGTCGACGGGGACGACGCCGTAGAGGTCGGCGGTTAGTGCGGCTGGCTCGCGCACGGGCAGCACGGGCCAGGCGGACCTGGCAGGCGGGCGCAGGGTCGACATGATGTCACGCACGATCTGCAAGGCGTGTTCGTCGTTTTCGGCGAGGTGATCAGTGACGCCGGAAACGCGGGAGTGCAGGTCACCTCCGCCGAGATCCTCGGCCGAGACGATCTCACCGATCGCGGCCTTGACGAGGGGGGGTCCGCCGAGAAAGATGGTGCCCTGGCCGCGCACGATCACGGTTTCGTCGCTCATCGCGGGAACGTAGGCGCCGCCGGCCGTGCACGAGCCGAGCACCGCGGCGATCTGTGGAATGCGGGCTGCTGACAGCCGTGCCTGATTGTAGAAAATACGACCGAAATGGTCACGGTCCGGAAAGACCTCGTCTTGACGCGGCAGGAAGGCGCCGCCGGAATCGACGAGATAGACGCACGGCAGCCGGTTCTCGGCGGCGATCTCCTGTGCGCGCAGGTGCTTCTTGACAGTGAGGGGGTAGTAGGTGCCGCCCTTGACTGTGGCGTCGTTGCAGATGACGAGCACGGGGCGGCCGTGCACTTGGCCGATTCCGGCGATGAGTCCGGCGCCGGGACTGTCGTCGTCGTAGACGCCGGTGGCGGCGAGCGGCGCGATTTCGAGAAAGGGGCTGCCCTCATCGAGCAGGCGATCGACGCGCTCCCGCGGGAGGAGCTTGCCGCGCGCGATGTGCCGCTGCCTGGAGGCCTCCGGACCACCGAGCGCGGCCGCGGCGAGGCGCAGGCGGAGATCGGCGACGAGGGCGCGCTGCTCGGTGTCGTTGGCTTGAAAGGTCGGGGCGTTGTGATCGAGCTCACTGGTGAGTACGTGCATCCCGGCCCGCGTCTCCTTCGACTTGGCGCCAATCACAGTTAATGATCGGTAACTCAGATCAGGTTAGCTATTGTTAACTGAAATGTCCAGCAAACAGAGCCCGTCCACTCCGCGCAGCCAGGCCAAGGCCGACCGGCGCACCGCCCTGCTCGGCGCAGCGGCCACGCTGTTTGCGCGTTCGGGCTTCAACGGTGTCTCGATCGAAGACCTCGGTGCCGCCGTCGGAGTGAGCGGACCGGCGGTATACCGCCATTTCACCGGCAAGCAGGCCGTACTCGCGGCCCTGCTGGTCGGCGTGAGCGAGGACCTCGTCGCCGGGGGCCGCACCGTTGTCATAGCGACGACGAATGCCGCGACCGCCCTGCACTGCCTCGTGCGCTTTCACGTTGATTTCGCCCTGGCGAATCCGGACGTGATCCGCGTGCAGGACCGCGACCTCGACAGCCTGGCCGTGTCGGACCGGCATCGGGTGCGGGCCCTACAGCGCGAGTACGTGGAACTCTGGGTGCAGGTGCTTCAACGAGTGCACCCGACGGTCGACGAGGCACAACTGCGCATTCGCGCGCACGCGACCTTCGGGCTGGTGAACTCGACACCACACAGCGCACGCGCCTCGGTGCAGCCCGCCGTGCGCGCCCTGCTCGAGGAGATGGCCCTCGCAGCCCTCGGCCTGCCCGGCGCATGACGTTCAGGCGTGAACTAATACCCGAGTGCCAGGCGCACGCCGAGGGCAATCATCACGACGGCAATCACAGCATCGAGTACCCGCCACGATGCCGGCCTGGCGAACAACGGGCGGAGTAGGCGCGCCCCGAAGCCGAGTACCGAGAACCAGATGACGCTGGCCGTAATGGCGCCTCCGGCCCACCACCAGCGTTCCGCCGTGCCCTGCTGGTTCGCGACGGCACCCAGTAAAAGCACGGTGTCGAGGTAGACATGTGGATTCAGCCAGGTGAGGGCGAGCACCGACATGACCGCGACCCGCATTCCGGTTGGGGCCACGACCCCCGACACCAGCAGCGCTCCGGGGCGAATCGCCCGGCGAGCCGCCAACAGCCCGTAAGCAATCAGGAACGTGGAGCCCAGCACGCGGATCACAACGATTGCCACGGGCGCTGCGGCTATGACCGCCCCCAGTCCGAGCACTCCGGCCAGGATCAGCACGGCATCCGACACCGCGCAGATCACAACGACAGGAACGATGACCCGGCTACGCCCCTCGATGCCCAGGCGCAGCACGAACGCATTCTGCGACCCGATCGCGATGATGAGGGAGAGCCCGGTCGCGAGTCCCAGCAGGGCCGGCAGCAGAGTTGTCGTCACCCGTGCAACGCTAGGTCCTCTGGGCTTCGGTTGGGGCATGTTTCCTGCGCAGCGGTGCGCCGGCGAGATCGCCGGCGGTCGTCTGGTCGACCTGGCCCCGAGGCGACGATCGACGGTCGAACGGCTCTCCGACCGTTCTAGCAGCTCAGAAGGCTGCGGTGCAGACGCAGAGCTCGTTGCCCTCGACGTCGGCGAGTACCCACCAGTCGGGCGCGTGTTCGTCGCTGAGCAGTACACCGCCGGCCTCGAGCACGGCCGCAACCCGGTCTTCGGCCGCGTCGCTCGGCACGTAGACGTCCAGGTGGATACGGTTGCGTTCGGTGCGGGCGATCTCCATGTGCTGAAACCAGATCTTGGGGGCGAGGCCACGCGGGTCGAGCAGTTCTACACCATCGTCGCCGGTGACCTCGCTGTAGCCGAGGCCGACCCGCCAGAAGGGGCGCACGGCATCCGCGTCGGCGCAGTCGATCGCGATGTCGTAGCGGGTTGGTGGCTCGGCCCGTGCCGAGGCGTCGAGGGTGTCGGCGATCTGCTGCACACGGGCCGCGAGGTCCAGGTCGCGCACGGTGACTCCCCCGGCATCGTGCGAGGTCAGCACGAGCGACACCGTGCCGTAGCCGAGGCGCACGTCGGGGTGGTGGTTCAGGGCCTCGGCGACCTCGCCGACCCGGTTGACGAGTTCCAGAGCCGACGCGAAGTCCGCCGTGGCGAACGTGGCGTGCAGGGATCCGTCGAGATGCACGAAAGCCGTGCCCGCCAGCTGCTTCTTCGTCGTTGAGGGGGTGAGGAGTCCGTCGTGAGCGTTCATGTCTCCACTGTCCTCCGCCGCCGCACCGCGGTCAACCGTCAGACCATGGTCAGTACCCGGGCGGGGTCGGCGAGGATGCTTCCGATGTCGGCGAGAAATCGGGAACCCTGCTCGCCGTCGACCAGGCGGTGGTCGAACGACAGGCTGAGCGTGAGCACCTTGCGCAGCGCGACCTGCCCGCGATACTCCCACGGCTGCGAGCGGATGGCGCCCATCGCAAGAATTGCCGCCTCGCCCGGATTGAGAATGGGCGTGCCGGCGTCGATGCCGAACACTCCGATATTGGTGATGGTGATCGTGCCCCCGGACAGCGCCGTCGGGGTGGTCGTGCCAGCCCGCGCCGCGGTCGTGAGCGTGGCGAGCGCGGCAGCGAGGCCGCGCAGGTCGAGCCGGTCGGCATCGACGATGTTCGGCACGAGCAGCCCGCGCGGGGTCGCCGCGGCGATGCCGAGATTGATGTGGTTGAACTGCACGATTTCGCCGGCCCGCTCATCCCACCGGGTGTTCACCGAGGGGGTGCGGCCCACTGCCAGGCAGAGGGCCTTGGCCACCACGGCGAGGATTCCGATTCCGGCGTCGGCAAAGCGCCGGTCCGCGCGCAGGGAATCGAGCAGCTCGACGGTCGGCGTGACGTCGATGGTGAGAAACTCGGTGACGTGCGGCGCCGTGAACGCGCTCTGCACCACGGCCGCCGCGGTGAGCTTGCGCAGGCTCTTGATCGGCGAGCGTGTCTCGCGCTCGGCGGCGCCTAGAACCGCGCCCTGCTCCGGGAATGATTCCGGGGCCCCGTGCAGCGCGGGCGCCGGAACCGACTCCGTGACGTGGGCACGCACGTCATCCCGGGTGATCAGGCCATCCCGTCCGGTTCCGGTGACGGCGGCGAGGTCGATCCCGAGGTCACGGGCCAGGGAACGCACCGGCGGCGTCGAGCGCGGGCGTTCTCCGGCCGATGTCGCAGCAGGCGTCACGGCGACCACACGCTGGTCAGCCTGGTCGGCCGCCGGCACAGGGGTCGCGGCAGCGCCCGGGCGGGCGCGACGCTGGGGGTGGCCGCCACTCTCCACCGCGGCGCCGTAGCCGACCAGGTTGGCTTCGCGCTGCTCGGCCGGAGCTGGACCCGACGCGGGGGTCGGAGCGGCGTCATCCGCTGTTGGAGCAGAATCGGGTTCAGCGGCGCCGCCGATGTCGAACGAGACGATGGGCTCGCCGACGTGCACGACCACACCGGCCGGCTGGTGCAGCACGCGCACGACTCCGGCGAACGGGCTCGGCAGCTCGACCACGGCCTTGGCCGTTTCGACGTCGGCGATGTGCTGGTTGAGCGTGACCTCATCGCCCGGCGCCACGAGCCAGGCGACGATCTCTGATTCGGTTAGCCCCTCCCCGAGGTCGGGCAGCTTGAAGACCTTGATCATCGTCGCCCCATAACCCGGTCGACACCGTCGAGAATGCGGTCAAGATCGGGCAGATGGTGGCTTTCCAGCTTGGCCGGCGGGTATGGCACGTCGAAGCCGGTGACCCGCACCGGCGCAGATTCCAGAAAGCTGAAGCAGCGTTCGGTGATGGTCGCGATGATCTCCCCACCGAGACCGCCCGACTGCGCCGCCTCGTGGGTCACAACGAGTCGCCCGGTTTTACGAACGGATGCCTCCACCACCGCATAATCCACCGGTGACAGTGAGCGCAGGTCGATGACCTCGATCGAGATGCCCTCGTCGAAAGCGGCGAGCGCCGCGTCCCGCGCGGTCGTCACGAGCGCGCCATAGGCGAGGAGTGTGACATCCGTTCCCGGTCGCACGATGACGGCCCGCTCCATCACAAGCCCGAGCTCTGGCACGACCTCGCCCTTCACGTGGTAACGGCGCTTGGGTTCGAAGTAGAGCACAGGGTCGTCGCTCGCGATGGCCTGCCGTATGAGGCTGTAGGCGTCTTGGGCGTTGGAGACGGCAATGACGCGCAGGCCGGAGGTGTGGGTGAAGTAAGCCTCCGGCGATTCGGAGTGGTGTTCGGCCGCGCCGATGCCGCCGCCGAACGGCACCCGAATGGTGATCGGCATGCGCACGGCCCCCTGGGTCCGGTAGTGAAATTTGGCGACCTGACTGACGATCTGGTCGAAAGCGGGAAAGATGAAGCCGTCGAACTGGATCTCGCAGACCGGGCGGTAGCCGCGGTAGGCGAGGCCGACTGCGGTGCCGACGATCGCGGATTCCGCGAGCGGCGTGTCGATGACCCGGCGAGCACCGAATTGAGCGAGCAGTTCACTCGTCACGCGGAAGACACCGCCGAGGGCGCCGATGTCCTCTCCGAGCAGCACGACCTTGGGGTCATCGAGCATGGCCTGGCGCAGGCCCTCGTTGATGGCCTTCGCCACCGTGAGGGTCTTCGTCTCACTCAGCGGGGTAGGTTTCGGCGCATTGAGACCGGGAACCGTCGACACGATTGCCGGGGTGATCAGGGTGGCCATGGTCGTCACGCCTTTCGGTTCTGTTCGGCACTATCGTGTTCCGTGCCAAAGCTCGTGAGGTAGCCGGCATAATCGCTGCGCTGGCGTTCGAGGGTTGCGTTGGGGGTCGCGTAGACATGGTCGAAGACGGTGAGCGGCTCGGGGTCGGCCATGCCGATGCAGCCGGCGCGCAGTTCGGCGGCTGCGGCGTCGGCGAGGGCCGCCGTTTGCGCCTCGACCTCCGGGGTGATTTCACCGAGACTGGTCAGCAGCCGGTGCAGGCGCAGCACGGGGTCGCGCGTCTTCCACTCGGCGAGTTCGGCCGGATCGCGGTAGCGGGTGGGATCATCCGCTGTGGTGTGCGGCCCCATGCGGTAGGTGACGGCTTCGATGAAGGTGGGGCCGCCTCCGGTGCGGGCCCGGTCGAGCGCGATGCGGGTCGCCGCCAGCACCGCGATCACGTCGTTGCCGTCGATGCGCAGGCTCGGGATGCCGAAGCCCGGGGCACGATCGGCGATGTTGCGGTGCGCCTGCACACCGACCGGCTCGGAGATGGCCCACTGGTTGTTCTGGCAGAAGAAGACCACCGGGGCCTGGAAGCTCGCCGCGAAGACCATGGCCTCGTGGACGTCGCCCTCGCTCGTGGCGCCGTCACCGAAGTAGGCGATGGCGACGGAGTCGACCTCGTCGCGCTGGGCGCCGAGCGCCCAGCCGGTGGCGTGCAGGGTCTGCGCGCCGATGATGATCGCCGGGGTCGCCATATTGACCGTGTACGGGTCCCAGCCCGACTGCGCGTTGCCGCGCCAGACCTTCACGATGTCGCTCACCTTGACACCGCGGCAGTACGCGACCGCGTTCTCGCGGTAGCTCGGAAAGATGAAGTCGTCGCTGCGCAGGGCGCGGGCCGAGCCGATCTGGGCGGCTTCCTGGCCGAGAAGCGGCGGCCACAAGCCCAGCTCGCCCTGGCGTTGCAGGGCGGTCGCCTCGGTGTCGATGCGACGCACCACGACCATGTCCCGGTAGAGCGCGAGCAGGGCCGGCCCGTCAAGGTCGGCGACCCAGGGGTCGAAGTCGCCGCTGGGCATCCGTTCGCCATCGAGCGAGAGAAGCTGCACCAGCTGGGGGGAGAAATCGATCATGGTTCGCTCCGAGCGTCATTGCTAAAGTTGACGTGAGCCTATGTCGACCAGACAGAGAGCACAACTGCCGTCAAAAATAGTGAGCAGAGTGCCCTATTCAGACTCGCCAGACCATGTTAATGTTTTGCACTATGTACAGCCTTGATAAGACCGACACCAAGCTCCTCCAAGCGCTCTCGGACGACCCGCGCAGCACCTTCGTCGCGCTCGCCGACACCCTGGGTCTCTCCCGCAATACCGTGCAGGCCCGCATGAAACGATTGGAAGATTCCGGCGCCTTTCTCGGCTTTGATCGCCGCATCAATCCGGCCGCCCTCGGCTACCCCCTGACCGCGTTCATCGAGGTGCACGTGCAGCAGAAACGGCTCGCCCAGATCGTGCTCGATCTCGCCCTGATCCCCGAGATCGTGCAGGCACACGGCATGAGCGGGCAGGCCGATCTGCTCGTGCGGGTGGTTTGCACGGACGCCGCCGATCTGTTTCGCATCGACGGCACAATCCTCGCCTGCGATGGTGTGGAACGCACCGAGACCTCGCTCGCGATGGGCGAGGTCATTCCCTATCGGCTCACTCCACTGCTCGACCGACGCGGGTAGGCGGTACCCGCCCGCCACAATCTATTTGCTAAATTCTTCATATAGTTATATAAAGAAGTAATGAAGTTATGCGTTGGTCGTCTTGTCGTCACCAGACGCACGGCAGAATCCGTCACCTGCCCGTCACCCTTCGACGTCGGGTTCCCCACAGAAGGCATCAGCTTCGTGAACATCCATGCAGACCGGGGGCTCGTGTGAGTTTCCTGCGATTGGCCACGCTTATTCGGCACGGCGCGCGCATTGCCGAACCGGCCGCGATCGCTCCGCCCCTGTTCGACGGCGCGCAGGTCTTCGGCGGCAGCGTGCAGGTGCGCTTCATCAACGCCGGCGGCTGCAACGACTGCGCGCTCGAGGTGGCAGCCGCGTTCGGCCCGGTCTACGACGTGGAACGCTACGGCGTGCGCCTGGTTCCCTCGCCGCGACACGCCGACGTGCTGCTCATCGTCGGCAGCGTGACCCGCAATATGGCCCAGCCGCTGCTGCGCACCATCGAGGCCACCCCCACGCCCCGGTTCGTGATCGCGGTCGGTGATTGCGCCGTGCACGGCGGCGCCTTCCGCGATGGTTACGGCGTCATCGGGCCCGTTTCCGATTTCGTGCACGTGGATATCGAGGTGCCGGGCAGCCCGCCAGAGCCGACCGATATTGTGCGAGCCTTGCGCCGAATGACCGGCCGATGACCGGAATGGAAGCAGGATTGCTCCTGCAAACCGAAATCGAAGCGAGACTGATCCCACAAACCGGACTGGAAGCAGGATTGCTGCTGCAACTCGGGTTCGGCGCGCTGGCCGTGCTGACCGCCCTGACAGCGGCACCGTTTCTGCGGTCGCGGGCGGTCGGCATCCTCTGCACCCTCATCGCGGTGACCGGCTTTCTGACCGGCCTCGCGGCCATGCTCGGCGGCACCGGTGGCCTGCGCATTTCGATCGCCCTGCCCATGGACCCACTGCTGCTGGCCCCCGACCGCCTCGGCGGCCTGTTCATGCTCATCGTCTCGGGTGTCGGCATTCTCGTGTCGCTCTACTCGATGAGTTCCACCCATGGACCCGACGCGAGCCGCACCGCCTGGGTCGCCATGCCGGTGTTCCTGGTTGGCATGCAGCTCGTGCCGGCCGCGACGGATTCGGTCTCGTTTCTGCTGGCCTTGGAAATCATGACCCTGGGCTCCACCGTGCTGCTGCTGGCCGACCATGCCAGCCGCGCCACTGTCGCCTCGGCGGGAATCTGGTACTCGGCCATGTCGCAGCTGAGTTTCTTCTTCATTCTGGCTGGCTTCGCCGTGCTCGCCGCCGCCTCGGGCGGAACGAGCTTCAGCAACCCGCAAGCGATCGAACCCGGGCCCGCGAACGTGGCGTTCGTGCTGTTCCTGCTCGGCTTCGGTGGCAAGGCCGAACTGGTGCCGCTGCACGTCTGGGTGCCACGGGTGCTCCCCGAAGCGCCCAGCCACGTTTCGGCCGCGATGAGTGGCGCCATGGTCAAGATCGGTGTCTACGGCGGCCTGCTGGTGTGCATTCGGCTGCTGCCAGACGGGCCCGCCTGGTGGGGCATCGCCATCATGGTGGTCGGTGGCGCGTCCGCTCTCTATGGCATTCTGCAGGCCTCCGTGTCGAGCGATCTCAAGGTTCTGCTCGCCTACTCGACGACCGAAAACATGGGCCTGGTCTTTCTCGGGCTCGGCGCCAGCCTGCTGCTGCGCGGCTACGACGCCACAGCGGCAGCGGATGCCGCGCTCGTGGCCGCCCTGCTCCTCGCCGTCAGCCACGCCGCGTTCAAATCGACGCTGTTCCTGGGCGCCGGCGCCATCATCCACGCTACCGGGGAACGCAACCTCGACCGGCTCGGCGGGCTCGGTGCCCGTATGCCCGTCACCGCCGCCGCGTTCGGCGTGGCCAGCCTCGGCGCCGCCGCCATCCCGATCACGAGCGGTTTCGTCGCCGAGTGGATGCTGCTGCAGTCGCTCATTCACGGCGGTCGTCTGAACGGGGCGGTCGTCTCGGTCACGGCATCCGTTGCCATGCCCCTCGCGGTCGCCGTGATCGCCCTCACCGCCGGCCTCGCGCTGCTCACCTTCGTCAAGGCCTACGGCATCGCGTTTCTGGCCCGACCGCGCAGCGCTGAAGCAGCAAAGGCGCGCGAGGTGCCGCCGCTCATGCAGCTCTCGCTCGCCCTCGGCGCCCTCTTCGTGCTCGCCCTCGGGCTGCTCCCCGGGCCGATTGCCGCGCTCGTCGCGCACACCGTCAGCTCGAACCCGAGCGCCGCCGTGCAGTCCATCGGCCTCGGCGGCGTCTCGCTGCCGGGTATCGGGGCGGTGCTCGACCCGATCATGCTCGTCGTGCTGTCGGCGCTAGTCGCCATCCCGGTGATCGTCTCGATCATCGTGTCCGCCCGCCGGCATCCGCATCGCACGGTCGACCTGCCCTGGGGCGGCGGCGGCTCCCGGGCGAGGCCGCGCATGCAGTACACCGCGACCTCCTACGCCGAGCCGCTCGTGCGGGTCTTCGACGACGTGCTCAAGCCGTCGCGTGACGTGCAGGTCACCCACGTGGCCGAGTCCCGCTATCTGGTGGAACGGGTGCGGGTGGAACAGCGCGTCTCGGACGTCTTTGAAACCCGGCTGTATCGGCCGGTACTCAACCTGTTCCAACGCTACGGAATCGTCGTGCGGCACGTCGCCAACGGCAGCATCCACCGCTACCTGTCCTATTCCTTCGTTGCTCTACTGATCGTGCTGATCGTGGTCTCGCTATGAACGCCGTCTTCAGCGCCATCATCATCGCCGTCGTGCAGGTCGTTCTGTTCGTCTTCCTCGCCCCACTGCTGATCGGGGTGATCCGCCAGGTTCGGGCCACGATCGAAGGTCGCGCCGGTGCGGGAATCTGGCAGCCCTGGCGGGACCTGCGCAAGCTGCTCGCGAAAGACCCGGTGCGCGCCGCCGAGAGCAGCTGGATGCTGCGGGCCGGGCCGGTCGCCCTGACGGTCTCGAGCCTGTCGCTGTGCGTCTTGCTTCCACTCGTGGGCACCATCTCGTTCCTGACCATTCCCAGCGACCTGTTCGTCGTTGTCTCGGTCATGCTGATCGGCGTGGTCGCACTGGCCCTGGTCGGCCTCGACGGCGGTACGGCGTTTGGCGGCATGGGCTCCAGCCGGCACATGACGGTCGCCGCGCTCGTCGAACCGACGCTGCTGCTCTCGGTCTACGCCCTGTCGATCCCGGCCGGAACCAGCACCATCTCTGCCATCGTCGAAACCCGCCTGCTCTCCCCCGAGATCATCATCTCGCCGGTCAGCGTGCTGGCCCTCGTAGCGTTGTCGATCGCGATCATGGCCGAAACGGGTCGTCTGCCGGTCGACAATCCAGGTACCCACCTCGAAGTGACCATGCTGCACGAGGCGATGACCCTCGAGGCGAGCGGGCGCGACCTGGCCTGGCTCGAGGTCGGCTCCTGGCTGAAGCTGGCCGCCCTGCTCGGCCTGGTCAGCAACCTGGCCGTGCCGTGGGGCGTCGTCACGGATTTCAGCGCCCTCGGCCTGGCTGTCGGCGTCGTCAGCATTGCCGTGAAGGTACTCGTGCTCGGCGTGATGCTGAGCATCGGCGAGATCTTCCTGGCCAAGGTGCGCCTGTTCCAGGTGCCCGAGCTGCTCGCGGGTTCTTTCGCCCTCGCCTTCCTCGCCGTCACCGCCTCCTACCTGGTCGCCTGAGGAGCATCCGTCGTGTTTGAAACTTTCTATCCCCAACTGATCGGCCTGTGCACCGGGACCCTGCTGCTGACGAGCGCGCTGATGGTCTGGCGGCACTCCCTGCTCGCGTCGATCCGGCTACTCGCGCTGCAGGGCATCGCCCTCGCCGCGCTCGTCGCCGTGATCGGCATCGCCGAGGGCGAATCTGAGCTGGTGCTCGTGTCCCTCCTCATCCTTTCGGTGAAGGGCATCGGTCTGCCCTGGGTGCTTGCGCACCAGTCCAAAGCGTCGATCAAGCAGATTCAGGAATCGCCCCGGGTCAACCCGACGGCCGCGCTCTTGATGGTCACCCTGCTGACCATCCTCAGCTATGTCGTCGTCAGCCGCGTCTTCGGCCTCGGCGACAATGAGACCGGCCATGCCGCCCCGATCGGCCTCGCCATGGTGCTGATCGGCTTTCTCCTGTTGATCAGCCGGCGCCGCGCCCGCTCGCAGCTCATCGGCTTTCTGCTGCTCGACAACGGCATCGCGACCATTACCTTTCTCACCAGCGGCGGGGTACCGATTCTGCTCGAATTCGCGTTCTCCCTCGACGTTTTGCTGGTCGTGCTTATTTTGCACGTGTTCACCGGCCGTATGCGCACCAAGTTCGGCGGCACCTCCGTCGATCAGCTCAGAGAGTTGCACGATTGATGTCCTTGGTTCTATGGATTCCCCTCGTCGGCCCGCTCGCTTTAGCCGGCCTCGGCCTGCTGCTGCGCACGTCGACGCTCCACCGCTTCGTCGGCGTGGCCGCGTCGAGCGCCGTGCTCGTTTCTGGGCTGCTCCTGGTCAGCGCGGTGCTCGACGGCACCGTGCCGTCGAGTGGCGGCGGCATGCTGCGCGCCGATGCGCTCTCGGCCTACATGCTCGGCGTCGTCGGGGTGGTCGGGCTCATCTCCACCTGGGGCGGTCTCAGCCCCGCTGCGCCCCACCCCACCGAGGATGCCGCCGGCTACGAGGCGCTCATCGCCCTGTTCCTCGCCGCGATGTCACTCGCCGTGCTCGCCGACAGCATCGGCCTGATGTGGGCCGCGGTCGAAGCAACGACCATCGCGACCGCGTTCCTGGTCGGTCACCACCGCACCCGCCGATCGCTCGAAGCCGCCTGGAAGTACGTCATCCTCGGTTCGGTCGGAGTGGCCATCGCGCTGCTGGGTATCGTGCTCATCTACGCCGCCTCGGTCGGCACCGACACACCGACCTTGTCCTGGCTGCTGCTGAGCCGGTCCGACCTCGGCCTCGACCCGGCGCTCATCACCGCAGGCGGCGCCCTCGCCGTGCTCGGTTTCGCCACCAAAGCGGGCCTCGCCCCGATGCACAGCTGGCTGCCGGACGCCCACAGCCAGGCCCCGGCGCCGGTCTCCGGCCTCATGTCCGGCGTACTGCTCTCGGTCGCGCTCTACGCCATCCTGCGCATCCAGTCGATCACCAACCTCGTGATCGGCCCGGAGTTTCTGCGCATCATGCTCAGCATCGGCGGCCTGCTCTCCCTGCTCGTGGCGGCTTCCCTGCTCATCCGCCAACGCGACTACAAGCGGATGCTCGCCTACTCCAGCATCGAACACATGGGTCTGATGGCGATCGGTGTCGCCATCGGACCGGCCGCGCTGCCCTCGGTACTGCTCTACATTCTGGGCCACGGCCTGATCAAGGCGACCCTGTTCGTGATCTCCGGACGCATCCTCCAGGTCGAAGGCACCCCGGTGATCTCGGACGTGCGCGCCCTGCTAGTGCGACGGCCCGGCCTCGCCGTACCGTGGCTCATTGCCATGGCCGCCATCGTCGGTTTTCCGCCGTTCAGCATCTTCTTCTCCGAAATCGGCATCTTCATGGCCGGCTGGTCGGTGGGCCTCGGCGGCGTCGTCGCAGCGGCCCTCGTGCTGCTGCTCGTGATCTTCGCCGCGTTCACCCGACTGACCGTGCAGATGACCGTCGGCGCTCCCCCGGATGATGTTGCGTTCACGCCCGACTACTCGGCCCACGGGCCACGCCTGCCGATCATTCTGGCCCTGGCGACGACGGCGACGGTCGCGTTCGTCGCCGAACCGGTCGGCACCCTGCTGCTGCAGGCCACAGCCGTTCTGGGAGGTACCAACTGATGACTGACGAGCGAACGCCCCACGACCCGGCCGCCGACACGAACCTGGCTGCTGGCGAGGTCGAACTGCGCCACCTCGACCGTTCCCAACTTCCGAGCGACGCCGGCGCACTGCTGGACGCCGGCAGCCGCCTGGCCCTGGTCGCCTGCCACGAGGACGACGACGACTTTCGCATCGTCTATTCCTTCGTCGGAGTCACCCCGTCGCAACGCGCCGACCTCTCGGTCAGGGTGCCGCGGGACGACGCCTGGATCCCCAGCCTCGCCGAAATCTCCCTGTCGGCCGGCAACTTCGAGCGCGAACTACGCGACCTGTATGGCGTCGTTCCCCGCAACCACCCGCAGCCGCACCGCCTGGTGCGCCACGGCCACTGGCCGCGCGGCTGGTACCCGATGCTGCGTGCCAACGCCGTCGTGCCCGAGTTCGAGCCCGACGTCGAATCGTTCCCGTTCGTGCCGGTGGAAGGCCCCGGCGTCTACGAGATTGCCGTCGGTCCGATCCACGCCGGCATCATCGAGCCGGGTCACTTTCGATTCTCGGTCGTCGGCGAGACCATCGTGCGCATGGAAGCCCGCCAGTGGTATCTGCACCGCGGCGTCGAGAAGGTGTTCGAGGGCAAGACCGCCGCCGCGGGAGTGCTTTTGGCCGAGCAGATCAGCGGTGACACCGCCGTTGGCCACTCCCTCGCCTACGTCATGGCCGTCGAGCAGGCCGCCGGTATCGAGGTCTCCGAGCCCGATCGGCTGCTGCGCGCCCTGCTACTGGAGCTCGAACGGCTGTACAACCACGTAACCGACCTCGGTTCCCTCGCCAATGACGTGGGCTTCGGCATCATCGACGCCCATGCGCAGGGTTTGCGCGAGCAACTGCTGCGCATCAACAAATCGGTCACCGGGCATCGCCTGCTGCGCGGCGCCCTCAGCGTCGGCGGCACGCGGGTGAACGCACTCCCCGATGCGGCCGAGCTCACCAGCGTGAGCGCGGCCATGGCCGAACTGGTCGGCATCACGCTCGGCCACGCCATCGTGCGCGGTCGTTTCACCGGCACTGCCCGGCTCTCCAACGAGCACGCGACCACGATCGGAACCCTCGGCTACGTCGCCCGCGCGTCCGGCATCGCTACGGATGCTCGCATCCAGCATCCGTTCGTCAACCTCGGCGAGGTCTTCCACGTCGTCACCGAGGAGGGTGGCGATGTCCTAGCCCGGTACACCGTGCGCGCCCGAGAGGTGGAGGTCTCCATCGCCCTCGCCCTGGACCTGTTGCGGCGATTGCACGGCCACACCGGAACGGCCTTCATCGTGAATCCGACGTCGGCCGGCACCGGGCTGGGCCTGGTCGAGGCGTGGCGCGGAACCGCCACCCACCGGGTCGAACTCGCCGCAGACGGCACGCTCGCCCGGGTGAAAATCGTCGACCCGTCCTTCTTCAACTGGCCCGCCGTACCGCACGCCCTGTCAGAGACGATCGTTCCTGACTTTCCGCTGGCCAACAAGAGCTTCAACCTCTCCTACGCCGGGAACGACCTATAGCGAAGGTCTCACTGCGCGAAGTAGCCGCGAGCGATGAGGTGATCACATAAGCGACACGGGCCGACAGTTGTCTGACTCCTGTCGGCACAGCGTACCGAGACGCTATTCCTTCTCGAGGTGCTGGAGCATGGCGTGCGAGTCGGTCAGGTTGGCCAGCACCATGCGCTTGGCCGCCGCCAGCAACTCGACCGCGCTCGGGTCTCGCAGGGCATAGAAGATGGAGTTGCCCTCGCGGCGGGTCGCGACCACGCCAGCGCGGCGCAGCACGGCGAGCTGCTGTGAGAGGTTGGACAGCTCGCAGCCGAGCCCTTCAGCCAGCGAACCGACCGAACGTTCCCCAGCAATGAGCTGCTCCAAAACCTGCACGCGCAATGGATGCCCGAGCGACTTGAACAACTCGGACTTCAATTGCGCGGCGGGGAGATCAGAAGACATCACAGCTTTAGTATATCGCTACTTTATAATTCCTTCATTTAGATTATGCCGCGACGCGGGCTACGGCCGACGCAACACCCCATCGTTGGCGAGAGCCCTCGTGTAACCGAGGCTGTTTCCGAGCGTGTTCGGGTGAAAGTTCGCCACCGCAAGCGGGTTCAGCGGATCAAATGCGAAGTACGGAATCACGGATCCGATACCGTGTCCGGCGAATTCCTGTGCGGCGTCGACAAAGCGGATGCGCGGAGTCGCCATGGCCGCGACGGACCCGGCGATGACGCCGTTCAGGGCGTCGGTCGCCGTGTTCACCAGATCGCCGAGCGGGGAGAAACCGGGTTTGAACTGGCGCGGGTAACTCAGTACCGCGATCTTCGCCTGCGGGACGGCCGCCGCCACGGCTGAATAGGTGGCCACGAGCTTCGGGGCGAGAACACCGAGCGCGGCCAGGCTGTTATCGATGGCGCCGCCGCAGACCGGGCTGGTCGGGTCGGGGGCGCACGCCGCCAGAACGGCGTTCGAGCCGGCATCGATGCCACCGACGGTCAGGGTGACCAGTGCGGTGCGCGTGCTGACCCCGAGGAGCTGAGCCGGGATATCCGCCGTGCTGGCGCCGGAGCAGGCCCGGTTGGCGACCAGCCGATACGGGCTGACCAGGGCCGCGATCACCGGGTAGCTCGCCCGCTTGCTGCGCAGGCACAAGGTGCCGTCGCTCGCGTACGGCGGGGCGCCCTGACCGGCCGTGAATGAGTCACCGAGGGCGACATAGCCCAGAGCCGATGCCGCGCTGGACTGCGCGGTGGACTGCGCGAGCGCCGGAGCGGTTGCCACGCCCGCGACCAGGCCGACGGTGAGCAGGGAGAGGGCGCCGAGGCGCGACAGGAAGCGCACGATTAACCGATGATTTGTCATGCGCTGAACGGTAAACCCGGTGCGGGAAGTCGGCAAGGCATGGTCGCGGTTCTGCAGGCCCGCAGGCGCGAAAAGGCCCGCACTGCAAGCAGTGCGGGCCTTCCGTCTACCCGACCGACCTGGCGAGAGGTGATCGGGAGATCTAGTGGGGCAGGTTGGACCGGGGTATTAGTCCTCGATCGAAGCGTCAGCGCTGTCGGAAGCCGCAGCGCGACCTTCGGTGTCAGCAGCTTCGTCGAGTACCGGGGCGAGCGACAGCTTGCCACGGTCATCGATCTTCGTGATTTCCACGAGAACCTTCTGGCCGACCCCGAGCACGTCTTCGACGTTCTCGACGCGCTTGCCACCTGCAAGCTTACGCACCTCAGAGATGTGCAGCAGACCATCCTTGCCCGGAAGCAGCGAGACGAAGGCACCGAACGCGGCGATCTTGACGACGGTTCCCAGGAACTGCTCACCGACCTCGGGGTTGGTCGGGTTCGCGATGGCGTTGACCTGGGCGCGAGCGGCTTCGGCCGACGGTCCGTCGACGGCGCCGATGTACACGGTGCCGTCTTCCTCGATCGAGATGTCGGCACCGGTGGTGTCCTGGATCGAGTTGATGGTCTTGCCCTTCGGGCCGATCAGCTCGCCGATCTTGTCGACGGGGATCTGCACGCTGATGACGCGGGGCGCGGTGGGCGCCATCTCGTCGGGAGCGTCGATCGCCGCGTTGAGCACGGAGAGGATCGTGGTGCGGGCGTCTTTCGCCTGCATCAGTGCGCCAGCCAGGACCGAGGCGGGGATGCCATCGAGCTTGGTGTCGAGCTGGATCGCGGTGATGAATTCGCTCGTGCCGGCCACCTTGAAGTCCATGTCGCCGAGAGCGTCTTCGGCGCCGAGGATGTCGGTGAGGGCCGCGTAGCGGGTCTGGCCGTCAACGGTGTCGCTGATCAGGCCCATGGCGATGCCGGCGACCGGGGCGCGCAGCGGCACTCCGGCGTTCAGTAGCGACAGGGTGGAGGCGCAGACGGAACCCATCGAGGTGGATCCGTTCGAACTGAGCGCCTCGGAGACCTGACGGATGGCGTACGGGAACTCCTCACGCGTCGGCAGGACCGGAACCAGGGCGCGCTCAGCGAGCGCTCCGTGCCCGATCTCGCGGCGCTTCGGCGTTCCGACCCGACCGGTTTCACCGGTGGAGTAGGGCGGGAAGTTGTAGTTGTGCATGTAGCGCTTCTTGGTGACCGGGTTCAGCGAATCGATCGACTGCTCGAGCTTGAGCATGTTCAGGGTGGTGACTCCCAGAATCTGGGTTTCGCCGCGCTGGAAGATGGCCGAGCCGTGCACGCGCGGGATGACCGCAACCTCGGCGTCAAGCGGACGGATGTCCGCCAGCCCGCGACCGTCGATACGGATGCCCTCGTCGAGAACGCGGGAGCGCACGACGAGCTTGGTGACCGACTTGTACGCCGCGTTGACCTGGTTGTTGGCGCTCGCGTCGAGCTGACCGGCGTCGACCTTGGCGGCGATGGCGGTCTTGACGGATGCCTTGAGCGCGTCGTCGGCGTTCTGACGTTCGACCTTGTCGGCAATCGCATAGATCGTCTTGAGCTGGTCGTAGGACAGCGCGGCGACGGCGTCATAGGTCGCCGGCTGGTACGGCGGGAACAGGGCGAAGTCGGCGGTCGGCTTGGCGGCAGCGTCGGCTACCTGCTGCTGTGCGAAAACGAGCTGCTTGATGAAGGGCTTGGAGGCCTCAATGCCCTGAGCGACAACGGCTTCGTTCGGCGCAATGGCGCCACCCTTGATCAGGTTCCAGGCGGCGTCGGTCGCTTCGGCCTCGATCATCATGATCGCGACGTCCTGCGCGCCGGCGGCATCCGTGACCACGCGGCCGGCGACGACCATGCTGAACACAGCATCGTCCAGCTGCGAGTGCTTCGGGAAGGCGACCCACTGGCCGCCACCGTTCTCGTCGGGGATCAGGGCGACACGAACGCCACCGATCGGTCCGGAGAACGGAAGACCGGCGAGCTGGGTCGACATCGAGGCCGCGTTGATGGCGAGAACGTCGTAGAGTTCGTCGGGCTCGATGGCCAGGACGGTGATGACAACCTGGATCTCGTTACGGAGACCGTCGACGAACGACGGGCGCAGTGGCCGGTCGATCAGACGGCAGGTGAGGATCGCGTCGGTCGAGGGACGACCTTCGCGACGGAAGAAGCTGCCCGGGATGCGGCCGGCAGCGTACATGCGCTCTTCGACGTCAATGGTGAGCGGGAAGAAGTCGAAGTTGTCCTTCGGCTGCTTGCTGACGCTCGTGGCGGAGAGCAGCATCGTCTCTTCGTCGATGTACGCGGCGGCAGAGCCCTGCGCCTGCTGGGCGAGACGCCCGGTTTCAAAACGGATGGTGCGCTTGCCGTACTTGCCGTTATCGATAACGGTTTCGGCGAACGTGATTTCTGGACCCTCCATGTGGGGGTTTTCTCCTTTAGGTTTGCTTCTCGCCATGCTGGCGATGAAGGCTCGCGTGCCCATATGGCAGGCGAGTGGGACAGGGAGCAGTGTCAAACGGCGTAACCGCTGGCCATCAGAAGAAACTCACCAGCACGTGCAAACCGTGTTGGAAAATCACCACCGACAACCAGCGTTCTACCGGGCCGCTCCAGATAACCGGCCAATCCCAAGATTAACCGCCCTAATTCTAACAGACCCTCCAGAAACCGTCGGTCCTGGCACGGCAGCAGGGGCGCGCGCATCGGCGTGGCCCGCGGTCGGTGCCGAATGGATCTTGGTGGCTGCCCCGGTCCCCGGCCCTAAGGCTGGGTGACCGACGCTTTTGCGCTCTCCGCAAGGGCAGCACGCTGCTTGATGCCGAGCACGGAATGGCGACGACCGTAGGCGAAGTAGACAATGAAGCCGACGGCCAGCCAGACCGCAAACCGCGCCCAGGTGAGCGTGGTGAGGTTGAGCATCAGCCAGAAGCACAGCCCGGCCGACAGAATAGGCAGCACCGGCGAGAACGGCACCTTGAAGGCACGAGGCAGGTCTGGTCGCTTCTTGCGAAGCACGACGACGGCGATGCTGACCAGAACAAAGGCCGACAGCGTACCGATGTTGATCATTTCTTCCAGCACGCCCACGTCGGTGAGCCCGGCGATGAGAGCGACGGCGGTGCCGGAAATGATCTGAATGCGGGCCGGAGTGCGGCGCTTCTCGCTCGTGACGCTGAGCCAGCGTGGCAACAGACCGTCGCGACTCATCGCGAACAACACCCGGGAAAGACCGAGCAACAACACCATGATCACGGTTGTGAGGCCCACCAGGATTCCGAGGGAAATAACCTGCGCGGCCCACCCGGCGCCGACGGCAACAAATGCGGTCGCCAGGGAGGCATTGGGGTCATCGGCCAGCACCGTGTACGGCACCATGCCGGTGAGCACCAAGCTCACGCCGAGGTAGAGCACGGTGACGATGGCGAGGCCGGCGAAGATGCCGCGCGGCAGGGTCTTCTGCGGGTTCTTCACCTCTTCGGCGCTCGTGGCCACGACGTCGAAGCCGATGAACGCGAAGAAGACCAGGGAAGCGCCGGCGAGCAGGCCGAACAGGCCGTACTGGGCGGGAGCCGCACCGGTCATGAAGGAGAACAGCGACTGCATCCAGACATCATCGCCGCCGCCGGTCGTGGGAACTTCGGCCGGGATGAACGGGGTGTAGTTTTTCGGATTGATGAAGAAAGCCCCGACGACGATGACGAAGACGACGATGGCGACCTTGATGATGGTGAAGACGCTCGCAACCCGAGCGGAGAGCTGAGTGCCGAGCACGAGCAGCGCGGTGAAAATGGCCACGATGACGAAGGCGCCCCAGCTGACGTCGAGCCCCAGAACGCTGATCGTAGAAGGAACGTTCCAGCCGGCCAGGTCGAACACGGTGCTGAGGTAGATGCCCCAATACTTGGCGATCACGGCAGCGGCGGTAAGCATCTCGAGGATCAGATCCCAGCCGATGATCCAGGCGAGCAGCTCGCCGAGGGTGGCGTAGGTGAAGGTGTAGGCGGAGCCGGCGACCGGCACAGCGGAGGCAAACTCGGCATAACACATGATGGCGAGGGCACAGGTGAAGGCGGCCAGCAAGAAGGCGAGCGTGACAGACGGACCGGCATAACTGCCCGCTGCCTTGGCACCGACCGAGAAAATGCCCGCGCCGACAGCCACGGCGACACCCATGATCATGAGGTCCCAGGTGCCGAGGGTCCGTTTGAGACTATGGCCCTTCTCCAGCGAGTCTGCGATGGAATCTTCAATACTTTTGATGCGCCAGAGACTCATGCGTGGTGGGGTCCGATCCGTTTATTACCGACTCTCCATGCTAGCGCTCGAGGGTCCGCACGCGACCGGGCGAGGTTTTTTGGGTCGGCATCTCCGTTTAAATCTGGCCAGAGGCATCCGTTTTCACAACGCGGGGCAAACAAAACGGGCCGCCACCTGCAAGGTGACGACCCGTTTGTAAGAAGTTCGCGTTATCAACGCTGCATTCGCTGGAAGAACGTTAGCGACGCAGGCCGAGGCTGCCGATCAGTGTGCGGTACCGAGTAATGTCGATGTCCGACAGGTAACCGAGCAGACGGCGACGCTGACCAACCATAAGAAGCAGGCCACGACGTGAGTGGTGGTCGTGCTTGTGCTCTTTCAGGTGCTCCGTGAGGTCGAGAATGCGCTGCGTGAGCATTGCAATCTGAACTTCCGGGGACCCGGTGTCGCCTGGGTGGGTAGCGTACTTTTCGATGATCGCCTTCTTAGCATCTGGTTCGAGTGCCATAAAGTGGGATCCCCTTTCTCTCACTGCGCGGTGCCCTTGGCTGAATGCCTGAGCTCTCTTTATCCGCGGCCGTTGAACGGCAACCTTCATACTTTAGCAGAGTGGGCGGCCGACGCGGTCACGCTGGGCGAATTTGAGACCCGTCTCAGGTCGTGAGTACGCCCAGCACGTCTTCGAGAGCGAGCAAAAAATGGTCGGCGCTGGCGACGCTGAGGCAGAGCGGCGGCTTGATCTTGAGTACGTTCTTGAAGTCGCCGGTGGGCTGCACGATGCAGCCGCGCAGCAACAGTTCGTCGCAGATCACGGCGGCGACGGCGGTGGCCGGCGTGAAGTCGGCCCGATCACTCACCAGTTCGACGCCGAGGTAGAGCCCCGTGCCGTAGACCGCACCGACCAGATCGAATCGTTCGCCGAGACGCTCGAGTCCCCGCTTCAGGTGCCGACCAACCGCCTCGGCATTTTGCTGCAGGCCTTCGTCGCGCATGATGTCGAGCACGGTGAGGCCGATGCGGCAGCTGAGCGGACTGCCACCCGCGGAGGAGAAGAAGGGTCCGTCGTCGGCGAAACGTTCGGCAATGTCCCGGCGGGTGATCACCGCCCCGAGCGGATGCCCGTTGCCCATCGCCTTGGCGATGGTGATGATGTCGGGAACCACGTTTTGCTGTTCGGTGCCCCAGAAGTATTGGCCGAGGCGCCCGTAGCTCACCTGCACCTCGTCGGCGATGCAGAGCCCGCCGCGCGAGCGCACTTTCTCGTAGACTCCGGCCAGGTAGCCATCGGGCAGCAGCACACCGCCGGCGTTGCCGAACACCGGTTCGGCGATGAACGCGGCGACCGTGCGTCCGTCTCCGGCGAGGGTCTGCAGGTCGCCGTCGAGATCGCTCAGGTAGTGCGGCGCCGACTGCAGGCCCCGGTATTTGCCGCGCACGGCGTTCGGTGCCTCGACGAGATGCACCCAGTCCGGCCTCGTCTCCAGCGCCCGCGGGTTGTCGGCGACCGAGGAGGAGACGGCATCCGCTGCCATCGACCAGCCGTGGTACGCCTCCCGCACCGCAAGCACGGTGTCATGGCCGGTATGGGTCAGGGCCAGGCGCAGGGCCAGGTCGACGGCCTCGGTGCCGCTGTTGACCAGGAATACGGTGTCGAGCGGGTCGGGAGCGAGTACGGCGAGGCGCTCGGTGAACCGCACGAGCTCTTCGTAGTGAAAACGGGAGTTGGTGTTGAGCAGCGACCACTGGCTGCGTGCCGCCTCGGCAATCCGCGGGTGACCGTGTCCGACGGTCGTGACGTTGTTGATCATGTCGACGTAGCTCTGGCCGTGGGTGTCGATGAGATGGTGTTTCCAGCCGCGTTCAATCTGCGGCGGTGCCGCGTAATAGTGTTCCTGCACGCGCGCGAAGACCGTGTCGCGGCGCTGCAACAGGGCGGCTGGGTCGGCGAGCGGGCGCATGGTCGCCAGTCCGAGCAGGGCAGAGGGGTCGGGGCAGACCCGTTGCCACAGCAAAGCGCTCGACGGTGCGACGAAAAACGGGGGGCGGATGCCGCGGAGCCGGCTGGTCTGCACCGTCACGCGGGCGATGGCCGTGCCGTGCCGTGCTCCGATGGAGCGCGCGCCCACGGCGCCGGAGATCGTGCCGAGAGCGTTTCCGGCTTGAATGGCCTGGCCGTCGAGGGCGGCAGCGTCGACGCCGGTCAACCAGAGGTCGTAGTTGCCGCCTTCCAGCCGAACCGTATCGGCATCGACCACCACCACGGTCGCGTCGATCGGTGCCATGACCGGGCTTTCGGCAGACAGATACACCTCGACGCCGAGAGCCAGGGTGATCGACTCGTCGGCCGTGTCTCGGCGGGTCTGCGACAGCCGGTACTCGCCGTAACGGGTGACGGCGTGGCCGAGATGGGCTGCGGCATCCGCTGCCACCCGCTCGTCAATGCCGGGCTCGAGCCAGCTTCCGGCATCGAACACGGCGCTTGTGACCGACAGGTCGATGATGGCCGCCGGCTCCAGTGGGCCGAACAGGGGGTGGTTGCTGGCCACGACCGGCGCGCCCTCGTCGGTCAGCGCCAGACGAATGAGGGCTTCGATCTGCGCTGCGGTTTGGTCGGCCGCCGTGTCGAAGGCGAGCCACTCCCTGGCACGGTTGGCGTCGGCGTAGTCGTTGTCACCGTCGAGGTGCACCTGCTGTTCGCCGCTCACGACGAGTACCGCCGTGCGCAGCACGATCAGGGGCCACAGGGCGGTGAGTTCGGCGTCGGTGAGCGGCACCTGCGCGGCGAAAGCCTCGATCGTGTCGAGAATGGCGAGTGGATGCTGCGGGCTGCGGTAGAGCACGCACGCACACGTCGCGGCAAGCTCGGCGATGATCCAGCCGTGGGCCACATCGCCGAAGTCGATCACGCCGGTGATGGTCTCGGCGACGTCCTCCCGGCTCACCACGTTGTCGTCGGTCAGGTCACCGTGAATGGTCTGCACCCGCAGGTCGGCGGCGACCCGTGCGAGCTGCTGCCGGGCGGCGTCGGTGACCCTGCGCAGTCGCTCGCGGCGGGCATCGTCGTCGACAGCGGGAAGGAGGGCGTCGATGACCTCGCCGCCGCGCCGCAGGTCCCACTGCAGAAACCGGTCGGCTCCCGGGTGCTCGAAGTCGGCGAGGCCGCGAACAATGCGACCGGCCACGTCACCGAGCGAGCAGATCTGCTCGTTCGAGAGGCGCACGGAGTCGGTCAGCGGATGCCCGTCGACATAGGTCAGCAGGCGCAGGTCCAGGTTTTGTCCGTCGACGGTGACGCGCTGAATCGCACGGCCGTCGATCCCGGCAACGACTGCGGGAACGTCGAGTCCAGCGCTGTCGAGGTGCGCCAGGGCAGCGTTTTGAGCCTCGAGCTCGACCGTGGCGATGGCCGGGTTGGAGACTTTGAGAACGACGGTGGCGGTATCCGTCTCGATGCGAAAGTTGCGGTCTTGGTGGCTGCCGAGTTCCCTGACGGCGCCCGTGACTCCAAACCGATCGCGGGCAAGTTGGGTCGCCTGCGCGAGCGTCAGGCGTGGGCGCGGCAGGTGGAAGGGGCTGTGCGTGGTCATTGTTCTCCAGTCACGCGGGTGGCACGAGCACGGGTAGACCGACGAGGCGACATGGATGCGCCGGGTCAGCGCTTACGTACGCGACGCTTGGGCGGGATCGCGCGCGGGCGCGGAACATCCGCTGCGTGCCAGGCCTTGGCGATGGCCCACGCGACGGCCGCGATCGGCACCGACAGCACGGCGCCGACGATGCCGCCGAGGATGGTTCCGGCGGTCAACCCCACCAGAATGACGAGCGGATGCAGCTTGAGCGACTGAGCCATGACAACCGGCTGCAGAAAATTGCCCTCGAGCTGGTTGACGGCGATCACGATGATGATGACGATCAGCGCGACGCCCGGCCCGCTCGCGACGAGGGCCACCAGGGCGGCGAGGACACCGGCCGCGGTCGCACCGATCAGCGGAATGAACGCTCCGAGGAACACGATCACCGCCAGCGGCAGGGCAAGCGGCACCTGCAGAATGGCCAGGCCGACACCGATCGCGGTTGCATCGACGGCGGCGACGATCGCCGTGCCGCGCACGTAGCCGCCGAGCACCCGCAGCGAGGTCTGGCCGATGCGGCGCCCGCGGGCGAGGCGCTCGCCCTTGAAGGGCGTCAGGAAGAAGTTCCAGATTTGGTCGCCGTCCTTTAGAAAGAAGAACAGAATAACCACGAGCAGCACGGCCCCGGTCACCAGCTCGAACACTACCGACGCTCCGGCGAGCGCTCCGGTGCCGAACTGACTGCTGGTGAGGAAATCAACCACCGCGGTGCGCGCGTCGTCTATCTGCTTCTCGTCAATCTGGATCGGCCCCTCGATGAGAAACTGTTGCAGACGATCGATGCCCTGGGAGGCCGAGGAAAATAGCTCGTTCCACTGATCGCGCACCGCGAAGACGATGAGCGTGATGATGCCGCCGAAAAAGGCAATGCCGCCGAGCAGGGTGATCCAGGTGGCCAGAATCGCAGCGACGCCGCGCCGGCGCAGGCCGTTGATGACCGGGCTCAATGCCGCGGCGAGGATGATGGCGATCAGCACGGGAATAACGACGAGCTTGAGCTGCACCAGCCCGTAGATGACCACGGCGGACAGGAGGATGACGAGCAGAATCTGCCCGCTACGCAATCCGAGCCAGCCGAGTCGGTCGGTCAGCGGGGTACGAGAAACCAAGGGCGTGGGGTCGTCTTGTGCGCGCATGCACCCAGCCTAGACATCCGCTACGCAGAAACCTCGATCGACCGGCTCTTTGGCTGATTCACTCGAGGGTGGCCGCGACCGTGTCGGGGATGGATTCGTCACCGGCGAAGATGCCGCGCTCGCGCGGTCAGGGTGGGCATGGTCGCATTCCATGGCCCGTCGGCGAGCGACCGCCACGACAGGTGATCGGAGGTGAAGGCATGATCGAAGCCGTACTGCTCGGCGCCGGAGCGGTTGCAATGTCGGTGGCCGGTGCCAGACTCTGTTCATGGACACTGCGCCGTTTCCGCTGAATCCCAGACTCCCCCCGCACTGCACGATCGTTCCGCCGTACCTGCTGGTGCGGCTGGCGAAACTTGACGGCCCCCGATTCGCACAGGCTGCGGCGGCCGCGCGGCAGTCGCTGCTGCGGGACTCGCAGATTCGGCAATTGCGCGGTGGGGCGCGTCCGTTTGCCTATTCCGGGGCTCGCACTCTGCCTACTCGTATCCCGGGCGAGTTTGACCGCACAATTTCAGATGCCGGCGGCCAGGAGCGCCTGCCCGGTCGCCGGGTGCGCGCCGAAGGCCAAGCGCCCGGTAGCGATCCAGCCGTGAACGAGGCCTACGACGGTCTCGGCTCCACCCAGACCCTGTTCTGGTCGCAGTTCGGTCGGGACAGTGTCGACGGCTTCGGACTTCCGCTGGACGCGACCGTGCACTACGGCAAGCAATACGACAACGCTTTTTGGGACGGCGAACGCATGGTGTTCGGCGACGGCGACGGGGAGGTCTTCAACCGATTCACGATTTCGCTCAGTGTGATCGGGCACGAGCTCACACACGGCGTCACTCAGTTCACGGCAAACCTGGAATACCGGGGCCAGTCGGGGGCCTTGAACGAGTCCATCTCCGACGTCTTCGGCGCCCTGGTCGAGCAGCACGCCAGAAAACAATCGACGGCCGAGGCCAGCTGGCTGATCGGCGAAGGCCTGTTCACCGACCAGGTCGAGGGCGAAGCCCTCCGTTCGATGAAAGCGCCCGGTACGGCGTACAACGACGATGTCCTCGGTAAGGATCCGCAGCCCGCCAGCATGGCCGGTTACGTTGAAACGGAGGACGACAATGGCGGGGTGCACCTGAACTCGGGCATCCCCAACCGTGCGTTCTTCCTGGTTGCGGAGAGTCTCGGCGGCAATGCCTGGGAAACACCCGGTCGCATTTGGTACGACACGCTGACCGGTACCGGTCTCGACCGGAGGAGCAACTTTGCCGCCTTCGCGGCGGCCACGGCCGACACGGCCGCTCGTCTCTACGGCACCAGTTCCACCGCCCACGACGCGGTTCTGCAGGCCTGGGCGACGGTCGGTGTGGTGGCGGCATCCCCTGCACCGGCACTCACGCAACCCACAACGCCGACGCCACCAGCCCCGACCCCGGCCCCGGCCCCGCCCCCGCCCCAACCATCGGAGTAACATCGCGCTATGAAAGTCATCGTCTCCCGCAGCGGCGGGATGGCGGGCATCCGCCAGACCTGGGAAGTCCAGGTCGAAGAACAACCCGACCCGAATCTCTGGACCGAGTTTCTAAACTCCCTGCCCTGGGACGAAGTCACCGACAGCGAGGCCACCCCCGACCGGTTCGCCTACCGCATTCGGTGTGCCCCACACGAAGTGGTGCTCGCCGAACAGGAGATGAACGGTCCGTGGCGCGATCTGGTCAACCGGGTCAGGGCCGCCAACGGCATGTAGCCGCCTGACCGCTGCTGCCGGCGCTGTTTTTTGGGGCGACGGCGCAGCGCGGCCGTCGATCCGGAAAAATTCCTGATTGACGGTACGCGCCCCACGTTGTCGGGGCAATATACCCGGCCGCCTTTGGCCAGTTCCAGCACAGCAATCGGGTCTCTTTCCCTCGCCCTGAAGCTTCCGGCGTGTCACGATGGATCATGACTCTCGACGATGCGAACGCGGCTGCAGTAACGGTGCAGATTCTCAGCGATGAAGAATGTTGGGATGCGCTGCTCTCGGCCAGTCTGGGGCGCCTCGCGGTGTCCGTGGGCGGGATACCCGATATTTTTCCGGTCAACTTCATCGCGGCCGACCGGCGGCTGTTGTTTCGCACCGCAGCCGGCACCAAACTGGTCGAACTCACGGTCAACAACCGGGTTGCTTTTGAAACGGATGGCGTGGGCCGGGACGACGCGTGGAGCGTCGTCGTGCATGGAACAGCCAGGGCGCTTGACACCCAGGGTGAGATCGATGTTGCCGGGGGCTTGCCGTTGCGGCCGCTGATTCCAACGGTCAAGCCGGTCTTCGTCGAGATCGTGCCCGCATCGATCACCGGACGGCGGTTCCCACTCGACCCGGAGCCGGCAGCGACCCTGCTCTAGCCGCCCTGCGCTGATATCTGGTGGCGTTGCTCCCCTGTCGCCACGAACCGGGGCAAACACGATGAACTGCACCGGCCGAGATGCGACTTTATCAGCGGCATCCCGGCCGGTGTGGCACTTCAGTGGGACTGCGCCTAGCTCACGCCGAGCAGGTCGATGACGAAGATCAGGGTCTGGCCGGACAGACGGTGGCCGGAACCGGCTGGCCCGTAGGCGAGGTGCGGGGGCACGATGAGCTTGCGCCGGCCGCCGACCTTCATTCCGGGAATACCCTGCTGCCAGCCGGCGATGAGCGAACGCAGCGGAAAGTTGATCGACTGGCCCCGGTTCCAGGACGAGTCGAATTCATCGCCGGACGAGAACTCGACGCCAAGGTAGTGCACGTCAACGGTGGCACCGGCGGTGGCCTCGGCGCCGTCACCGACGACGACATCGGTGATCTCGAGTTGTTCGGGCGCTGCGCCCTCGGGGAAGTCAATTTCGGGCTTGGAATTCAAATCAGTCATGCCCCTATCCAACCGGATTCAGCGCCGGAATGCACACCGAGCGGGACCTTCAAAAATAATGCTTGCGCCCGGTCGCCGACGGGTGCACTCTTGACGTACACCAACTCGTCGCATCGGTAGAGTCGTCGGCATTGCCACACCACCGAGGCGGCGGGTTTCTGTTGGTGCTGCCGATCTTGCAACCGCAGAATCGCGGTCCGGGTGAGCGCGACTACCGTGCCGCTGGCGCCGCACCGGGCAGTGTCGGCCCGAGTACGTCGGCCCGATGATTCATCAGGAGCTGGAACAGTCGCGCCTCATAGGCGTGCAGTGCCGGGGTGCTCTGGCCACGAACGAGGCGGTCGCGCACGAAGGCGAGTCGCGTGGCATCCGCTATGAAGCGCCTCATTGCGAGTTTCTTCGGTCGGTCCTGTCGTCTGCCCCAGGCCAGCGCCTGGCGTCGGCCGGCGCCGGTTCCCAGCATGGAGACCTCCGCCGGCGTGAACCACCCGGCCTGCGAGTATTCGTGCAGCCGGCGCAGGGTGATGCGTTCCTCTTGGCGGCGCAGGAACACCACGATCAGGATGGCGACGATGAACAACGGCACCTGCACAACCACGTAGTAGAACAGCACCGAGGCGTCGGCGGCGAGCACGAAGGTTGAGCCGTTCCAGAGCGCGTGCAGGGCGATCGCGGGCACCAGGCCGAGCAGAAAGTAGCCGACCGCTGCGCTCTTGGTGGCGCCGCGGCGCGCAGCCAGGCCGAGAGCGAGCCCGATGCAGATCGTGAACGTGACATGCGCGAACGGCGAGAATACCCCGCGCAGCAGAAAAGTGATGCCAAGGCTCTGCGCGGTGCCCTCGGTCATGGCCAGGCCGAAGTACTGAATATTCTCCGAGAACGCGAAGCCGGCCGCGATCGTGGTGGCGTAGACGATGCCGTCGACGGGGCCGCCGAAATGTCGTCGCACCGCCCAGAACAACACGAGCACGCCAAAGCCCTTGGCGACTTCCTCCACAATCGGGGCTTGAATAACAGCGGATGCGAAATCACTCCCGGTGAGCGCGCCCGCGCTGGCCGCAATCGTGATCTGCACGCCGAGGTCGAACACCAGGGCGCTAAAAATGGAGATTCCGGCACCCCAGAGCAGCGCGAAGATCAACGCGGGCCGCGGCTCCGGGTCCCAGCGATCGATCCAGCGCACCGCGAGTAGCACGACAGCCAGCGGCAGCAGAGCCAGGAGCAGTCCGAACAGCAGCGCGCCGGTTCCGAGGAAGGTGGTCAAATACACGAACACAACGAGCAGGGCCAGCCCGGCGAGCACGATGCCGACAACGGCGACGACGATGCGGCCGGCGCGCGACGGGCGCACCGGCCGACTCCAGACCGGTTGCACCGGGGCCGGACTCGCCTGCACGGGAAGAGACTGTTCCGGCCTCTGCACGGGGGCCGGGTCGTGGCCTGGTGGCTGGTCGAGGCTCATGATTAGAGAATACCGGCCCCGGTACCGGGAACGATGTGAAAATCGACGGGGCACCGCCCGCGCCACTCAGGCGTCGAACATGGTGCCGGGGTTCAAAATACCCAACGGGTCAAAGACCGCTTTGAGCTGGCGTTGCAAGGCGAGGCTCGTGTCGCCGATCTCGCCCTGCAGCCAGCGACGCTTCAGAACACCGACGCCGTGTTCGCCGGTGAGCGTGCCGCCGAGGGCGAGCGCCGCCTGGAACAGCTCATCAGCGGCCGCCCAAATTTCCTCTGGCACCGACGCATCCGCAGTGTCGCCGCGCGGAATGACGAAGTTGGGATGCAGGTTGCCGTCGCCGGCATGGGCGACCGTAGGAATGGCGATGCCGGTGCGGGCGCTGATCTCAGCGATCGCGGCGAACATTTCAGCCATGCGCGAGCGTGGCACCGCCACGTCTTCGATGAGCACCCGACCGAACTGCTCCAGGGCCGGGTGCATGGCACGGCGAATGGCCAGCAGGCGGTCGCCCGAGGCAGCATCCGTGGACAGGCTGGCTTCCCCGCCGGCGGCCCGCAGTACCGCCAGAGCCGCCTCGGCCTCGGCGAGCGCTGCCGGGCCGTCGGTCTGCACGAGCAGAAACGCACCCCGCCCCAACGGCAGTCCGGCCGAGCCTTCTGGCCCAAGGTAGGTGGCGACCAGACCGAGTGCGACCGGGTCGATTAGTTCCATGATGGCGGGACGGATGCGTGCAGCCGTGACGGCAGCGCTGGCTGCGGCCGCCGCCGTGACCGTCTCAAAGACCGCACCGATCGTGGCTACCGTGCCCGGGGTCAGCGACCGCACCCGCACGGTCGCCTCGACGATGACCCCGAGTGTGCCCTCGGATCCGGTCAGCAGCGCGGTGAGATCGTAGCCGGTGACGCCCTTGACTGTGCGATGCCCGGTGCGCAGCAGGCTGCCGTCGGCGAGCACGACGGTCAGGCCGAGTACCGCCTCCCGGGTGACCCCGTATTTGGCGCACAGCAAGCCGCCGGCGTTCGTGGCGATGTTGCCACCGACGGTGGAGATGGCTTTGCTGGCCGGATCGGGGGCGAACCAGAGGTTCTGCTGCGCGAGCACGTCGTTGAGGTGCTGATTGATCACGCCCGCTTCGACGACGGCGAGTTCGTCGTCGGGGTTGATCTCGAGGATGCGGCCCAGTCCGGCCACACTCAACACGATGGAACCGTCGGTGCCGCAGGCACCGCCCGCCAGGCCGGTTCCGGCGCCGCGGGTTACCACCGGTACCCGGAATTCGGTTGCTATGCGCAGCACCGCTTGAACGTGGTCCACCGTCGTGGCGCGAACGACGGCGAGCGGTGTGCCGTCGGCCACCCAGCCAGACTTGTCGGTGCGGCTGGCCGCCAAGTCATGGGGGTCGACGCTGACGAGACGTCCGAGCTCGGACTGGAGGCGCAGCAGTGCGTTCATCGCTCCAGCCTATCGAGCCGTTCCATGTCTGATTTCCGCTACCCCGGGGCGGTCAGGCGTGGCAGGCTCAAGGGGTGACCACCTCTCCCGCCACCCGGACCGGGCTGACCGACCCGGTCTTCGCCGAGCGTTACCGCATCATGTGTTCGCGAGACACCCGGTTCGACGGCCAGTTCATCACCGGCGTGCGCACGACCGGAATCTACTGCCGGCCGAGCTGCCCGGCTACCACGCCCAAACCCGGCAATGTCTCGTTCTACCTCACGGTTGCGGCCGCCCATGATGCCGGGCTGCGGGCCTGCAAACGCTGCCTGCCCGACGCGGTACCCGGCTCCCCCGCCTGGAACATGCGAGACGATCTCGCCGCCCGATCGATGCGACTCATTTCTGACGGTGTCGTGGAGCGTGATGGTGTTCCGGGCCTGGCCGCCCGACTCGGCTATACTCCGCGCCATCTCACCCGAGTGCTCGTCGCCGAGCTCGGTGCCGGTCCGCTCGCGCTCGCCCGGGCGCATCGTGCGCAGACCGCCCGCCTGCTATTGCTGAGCACCGACCTGCCGATCACCGACGTGGCCTTCGCCGCCGGGTTTGGCAGTGTGCGCCAGTTCAACGACACCGTCGTCGCCGTGTACGAACGTACCCCGTCCGAAGTGCGCGCTGCCCGGCGGACAGCGCCTGAGCACGCCGCTCCGGTCGTCGATCAGGCCGAAACCAGAATCACGCTGCAGCTGCCGGCACGGGCACCGTTCGACGGTGCCGGCGTGCTGCGGTTTCTCGGCACGCGCGCGCTGCCCGGCGTCGAGAGCGCCACCGGCACGAGCTACGCCCGCACCGTGCGGTTGCCGCACGGCACGGCCGCGGTTGAGGTGACCCTGTCGGGAACGGAGGCGGCCCCCGCGCTGGCCTGCAGCATCCGTCTCGCGCATCTCGCCGATCTGGCACCGCTGGTCAGCCGGGTGCGCCGGTTGTTCGACCTCGATGCCGATGCATCGGCGATCGACCGTCACCTCGAGGCAGACCCGGCGCTGGCTGCATCCGTCACCCAGACCCCGGGTATCCGCGTGCCGGGCAGCATGGATGCCGAGGAGACACTTTTTCGGGCGCTGATCGGGCAGCAGATCTCGGTCGCAGCCGCCCGCACCGCGCTGACGCGACTGGCCGACGCACTCGGTGAGCGTCTACCCGGCCCGGAGCCGCGGCTGCTGTTTCCCACCCCGGCGCAGATCGCCGCGGGCGGTCGCGCGGTACTGCGCGGGCCGGGTGCCCGCATCGAGACCATTCTGCGGGTCGCGCAGGCTCTGACATCGGGCGATCTGGCGCTGTCGTTCGGGCAGACGCGCGCCGAGCTGGAGGCCAGCCTCGTAGCGCTGCCCGGAATCGGACCGTGGACGGCCGGGTATGTGGCTATGCGGGTGCTCGGTAGCCCCGACATTCTGCTGACGAGTGACCTGGCGCTGCGGCAGGGTGCCGTCCGTCTCGGGCTCGCCGGGGAACAGCGTGCTCTGGCTGCCCGCGGGGCCGACTGGGCTCCGTGGCGCAGCTATGCCGGAATGCACCTGTGGCTGGCGACTTCCCCGATATCCTCCAAGCAGACCGTTCGAGGGTTGGAGTACCCCACAGGGCGACCCCGGGGCAGGGCCAGCTAGCCTAGAAGAGTGAAATTTGCGCATCTGAGAGTTGACGGCTCCTCCGTTCCACGATTGGCCGTGATCTTCGACGATGCGGCACTGTTTCTCGACGACGTCACGGACGACGCCCCCCGCGACCTGCAAGACCTGCTCGAACGGGGCGACGCCGGGTATGAACGCATCCGCGCGATCAGCCTGGACGCCGTCTCCAACGGTGCCGTGCTGACCCCGGTCGACGAACTGCGGCACTCCTCCGCGGTGCTCCGACCGCCGCAGATAATCGCGATCGGCGCCAATTATGCCGCCCATTCCTCCGAGCTGAGCCTGCGCCTCGAAACGTCGGCGACCGTGTTCTCGCTCTGGCCGAACTCGCTCACCGGGCACGGCTCAACCATCACCTGGCCGCGCGACCTCACCACCCAGGTCGACTACGAAGCCGAACTCGGCGTCATCATCGGCCGCCCGGCCCGCAACGTGTCGGTCGCCGACGCCCTGGACTATGTCTTCGGTTACACGGTCGTCAACGACATCACCGCGCGCGACCTGCAGTTCTCCGAGGCACAGTGGTCGCGCTGCAAGTCCTTCGACGGATTCACCCCAACCGGCCCGCTCGTGGTCACCGCCGATGAGATCGGCGATCCACAGAACCTTTGGCTGACCACCCACGTCGACGGTCGCATTCTGCAGGACGCGTCGAGCGGCGACATGGTGCGCACGGTCGCGGAGATCATCTCCTACCTCTCGAAAACGTCTACGCTGCTGCCCGGAACGCTGATCTCCACCGGCAGCCCGGGGGGTGCCGGTTACAGCCGCAAACCCCCGATCTTCCTCGGCGAAGGGTCGACCGTGACCATTTCGATCGACAAGATCGGCATGCTCACCACGCACTGCCGCGAAATCTAACCGCGTTCACTTCAGCTCGTCAAAGTCGGGGGTCGTCCTTACCGTCGAGGGCGAGCAGCTCGTCCTCGACGATGCCGCCGTAGCCATCCGCTTGCGGGTCTCGGTGTAATCCGCCCGAAACCGCGTATTGCTCCTCGGGCGAGAGGACCAGCCGTTTGCGCCCCCAGATGGCAAATGCCGCCAGCATGACGACGTAGACCACGGCAATAGCCGCAATCGCTGGCCGGGCCGGCTCGTTGATGAAGAATCCGAAGAAGATCGCTACTGAGAGGATGCCGGCGATAACAGCTCCGGGAACCCCCCACGGGCTGCGGTAGGGGCGGCTGGCGTTCGGAAACCTTCTGCGCAACAGCACAAAGGAAACCATCTGCAGCACGTAGGCGACCACAGCGCCCCAGACGGCAATGTTGAGCACGATAGCACCGGCGACGCCCCCGGCCCCGCCGAGCGAATCGACCAGCACGAGCGCCACAAAACCGATAATCGCACCCACCAGCAGGGCGATGGCCGGAGTCTGCCGCTTGCCCGTGAGCGACAAGAATTTGGGGTAGTAACCGGCCCGAGACAGCGAGTACATGTTGCGTCCGTAGGCGAACATGATCCCCTGCAAGGATGCCAGAAGCCCGATCAACGCGAACAGGGCCAGCACCGCTGCGGCGCCGTCGCCTACGATAGCCCGAAACCCATCGAGCAAGGGCTCGCTCGATCCGGCAATCTCGGAAGCGCCGACTACGCCGGTATTGAGAAACAAGACGAGCAGCCCGGTGACGATCAGCGTGGTGCGGGCAATGAGGCCGGCACGCGGAATATCTCGCACCGGATTGTGCGATTCCTCGGCGGCCAGTGGAAGTTCCTCGATGCCCAGGAAGAACCACATGGCGTACGGCAGAGCGAACAGGATCGGAATGATCCCGTGGGGCAGGAATGCGCTCTGGCCGGCATCCGGCGCGATGTTGAAAAGACGGTCCCAACTGAACAACCCCGAGAAGGCGGCCATGGCCGAAAACACCAACAGAATGACGATGGAGATGATCGCCACAACAATGGCGAATTTGAAGGATATGGCCGCCCCGGCAGCGTTCAGAGCGATGAAGGCCACATACAGTATGACCCACCACAGCCACGGCGGCAGGGAGATGCCGAGAAGTTCCTGCGTTATTCCGTCGGCGTAGGAGGCGGAGAAATACACGATGACCGCAGTGGTCGCCACGTATTCGATGGTCTCGGCGAGCCCCGTGACGAATCCGCCCCAGGGCCCCATTGCCGCTCGGGCAAACGAGTAGGCCCCGCCGGTATGCGGCATAGCTGCCGCCATCTCACCGATGCTGAAGATCATGCCGTAATACATGACGATGAGCACCAGGAAGGCGATCAACATTCCGCCAAAACCGGCAAAGTCGATACCGAAATTCCAGCCCGAAAAGTCCCCGGAGATCACCGCTGCCACGGCCAGACCCCACAGGCCCCAGATGCCCGCACTGCGGGTCAGCCGGCGCTTCTCAAAATATCCAGCCTGCGCCGTGCTGTACTTCACGCCTGAAACTTTCAAGGTGTCTTTGGACATCTCAATTCCTTTTCGCTCGTTGCGCGCCCGATGACGAAATCTGCGGTCGGGGAGCAATCGTTCAGTGAGGTTGGCATGATGCTAGGGGCTGAATGGTGCGGTGTATATACCTTTGAGAAAAATTGAGGACCTCGATCCAGGCGGTAGTGCTGCACTTTGAGCGGGCGAAGTGTGGTCTAATGGTGGAAAATCGCACGATTGACCCGCTCTACCCCCTTGACCCGCTCAATGAGGAGAAGCTCAGTGGCTACTCGATCCGGAAACCTGACCCTCGACGAATTGACCGTTCTGGTTTCCCGGCGCGAGATCGACACGGTGATCGTCGCGTTCACGGACATGCAGGGCCGCCTCGTGGGTAAACGACTCTCCGCTCGGCTGTTCCTGGAGGATGCGGCCGCGCATGGCGCGGAATGTTGCAATTACCTTCTCGCCGTCGACGTGGAAATGAACACCGTCGAGGGCTACTCCACGTCGAGCTGGTCGCACGGCTACGGCGACATGGCCATGATCCCCGACCTCGACACGCTGCGCCTGGTTCCCTGGCTCCCCGGAACCGCCCTGGTCACCGCCGACCTGCACTGGCTCGATGAAAAACCCGTGCTCGCCTCGCCACGCCAGATTTTGCGTCGGCAATTGGATCGACTGGCCGAACACGGTCTCACTCCATTTTGCGCGACCGAGCTCGAGTTCATCATCTTCGACGACGGGTATCGCGAGGCGTGGAAAAAGGGGTACCACGGCCTCACCCCAGCAAGCGACTACAACATCGATTACTCGCTGCTGGCATCGACGCGAATGGAACCGCTGCTGCGCGATATTCGTCTGGCCATGGACGGCGCGGGCATGTACTGCGAAGGGGTGAAAGGCGAATGTAATCTCGGGCAGCAGGAGATCGGGTTTCGGTATGCGACGGCACTGGCAACCTGTGACAATCATTCCGTCTACAAGAGTGGTGCGAAGGAGATCGCCGACGCGCACGGCAAGAGCCTTACTTTTATGGCCAAGTTCAACGAGCGCGAGGGCAACAGCTGCCATATCCACATCAGCTTGCAGGGCCCGGGTGGCGAACCGGTCTTTCACGACCCGGAGGCCGAGAACGGTATGTCGAAGTTGTTCCGACACTTCCTGGCCGGACAGCTCACCCTCATGCGTGAACTGACGTTGTTCTCCGCACCCAACATCAACTCGTACAAACGTTACGTTCTGGGTAGTTTCGCGCCGACCGCGCTGGCCTGGGGCTTCGACAATCGAACCTGCGCGCTGCGCGTCGTCGGGCACGGCCCTGCTCTGCGGGTGGAGAACCGGGTGCCAGGGGGCGACGTCAACCAATATCTGGCCGTTGCCGCCCTGATCGCGGCCGGCCTTTACGGCATCGAGCACGAACTAGAACTGGATCCTGCCTACCAGGGGAATGCGTACACCAGCGACGTGCCGCGAGTTCCGTCTTCCCTGCGCGAATCGGCCGAACTGTTCGCCGGTTCCATTGTGGCCCGTGAGGCCTTCGGTGACGAGGTCGTCGACCACTATCTGAACAACGCCCGCATAGAGGTGGAGTCTTACGACGCCGCCGTGACCGACTGGGAGCGGGTGCGCGGATTTGAGCGACTCTGACGTCGGACCGGTCATCGGCCTGACCACGTATCTGGAACAAGCCCAGACGGGGGTCTGGGATGTACCAGCCGCGATTCTGCCGCGCGTGTACTTCGACGCGATCACGCGCGCTGGCGGCATAGCCGTACTGTTACCACCACAGCCGGTGAGCGCCGCCATAGCCAATCGCGTGCTCGACGGGCTCGACGCCCTGATCATCACCGGCGGGAAAGACGTCGACCCGGCCCGCTACGGGCAGCTTCGGCACGCCCACACCGACGACCCCCGACCCGACCGAGACGCCTGGGAGGATGTCCTGCTGCACCAGGCCATCGCCCGCGAGCTGCCGTTCCTCGGCATCTGTCGGGGAGCGCAAATGCTCAATATCGCCCTCGGCGGCAGCCTGCACCAGCATCTGCCCGATCTGATTGGCAACACGACCTATCAGGCTGGCAATGGTGTGTTCAACGTCGTCGACGTTGCCGTTGAACCGGACTCGACGCTCAGTACGCTTCTCGGCGGCCAAACCCTGCTGCCCGGGGTGCCGGTGTACCACCACCAGGCCATCGACCGCGTCGCCGAAGGGCTGCGGGTGACGGCCACAACGCATGCCGGCATTGTGCAGGCGATCGAGCTCACGACTGTGCCGTTCGGGGTGGCCGTGCAATGGCATCCGGAGCAGGCGCCCGACGACCTTCGCCTCTTCACCGGACTGGTCAGCGCCGCCCGCGGCTACCGCGCAGCAGAGGCGCGCGCGTCCGGGCGCGCACTCTACGTGGAAGGAGACGCAACAGCATGAGCAGCTACACCGTCGTCAACCCGGCCGATGAATCGGTCGGTGAAACCGTCGAACACCTGAGCCGGGACGAAACAGACGAGGCGATCGCCCGCGCCGTCCAAGCCCAAAAGTTGTGGGCGCGCGTGGCTCCCGCCGACAAGTCCCGCGTCTTGCGCCGATTCGCCCAGGTCGTGGACGGTGACCGAGAAAACCTGGCCGGGATCGAGGTGCGCAATTCTGGGCATCCGATCACGCAAGCGCGCTGGGAAGCCGGGCATGTGCGTGATGTTCTCGAGTATTATGCGGCGGCACCTGAGCGACTTTTCGGCCAACAGATTCCGGTCTCTGGCGGTATCGATCTCACCTTTCACGAACCGCTCGGCGTCGTCGGAGTGATCACCCCGTGGAACTTTCCGATGACGATCGGCGCCTGGGGCTTCGCGCCGGCCCTCGCTGCCGGCAACGCCGTGGTGTTGAAGCCGGCGGAGTGGACACCGCTGTCGAGCATCCGTCTGGGTGAACTCGCCCTCGAAGCCGGGCTGCCGGAGGGACTGTTCCAGGTACTGCCGGGTCGTGGTTCGGTCGTGGGAACACGGTTCGTGACGCACCCCGACGTTCGCAAAATCGTGTTCACCGGCTCGACCGCCGTCGGCAAGCAGATCATGGCCGGTTGCGCGGACCAGGTCAAGCGGGTGACGCTCGAACTGGGCGGCAAGAGCGCCAATATCGTCTTCGCCGATGCGGATCTGGAACGTGCGGCCGCCGCGGCGCCGTCCGGCGTGTTTGAGAATGCGGGACAGGATTGCTGCGCTCGAAGCCGAATCCTGGTGCAGTCCAGCGCGATGGATCGGTTCATGGAGCTGCTCGAACCGGCCGTGGCCGCGGTGCGGGTCGGCGACCCGACCGACCCGGTCACCGAGATGGGGCCCCTCGTCTCCCGCCAGCACCACGCTTTCGTCTCGGCGTATCTGCCGGAGGACGCACCGATCGCCTTCCGCGGCAGCGCTCCGACCGGTGCCGGATTCTGGATGGCTCCGACAGTGCTGCTTCCCCCGAGCCGCACGGACCGATGTGTGACCGAGGAGATCTTCGGCCCGGTTGTGACCGTGCTGCCCTTCCACGACGAAGACGACGCTGTGACGCTGGCGAACGATTCCCTGTACGGACTGTCCGGGTCGATCTGGACTCGCGATGTCGGCCGAGCCATTCGCGTGGCACGCGGGGTCGAATCGGGCAATCTGTCGATCAATTCGCACTCCTCGGTGCGCTACTCGACCCCCTTCGGCGGGTTCAAGCAATCCGGACTCGGTCGGGAGCTGGGGCCGGATGCGCCCCTGCACTTCACCGAAACCAAGAACGTTTTCATCGCGGCGGACTAGTCCCACACTAAGGAGAACCTGTGAGCATCACTCCCATCGACCTGACCCAGCGCCTGGCCGGCAAGATCGCCGTCATCACCGGCGGGGCAAGCGGCATCGGTCTGGCCACCGCGAAACGTTTCAGAGCCGAGGGCGCCACGGTCGTCGTCGGTGACCTCGACGACGAGGCCGGCCAAGCGGCCGCACTGCTGGTGGGGGGTCTGTTCGTGAGGGTCGACGTCACCGATCAGGAGCAGGTAGACCACCTCTTCGACACCGCATTTGAGACCTACGGTTCGGTGGACGTGGCCTTCAATAACGCGGGTATTTCACCGCCCGACGACGACTCCATCGAAACGACCGAACTGCCCGCCTGGCAAAAAGTGCAGGACGTGAACCTGAAGTCGGTGTACCTCTGCTGCCGCGCGGCTCTTCGCCACATGGTTCGGCAGGGCAGCGGTTCCATTATCAACACGGCAAGTTTCGTGGCCGTTCTGGGTTCGGCGACCAGCCAGATCTCCTACACCGCGTCCAAGGGCGGAGTGCTCGCAATGAGCCGGGAACTGGGCGTACAGTTTGCCCGCCAGGGTATTCGCGTGAATGCGCTCTGCCCGGGACCGGTCAACACACCGCTGCTGCAGGACTTGTTTGCGAAAGACCCCGAACGCGCCGCTCGGAGGCTCGTGCATATTCCGCTAGGTCGCTTCGCCGAACCCGAGGAACTCGCGGCGGCCGTTGCTTTTCTGGCCAGTGACGACTCCTCTTTCATGACCGGTTCGACCTTTCTCGTCGACGGTGGCATCAGCTCGGCCTATGTCACGCCAGAGTAGTGCGCCGACACCGACAGCGGGTCTGAACAGTGATCTGCTGTTGGGCCCGGTCTCGGGCACCAACACGTTCGAGGAGACGGTTCAACGCCTCCTGCAAACCGTGCGCCTGGGCCTCATCGCTCCGGGCGCTCGGCTGCCGCCGGAGCGCGAACTTGCGGCCAAGTTGCGCGTCAGTCGCGACACCCTGCGGGAGGCGATCGGGTCGCTGGCCGAGGCTGGCTACCTGATCGCCAAGCGCGGGCGATACGGCGGCACCTTTGTCAGCGAGGTCCTTCCCATGCCGCGGGTGAATGCCACTGAGCCCCTAGCTGGCGACCTGCACCCGTCGATCACTGCCGCGGAGATCGATGATGTGCTCACCCTGCGCGACATTCTCGAGGTCGGCGCTGCCCGCGCCGCCGCCGGCCGGTTGCTGTCACCGCCGGAGCGGGAGTTGCTCTGGTCCAGCCTCGGAGCGGCCGTGAACGCCGGCGCAGGTGAATACCGCCGTGTCGATGCCCGCCTGCACCTGTATATCGGTGAGCTGGCCGGGTCGCCGTCGCTCGTACCGCTCCTCGCCGACGTGCGTATGCGCGTCAACGAATTGCTCGATGCCATTCCCCTGCTGGCGCCCAACATCGCACATTCCAATCAGCAGCACGAACAGATCGTCATCGCGATTCTCACCGGTCGGCCGGATACCGCGGCCGAGGCCATGCGCGATCATCTGAGCGGTACCGCCCTGCTCCTGCGCGGCTTTCTCGATTAGGCCCCTCTGGCGTCGCCCCATCTCAAGCAGGCGAGCCGCAACATTCGCTCGCTGGGCCACTCAGCCGATCAGTGCCTCGACCGGGCCGCGCACGAAGTAGAGCACGAAACCGACCGCGACCACCCAGAGTAGCGGGCTGATCTCGCGACCCTTGCCCGAGAAGCTCCGCACGAGCACCCAGCTGATGAACCCGGCGCCGATGCCGTTGGCGATCGAGTAGGTCAGCGGCATCACGATGATGGTCAGGAAGATGGGCAGCGTGCTCGAGAACTCGGTGAAGTCGAGGTGGCGAATCTGCGACACCATGAGCGCCCCCACGATGACGAGGGCGGCGGCGGCCACTTCAAGCGGCACGATCTGGGTCAGCGGGGTGAAGAACATGGCGGCCAGAAAGAGGATGCCGGTGATCACGTTGGCTGCGCCGGTGCGCGCTCCCTCACCGATCCCGGCCCCTGATTCGATGAATACGGTGTTTGAAGAGGCGCTGGTTGCGCCGCCGGCGACGGCGCCGATACCCTCGACGATCAGTGCGGATTTCAGTCGCGGAAACTTGCCGTCCTGGTCGGCGAGCCCGGCCTCACTGGCCAGGCCGGTCATCGTGCCCATGGCGTCGAAGAAGTTCGTGAATACGAGGGTGAATACGAGCATGACGGCGGCGAGCATGCCAATGCGCTCGAATGCGCCGAAGGAGACCTGACCGATCAGGCCGAGGTCGGGCAGGGCAACGACACTCGTCGGCAGCACGGGGGCGTTCAGGTTCCAGCCGGCCGGGTTGGTGCCGAGTGAGGGGCCGACCTTGAAGATGGCTTCCAAAATCACGGCGATGACCGTCGTCGCGACGATGCCGATCAACAGGGCGGCCTTGACCCTGCGGGCTAGGAGCACGCCGATGATGATGAGTCCGACCACGAAAACCGCGGTCGGCAGGGTGGCGACCGAGCCGGCGTCACCGAGCTGAACCGGCGGCGAGTTCGCGCCGCTGGCCCGCACGAAGCCAGAGTCGACCAGGCCGATGAAGGCGATGAACAGACCGATGCCGACCGTGATGGCGATTTTCAGCTGGCGGGGAATGGCATTGAAGATGAGCTCGCGCAGGCCGGTCGAGGCGAGCAACACGATGATGAGACCGTTGATGACGACGAGGCCCATCGCTTCGGCCCAGGTGACCTGGCCGACGACGCTCACGGCGAGAAACGAGTTGATGCCGAGCCCGGCCGCGAAACCGTAGGGCAGTCGGGCGATGACGCCGAACAGAATCGTCATGACGCCCGCGGTCAGTGCGGTGACCGCGGCGACCTGCTCGTTGGGCAGCCAGCCGCCCTCCACGTCGACGGCAGCCTGACCGGCGCTGAACCCGCCAAGAATCAGCGGGTTGAGAATGACGATATAGGCCATCGTGACGAAGGTGACGACTCCGCCGCGAAATTCTCGGGACCAGCTGGAGCCGCGGCTGGTGACCTCAAAGTAGGCGTCGAGACGTGCCTTCAGGCCCCGTGCTGCCGGCTGCGGCGATGCCGCTTCGCTGGTTGTCTTAGTGTTCGAAATAGTGTGCTCCCGGTGCCGTGGCTCTCAACGCAAGGCTCTAGTCTACGACCGGGGCGGGCAGCCGGTTCAAACGTGCGGCACGAACCGTCCCCAGGCCAGGCGCCGTTCCCGATGCGGGTCGGATTCGACGTGGTCGGTTTGATCGATGATGAGCGTCTCACGGGTGGTTTCGTCGTAGCGCGGCCACGCGTCCGACGGCACCCCGTCTTGCACAAAGCCAAGCCACCAGCCCTGCATCCGCGCGGCGATGTCCTGAAAGGTACGACGCCCACCGAGCGCCGTCATGCCGCGGCCGAACCAGCCGTCGAGCCGGTCGAACAGCGGAAACAGTTCAAGTCCGTGCGTGGCATCGAGGCCCATCAACCGCAGCAGCCGCGGAGCGGCATCGAACCGATAAAAGTACACCGGCGCATACCGCGAATGTCGTTCGCCGACTTTCACGCTCGGGTACCAGAACGAGTAATCGCCGCCGAAATCGAGCGCGGCCCGCAGCGCCGGAATGCCCGGATACTGTGCTTTGAGGGCCTTCTTCGCTTTCTTGGTGGTCTTCTTGAAAATGACCCGGATGCGCGCGGGCGTCGTGGCGAGAATGTCGATCCGGCCGCTGAACAGCGAGCCTTCGCGCGCGTTGGTGCCGATGATCAGCGGAATGCGCGTGGCTCGGCCGTCGCGAAAGGCATCAAGAGGCCGTTCCGGGAGAAAAGAACCATCGATGACCGGGCAGAGCGGAATCGTGCCAGGGTCCTGGTCCGGCGTGCGCACGGTCAGCGCCGTCGTCGCGGCGGCGAGCACCGCGGGATCGACGGCGAGTAGCAGCCGCGCGGCCTCGGTGGTGCTGTACTGGCCAGGCTCGCTGCCCTCGATCAGGCTGTCAACGAACTCACCCGCCCAGCGCGCGGTGAGGTCGCTCGGGTAAACCGCGTTGGGCGGCGCACTCTGCGCTATGGCCCGGTGAAACAAGCCGGCCGCGCTCGGCACGGTCATCAGGGTGGTGACCGCGTTACCGCCGGCCGATTCGCCGAACAGGGTGACGGCATCCGGGTCCCCACCGAAGGCACGAATGTTGTCCCGCACCCACTGGAGGGCGGCGACCTGGTCGCGCAGCCCCAGATTGCTCTCAAACGGATGCTCCGGCGTGGCAAACCGGGAAAAGTCCAGGTATCCGAGAGCGCCCAGTCGGTAGTTGACACTGACGTAGACGATGCCGCCCCGCCGCACCAGCCCCTCCCCCTGCCGGGGCACCTCGCGGCTGGAGCCGACACTGTAGGCGCCGCCGTGGATGAAGACCATCACCGGTCGAAGGGCGTCCTGCACCTGCGCGCCGGGTCGCATGCGTTCGTCGGGCGCGATCACGTTGAGGTTGAGGCAATCTTCCCCCTGCGGAATACGCGGGTGAGCGCCACGAAACTGGCCCTTGTAGCTTTGTGGCGCGATCAGGCCCCACGCACTCGCGTCGCGCACGCCGCGCCAGGCGGGCGCCGGCTGTGGGGCACGAAAACGTCGATCGCCAACCGGTGCCACCGCGTAGGGAATACCCCGCCATGCCAGCACGCCGCGCTCGCGCACCCCGCGCAGCAGGCCGGTCGCCACGCGCACCTCAAGACCCGCCATGGCGCTGGAATCGGCGAGCTGGCTCATACGCCCGAGTCTATGGGGCGCGCCGGCACATTGGGAGCTTGCTCGAGGCGGTATCCGCTAGCACTACGCTCGACAGTGCTCACGCAACAGAACTGATCACGTACCAGACGAGACGAGAACGCACATGGCACTGCCCTGGACCCTGCACGGCGATGGAAAAACGGTCGGGGCGCAAGATGTCGTCGGCCCGGGCGAGCGACTGAGCTGGCCCCTGACCATCGGTATCGGCTCGCAGCATGTCGTCGCCATGTTCGGTGCGACCTTTCTGGTGCCGCTGCTCACCGACTTTCCGCCGAGCACGACACTGTTCTTCTCCGGCATCGGAACCCTGCTGTTTCTGCTGATCACCGGCAACAAACTACCCAGTTACCTCGGCTCATCGTTCGCGTTCATCGCACCGATCACCGCGGCAACGGCCTCGGCCGGAATGGGAAGCGCCCTGTTCGGCATCATGGCCGTCGGTGTGCTGCTCGCCCTCGTCGGCCTCATCGTGCAGCTCACCGGCACCGGCTGGATCGACCGGCTCATGCCCCCGATCGTGTCGGGCGCCATCGTCGCACTGATCGGCCTCAACCTCGCCCCCGTCGCTAAGGCGAACTTCGACAAGGCACCGCTCACCGCACTGATCACCCTCGTCGCCGTCATTTTGTGCACGGTGCTCTTTCGCGGCATCCTCGGTCGGTTGTCGATTTTTCTCGGTGTGCTGGTGGGCTACGTCGCGGCGGTTTTCTTTGGCGAGGTCGATTTCAGCCGGGTCGCCGACGCCGCGTGGATCGGTCTGCCGCCGTTCATCGCGCCGGCCAATCCGTTTGAGAACCCCGCAGCCGTGTTTGGCGTCCTGCCCGCTTTCCTGCCGGTTGTGCTCGTGCTGATCGCCGAGAATGTTGGCCATATCAAGGGGGTGGCCCAGATGACGAGTGCGAAAGTCAACCGGCTCACCGGGCGGGCTCTGCTGGCCGACGGGCTGGCCACCATGCTCGCCGGCTTAGGCGGGGGCAGCGGCACCACGACATACGGCGAGAACATCGGCGTCATGGCAGCAACCCGCATCTATTCGACGGCGGCCTACTGGGTGGCCGGAATCGTCGCGATTCTGCTCGGCCTCTCCCCCAAGGTCGGTGCGATCATCTTCACGATTCCCGACGGTGTGCTCGGCGGTGTCACAACGGCGTTGTACGGGCTGATCGGTGTCATCGGCGTCAAGATCTGGCTTGACAACAAGGTCGACTTCTCGAAGCCGGTGAATCAATTCACGGCCGCGACCGCGCTCATCATCGGCATCGCGGATTTCACGCTCAACGCCGGCGCGCTGAGCTTCAACGGCATCGCCCTCGGCACGGTCGCCGCCATCGTCATCTATCACCTGATGACCTGGCTCGGTCGGGTGCGCAAGACTGCGTAACGGCCACCCAACGTGTTCGGTCCGGTGCAAAATGGCGCGACCAGCGGTGCAGGGTCGGCACGACCGGGTAGACGCCGCAGAGAATGAGGCAGGCGTCGCCGCCGTAGAGCGCCACGAGCTTCAGCCCAGAGGTCAGCGGGTTGGCCGCGGCCGCCTTGCGCGCCCGTTCAAGCTGAAGTCAAAGATAAGCGTGAGCGCGATGACCAAAACGATGATGAGGCCGAATCAGGCACGAGACACCACGCTCTCCAGGTCGGCGCCGAAGGTGAACGTGGCGCGCACCGGCACCCCGGCCAGCACTCCAGGCAGCCAGTGGCGCGCATCGTCCCACATCTCGTCAACCGGCAGGCTCGCGACGTCAAACCACAGGGGATTCAGCTCATTCGATTCACGCGGGGTACCCGACCACTCGTCGCAGACGAACACGGTCGACTCCTGGCTCCACTGCTCGCGGTGCGGAAACAGGTAGGTGAGAAATCCGAGTTCGGTCAGAGCGGATGCCGCCACCACGAGACCGGATTCCTCCTCGATTTCGCGCACCGCAGCATCCACCGCACTCTCACCGATTTCGAGCTTGCCGCCGAGGCCGACTATGTTGCCCACGCCGAGGCCTTTCTTCTTACGCCCCAGCAAAACCTGCCGCTTACCTTCGGGAGAGAGCCGAGTGAGATAGCACACGCATACCTGGGGCAAAGTCATCGGCCCAGCTTAACGCGCACGGAGTGAATTCAAAGGCAGCTCGGATATGCTCCGAACATGGACTTTGTACCCGCAACCGGAACCATCACCATGTTCACGACCGATTGGTGCGGCTATTGCAAACGCCTGAAGAAGCAGCTGGAGGCCGCCGGCATCGGATACACCGAGGTCAACATCGAGCGGGTTGAAGGCACGCCGGAGCTCGTGATGAGCCTCAACAACGGCAACCAGACCGTGCCGACGATTCTGTATCCCGACGGATCGGCCGCGACCAACCCCTCGCTGGCCCAGGTGCAGGCTAAACTCGCCTGACCGTCCTCACCCGATCGTCCTCACCCGATCGTCGGACCCGCGTAACGGGGCCTAGCCGAAAAGGACGGCGGCCTCGTCGTAGCGCGCCGGCGAGACCCGCTTGAGGCCGATAGTGGCCGAGGCGATGCTCACGACGTCGATCTCCGTGCCACGCAGCGACACCATCGACCCCCACTGCGCGTTGTGGATCGCGTCGACGGCGGCCATGCCGAGGCGGGTGGCCAGCACGCGGTCGTAGGCCGAGGGAGCGCCACCGCGCTGGGTGTGGCCGAGAACGGTAGCCCGGCTCTCAATGCCGGTGCGTTCCTCGATGAGCGGGGCGATCACCTCGCTGATTCCGCCCAACCGGGGCCGATGGAAGGCGTCGAGACCTTTGGTGGAGTGCGCTTCCTCCATGCCGGAGAGCAGAAAGCCCTCGGAGACGACGATGACCGGGGCCCGGCCACGGTCGCGTACGTGCTCAACCCAGCCGCAGATCTGATCGATCGACTTGGGTTGTTCGGGAATGAGAATGGCATGGGCGCCGCCCGCCATGCCGGAGTGCAGGGCGATCCAGCCGACGTGACGTCCCATAACCTCGACCACCATGCAGCGTCCGTGGGATTCGGCGGTGGTACGCAGCCGGTCGATGGCCTCGGTGGCGATTTCGACGGCCGTATTGAACCCGAAGGAGTAGTCGGTGGCCTCGAGGTCGTTGTCGATCGTCTTGGGCACCCCGACGATGTTCAGGCCGGCCTCGGTGAGTCGGTGGGCGGCGGTGAGCGTGCCCTCGCCGCCTATCGCGATGACGGCATCGATGCCATTGGCGTCGAGCGTGCGCTGGATGTTCGCCGGGCCACCGTTCTCGCCCTCGAACGGGTTGGTGCGGGAGCTGCCGAGGATGGTGCCACCCTGGCGGGACAGACCGCGCACACTGTGCCGATCGAGGGGCATGAACTCGTTCTGCACGAGCCCCCGCCAACCATTGCGAATTCCGATGAACTCAAAATCGTGGGTGCGCACACCCTTGAGCACGGCGCCGCGAATGACCGCGTTCAGTCCGGGGCAGTCGCCACCGCTCGTGAGAATACCGATTTTCATATCTGGCCGATCTTGGTAGCGGGACACGTCGCGTGACACGAATCATGGCGTGACCCGCGCTCGGTCACACCATGTTCTTACAATGGCATTGCCACAATCATGGTGCCTCGAGTAGGTCCGACTCAAATCGGCCGTACCCCGCCGACCTGGCCGGTCGGTCTACAACTTTCCATCGAGAGCTTGGGTGAGTACGTAGATGAGTGCACTCGCCTGCACAGAATCGGCCGCCGCGTACTCTTCTTGGGAACCGTCGAGGGCGCGCGCTGCGAGACCCTGCTTACTACCGATCAGGTCGGCGATTCGCGCGTCGATGGTGTGGGCGGCGATGATGCGCCAGGCGGTGACCGGTTCGTCCTGGCCGATACGGTGCACCCGGTCGATGGCCTGGGTCTGCTCGGCAGCGGTCCAGCTGAGTTCAGCGAGCACGACGTTCGACGCCGCCTGCAGGTTGACGCCGACACCGGCCGCGGTGAGCGAGCAGACCGCGATCGCGACGTCAGGATCGTTGTTGAAGGAGTCGATCGCGGCTTGCCGGGCCAGTGCGGTCTGGTCTCCGCGCAACGAGACCGTGCGCAGGTCACGCTTGGCGAAGATCTCCTCGGCGGTGTCCATGACGTCGATGTGCTTGGCGAAGAACACGACCTTGCCGACCGAGCGTGCCAGCTGCGCTGCGTAGTCCGCCGCGAGCCCGGCCTTGGCCTGGCCAATCTTGCGCACCATGGTGAAGACGTTCTCGCCGGTGGTCTGGCCTTTGGAATCCTCGAGCTCGGCGTGGGCGACGGCGCGTATGTACGCATCCCGCTGATCTTCGTCGGGAACGGCCGGGCCGCCCGAGCCGGCATGCCGGGCCGCGACGAGCGTTTGATAACGGGTGACCAGACGGGCACCGAGCTCGCGCTCGGCCTGGCGGATGGAACGGCCGAGGTCGTCATCCAGTTCGACCGGCAGGTCGGCGATGCGCTTGGCCGGCAGATCAGCGGCGACGTCGACCTTGCGGCGGCGCACGATGCCCATGTCTATGACGGCGGCGCGGGCTTCCTTATAGAAGCCCATGTCGGCCGGGGTCAGTCCGGTCTCTTCCAGGCGTTTCAGCAGGGCGGGGGCAGGCTTGTCTCCATCGATCCAGCCGAGGAACTGCCAGATGGCTCGAAAATCGTCGACGTCGTTGATGAGCGGGGTTCCGGTGAGCGCCATGAGCAGCGGGTTGCCGCCGGGCGTACGCCGCCGGATCTGGTTGGCCAGCGAGAGTACGTGTTTGGACCGCTGAGATGACAAATTCTTAATGAAGTGCGCCTCGTCCACGACCATCCCCTTGAAGCCGAGGGTGCCGAGCCAGGCCAGGTGCCGGTCCAGGACGTCGTAGTTCACCACGACGACATCGGCGAAGGCGTCCAGCTTGTCACCGTCACCGTGAATGACGGTCGCACGCCGGTTCGGCGTCCACAATTCCACTTCACGGGCCCAGTTCATCTTGACCACGTTGGGCACGATGGCCAAAAGCGGGTAGGCATCGGCAACGGATGCTGCCAGCAGGCTCTGCGCGGTTTTGCCGAGACCCGGCTCGTCGGCGAGCAGGTAGCTGCGGTGCCCCAGACGAGCGCTCTCAATAAAACGGGCCTGGTGCCGCATGAGCTCCATGCCGCTCGGCGAGAGCCGATCGAGGCGGGGGGCCTCCGGCATGTCCATGCTGGCTGCCTGGCCGCCTGAGCCGTACTCGAACGATTTAAACAGGGGGCCGAGCAGTTCCCAGTTGGCAAGCCTTCGCGGGTGCACGATCGGTTGGGCAGTGGCGCTGAAGTCTGGGGCGAGGAACGGGTTGGCCAGCTGACGGGCCTTCACCGACTGCGGAATGACCTGGTTCTGCAGCACGACCGGCTGGGCTTCGGGCTCGCGGGTGATGATGAGTTCGTCGGGGCTCAGTTCGGCACCGGATTCGAGCAGCCAGTCCCGGCGAAAGCGCTGAGCCACGGTGGAGACGCCGGCGTCGGGCTCGAGCAGGGTGATCAGGCTCGTGTCACGGGCCGCGGTCTTTGCCAGAATCTGAGCGATCCCGTCGAGGCGTTTGAGCAACTCTGCTCGGTTACCGTCGGAGAGTTCCTTGTCGCCTTTGACACGGGCACGTTCTTCGCGCATGAGCAGGGCGATGACCTGATATTTCGTGCGGTTGGTCGGTCCGAGTTTGGTGCCGGACTGCGCCTTCGCTTCGACCTCCCGCACCTTGCGGGCGAGAATGGGAATGATGGGCGCGTCATCGTCACGGGAACGCGTGTGAGCCCGATTGCGGGTGACTCCGCCACGGCCGGGGTTGTTCCGGCTGCTCGAGGCATCGGTACGGGAATAAGCCATTGTTCTCCACTTCGAAGCAGCACGGTACGGGGACCGAACTTGCCGGACACGGCATTCTGGTGTTACCGAAAACGCCGCATTCCCCAAATTGTTGCCGTTTATTCCAGAAACAACCGATTCACGAAACACAGCATGGGTCACGATCATCACGCCGAACCCGAGGCCAAGCAGATGCTGCCACAGCGGTGACAACCATCAGACCAAGCAGTTCGACCCAATGGTTCAATCCGAATGTTTCAACCCGAATGTTTCAACCCGAATGTTTCAACCCACATGGTTCAACGGGTTCTGCCACCGCGTGCGAGCGCACAGTAGGGACCTGACCCGGTTCTCTCAACGCGATAGTAGTCTACGCCCGACGTTCAACCCTTGCGAACCGGCACCTTGGTGCGAAGGCCAACGAATATGAACACGATTGCCGCGATGAATTGCGCCGAGACCCAGCCCTGACCGCTGAGGTCGAGGATCACGATCGGGTTCCACAGAATGGCCATCGGAACGAGTCCGATCAGCCAGTACCAAGAGCGTGCCTGGATCACGAAAACACAGATAATCAGCGCGAGGATACTCACGGCGTAACGGATGATGATGAAACTTTCACTGTCCAGCAGCGCAAGTCCGGCGAGCAGAACGATGGCACCGAGCAGGCCGGGTGCGAGGGCCGAGCGGGTAAAGGTCGGTGCGGCTGGCGTGCCCATCAGACGCCCCTGCCGCTGCCTGAGAGACCGCTGCCTGAGAGACCGCCGCCAGAGAAACCGCCGCCGGGACTCGATGAGTTCCTTGCGCACGATGCGGTCTCGGGCGCGGAAGATGAGCTGGCACCGAGAGTGAGGACAGATGCGGGGCGGGCGGAGCAAAGCATGACGTCAGTCTACCGAGCGCGCAGCGCAGGCCACTTCCCGGTCAACGCGGGCTGGGGCCTCAGGCGTGCTGGATAGGGATCGACGTCGTCGACGGCGGGCGTTCGAACAACATCTCCAGCCCGGGCTTCAGTTCGGCCAGCCAAGCCGCATAACCGGCCGGGTTTAGATGCAGGCGGTCGATGCCCAGCGCCGGGTCGAGTTCGCCGTCTGGCAGAGCGAGGGCGGGCCAGAGGTCGAGGTATTGCACGTGCTGGGTGGGCGCGTACTGCCAAACATGTCGGTTGATGGAGCGGATTGTCTCGGCAAAGTCCCGGTCACGAGGCAAAACGGATTGCACCATGATGCGGGTATCCGGCAGGGCGCGACGCAGGGTGTACAAAATGGTCTCGAGGTTGCGGACAACGTATTCGTCGGACCTGCGCCAGCCGAGATCATTGGTTCCGACCCCGATCACGATGGCGTCGGGCCCGAGCTCAATCACCTGTTCGAGCTGGGCAATCACCTCGTCGGTGGAGTTGCCGCTGACGGCCAGATTGTGCACGTCGTGCTCGGGAAACCATTCGTCCCACCGACCATCCGCAACGAGGCCGTCGCCCAAAAAAACGAGAGAAACTGACATATTGACCTCCTACTTATAAACCATCATGCCCCGAACCGGGCCGTGTCGCCAGAATTCTCAGACTATACGCACGTTCTACCCGCGGTGTCAGTCGCCGTGTTAGACAGACGCGAGCGGATGCTGCGCCGCGGCTACGCTTTCCGCTGCGGCTGTCGCCGTGATGCGAGTGGCCATCCCCTCGAAGATTATGCCGTGAAACGGGAGTATCGCCGCCCAGTACAGCCGACCGCTGAGACCGCGGGGAAAGAAGACCGCACGCTGGCGATAGACCGAGCCGCCGGTAACCGTGGGGGTGACGCTCATCTCGAGCCAGGCTCGGCCGGGAACGCGCATTTCGGCGCGCAGCCTCAGAAAACTGCCGTGGTCGATCCGCTCGACCCGCCAGAAGTCGAGCACCTCGCCGTTGTGCAGGTGGTCGGGATTTCGGCGGCCGCGGCGCAGCCCGACGCCGCCGACGGCCTTATCCATGAGACCGCGCACGGCCCAGGCCAGCGGAAAGGAATACCATCCGTTCTCGCCGCCGATGCTTTCGATTACTCGCCACAGCGCCGCGGGCGCTGCCGAGGTCGTCTTCTCGCGCAGGTCGGTGTAGACGGAGTGGCCGGCCCAGTCCGGGTCACTCGGCAGCGGGTTGCTCGACGCGCCGTCGATCGAGGAGTTGCGCCAGCTGGTCTCGACGTCACCGTCGCGCATACGGCCAAGCGCCAGGCGCACCGCATGCCGGTAGCCGGTGAGGCCACCCTCCGGCTGCGGTATGTACTCGTTGATGTCGCTCTCGTGCATGACGCAGTCGTATTGCAGGGAGGCGATGATGGGGATGGCGAGATTGCGTGGAATGGGCGTGACCAGGTTTACCCACTGCGAGGCGAGCCACGGGGTGAGCACGGGCAAAGCGGCGATGGCTCGCTGCTTGAGGCCGGCTTCGAGGGCGTAACCGTTCATCATCTGGCCGTAGCGCAGCACGTCGGGGCCGCCGATGTCGAAAGTGCGATTCACCTCGTGCGGAAGGTCGGCCGCGGCCTGCAGGTAGTACAGTACGTCGCGCACGGCGATCGGCTGGATCTTGTTGCGCACCCATTTCGGTGCGGGCATGTAGGGCAAAACGTCGGTGAGGTGGCGGATCATCTCGAACGAGGTTGAACCAGAGCCGATCACCACGCCGGCCTGAAACGCGATGGTCGGCACGCCGCTGTCAAGCAGGATGCGGCCGACCTCCCTGCGGGAGTGCAGATGGGCGGAGAGCGTGTCGGTGTCGGGGTGCAGACCGCCGAGGTAGACGATGCGCTGAACGTTGGCTTCGGCAGCAGCGTGGGCGACGTTCTCGGCGGCCAGGTGCTCGGTTTTCTCGAAGTCTCCCGGCGCACCCATGGAGTGTACGAGGTAGTACAGCACGTCGATGTCGGCACAGGCGCGCTGTACCGACGCGAGGTCACCCAGATCACCCTCCGCGATCTCCACCTGGTCGGCCCAGGGCACGTCTTGCAGCTTCGACGGGGTGCGCACCAGCACCCGGACGGTGAAGCCGGCTTCGAGTAGTCTGGGCACGAGGCGTCCGCCGATGTAGCCCGTAGCGCCCGTGACAAGTGCTCTGCGTGAGGTCATGCGCCGGAGTTTATCTTGTTCCCCCGGCCGGGCGCTGAGTGGATGCCCCGAACCGAATCAGAGTATGGCCTTGGTATGCCAGATCGTCTTGAGTTCGGTGAACGCGAGGATGCGGGACAGGGCCGGTGCCGCGGCATCTGCACCTGATTCGGGCGGGAGCACCCGCTTGAGCGTGTCGGCGGCGCTGATCTGCAGCTCCACCCAGTCCAGGTCGCCGGCACCGACGAGGTCGAGGGCGTTGACGTCGGCGTGACTGGCCAGCCACGGTGCGATCTCGGCCGGCGAACCGGTCACGATGTTGATCACCCCACCGGGTACATCGCTCGTGGCGAGCACCTCGGCCAGGCTGATCGCCGACAGCGGAGCGTTCTCGTTGGCGACGACGACGACGGTGTTGCCGGCGACGACGGCCGGCGCGATCGCGCTGACCAGCCCGAGCAACGATTCGTCGCCCTGGGGCGCGATGATCGCCACGACCCCGGTCGGTTCGGGCACCGACAGGTTGAAGAACGGGCCGGAGACCGGGTTGGCGTTGCCGGCGACCTGCACGTATTTGTCGGCCCAGCCGGCGTACCAGACCCAGCGGTCGATGGCCTCATCGACCTGGGCACCCGCGCCGGCGGCGTTCACGCCCTCACAGCTCATAATTTCGGCGATGAATTGCGCCCGGCGGCCTTCCAACAGTTCGGCGATGCGATACAACACCTGGCCACGGTTGTACGCCGTGGCGCCGGCCCAGCCGCCGAGGGCGCCGCGGGCGGCTACGACCGCGTCGCGGGCATCCTTGCGGCTGCCCTTGGCGGCGTTGGCCAGAAAGTCGCCCGTGTGCGAGAGCACCTCGTAGACGCGGCCGGATTCGCTGCGCGGAAACTTGCCGCCGATGTAGAGCTTGTAGGTCTTGGGGATGGCGAGGCGGTTCACTTGGCTGCCTTCTTTGCAGGTGCGGACTTCTTGCTGACGGGTGTCGTCGTGTGATCAGCGGCTGCGGAGATCGACCGCGCGCCGCTGCGCACGGCGGGCTTGAGGTACGCGGCGAGGCCGTGCCGGCCACCCTCACGGCCGTACCCGCTCTCCTTGTAGCCACCGAACGGACTCGACGGGTCGAACTGGTTGAAGGTGTTCGCCCAGATCACGCCGGCACGCAGCTTGTCGGCGACGGCGAGAATGCGGCTGCCCTTGTCGCTCCAGATTCCGGCGGAGAGTCCGTACGGCGTGTTGTTCGCCTTGGCAATAGCCTCGGCCGGGGTGCGGAAGGAGAGCACCGAGAGCACCGGGCCGAAGATCTCGTCGCGGGCGATGCGGTGGCTGGTCGCCACGTTGGTGAAGATTGTCGGCGCGAACCAGAAACCGTTCGCTGGCATTTCGCAGTCGGCGCTCCATCGCTCGGCCCCTTCCTGCTGACCGCGGTCGGAGAGTTCACGAATGCGGGCCAGTTGCTCGGCGCTGTTGATGGCGCCGATGTCGGTGTTCTTATCGAGCGGGTCGCCCAGGCGCAGGGTCTGCATACGGCGCTTGAGCCGGTCGATGACGTCGTCGTGGATGCTCTCCTGAACGAGCAGGCGACTGCCGGCGCAGCAGACGTGGCCCTGGTTGAAGAAGATGCCGCGCACGATGCCCTCGACGGCCTGGTCGATGGGGGCATCGTCGAAGACGATGTTGGCGCCCTTGCCGCCGAGTTCGAGGCTGAGCTTTTTGTCAGTTCCGGCGACCGACCGGGCGATGGCCCGACCGACCGAGGTCGAGCCCGTGAAGGCGACCTTGTTGACGCCGGGGTGGTTGACCAGGGTGTGGCCGGTACTGCCGTCGCCCGTGATGATGTTGACCACGCCGGCGGGCAGATCGGCCTGCTGCAGGATCTCGGCGAACAGCAGCGCGGTCAGCGAGGTCGTTTCGGCGGGCTTGAGCACGACGGTGTTTCCGGCGGCGAGCGCCGGGGCGATCTTCCAGGCGAGCATCATGAGGGGAAAGTTCCATGGAATGACCTGGGCGGCGACGCCGAGGGAGGCCGGGTTCGGGCCGACTCCGGCGTGGTCGAGTTTGTCGGCCCAGCCGGCGTAGTAGAAGAACCAGGCCGCGACGAGGGGAATATCGACGTCGCGGGATTCCTTGATCGGCTTGCCATTATCGAGGGTTTCCGCGACGGCGAGTTCGCGGGCGCGCTCCTGCACCAGGCGGGCGATGCGAAACAGGTATTTGCCGCGGTCGCTGCCGGACAGGCGCGACCAGACCCCGTCGTAGGCGTGACGCGCTGCCGAGACGGCGGCGTCGACATCCGCTTCATTGGCGGTGGCGATCATCGCGATCCGCTGCTCGGTGGCCGGGTTGATGGTCGCAAAGGGGGTGCCACGGCCGGCCGTGAAGTCGCCGTTGATGAACAGCCCGTAGTCGCTTTTGAGGTCGAGCAGGGCTTGCGACTCGGGGGCCGGGGCGTAGTCAAGAAATTTCATGGTCGTTCCCTAGTCAATCGTCACGTAGTCGGGGCCGGAGTAGTGCCCGGTCGTCATCTTTTGGCGCTGCTGAAGCACGTCGTTGAGCAGGCTGGAGGCGCCGAACCGGAACAGGTGCGGACTGAGCCACTCTTCTCCCACTGTCTCGGCGACCGTCACGAGATATTTGATGGCGTCTTTGGAGGTACGGATGCCGCCGGCCGGCTTCACTCCGATGCGCACGCCGGTGAGACGGTGCCAGTCCCGCACGACCTCGAGCATCGACAGCGTCACCGGCAGCGTCGCGGCCGGGGCGACCTTGCCGGTGGACGTCTTGATGAAGTCTCCTCCGGCCAGAATGGCCAGCCAGCTGGCACGGCGCACGTTGTCGTAGGTGTTCAGTTCGCCGGTCTCGAGAATCACCTTGAGGTGGGCGAGCGTTCCGTCGGCGCGGCGGCCGGCCTCTTTCACGGCGACGATTTCGTCGTAGACCTGGCCGAAACGGCCAGCCAGAAACGCTCCACGGTCAATGACCATGTCAATTTCGTCGGCGCCGGCCGTTACGGCGTCGCGCACGTCGGCGAGCTTGACCGCGAGTGAGGCACGGCCGCTCGGAAAGGCGGTCGCGACCGCCGCGACGTTGACCCCCTCTGCACCACCGGCGGCGTGGGCCGAGCCGAGGGCCGCGACGGCGGAACCGACCATGTCGCCGTAGACGCAGACCGCAGCGACACGGGGGCAGCCGGGGTCGCCCGCGTCGGGCACGAGGGCCTTGGCTACGAGGGAACGCACCTTGCCCGGGGTGTCGGCGCCCTCGAGAGTGGTGAGGTCGATCAGGCCGATAATGGTGTCGATCGCCCAGCGTTTAGAGCTGGTTTTGATCGAGCGGGTGCCGAGGTCGGCAGCGCGGGCTTCGAGGCCGACGGCGTCGATTCCGGGGATGCCGTGCAGGTACCGGCGCAGGTTGGCATCGGTCGCTTCCCCCCCGATCAGCGCGACGGCGCGCTGATCGGGCTGGTAGGTCGCCAAGGGGCTACTGGTCATGGGAGTGTCCTTTTGGGCGTTGTCACCGAATTTAGTTGTCACAGAAATCAATCGTGAAGCAGGGCGTTCGCGGTATCTTCGTCGGTCACCAGCACCGTGCACAGGCCGTTGCGTACGACGGCGCGGGCGATGGCGTGCTTGGTCTTTCCGGAGATGACAGCGATGGTGAGTGGGGCACGGCGCAACTGATCGATTTGAATCCCGACGGTGCGTTCGTTCAGTTCCGGGTCGACGATGCGCCCGTTCTGGTCGATGTAGCGGCCGACCACGTCGCCGACGGCGCCGCGCGCGACGAGGTCGTTGATCTGGTCGACGGTCAGGTAGCCGCTGTCGACGAGGGCGGAATTCGCATCCGCCTGGCCGGCGCTGAAGACGTAGGCCTGCGCGTCGCGCGCCAGGGCGAGTACCCCGGCGACGGTGCGGTCGGTTTCCATCGCCTGCTTGGTTTCGAGGCGTTCGAAAATAGCCGGGCTTGGCAGCAGGGTGGCCGAACCGTCGGCCTTGTGCGCGATGGTGACGGCAGTGGACGCCGCGGTGCCGGTGCGCTGATTCAGACTGACACCGCCGTTGATCTGCACCACGTTCACCCCCGACGCCCAGCCCTGCTTCAGGTGCAGGGACACGTCGTGCAGGGTACGACCCCAGCTGATGCCGAGGGTGCGCGGAATCGGACGGAGGCTGGTGAGATAGTCGGCGGCGGCCTGCGCGGTGCGCGACTGCAGTTCGGCGTCGGTTGATACCCCGGCGGAGGAGACCACGATCGCGTCGGTGAGGCCGGTCGATTCGCGGAGACGCCGCTCGATCGGCAGGCGGCGGGCGCGCGGATGCACGATCTCGATGCGGATGAACCCGTTGGCCCTGGCACTCGCGAGCAACCGGCCGACCTTCCAGCGGGTCAGGCGCAGGATGACGCCGATCTCGTCCTGGGTCTGGTTTTCTTCGTAATAGAGCTCGGCGGCGCGGATTGACAGGAGTTCGTCGGTGTCGCTCATGAAGGTGTCGCGGTCCAATCGTTTGCGCCCAGCCTACGTTGACCGGCCGCGCGAATCAACAGCCGTAGGGATCTTCGCTCATCTGAGCAGGAGGACCTGACCAGACACCAGCCGCAGTGGGCACCGGTACGATCGGTGCATGAGCAGCAGTGCAGCGCCCCGTTACGTTCTCGCCATTGATGTCGGGGGAACCAAGGCCGAGGCCGCTCTCGTGGACGACCGGGGAGTCGTGCTCGGGGCCAGCCGGCACCGGGCGAAGACCGGCGCCGACGCTTCGAGCGAGCAACTCGCATCCGCTGTGCGCACCGTGGTGACCCAGACCCGCGCGAGCCTGCCCGCTGGCGCGGCCCTGGTCGGAGTTGGGATCGGCTGTGCCGGCCCGATTCACCTGCGGGAGGGGGCGGTGTCACCACTGAACCTTCCGGTCTGGCGCGAGTACCCCCTGAAAGATCTGGTCGCCGCGCTCGTGCCGGATCTGCCGGTGCGCCTGCGGATGGACGGGTTGTGCATCACCCTCGCCGAACACTGGGTGGGGGCCGGGCAGGGCATCGATAACCTGATGGGCATGATCGTGTCGACCGGCATCGGCGGCGGCCTGATTCTCGGCGGCGTCACCACGTCGGGGCCGACCGGAAATGCCGGTCATATCGGTCATATCGAGGTAGGCGGCTTCGACGACCCGTGCGCCTGCGGCGGAATCGGCTGCATCGAGGCGATCGCCTCGGGGCCGAAGACCGTCGCGTGGGCGCGCACACAGGGATTCGCCGGCGAATCGGGCGAAGACCTCGCGGCAGCCTACGCCGCCGCCGATCAGAGCGCCGTGGCGGCGGTGGCGCGCAGCGGCCGGGCGCTCGGCCAGGCGATCGCCTCCGCCGCGACCCTGCTCGACCTCGACCTGGTCGCCATCGGCGGTGGCTTCTCCAACGTCACCCCGGACCTGCTCGAGTTCGCCAGGGAGGCGATCGCACAGCGCGTGCAGTTCGCCTACGCGACCCGGGTGCGCGTGGTCCCATCAGCTTTGTCAGGCGACGGCCCGCTGATCGGCGCCGCGGCGCTGATCCACCGCGCCGAGCTCGTGCCCTGAGGTCACTCAGTGCGAGGGTGTCAGGCCGTCCTCCAGCATGTGCGGACGCCCGATCACCGCGCCGGCGATGATGATGGCCAGCGCGGTCGCCAACAGAAAAATGAGCGGCCAGGTCCACCCGCCGCTGAGTTCATGCAACAAGCCGAAGACCAGCGGCCCGAGCGCTCCCAGGGTGTAGCCGATGCTCTGCACGAAGCTGCTGAGGGCGACTGCACCGGCGTGTGTGCGGGTGCGCAGGTTGATGAGCACGAGCGCGAGGGGAAAGAACAGTGGTCCGAGGCCGGCGAGACTCACCCAGAGCCAGGTCAGGGTCTCCGGTGCGAACAGCAGCCCGAGGTCACCGGCGACAAACGCGAACACACCGATGTAAACGAGCGGCCCGACGTTGGTCATGCGAGCCGTGAGAGCCGGAATGATCAGTGCGCACGGAATGCCCATGCCGGCATAGACCGCGAGGAGCGTTCCTGCCTGGGCGGGGCTCACCCCGGCGGTATCGACGAGCAGTTGCGGCAGCCAGGCGAACATGGCGTAGGCGTTGAGCGACGAGACCGCGAAGACGCCCGCGAGGGCCCAGGCAATTGACGACTTCCAGAGGCGCCCGAGAATGGTCGCGTCGGCCTCGTCGACGATCGGGCCGGGCGTTCGCGCCCGGTGCCGCACCAACATGGTGATCCAGGGCACCAGAGCGAGCAGGGCGAGCAGCATCCACATGCCCAGCGAGATGCGCCAGCCGGCGGCATCCGCTACCGGAACCGCGATCAGCGGCGGTACCAGGGTGCTCAGGGCCACAACGGTGACATAGAGGCTCGTCACGAGCCCGACCCGGTCGGGGAAATACTTCTTGACTAGCGGAGGCAGCAGCACGTTGCCAATGCCGAGCCCGGCGAAAGCGATGACGCTGCCGATGATGAGCATGATGATCGAGCCGGACAGGCCGCGGGTGACGTGACCGAGCAGGATCGCGACGAGTGCGAACACGAGTGGTGCTTCCAGGCCGTGACGGCGGGTGATCATAGGGGTGAAGATGCCGAACAGGGCGAAGCACACCGGTGGGAGCATGCCGAGCACCCCGAGCGACACCGCACCGAGGGAGATGTCGACATTGATTTCGGCCACGATCGGCGAGAGGGCGGCGACGGCGGTGCGCAGGTTCGCGGCGACCAAAATAATGCCAAAGAGGGTGAGGCCGCGTCCCGGCCACAGTCGGCGGGACAGAGCGGTTATCACTCGACCATTCTACGGCCGGGCTGCGACGCGCTCCCGCTGGACGCGCTCCGGTAGGTCTTTCAGGTCGTCCCAGCGCTCGGGGGCGACGAGGCCAGGCAGCAGCAGCGTCCACATCTCGGTCAGTCGCTGATCGATGTCCCCACGCCTGGTCAGCACGTCGGAGACGACCTGCACCCCCGTGAAAGCGGCCGTGACGAAGCAAGCCGCTGCACGCACGTCGACCGTTGGAACCACATCGCCGTCGGCGATCCCCCGGCGCACGAATTCCTCACAGGCTGCTATCCAATCGAGATAGGAGGCAGACACCGGCGTCGAAAAGTTGACGGCCTCGATGGTCAGTCGCGCCCCGGCACTGACGATGAGGTCATCACGCAGCTGGCGAGCCAGCTCGTACGTTATCGAGACGAGGGCACGCAGGCCCGGCACGTTGTTGTCGAGCAGCTCTCGACCGGCACCGACCGATTCCGTGTGCTGCGCATCGATGATGGCGACCGCGAGGGCTTCCTTGGAATCGAAATGGAAGTACAACGCACCCTTGGTGACGCCGGCGGCAGCACTCACCTGCGCCAGGGATGTGCTTCCGTACCCGCGTTGTTCAAAGGCCGCCGCAGCGCCGCGAATGATGGCCGCGCGCGTTTCTTGCGCTCGTATTTGTTGTGGCATGGAACCCCCAGGAAAATGCTCGTGCCCGCAGCGTACCGGGCGAACTGACCGCCACGAATGAGCCTACAACGGTGTGACGGCGCGGTTCGCCGTCACACCGGCTGTTCCGGGACTAGTGCGAGCTCTCGCGGGCCAGGATCGAACGCACCCGAACGACGTCATCGCGAATCTGCTCAATCAGCGGGTCGATGCCCGAGTACGCGACCATTCCGCGAATCCGTTCCACGAATGAGACGTCGACGACGTGATCGTAGAGGTCGAGATCAACCTCGTCGAGCACATACGCTTCGACCTGCTTCTGGGCAACGCCGTCGAAGGTGGGGTTGTTTCCCACCGAGATCGCTGCTGGATAGCGGCGACCGCCATCCGTCAGCCAGCCGGCATACACACCGTCAGCGGGAATCAAGCCCTCGGAATCGGCCGACAGGTTGGCGGTGGGAAAGCCCAGCTCGCGACCACGAGCAGCACCGTGCACGACGAGACCGCGCACGGTCGGCAGGTGTGCGAGCAGCTGGCCAGCTGCGGTCACCGCGCCGGTGCCGAGCAGCTCGCGAATCCAGGTTGACGACACCCGGCGTTCCCCGTCCGGCTTCACATCGTCGATCGTGCGTACTTCGAAGCCGAACTCCACGCCGAGATCACGCAGCAGGTCGACATCGCCCGCGCCACCCGCGCCGAACCGAAAGTCGCGACCGACCAGCACGAAGCGGGCGTGCAGGGCGGTAACCAGGATGCGCTCGACGAATTCACGCGGCGGCAGGCTGGACAGGGCGTGGTTGAATTCGAGCAGCAGTGTCGCGTCGACCCCGGTCTCGGCCAGGAGCGTCAGCTTCTGCCCGGCGCTGACCAGCGTGCTCGGGCAGGTTGCCGGTGAGAGCAGGGCAAGCGGATGCCGGTCGAACGTGACGACGACGGCTGTCAGCTGTTCCCGCGCGGCGATGGCCTTCAGGTCGGTGATGACTGCCCGGTGCCCCGCGTGCACGCCGTCGAACTTGCCGATGCACACGGCCGAGGCAGGCCAGTCACCCGGTACCGAGTCCACACCGTAGAGGGTTTTCATGCGTGGCTTTCATCGTGCGACACCGGGTGGCGCGCGAGCCACCACATGCCGAGTAGCGGGAGCACGAGTGGAACGAAACCATAGCCCTGACCGAAGACCGACCAGACCGTTTTGTGTTGGAACAGGGCCGGGTCGATGAGGCTCAGCGTTCCGACGACGAGCACACCGAGCAGTTCGAAGCTGATCGTGGTCCAGGCGATCCGATACCAGAGCGCACTGCGCTTGATCAGGGCGACTGTCGCGACGATGTAGACCACGGCGGCCAGAGCCGACAGCGAGTACGCGAGCGGGGCATCATCAAACGCCGCGACGATCTGCACGAATGAACGTCCGGTGGCCGCCAGGGCCAGCACGCCGTAGACGGCGATGAGGAGTCGGCCGATGCCGCTCACCCGGTTGGCGGGCACGCGCGCTTCGGTCTGGGAATCTGTCATCGCTTCGCATTCATCATTGCTTGGTAATTATTGCAGCATCCGCAGCGAACCCGGGAACGGGTCAGATTCCCTGCACGTTCCAGATCTGGTTCATGCGATAGATCATGACGGCGACCGACAGGCAGGTCACGCCGAGAATGACCGTGCTCCAGCGGCTGCGTTCGACGAGGGCCCAGAACCCGGCCGCGACCGGCAGCAAAATGGCGCTGACCAGGTAGGTGTAGAACTCGAGCAGGCTGCCGGTGGCATTGTTGCCGGCCAGCGGCGCCGCGATCGCGGCAGCGAGCTGCACGATCAACAACAACTCTACGAGCGCGGTCGCCCCCATAGTGAGGTCGGTGGGCTTGCGACCAACCAGGCCGAGGATGACACAGAGCAGGCCACCGGGCACGGCGATGGCCAATTGCAGCCAGGTGAACCAATCGATCACGAAGTCTGCCTCGGTTCGGTGGTGCCTGGTTCATCCGGCGGAAAGTTCAGCAGCGACTTGACCTGGTCGCCGCGATATTCGACCAGTCCAATCAGGCGGCCGTCGGGCGCTATGGCGGCAACCGGTCCCGTGCGGGTGGCATCCCCTTCAGCACGGATGCGTTTGCCGTGGCCGAGGTCGACCGCCTGCTCTGCCGACACGTCGAGGCGCGGGAGCAGCCGGGTGGCGGCATCCGCTGGAGAAATGAGGTCGGCGCCAACGTCGACCTGTTCCAGTGTGGCGGCGTCCGCGATGAGGAACGGGCCGATGCGGGTGCGACGCAGGCTCGTGAGGTGTCCACCGACGCCGAGCGCGAGCCCGAGGTCGCGGGCCAGGGCGCGAATGTAGGTGCCGGAGGCGCACGCGACGCGCACCTCGAGATCGAGAAAACCGTCTCGGTGTGTGCTCGAGCGCAGTTCAAACTCACTCACAGTCACCGGGCGGGACGGCAACTGCACGTCCTCGCCAGCGCGCACCCGGGCGTACGCGCGTTTGCCGTCGATCTTGATGGCGCTGACCGCGCTCGGCTGCTGAATGATGTCGCCGGTGAGTGCTTCGATGCCGGCCGTGACGGCTGCGGGATCAAGAGCGACGACCTGCCCGGGCGCGGCGCGGGTGAGCTCGTCGCCCTCCGCGTCATCCGTTGTGGTGGACTGGCCGAGGCGGATGGTCGCGAGGTATTCCTTGTCGAGGCCGACGACGTAGGTGAGCAGCCGGGTCGAGCTGTCGATGCCGAGGACGAGCAGACCGGTGGCCATCGGGTCGAGGGTTCCGGCATGACCGACCTTGCGGGTTCCGGCCAGACGTCGGGTACGAGCGACAGCGTCATGGCTGGTCCAGCCCTGCGCCTTGTCAATGAGTAGAAGGCCGCTGGTCACTTCCCGAGGATACCAGCGTGCGACCGTGGCCGCGGTGCACATCGGGGCGGTGCTTCTGACGCGTAGTATATGTGCCGTGAGAATCGCGGTGATCGGTGCGGGCGCCCTGGGCAGTACCTTCGCCTGCCTGCTGGCGGAGCAGGGGCACGATCTGATCGTGACCGCCCGCGGGGCCGCGCTGCCGGTGGTACAGGCCGACGGCATCCGTTTGATCGGCGGCTACGGTGACCGGCTCGCGCGGCCGCTGGTCGTTGAACGGCTGGTTGCGCCGTGCGACCTCGCACTGGTTTGCACCAAGGCGCAGGATGCTGCGGCGGCGATTGCCGAGAACGCTGCCGTGCTCGATGGCACCCCGGTGATCGTCGTGCAGAACGGGCTCGACGGGGTCACGACCGCACGACGGCTGCTGCCGCAGTCCGCGTGTTTTGGGCTGATCACGATCATTGCCGCTCACTATGAGGGGCCCGGCCGGGTGCGGGTGACGACCGCGGCGCCCAGCTATCTCGGGCGCGGTGACGGCCCGGCCGATGCGGCGACCCTGCGCTGGCAGGCGGTTCTCGACGCCGCAGTGCCCACCCTGGCCGTGGATAACTTCGTCGGCGCGCAGTGGACCAAACTCGTCGTCAACATGCTCAACGCTCTGCCAGCCATCACCGGGCTCAGCGTGCAGGAGGTGATCGGGCAGGCGGGCCTGCGCCGGTTGATGACTCGGAGCATGCGCGAAACCGTTCGGGTGGGGTTGGCAACGCAAGTGCGGTTCGGCTCGCTTCAGGGCCTCTCCCACCGGCGGCTGCGTATGTTTGCACTGGCTCCGCTCTGGGCCGGCCAGTTGCTGCCGCTGTCGATGCGCTCGCGCATGGGCACGGTGCCCAACCAGGGTTCGACCCTGCAGAGCCTGGGGCGCGGCCAGCGCACCGAGATCGATTTTCTGAATGGGGCCGTGGCGAAGGCCGCCGCAGGAATCGGCGTGGCCGCGCCGGTGAACGCGCTGCTGACCGAACTCGTGCACGAGGTTGAACGAAGCGGCGAATTCCTGCGGCCGGGAGACGTTCTCGCCCGGTTTACCTAGGAAGGGCCGGGCGCTGTCAAGCTGATGCGGAGCGGCGCACAGTCCGGTCGGTCAGTCCGGTCGGTCAGTCCGGTCGGTCGGTCGGTCACTCAGCAGCGGTCCGTCAGCACGCGGCGCGGGGCCTGCTGATTCGTCGTATCGACGACGGCCGACACAATGTCGCGCGGGTGTACCTCGGCGAGGTAACGCGCGGCAGAATCAGTCGCGGACCCGCTGTCGGCTTCGCCTTCCAACAACACGCTGTACAGCCAGAGTCCGTGTAGTTCGGGGCGGTTGATGTAGTCGCCGTCGATGATCAGGATGGCGTCGGCCGGCGCGGTCTGCCAGGTGGGTTGAATCCAGGCATCCCGGTCGGGATCAAATTCTTCGGTGACGAATCCAGTGCTGCCGCCCATGCGAAAGGGCTCCACGAGCACCCGGCGCAGCGCCGAGTAGTCGTAGCCGATCCGGTACAGCCGCTCGGCGGTATCCGGCAGTTCCGGCGCGAGTCGTTGCTGTTCGGCGCGAGAGTGCTGGAAGTTGCGCAGGCTCGCCCGGAAGATGTGCCGTTCGTCTTCGTGGAATACCGCGGCGAGGTCGTCGGCGAAGTCGGCTCGACCGCGGGCGTCCGTTCCATCGATGGCGATGATCGTGCGGCCGCGACCGTAGTTGTGCAGAATCTCGGCGGCGATCGTGCGCAGGAACTCCGTGCGGGGTGTGGAAACCAGCTTCATGAATCGAGCCTAGGTTAGAACGGATGAACGTCACACCCGCCAATCACACCCCGCAGGTGAATTCGGCCACCGTCAGCGCAACACTCAACGCCTGGTTTCTGGCCAACGCGCGCGACCTGCCGTGGCGCCGCGACGGTTTTGGGGCCTGGGGCATTCTGGTGAGCGAATTCATGCTGCAGCAGACACCGGTGAACCGGGTCATTCCCCGGCTGGAGGAGTGGCTGGCGCGCTGGCCCACACCGGCCGATCTCGCAGCGGTGCCCCCCGGTGAGGCGGTGCGGGCCTGGTCCAGCCTCGGCTACCCGCGGCGCGCGCTGTGGTTGCATGCCGCAGCCGTGCAGATCACCGAGTTTCACGGGGGTGTGGTCCCCTCCGATCTGGACGATCTGCTGGCATTGACCGGTATCGGGGATTACACCGCGCGGGCGGTGGCCGCGTTTGCGTATGGCCATCGGCATCCGGTCGTCGACACCAACACGCGGCGCGTGATCGCCCGCGCAATCGCCGGCGCCGGAGAACCCGCACCGCCCAGCCGCGGCCGGGACCTCGAGGCGATGGGACTGCTGCTGCCGGAGAGCGCGCACGAAGCGGCCCTGTTCAACGCCGCGATCATGGAACTGGGCGCGGTCGTCTGCACCAGCCGCAGCCCGCAGTGCGACCTCTGCCCGATTCGGAATGCGTGTGCCTGGCGGGCTGCCGATTACCCCGAGTACACCGGGATCCGAAAAACGGCGCAGAAGAAGTTCGAGGGCAGCGACCGGCAGGTGCGCGGCCTGATCATGGCCGAGCTGCGCGGGGCGCACCGCTCGGTAACGAATGCCGAGATCATGACACTCTGGCCCGATCCGGCACAGTTGCGGCGCGCGTTGGCCAGCCTCGTGACCGACGGTCTGGCCATACCGGCGGCCGACGGGTACACGCTGCCTGAGTAGTGCGTACGATTGACCGGTGACATCAACGACACTCCCCACATCTTCGCCCACCGCGGATGCTCAGTATTCGGCGCTGCTCCGGGACACCCTCGAGAACGGCGCGAAGAAAGCCGACCGCACCGGAACCGGAACCCGAAGCGTGTTCGGCCGTCAGCTGCGCTTCGACCTGGCCGCCGGGTTTCCGCTCGTGACCACGAAACGCGTGCACTTCGCGTCGATCGCCTACGAACTGCTCTGGTTTCTGCGCGGTGACTCCAACGTGACCTGGCTGCAGGAGAAGGGCGTGCGCATCTGGAATGAGTGGGCCGACGAGAACGGTGAGCTGGGCCCGGTCTACGGGGTGCAGTGGCGTTCCTGGCCCACTCCCGGCGGCGACACCATCGACCAGATCAGCCAGGTGATCGACACCCTGAAAACCGATCCGGACTCCCGTCGCATGATCGTCTCCGCCTGGAACGTGGCCGACCTGCAGAAAATGGCGCTCGCACCCTGCCACGCCCTGTTCCAGTTCTACGTCGCCGACGGCAAACTCTCCTGCCAGCTGTACCAGCGCAGCGCCGACCTCTTTCTCGGCGTCCCCTTCAATATCGCCAGCTACGCCCTGCTCACCCAGCTGGTGGCGGAGCAGGCCGGCCTCGAGCTCGGCGAGTTCGTCTGGACCGGAGGGGACTGCCACATCTACGACAACCACGTCGAGCAGGTTGCCGAGCAACTCTCCCGCACCCCGTTCCCCTCCCCCACTCTGCGCATCAAGCCGGGCCGCAGGAGCCTGTTCGACTACGACTACAACGACCTCGTGCTCGAGAACTACCAGCACCATCCCGCCATCCGCGGGCGCGTCGCCGTCTGATGCTCGGCCTGATCTGGGCGCAGACCCTCGCCGGCGTCATCGGAGCCAACGGGGTGATGCCCTGGCATCTGCCGGAAGACCTTGCCCATTTTCGTTCCGTCACCCAGGGCGGCGCCGTCATCATGGGTCGGCGCACCTGGGACTCGTTGCCCGAGCGTTTTCGCCCCCTGCCCGGCCGACAGAATGTCGTGATCACCCGGCAGCGCGGCTGGGCCGGGGCCGGGGCATCCGTCGCGCACACCTTCGACGACGCGCACGCCCTCACCGAGGGGCCGGTCTGGGTGATCGGTGGGGCCGAAATCTATCGGCTCGCGTTGCCATACGCCGACACCCTCGAGGTGACCGAGATCGACGCCCAGATTGCCGGTGACACCATCGCCCCCGCGATCACCGCGGCCTGGAACCGCGTTGACTCAGACCCAGCACACGGATGGCTTCGCTCCAGCACCGGCCTGCCGTTTCGTTTCGCACGCTATCAGCGAGCCTTCGGCACCGGCGGCCGTGCCGAGCATTCGCCCGCCCAGGAACCCGCGCGTTAAACCAGGCCGGGCCTGGGCCCGGAACGAGAGCCCAGATTGATCATGGGCCGCATTCCGGGCCCGGGCCCGGTTCGATATGGTGCTGCTGGATCTAGTGTTTGGCGGTGCTGGCCGAGTCCGGCCCGTCGAGGTCGTCTGACTCGTCGTCGCCGAGGTCGTAGTCGCGCGGCTTCTTGTAGGGGTCGGCGTCGCCGGCGTAGGTGGCTGTGCCCTTACTGTCTTCGGTCGCGCTGTCACGATCGTGCGCTTCGCGCAGAAGGTCGTCGATGAGCGCCGCGTTCTCGGGAATGCCATCGGCGATGAACTCGATCGACGGTGTGAGCCGTGCGGTGATGTTCTTGCCGACCTCGCTGCGCATCAGGCCGGTCGCGGCCTTCAGCGCGGCTGCACTGTCGGTGCGCTCCTCGATCGAGCCATAGACCGTGTAGAACACCGAGGCATGCTGGAGATCCCCGGTGACCTTCACGTCGGTGATGGTCACGAACCCGAGCCGAGGATCGCGCAGGCCGCGTTCCAGTCGCTTGGCGACGATGACCTTAATGCGGTCCGCCATCTTTCTGGCGCGTTCCGGATCTGCCATGACTCACTCCTTGTTAGCGGGCGCCGAGGCGCCCGGTCATTCTCTGTACTTTTCTGTCCGCGAAGAGAAAGGACGGCCACCCACCGACCCAACCCCAACCGGGGTCGGGCCCCAGCGGAGCCCGACCCCGGAAAGCCAAACGCTAGACGCGCGGCTTTTCCTTCATTTCGATGGTCTCAATCTCATCGCCAATCCGGATGTCGTTGAACTTGCCCAGTCCGATACCACACTCGAAGTCCGTACGAACCTCGGTGACATCGTCCTTGAACCGGCGCAGCGACTCGATACCCAGGTTGTCCCCCACCACGATGCCCTCGCGAATGACGCGAGCCTTGGCATTTCGGGTGATGGTACCGGAGCGCACGATGACACCGGCGACGTTTCCGAACTTCGACGAGCTGAAGACCTCGCGAATTTCGGCGATACCGCTCTGGACCTCTTCGTACTCGGGCTTGAGCATTCCCTTGAGGGAATTCTCGATGTCTTCGAGGGCGGAGTAGATGACGGAGTAGAAACGCACGTCGACGCCTTCGCGAGCAGCACGCTCGCGGGCCTTCGTGTCCGGGCGCACGTTGAACCCGATGATGATGGCGTTGTCGACGGTCGCGAGGTTGACGTCGCTCTCCGTGACCGCACCGACACCACGGTGGATGATCCGCAGCTGAACCGAATCGTCGACCTCGATCTTGAGCAGCGACTCTTCCAGGGCCTCAACGGCACCGGAAACGTCACCCTTGATGATGAGGTTGAGCGACTCGACCTTGCCCTCTTCGAGGGCACGGGTGAAGTCTTCGAGGCTGATGCGCTTGCGGGCCTTGGCCAGCAGTGCGTTGCGCTCGGCGGCTTCACGCTTCTCGGCGATCTGACGCGCGGTGCGGTCTTCCTCGATGACGAGGAAGGTGTCACCGGCGCGGGGAACGCTCGAGAGACCCTGCACCTGCACGGCGCGAGACGGTGTGGCGGCGAGAACGGCAACACCGTTTTCGTCGGCCATCGCACGAACGCGGCCGTAGGCCGTTCCGGCGACGATGGAGTCTCCCACGTGCAGCGTTCCGGACTGGATGAGCACGGTTGCCACCGCGCCGCGGCCCTTGTCGAGGCGGGCCTCGATGGCGACACCACGGGCATCCTTGTTCGGGTTGGAGCGCATGTCGAGTCCGGCATCGGCGACCAGGAGCACAGCGTCAAGGATTTCCTGGATGCCGGTCTTGTTCTTGGCCGACACGTCGACGAACATTACGTCTCCGCCGTACTCTTCGGCGACGAGACCGAATTCGGTGAGCTGCTGACGCACCTTCTGCGGGTTGGCGCCGGGCTTGTCGATCTTGTTCACTGCGACCACGATCGGCACGTTGGCGGCCTGGGCGTGGTTGAGCGCTTCAATCGTCTGCGGCATGATGCCGTCATCGGCGGCGACCACAAGAATGGCGATGTCGGTGACCTGCGCACCACGAGCACGCATGGCGGTGAACGCCTCATGGCCCGGTGTGTCGATGAAGGTCAGCGCGCGGTCGATACCCTCGTGCTCGGTGATGATCTGGTACGCACCGATGTGCTGCGTGATTCCGCCGGCTTCACCCTCGGCGACCTTGGCGTTACGGATCGCGTCAAGAAGCGCGGTCTTACCGTGGTCGACGTGGCCCATGACGGTGACGACAGGAGGGCGAATCTCGAGGTCTTCATCGGTTTCGTCTTCCAGTTCCTGGTCGATGTCGATGTCGAACGCGAGCAGCAGCTCACGGTCCTCGTCATCGGGAGAGACCATTTGGATCTTGTAGCCGAGCTCGCTGCCGAGCACGTCAAACGTGGCCTCGTCGAGGGACTCCGTTGCCGTGGCCATTTCACCGAGGTGGAACAGCACGGTGACGAGATTTCCGGGGCTCGCGTCAATCTTGTCGGCGAAGTCCGTTATGGATGCTCCGCGACGGAGACGAACAACGGTGCCACCGTCGCCGCGGGGTACGGATACTCCACCCAGCGACGGGGCCTCACGCAGCTCGAACTCTGCTCTCTTCGTACGCTTCGACTTGCGCGCCTTGTTCTTGCCGCCACCGCGACCGAAGGCACCAGCGGTGCCACCGCCCGGGCCGCGACCGCGACCGGCTCCGCCGCCACCACCGGCCGGGCGGGGCGGACCGAAGCCGGGCGCTCCGGCCGGAGCGCCAGGACGAGTGAATCCGGGGCGTGCGGCGCCCGCTCCACCCGGGGCGCCGCCCGGGCGCTGGAAAGCGCCTGGGCGCTGGCCGAAACCGGTCGGGCGTGCAGCCTGACCGGGTCCGCCGGGACGCGGTGCGCCCGGACGAGGCGCTGGCGGCCGCGGAATGTTGCTCGGGGTGGGTGTTGCGGGGCGCTGGCCCATGCCCTGCGCACTCGCGAACGGGTTGTTACCCGGACGCGGCGGCTGGGTGGGACGCTGACCCATGCCCTGGTTGCTGGCGAACGGGTTGTTGCCCGGTCGTGCTGCTCCGGGGCGAGGCATGCCAGGCTTGACCGGCGTAGCCGAACGTTCCGTGGTTTTCGCTTCGGGGGTGTCCGTGCCGGGCTTGTCTGCGGCATTAGCTGCGGCGACCTGGTCGGCAGCGGCAGCTTTCTGGGCAGCAGCAGCCTTCTCAGCGGCCTGAGCCTGGCGCTCGGCCACGGTCAGCGGCGCTACCGGAAGGGGCGCCGCATCCGCTGCCGGGACAGACTCGACCACAACCGGGGCTACCGGTTCAGCGACGGGCTTGGGGCCGGGACGAGCACCCGGCTTGGCGCCGTGGCTCGGACGAGCGGGCGTTGCCGTAGTGGCGGCACCAACGGCAGCACCTGCGGCGGGCGCGGGTGTTGCAGCCTTGGCAGCGGCACTCTCCGCCTCGAGCGCAGCGCGAAGGCGACGCGCTACCGGCGGTTCAACACTGGAAGACGGTCCCTTGACGAACTCGCCCATTTCTTTCAATTTCGCAAGAGCTAACTTGCTGTCGACTCCGAGCTCGGTAGCGATCTCGTGTACGCGTGGTTTCGCAGCCACAATTCTCCTGTTCCGGGCCTGCACCCGGAAAGGGGCAGACCGTTAGTAACGGACGGGTCTCATTTCGAGCCGCTCATTAGTTATCCATAAGCCAATTCAGCCTGTTCTCTAGTTGTTTCGCGTCCAGTGACCTGGTCACACGAAAGGCACGCCCGAAAGCATGTCGCCTTACGGCGTCCTGAAAGCACGAGTGGCGGGCATGCAGCCACGCACCTCTACCGGGGAGTGTGGCGGTTTCATCCACCACAATTTCTGAATTCCCAGCAACGATCCGCAATAGTGAGGATCGAGGGGCGCGCGAACGGCAGCCAATACACGTTCTTACGGACTTCATCGTACCCCCTATTCGGCATCCTCCAGAATGCTGTCGGGCTGGATGTCGATTTTCGCACCGGTCAGCTTGGCCGCGAGGCGGGCGTTCTGCCCCTCTTTGCCGATCGCGAGCGAGAGCTGGTAGTCGGGCACGAGGGCACGCACAGCCTTGATCGACTCGTCGATCACGTAGGCGCTCGTCACCTTGGCCGGCGACAGGGCGCTCGCAACGAAGGTCGCGAGGTCGGGCGAGAAGTCGACGATGTCGATCTTCTCGTTGTTGAGCTCAACGGTCACGGCGCGCACGCGCTGGCCGAGTTCGCCGATGCAGGCGCCCTTGGCATTGACGCCGGGCTCGGTCGCACGCACGGCGATCTTGGTGCGGTGGCCAGCTTCGCGGGCAAGCGAGACGATCTCGACGACTCCGCTGGCGATCTCGGGCACCTCGAGTGCGAAGAGCTTGCGCACGAGCGACGGGTGCGTGCGCGACACGGTGATCTGGGGGCCTTTGAGCCCACGACCGACAGCCGTGACGAACACGCGAATGCGCGCGCCGTGCACATAGCTTTCGGTGGGAACCTGCTCCTCGGGGGGCATGATCGCTTCGATGGTACCGAGATCGACGTGAATCATGCGCGGGTTGGGGCCCTGCTGGATGATCCCGGCAACGATGTCACCCTCGCGGCCCTTGAACTCACCGAGCACAGCGTCGTCGGCCAGGTCGCGCAGACGCTGGTTGATGACCTGCTTGGCGGCAAAGGCAGCGATTCGACCGAAATCGGTCGGGTTGTCGACGGCCTCGCCGATGACGTTGCCCTCATCATCGTGCTCGGGAATGTAAATGTCGACGTGCCCGGACTTGCGGTCGAGAACGACGCGCGCTTCGGGAACTTCCTGACTGGAATGATTGGCGTCGGCAATCTTCGAAGCTTCAAGCTTTGTCACATCCTGCTGGATGTGCTTGACATAGGCGGTCAGAATCGCCTGTTCAATGATTTGTACGAGTTCCTCAAAGGGAATCTCTTTTTCGCGCTCCAGTAGCCGCAAAACACTGAGGTCGATGTCCATGGCCGGCCTCCTCTATTCAGATCTTGCCGCCGCGAAACCGCGCAGCGGGCTGGATACTACGGTACCTGACTCTGCGGCGCCCCGTCACCCACTCAGCCGTGCCTGGCTGGTTCTGGCGGGCTCGCTACAGAACGGATGCTGCCAGTCGGTCAGCATCCGTTCCAAACGAATCGGGCGGCTCTCAGACGAAGTGCTTCGCAACGTCGGCGACGTCGACCTGCTCGCGGTCGCCGGTGCGGCGGTTCCACAGTTCGACGATGCCGTCGGCGGCGCCGCGGCCGACGATGACGATCCACGGCACGCCGATGAGTTCAGCGTCGCCGAACTTGACGCCGGGCGAGACCTTGCGGCGGTCGTCGTAGAGCACCTCACGATTGGTGGCCTCGATCGCCGCGACAACGGCCTCTGACGTGTCGAAGACGATTTCGTCACGGCCGGTGGCGATCACGTGCACATCGAACGGAGTGACCGATTCGGGCCAGATCAGGCCCTTTGCATCATTGTTGAGTTCGGCGATGACCGCGAGGATGCGGGTGACGCCGATGCCGTACGAGCCCATTGTGACCGTGACCAGCTTGCCGTTCTCGTCGAGAACTTTGAGGCCGAGCACCTCGGCGTACTTGCGGCCGAGCTGAAAAACGTGCCCGATTTCCATGCCACGAATGAGTTCGACCGGGCCAGACCCGTCGGGGGCCGGGTCGCCGGCGCGCACATCGGAGGCCTCGACCACATCGTCGATCGCGAAGTCGCGGCCGGCGACCAGGCCGAACACGTGACGGCCCGCTTCGTTGGCGCCGGTGATCCACTCGGTGCCGGCGACCACGCGCGGGTCGACCAGGAAACGGATGCCGGTGGTCGACTTCTCACCGAGCACCGCACCACGGGTTTCATCGACGCCGAGGCCCCACGGGCCGATGTAACCCTTGACCAGGCCGGGGTTCTTGGCGAAGTCGCCTTCGTTGGCGGCCTCAACCTCGGCGGGCGCGAATGCCACCTCGACGCGTTTGAGGTCGACCTCGCGGTCGCCAGGAACGCCGATGGCGATGAGTTCTCGCGTGCCGTCCAGGCTGGTCAGCGCGAGCACGACGTTTTTGAGCGTGTCGGCTGCCGTCCACACCCGGCCATCGGGGCGGGGGTGTTCGGCGTTGGCCTTGTCGACCAGCGTCTGGATGGTCGGGGTGTTCGGGGTGTCGAAGACCTGCGCGGCGGGCAGAGCGGTGAAATCTTTGTCGGCCGGCACGAGGGTGCGGAACGCCTCGATGTTGGCCGCATAGCCACCGCTGCTGCGCACGAAGGTGTCTTCGCCGACGGAGGTGGGGTGCAGGAACTCTTCACTCTTGGAGCCACCCATCGCGCCGGCATCCGCTTGCACGATCTCATAGTCGAGACCGAATCGGGAGAAGATGCGCTCGTAGGCGTCGCGCTGCAACTGATAGCTGACGTCGAGGCCGGCATCGGTGTAGTCGAAGGAGTACGCGTCCTTCATGGTGAACTCGCGGCCGCGCAGCAGTCCGCCCCGCGAACGGGCCTCATCGCGGTACTTGTCCTGAATCTGATAAATCGACAGTGGCAGGTCTTTGTAACTGCTGTACAGGTCTTTCACCAGCAGCGCGAAGACCTCTTCGTGGGTCGGCGCGAGCAGCATATCGGAGCCCTTGCGGTCTTTCAGGCGAAACAGTCCCTCGCCGTATTCGTCCCAGCGGCCGGTCACCTCGTAGGGTTCGCGTGGCAGCAGGGCGGGAAAGTGCACCTCGTGCGCTCCGGCGGCCTGCATCTCCTCACGGATGATGCGCTCCACCTTGGCCTTCACCCGCAAGCCGAGCGGCAGCCAGGCGAAAATACCCGGCGCCTGACGACGGATGTAGCCGGCCCGCACGAGCAGGCGGTGGCTGGTCACTTCGGCGTCGGAGGGGTCTTCGCGGAGAGTACGGAGAAAGTAGTTGGAGAGACGTGTAGGCACCCGTCTACCTTACGCGGGCGCCGCCGAACGCTCCCCCACCCGAGTATTGATGCAGGCTCGGGTCGGGCCGGCGACGACGGGTCCTGAAATATCGGTCACAGGTTGCGCATATGCAATGGCTCGACACGGAGCGAGAGCGAGAGCGATGATCGCGTCTCGAGTGTGAAGCACACCGTTTGCCGCTCTCAAAGATCGTAGACAACTCTTATAAAACATCAGCATTAAGCTGAGTTTCTCTCGTTTTCAGGTATGGTTTGGGCTATAATTGTGGGTGAAGGAGGCACCGCCGCCATGACCCTCACCGCCCCGCCCGCCGCAGCCGGCTCTGTGCCGGAACCCGAGGTTTCCCGGGTCGCGGCGATTGCCCAGGCTGGTGCGATTCTGGCTGCGGCGTTGGATGGGGTGCGGTTTGGTCACCTCGACGACACCGAAGCCATCGCGGTTATGGCGGCCCTGGAAGCTCTTGGTCGCAAGGTTGATGGGGCCAGGCTTCGAGCCACCACCGACCTCGGTGCTCGTGCCGAGGCCGATCTTGGCACCGGGTCGCTCGCCTACAGGAACGGATGCCGCAACCGGGTCGATTTCATCAGCCACCTTGCTGGCATCTCCGCCCGCGAAGCCAAACGCCGCCTCAAGCTGGGTGAGACCGCCGTGGAACGCACCCCGCTCGGGCTGCCCGTGCCGGCCCGCTACCCGGTCATCGCCGCCGGCCTCAAAAGCGGTGACCTCGGCATCGAGTCGGCGGAGATCATCGCCACCACCTTGACCGCGTTGCACGGCCGGGTCGGGCAGGACGACCTCGACCGGGTCGAACGCGCCCTCGTCGCCTCGGCGACCGGCGCCATCACCCCCGAGACCGCCGGGCTACCCGGCGCGGGGATCCGCTTTGCGCCCGACCTGCTACAGGCGCAAGCCCTGGAATGGCAGGGCCGCCTCGATCCCGACGGCACCGCCCCCAACGACGATGCCGTCGAAGCGACAAGCACCCTCACGTTCGGGCTGCTGCGCAATGGGCTCTACCCGCTGCGCGCCGACGTCACCCCCGAACTCCGCGGCATCATGGACACCCTGTTCGACACCTATCTGTCGGCGCGGTCGACAACACCCAGGTTTCTGCCAACCGAACTGCTCAACGGCACGGCTGGCACCGGCACCGGCACCGGCGCGGAGCCGTTCAGCGACGAACCGTTCAGCGGCGACACCCGCTTCGGTGTTGATCAGACCAGTGGTGACCGCCGCACCGGTGGGGAGAAACGCGCCGACATGCTCCGCACCATCTTCGAATTCGCCGCCCGCGACCCACACACCCCGACCATGGGCGGCGCCGCCCCGACCGTGATGGTGCACATCAATGCCGTCGACCTTGACCAGGGCCGCGGTGTCGGCTGGATCGACGGCATCGACGCCCCCCTTAGCTTCCGCCGCGTGAGTGAACTCATCTGCGCCGGCGGCTACCAACAAGTACTGCTCGGCCAGAACGGCAACGTCCTCAACCTCGGCGATACACTCCGCTGCTTCACCGCGAAGCAACGCGCCGCGATTGCCGCCCGCGATGAGGGCTGCCTCATCCCCGGCTGCACCATCCCGGCCCGCTGGTGCGAAGTGCACCACGTTATCCCGTGGCAGCAGAACGGACCCACCAACATTGGTAACGGCACCCTTTTGTGCTGGTACCACCACCACACCATCGACACCGCCGGATGGAAAATCCGCATGATCCGAGGAAGACCCCAGATACAAGGGCCACTCATCTGGGACCCGACCCAAACCTGGCGACCCGCCCGCACCACCGCGCCAACACCAGCACCAGCACCAGCACCAGCACCAGCACCAGCAACAGCAACAGCAACAGCCGGCCAGAACCACCCTGGCGCACCTAGGCTCCGTGGGCTGAATCTGTGTAACCGGTGCTGCTGAAATCGGCGCTAGTGAAACACCGCCCGGGATACCACCGTCACCTCGAGCGGTACACCGTCAGGGACCACGAGGGTGAGCACGGGCGGGCGCCACCACGAGCGCAACGTCACCGACGCGCTCTGCCCATCTGCTGATGCCGCACTCGTCACGGCGAGCGCCTCGAACGAGTCGTGCGGAACGAGGCGCAGGTACTCGTCCACCGCCGCTGACACCGCGTCCGATCGCAATTGTGGCCGGGGTCCAACGATGCCGAGCTGGACCGCATCGAGGGTGAACGCCTCAGACCCGGCGAGCGACGCCCCGTCGGCGAGGCTCAGCAACCGTTTGTGTTCGAGATAGAGCGACGTCGCAGACAGGGCTACGAGCACCAGGCTCAAGGCCAGAAAGCCGTAGAAAATAGTGAGCAGCAGTGTGGACCCGTCTTCGTTCGACGAGTGCGAAAGGCGCATGGTCATCCGAGCTCTCCAAACCGGGACACGATCTGCGTCGACGACGCCGTCATCGGCACACTCGCGTTCTGGTTCAGCGCGAGCAGGTCGGGCACCAGCGGAAGTGAAATGCCAATGCGCACGGTGACCGTCACGAGCCCCTGGCGGGTCAGACAGCGACTCGCACCACCAGCGCACTCGATCTGCACCTCGGCATCGCCCGGGTCTAGACCGTAGTCCTCGAGCGCGAACGCGACGGCCCGGCGAGCCCGCACCGTGCCTGTGACCTCATCCGGGGACTGCACGTATACCCGGGCCGCCTGCCGCGCGGCGCCCTCCACGGCGAGTGCACCGCCCTGCAAGGCCGACAGCGCGAGCACCAGGTAGACCAGTGGAACGAGCAGAATCATGCCCGCCGTGATGAACTCGAGCGACGCCGAGCCAGCCTCCCAATCGCGCAGCACGGCGCGAGCGCTGCCCCTACCCCAGCGATTCGACCGCAGCATGAGCGACCACCTCCAACTTACGCGGGGCGCCGAGCAACCCCATGAGCGGCAGCGGCGCGATCACCCGCACTTCAACGGTGGTGTATCCGGAACTCACGCCGTATTTCGCCACGACATCGGTGGCGTAGGTCATTCCAATGGCCGTCGTGATGAGATCGCGCGTGCGTTGGGCTCCCGCGAGCAAGCTGCTGTCCGCGAGCGCGGCATAGCGTGCGCCCTCGGCGGCGGCGTCGAGCACGGTATTGCGAATGTGCAGTGCAAGGGCAAGCTGCATGACCATGAGCGTCAGAAAGGTCAGCAGCGACACCACCATGACAAATTCGGCCACAGCGGAACCCGACTCGTCTCGGAACCTGTTCGGGCGCAGCCAGTTGCGGTGTCGCATCCGCTTGCAGCTCTCGTACATGCCGCCCGGTCAGAAACTGCTGACGCGATCCATGGCCTGCTGGAACACCCCGCTGAGGGCGGGGCCCGCGAGTCCCCAGATAATCAAAACCAGACCGGCTGTCATCAGCGTGATCAGCACCCAACCGGGGACATCACCCGTTTCATCGCGGACCAGACTGCGGAGGCGGAGCGTGAATCGGTTCATGGCATTCCCTTTTCTCGTGAGCTTGAGCGCGGACGGTGCGAAGGCAGTACAGCAGTGCAGCGGTGCGGTGGTGCGGTGGTGCGTCAGAACCCGGCCTGAAGCACAACGAGCCCTGGAAAAACAGCGAACAGTACGGTCATCGGCAGAATCAAAAAGACCAATGGCACGAGCATCGCGACTTCTTTCTTGCCGGCCAGCTCGAGCAGCGTGCGCTTGGTCTGGTCGCGGGAATCCTGCGCTTGCGCCCGCAACACCTCGGCCAGCGGCGACCCCCGGTCCAGTGCGCCCGTGACCTGGTCCACCAACCGGGTCACCTCCGGCAACTGGATACTCCGCGACAGTGCCTGCAACGCCGATGCGATCGGAACCCCGGTATGCACCTCCGCGACCACCCCGGCGAATTCTCGCGATAACTCCCCCGAACTCGTCCGCGATACGCGTCGGATGGAGTCCAGGATGCCTTCTCCGGCCGATAGCGACAAGGTGAGGAATTCGAGGACGGTCGGCAGTTCGCTTCGCATGCGTGCCAGCCGGGCGGTGGCTGCACGCTGGAGCAGCCAATCCCGCAGCATGGCGCCCCCGACCGCGGCCACGAACGGCACGGACAGACGGGCAGGAAGTAACAGCTCGGGGAGGGCGACGATGGTGAGCACTGTTCCGGCGGCAAAGGCCAGCAACGCCCAGACGAGCTGCACGGAGCGAAACTCCTCGACCGTCTTCACCGACCCGGCCTGGTGCAGGCGACGCGCAATGGTGTCGCTGCCACCGAGCAGACTCGACAGCCCGCGGGTGAGCGCACCGAACATCGGCGCGAATAGGCTGCCCAGCACGGGAATCGGATTCACCGTTCGCCGGGCGACGATGCGGCGCGCTTCCGGGGAAATGTCGAGGATATAGGGCACCACCCGGTCGATCAAGCGGGGCCGGGTCAGCCGCGGTGTCAAGCTCACGAGCGACCACAACCCCACGCCGAGGCCACTTCCGCACAACACGGCCCAGCCCAGCGCGGCGCTCATCGGTCCCACGACTTCAGAACACTCATGGGGGTCATGCGTGAATAGTGACGCATAGCGACGAAACACGTCAGAGTTATGCACAGGTTGATGTCTAGGCGAACCATCGGCGTTCCTCCGGCAGACGACCCAGGGCAATCATGACGCGAAAGGCAACGATCGACAGGGCCAGGCCGCTCGCGATCACGACGACGCCGGCCGGCGAGTTGTAGGCAATGGCGGCTTCCGGCCGGGAGGCGAGCAGAATCAGGATGATCCACGGCGCCGCAACGCCCAGCCGGGCCGCGTTCACCACCCACGACTGGCGGGCTTCCACTTCGAGCCGCACCGCGGCATCCTGTCGCAGCCAGGCAGCGAGGCTGCGCAGCACGATCGTGAGATCGCTCCCGCCGACCTCCCGTGCCATCCGCAAGGTCTCCAGAATACGATCGGAGACCGGGTCGGCGAGGGATCGTTTAAGCTCGTCAACGCAATAGCTGAAATTGCCGGTGGCGCGGTATTCACGCTCGAACTGCGCGAACGCGATGCGGGTCGCGGGCGGCCCGGCCTGGGCGAGGCTGCTCACGCTGTCTGGCAACGCCAGCCCGGAGCGGAGCGCCGACACCAGATGGTCGACAACGTCGGGCCACACCGTGCGATTAGCCCGGCGCCGCGCCGCAGCCCGCCACGACACGATCAACCACGGCAGCAGCAGCCCGGCCAGGCCGGCGACAGCGCTGAGCGCGAGCACCGCGAAGATTCCGTGCACGAGGGCAGCGGATGCCACACCCACGATCGCCGACAGCGCCAGGAACGCCGGCACTGGCGCCGACCGCAGCCCGCCCTGAACCAGGCGCACCCGCATCCGCTCACCCACGCGCGTACGCTCGGCAACGGACCCGGCCGGCCAGAGGAATGGTGCGAGTACAAGCACGAGTCCGCTGCCAAACAGGCACCCCAGCACGAGCGTCATGCGGCCCCCTGTCGCAACACCTGCGCCGGGTCGACGCCGGCAGCTCGAAACTTGGCGAGCTTGGTAGGGTGCGAACCGGTTGGTTCGAGGTGTCCGTGCGGGGAGAGAAACAGCGGGCTCGCCTCGATGGCCGAGCCTGCCAGCTGGCCGCTCGGCGCGATGATTTCGGTGACCCGTCGGCGGCCATGCCGATCGATCTCGCAGTGCACCACGATGTCGATGCAGCCCGCCACGGTCGGCAGCACGAACGACGAGTCAATATTGCGGCCGGCAAGCAGCGGCAGGGTCGAGAGTTTCGCGAGCGCATCCCGTGCACTATTGGCATGAATCGAACACATGCCGGGCAGTCCACTATTCAGCGCAATCAGCAGGTCGAGACTTTCCGCTTCGCGAACCTCGCCGACCACCAGCCGGTCGGGACGCATCCTCAGCGACTCCTTGATCAGCCGGCGCAGGGTGATCTCCCCGGTTCCCTCCAGGCTCGGCTGCCGACACTGCATCGCGACCACGTCGCGGGCCGACAGGTCCAGTTCGAAAGTCTCCTCCACGGTCACGATGCGTTCGCCCGGACGCGTAGATGAGAGCAGAGCGTTCAGCATCGTCGTTTTGCCGGTCTGAGTGGCGCCGGACACCAGAATGTTCTGCCCGCCGAGTACGCAGATTCGCAGAAAATCGGCGGCCTGCTGGGTGAGCGCGCCGAGCCCGACCAGCTGGTTGAGCTCGCGGATACGTCGAGTGAATTTGCGAATGTTCACCGCCCAGTGCTTGCGCGTTATATCCGGAATCACCACGTGCAGCCGGGACCCGTCCGGCAACGAGGCATCTACGAACGGTGACGAGAGGTCGACCCGGCGACCGGAGGCCTGCAACATCCGCTCGACCAGATCGCGCACGTCTTGCTCTCTGAGCAGCAGCGTCGTCAGCTCGGGAACCCCGTCGCGCGCCACGAACACCCGGGCTGGGCCATTGATCCAGATCTCCTCGATGTCGGGGTCGTCGAAAAAAGGCTGCAGCACGCCGAAACCGGTGAGCGCCGCCACAACCTCGCGGGTGGCCTGGTGTTCGTCGGCGATCATCGGCGCGAGCCCGCCGAGCGCCCGCTCGCTGTAACGACGCAGTTCGTCGCGCACATACTGCTCCACCAACGCGTTGTTGGCTGACAGGTCAACGCCCTCGCGGCGCACCCGTAGTCGAACTTGCTCTGTAATGATACGAACGGCTTCGGTCATCCCCGAATGATGGCCTCATTCACAGTTCTTTGTGCAAGTTCTCCACAGGGCTTGTTTTTCGGTGCTCTGAACAGCAAAAATGGCGGCGGCGAATGCCTCGGCATCCGTCGCGGCCATCCGTGCCCGACCCGGCCTGCCTGCCCGCCCGCCCGACTCAGCCTGCCAGCCCGCCCGACCCAACGTCAGCGGGCCGACCAGCCGCCGTCCATCGTGTAGCTCGACCCGGTGACCATAGCGGCGTCGTCGGAGGCGAGCCAGGCCACGAGCGACCCCACCTCGGCCGGTTCGACCAGACGCTTGATCGCGCTCTCGGTGAGCATGATCTTGCTCAGTACCTCAGCCTCCGGAATTCCGTGCACGAGCGCCTGGTCGGTGATCTGCTTTTCGACCAGGGGCGTTCGCACATAACCGGGAGCCACACAATTGCTCGTGACGCCGTGGATTCCCCCTTCGAGAGCGGTGACCTTGGACAGGCCTTCCAGTCCATGTTTGGCCGCCACGTAGGCGCTCTTGAACGGTGAGGCGCGAATGCCGTGCACCGACGACACGTTGACGATGCGCCCAAAATTAGCCGCATACATCTGCGGTAGCACTGCCCGAATCAGCAGGAACGGCGCCTCCAGCATCAGCGTGAGGATGTTATGAAAATCGGTCGGCTTGAAGTCCTGGATCGGGTTGATCCGCTGAATTCCTGCGTTATTGACCAGAATGTCGACGCCGTCCAGCGCGAGTCGGAGGGCATCGTCGGTGAGGGTATCGGTGTCCATGAGGTTGACGGTCCAGACTGATCCCCCGATCTCCTCCGCCAGGGCGGTGGCACCGGCCGTGTCGATGTCGGCGACGACGACTTGCGCGCCACCGGCGGCGAGCGCCCGCACCACGGCGGCGCCGATTCCGCTCGCTCCGCCGGTGACGAGGGCTCGACGCCCGGCGAGGGGCTGTTCGCTGGTGCGCACAGGCGTGTCGCCAACGGCGTCGGTGAGATCAGTCATGTTGTTCCTTTGATTGCGCGCTTGTTGCACGAGCAGGGCGGTGGGAGGCGGGGCACCAACGGCACCGCCTCGCCCCGACAGATCGAGCCGGTCAGTTCTTCTGGGTGACGGGCTCGAGCCCATGCTTGCGCGCATCCACGGCGTCGACCTCGCGCAGCGATACTTCCTTGGTTTCCTTGAGGGTGACCACAGCGACCGCCGTGATCGCGCAGGCGATCATGATGTAGATCGCGACGGGCACCCAGGTGCCATATTCCTGCAGTAGTGCGGCGGCGATGATCGGCGCCATCGACCCGGCCAGGATCGAGGTGACCTGGTAACCGAGCGACACACCCGAGTACCGCATGCGAGTCGGGAACATCTCGCTCATGATGGCGGGCTGGCCCGCGTACATCAGGGCGTGGAAGCACAACCCGACCGTGACGGCCAGGATGATGAGCACAGGGTTCAGGGTGTCAAACATGGGGAAGGCAAAGAACGCCCAGGTAGCACCGAGCACGGCGCCGGCCAGATACACGGGCTTGCGCCCCACGCGGTCCGAGAGACGACCGACCTGCGGAATCACGATGAAGTGCACGACGTGCGCGATCAGCAGAGCAATCAACAGCTGGCCGGTGTCGTACTCGTGCACCGTTTTCAGGTAGACGATCGAGAAGCTCACGATGATGTAGTACAAAATATTTTCGGCAAAACGCAGTCCCATAGCTCCGAGGATGCCCTTGGGGTACTTGCGCACAACCTCGAGCACCCCGTAATTGACGGCCTTCTCGGCCTCGACCTGCGCGCGAGCCTCGAGAAAGATCGGGGCTTCACTGACGTGGGTACGAATGTAGTAACCGATCACGACGATGATTGCGGACAGCCAGAACGCCACGCGCCAGCCCCAGCTGAGGAACTGCTCTGGCGGGAGAATCCAGGTCATGGTGAGCAGTACGAGTGTGGCGAGTAGGTTGCCCACCGGAACAGCGGCCTGCGGCCAGCTCGACCAGAAGCCACGGGATTGGTTCGGGCTGTGCTCGGCAACGAGAAGAACAGCGCCGCCCCACTCACCACCGACGGCGAAACCCTGTATGAAGCGCAGGGCCACAAGGAGCGCCGGTGCCCAGTAGCCGATGGTGTCGAAACCGGGCAGGCAGCCCATCAGGAAGGTGGCTGCCCCGACCATGATGATTGTCACCTGCAGGGTGTGCTTGCGGCCGAGCTTGTCGCCGATCTGACCGAACACGATGCCACCGAGCGGCCGGGCGATGAACCCCACCGCATACGTGAGGAAGGCGGCAATGATGCCGTCAAGCTCACTGCCAGCGTTCGGAAAGAAGACCGTGCCGAAGACCAGGCTCGCGGCGGTGGCGTACAAGAAGAACTCGTACCATTCCACGACCGTGCCCACCATGGAAGCGGCGACAATCTTCTTCAAACCTGATTTTTCGGTTTCGCTTCCGGCGAGGCGCGTGGCCGTGCCGGAATCGGCAGCCCCAACGCGTTGATTGACACTCATTGTCTATCTCCTTTGTGTCGTCGATGACACGTCGTTGGCCTGAGTACTAGGGAAGAGCTTGGTCGTCTCTAGAGAAACACGACCTGATTGAGTATTCCCGCACGACGAACGGGCAACAAGAACCAAAACGACAGAGCACGTGTGCATAATTGCAGATATGACCTCTCCGCTGGCTGGCACCGCCCCCAATCCCGATGATCTCCTCATCCTGTTGGCCGTCGCCCGCACCGGTCGATTCACGACCGCGGCCGAGAGCCTCGGGCTCAACCACACCACGGTGTCGCGGCGCATCACCGCCCTCGAAAAAGCCCTGGACGGTCGTCTCCTGGCCCATGCCGTGGCTGGTTGGGAACTGACCGAACTCGGGGAACGCGCCCGCACCGCGGCGGAGGGGGTGGAATCCGCCGTCGCTTTGCTGCGCGGTTCCGCCGCTGAAGCACAGCAGATTGCCGGCGTGGTGCGCATGTCGGCGACGGACGGCTTCAGTGCCTTCATCGCCGCCCCCGCTGTCGCCGGCCTCCAGCGACAACATCCGCTGCTGCGGGTCGAAATCGTCACCGTCACCCGACGTGCCCTGCAGCACCGTTCCGGGCTGGACATCGAAGTGGTCGTAGGCGAGCCGCAAGTGCACCGGGCGGAGTCGATTCTGCTCGGCTATTACAACCTGGGCATGTACGCCTCCCGTCTCTATCTGCAGACGCACGGAACGCCCCGGACCATTGCCGAGCTGACTCAGCATCCGCTCGTCTATTTTGTGGATTCGATGCTGCAGGTCGACGACCTTGACGCCCCCCGACGACTCGTGCCAGAGATGCGGGAGTCGCTGAGTTCCACCAACGTCTTCGTGCACGTCGAGGGCACCCGGGCCGGCGCCGGAATCGGCTTTCTGCCGTGTTTCATGGCCGATCAGCACGCCGATTTGGTGCGTCTGCTGCCGGAGCAATTTCAGGAACGACTTTCATACTGGATGGTCGTGCGCACCGAATCGCTGCGACTGCCGGCGGTGGCGGCGCTCGTGGGTGCGCTTCGCGCTCGAATGGCGTCCTACGCGACCGCGCTGCGCGGCCACGACACCCCAGCTAGCGCTCGCAGCGATGATCAACCCAACTAGACTGGGGCCACACCCGCGGGAGTGGTGGAATTGGCAGACACGCAGGATTTAGGTTCCTGTGCTTTCGAGCGTGGGGGTTCAAGTCCCCTCTCCCGCACATGGAGCAGATTTCAGCAGCGTTGAGCGCACGCCGCCACTGACGGTCGCGAAACCAGGGCCACAATCGACCGACTCCCCCTGTTTCAGGGGGTAATCGGCGGAGCATTCTCACCATAAGGCGATACCCTGTGTCTCGGTATCCGCCGTCGTTACCCGAACGTCTGCCCGCCGCCGACTGGAGCACACCCGCGTGATTCACACCGCTCTGATTCCTTGGCTCGACCCGACCCAGATCATTGAATCGGCCGGCCCGTGGGCATTGCTCGTCGTCTGTGCGATCGTCTTTGCCGAAACCGGCCTGTTGGTCGGGTTTCTACTGCCGGGCGATACCCTCCTCATCATCACCGGCTTGCTCGCGTTCCCCGCCGCCGGCGTCATCCAGATCGACATCTGGTGGGTGGCCCTGGCTATTGGGTTTGCCGCTTTTCTGGGCGGCGAAGTCGGCTACCTGATCGGGCATAAATTTGGTCCCCGCGTCTTCGAGCGCAAGGAATCCGGCCTGTTCAGCATCAAGAACGTCGACCGCACCAATGCCTTCTTCGTTCGATTCGGTGGCGTCGCCGTCATCGTGGCCAGGTTCGTGCCGATTGTGCGCACCTTCGCACCGGTCGCCGCCGGCGTCGGCCACATGGACTACCGCAAGTACACCCTGTACAACCTCATCGGTGCTCTGCTCTGGGGTACCGGCCTGACCTTCGGCGGGTACTTTCTCGGCTACATTCCACCGGTGGCCGAATTCGTCACGAAGTACATCGACCTCATCCTGCTCGGCGCGGTCGTCGTCACCCTCATTCCCACGGTGTATCACTACGTGCAGTCGATGCTGAAAGCCCGTCGCCTGCGCGGCCAGCCGACCACCGCACCGAGCAGCCACCTGCTCGATCCGGACACGTTCAAGACCAATCACAATGGTCGTCACGAGGTCTGATCAGCTCAGCGGTGCTGCTGGTCTTCGTGCTCGGCATGCTCGGCTGGTTCGAGCTGAAAGTTTGAGTGGGCCACGTCGAAGTGCACGGCGAGGCATCCCGACAGCTCATCGAGGAGAGCGTCGGTACCGGCAGCGAGCACGTTGGGCTCGACGACGATGTGGGCGGTGAACACATGGGCACCGCTCGTGATCGCCCAGACGTGGACGTCGTGCACGGCGACCACCCCCACCGTGGCGAGCAGGTGGCGTCGAATTTCGCTCACGTCGGTGTCAGCCGGGGTCGACTGGCTGAACACCCGCACGACGTCGCGCAGCAAAAAGTAGGCGCGCGGCAAGATCATTCCGGCGATGACGAGCGAGGCGATGGCATCCGCTTGGGCAAAGCCGGTGGTCAGAATAATGATGGCGGCCACGATAACCGCGACCGATCCCAGAGCGTCGCCGAGCACCTCGAGGTACGCGCCGCGCATGTTGATTGACCCGATAGCAGCCGGGCGCAGCAATACCATCGCGGCCACGTTGGCGGCCAGTCCGATAATGGCGACGACGAGCATCGGCGTGCCGAGCACCTCGGTGCCCGACGGGCTGATCAACCGGGCGATGGCCAGGGCGGAGACCACACTGGCCACACCGATCAGGATCAACCCATTGATGAGCGCCCCGAACACCTCAGCGCGTTGAAACCCAAAGGTGGCCCGGTCGGTCGGCGGCCGGGCCGCGACCACGGTCGCGACCAGCGCAACGCTGAGGCCGAACAGATCGGACAGCATATGCCCGGCATCAGCGAGCAGGGCAAGCGAGCCGGTGAGCCATGCTCCGATCACTTCGACCAGCAGCACGGATGCCACGATGCCGATGGCGATCGACAATCGTCTCCGGTTCGATCCGGTGCCGTGCTCGTGATCGTGGCCCATGGCGCAACGTTAGGCCTGTAGCGCGCCGCTTGCCAGCCGACCGGCTAGTTGGGAATGAATGCCGTTCTCAGCATCCCCAAAGTCAGACGCCGAGCACCTCTCGCAGCACCGGGACGAGAGCGTCGAACGCGATCGCCCGATGGCTGACCTGGTTCTTGACGTGTGCCGAGAGCTCGGCTGCCGAGATGGCGTATCCGTCGGGGAGAAAGATCGGGTCGTAACCGAAACCGTTGGCACCGGTCGGTTCGAACAGAAGCTGTCCCGGCCATTCGCCGGTGACGGCCCGCTCGGTGCCGTCGGGCAAGGCGAGAGCCGCGACACAGGTGAAGTGGGCGTCGCGGTGCTGCTCGGCAACGTCGCTGAGCTGCCAGAGCAGTAGGCGCAGGTTCTCGCCGGCGTCCTTGGCCGGTCCCGACCAGCGTGCCGAGAAGATTCCAGGAGCCCCTCCGAGAATGTCGACGCAGATGCCCGAGTCGTCGGCGATCGCCGGCAACCCGGTATGAACCGCAGCGGCGCGCGCCTTGATCAGGGCATTTTCGGTGAAACTGACGCCGTCCTCGACAGGTTCGGGGCCGTCGTAGGCGAGCACCTCGATGCCGGGCAGCTGAGGGGCCAGGATGCGCCGCAACTCCTCAACCTTGTGGGCGTTGTGCGTGGCGAGAACGAGCTGCACCGCTCAGCGCTCCAACGCGCTGGTCTGGAACTCGGTCAGACTGACGGCCCCCTTGAGGGCGAGGTCGAGCAGCGTGTCGAGCTCGCTGCGGTCGAACGGTGCCGCTTCGGCGGTGCCCTGCACCTCGACGAACTTGCCGCGACCGGTGACGACGACGTTCATATCGGTGTCGGCGCGCACGTCTTCGGTGTAGGCGAGATCAAGCATGGGAACTCCGCCGATGATGCCGACGGACACGGCCGAGACGCTGTCGGTGAGCGGTTGCGCCTTCTGGGAGATGAATTTCTTGGCGCGCCCCCACTCCAGGGCGTCGGCGAGGGCCACATAAGCGCCGGTGATGGCCGCGGTACGGGTTCCACCGTCGGCTTGCAGCACGTCGCAGTCGAGCACGAGCGTGTTCTCGCCGAGCGCCTTCATATCGACGACCGCGCGCAGGCTGCGACCGATCAGGCGGCTGATCTCGTGGGTGCGGCCGCCGATCTTACCCTTGACCGATTCCCGGTCCATGCGGCTATTGGTCGAACGCGGCAGCATCGAATATTCGGCGGTGACCCAGCCCTTACCCTTGCCGCTCATCCACCGAGGGACGCCGTTGGTGAACGACGCCGTGCAGAGCACCCTGGTGCCTCCGTAGGAGATCAATGCCGAGCCCTCGGCCTGGTCACTCCAGCCGCGCTCGATCGTGATCGGGCGAAGCTCGTCGTTGGTGCGCCCGTCGGCGCGCAGGATTTCGGTCACGGTGTACTCCTAGTGGTTCGGGCCCCGGTGGCGGTTCCGGTGAAAAGCGGGGGTGTAGCCAACGCGCTCAGGTTGAGCGTGCCGGTCTCGATCAGGTCGACGCGGCTGATTTCGGGTCCGATCAGACGATGGGCGAGGGCCAGAAAGTCCTCGGCGCTGTCGCCGGTGGCCTCGTAACGGTAGCTGGGAGGGCTTGTGCTTGCGCGTTCCAGGCCCTGGCTCACCAAGACCCGATAGACGTCATTGGCGGTTTCGGTGTCGCTTGACACCAGGGTGACGCCCTCGCCCATCACGTACGAGATCGCGCCGCGCAGAAATGGATAATGGGTGCAGCCGAGCACGAGGGTGTCGACCTGAGCGGCGCGCAGCGGTGCGAGGTATTCCTCGGCGACGGCGAGCACCTCGGATCCGGTCGTAACGCCGGCCTCCACGAACTCGACGAAGCGTGGGCAGGCCTGGCTGAAGAGACTGATCTGGGGCGCGGCAGCGAAGGCGTCATTGTAGGCCCGGGAATTGACGGTGCCCAGGGTGCCAATGACCCCCACCCGCTGGTTGCGGGTGGTTGAGACAGCGCGGCGCACAGCCGGTTGGATCACCTCGATCACGGGCACGCTGTAGCGTTCGCGGGCATCCCGCAGCATCGCTGCCGACGCCGTGTTGCAGGCGATCACGAGCAGTTTCACGTCTTGCGCCACAAGGTCGTCAAGCACGTCGAGGGCGAAGCCACGCACATCGGCGATCTTCTTCGGCCCGTACGGCGAGTGTGCAGTATCGCCGATATAGAGAATGGATTCGCCCGGCAACTGGTCCTTGATCGCCCGGGCGACGGTCAAGCCGCCCACTCCGGAATCGAAAATACCAATCGGTGCATCCGTCACGGTGATCTAGCCTAGCCCGACGTAGCGGCTAAGCTGTGCCGGGTGACCCCGTCCCCTGCTTTCCCCGTGTCAACACAGCGCAGACCAGCTGCCTACACCCCCGCTTTTCGCACCGACCGGTACGAGCTCACCATGGTGGATGCCGCTATCCAGAGCGGGACCGCCGACCGGGAGTGCATGTTCGAGGCTTTTGCCCGACGCCTGCCCGCCGGCCGTCGCTACGGCATCGTCGCCGGCACCGGTCGCCTGCTCGAGCTGATCGCTGAGTTTCGCTTCGAGACCTCGGAACTGACCTGGCTCGCCGAGAACACCATCGTACGCACGCGCACCCTCGATTACCTGTCCGACTACGCCTTCAGCGGCAATGCCTGGGGCTACCAGGAGGGCGATGCCTACTTTCCCGGATCGCCGCTGCTGCTGGTAGAAAGCACCTTCGCCGAGGGCGTCATTCTGGAGACGCTCATTCTCAGCGTGCTCAACTACGACATCTCCGTGGCCAGCGCCGCCGCGCGCATGGTCTCGGTGAGTCTCGGACGCCCAATCGCTGAAATGGGATCACGACGCACCAACGAGCACTCAGCGGTCGCCGCCGCCCGTGCCGCGTTCATTGCCGGCTTCGCGTCGACAAGCAACCTGGAAGCTGGCCGCCAGTGGGGCCTTCCGACCATGGGAACCGCCGCACACTCCTTCATTTTGCTGCACGACAGCGAAGAAGAGGCGTTCCAGGCGCAGGTGGATGCCTTCGGCAGCGCAACCACGCTGCTCGTGGACACCTACGATATTCCCGCCGGAATCGCCCTGGCCGTCAAGACCGCAGGGCCGGAGCTCGGCTCGATCCGCATCGATTCGGGCGATCTGCCCACTGTCGTTGCCGCGGCACGAGCCCAACTCGATGCACTCGGCGCGGTCAATACGAAGATCACCGTCACGAGCGACCTCGACGAGTTCGCCATTGCGGCTCTGTCGGCGAGCCCGGTGGATGCCTTCGGTGTCGGCACCTCTGTCGTGACCGGGTCGGGCGAACCAGCCGCCGGCCTGGTGTACAAGCTCGTCGCGCACAAGGGGCATGGCGACGACTGGATCTCCGTCGCCAAAACGTCGACCGCAAAACTTTCCATCGGCGGCCGCAAGAGCGCCCTGCGCCGGCTGGATGCCGGTGGCACAGCCCAGGAAGAAATCATTCTGCTCGGCGAAGGCCCCGACGCCGAGGCACAACGCGATTCCCCAAGCGGGCTGGAACGAGCGCTTCTCGTTCCGCTGATCACGAACGGCACCGTCGACGAGCGTTATCTGGGATCAGCCGGAACGCTTCGTGCACGCGCGCACAACGCATCCGTTATGCAGGAGTTGCCGATCGAGGCTTTTCGGTTGGGGCGCGGCGAGGCCGTTATTCCGACCACGTATCGCTGAGCTACTTCGCCTTCATCTTCTCGTAGATGGCCTTGCAGGTCGGGCACACCGGGAATTTTTCCGGATCGCGGCCCGGCAACCACTTCTTGCCGCACAGTGCCTTGACCGGCTTGCCCGAAATGGCGGACTCGAGAATTTTGTCCTTGGGTACGTAGTGCGAAAAACGTTCGTGGTCGCCGGGTTCGATCTGCTCCTGGTTCAGGAGTTCTTCGAGCTCTCGGTCGAGCGTGGACGTTCCGCCGCCGGGCTGGCCGGGCTCTGCAATGCTCGCACGAATGATTTCAGTCATATGACCAGTCTAAGCACTGTGGCGGTTGGTGGTCAGGCGCGCTGCGCGGAGGCGAGCATCTCTGGCCCGCGCCGGTTGAAGGTACGCGAGCCGACCCAGATTCCCACGATCACGGTTACCAGTCCCATGCCGAGGCCGACACCGAGGGCACGCAGATGCCAGGCGGGGTCCTCGAAGATTCCGAGATAGGCGAAGATGAGCGCGGGAAGCGCCACGACGATCGATCCCGTGAAAGTCAGCGACTGCACGAGTGCCGAAGCGGTGTCGGACGCCTGCGGCTGGGCGAACGGACTGTCACCGGGTTTGGTCACCGGGTAGGGGAACCGGGTCGAGGTGTAGCTGGAGAAGCCCAAACCTGCCAAGAGGATGCACGTGCTTACGCCCAGCATGGACGGCAGCACCGACCAGTCTCCGTAAAACGCGATGCTGAGGGCTGAGCCGATACCAATGAGCGGTATGCCCATGAGAAGTGCGGGAAGGAGTCGGCCGACACGGTCGGCCATGCCGCGCGTTCCCGACGCCACGTGCAGCCAGATCGCGGTGCTGTCGTAGGCCACGTCATTGTGCATGGTCCATCCGAGAAAGACACACATGAGTGGTACGGGGACGAGCGCGAGGTAGTTCAGCGGTACCCCGGCGATACTCAGCGGAAGAATCGCGATGATCGGCACGATCGGGATCATGATCAGCGACATCCAATACCGCGAGTCTCGCGCCCAGTAAGTGAAGGTGCGAGCGGCGATGGCGCCAACGGAGCTGTGCGGCAGCCGGTCGAACCAACCCAGCCCGGAATACTGCTTCGCCGCTGCCTCACGGCCGGGTGACACCAGCATGCGGGCCACAACGAGCTGCCAGACCAGCCAGAGGACATAGGCAGACGCCGCGGCAATGAATAGTTTGAGAATCGCCGCACCCCAGGCGCCCGTGGAGGCGTCTCCGGGAACAGCCCATGCTGCACCGAGCGGGGTCCAGCCCAGAATCGCAGCCACGGTGCCCAGCAGGGTGCGTCCGTTACGGCCCCAGTCCGTACTGAGCAGCACCACTACCAGCGGAGAAATCAGTACGAGCACGACGACACCGATCAGCCCGGTGAACTCCCGAGAACGCCGGGTCGACAGGAGAAAAGCTGCGAGGGATGCGCTCACCCGCGAGAGCAGAATGCAGGTCACGAGGATCAGCCCCGCCGAGACCAGGGCGAGCAGGGTCTGGCCGATGCCGCGCGACCAGGTGAAAACCGTGCCGAGCAACACAATGGTCAAGGCGAGCGCCGGAACTCCGATCAGTGCCGAACCGGCCAGACCGAGCGACAAAGATCGGTTGGGAATACCCAGGAACGCAAACTTGCGCGGATCCATGCTGTCGTCGATGCCGACCACAATCGGGATGACGAGAAAGCCGAGGACCACGGCCGATCCGGCCACCGTGAGCGAATCCCGGACGAGAGCGGGGTCACCGATGAAGCGCAGGCCGATCAGAGCGACGAGAAGCGCCACGGCGAGGCCGAGACCGTACAGCAGGCCAACAACGAGGCCGACGACCTGCCACGGGCTACGACGAAACAGATTGGCGACCAGCCGTAGTTTCAGTCCGAAAAATTGTGCAACCATTCCATGCCCTCCGCGACCTTGCGACCACCGGCGAGCTCGACGAACCGATCCTCCAAGGTCTTCTGCCCACGGACCTCGTCGACGGTTCCCGCTGCCAAAACACGCCCCTGCACAATGATGGCGACGTGATCGCAGACACGCTGGATCAGGTCCATACCGTGGCTGGACAGCACGACGGTTCCACCGGCAGCCACATACTTCTGCAAAATCTCGGTGACGTTGACCGCGGACACAGGGTCGACCGACTCGAAGGGCTCATCGAGCACGAGTACGCGTGGGGAATGAATCATCGCGCAGGCCAGGGCGATCTTCTTGGTCATGCCGGCGGAGTAGTCCGCGACGAGGCGATTGAGGGCATCCTCGAGGCCGAAAGCTGCGGCGAGGTCGGCCGACCGGCTTCGCACGGTGTCATTGTCGAGTCCGCGCAGGGTACCCGCGTAATAGAGGAGTTGTGCGCCGGTCAGACGATCGAATAGCCGAAGCCGGTCGGGCAGAACACCGATGACACGTTTGGCCTCGTTGGGTCGAGCCCAGACGTCGATGCCGTGCACCATGACCGTGCCGGCGGTCGGGCGCAGCAGCCCGGTGATCATCGAAAGGGAAGTCGTTTTTCCGGCACCGTTGGGTCCGACGATGCCGTAGAACGACCCGGCTCGCACAGTCAGGTCGAGGTTGGAGACCGCGGCGTTATGGCCGAACCGTTTGATCAGTCCGCGGGCCTCAATGACAATCGGGCCTTGAACAATCGGTGCCACCTGGGGTGCCGGCTGCGTCGAGGCCGTGGCCGCTGGTGAGGTCGCGGTCTTCGCGGCGGGCTGCGACGCGGTCTTCGACGTGGGCTGCGACGCGGTCTTTGACGTGGCCTTTGACGTGGCCTTCGGTGTCGCGTCAGGAGCCGGCGTGGCTGCCGGTTCAGGCGGCGGTGAGATCGGCGTTGTAAGCGGCTTTTCTGTCGCGGTCGTGGTGACCAGCGCATCGCGGGTTACGTAGGGCCGCGTAGTGTCGTCGGCTGCGTTCTCAGCGAGAATCTGCGCTGTCGCCGGCGCGGCAACAGCCGGTTTCTTCGTTGTCGTCGGCTTCCGCACTGTTGGCTTGCGAACGGCCGGCTTACGAACGGCCGGCTTACGAACGGCCGGTTTGGTCACGACCGGTTTCATATCCGCTTCTGCAGTCGGCTGCGATTCGGCCGGTTTGAAAACTTCTGGGCCGGATGCGGTCGCCTCGGCCGCGGTCGCAGGTCTGGCTACGGTCGGCTCGGTCGCAGTCGCCGGGCGTACAGCGGGTTTGCGCACAGCGGGTTTGCGCACAGCGGGTTTGCGCACAGTGGGTTCACGTGCAGCGGGTTCACGTGCAGCGGGTGTGCGTGCAGCGGGTTTGCGTACCGCGGGTTTGCGTACCGCTGGCGTCCGAACAGCGGGCTTGCTGGCCGTCGACTTGGCGGTGGGCGGTGCCTCCGATTCGACGGCACGGTCCGCGGCAGACTCGTCATCGGGTTCGAGGTGGGGCGGCACGAAAGTCACTCCGCTAACCTATCAAGGACCGTTGCCTCTGGGGCGCGAACGCCTGCGCAGCAACCGTTACAACCTGTGAGTACGCTCAGTACCGGGTCACGAAATGGACACGTGCTGAACCGTTTCCTCCCCCGGAACTGCCCGACAGGTTATGGTGAGGATGACATAATGGTGTGTCTTTACATGAACATGTGGGTGAATCCTAAGCAAACTCTTCTTGACTGAGTGGGTTTTCAGGCGTAGCCCCAACCATTTTTGAGGAGATAATCGTGACGACGCAAGTAGTCATTCTGGCGGCCGGTATGGGCAGCCGTCTCGGGCGCTCGCTTCCGAAGCCGCTCACCGAACTGAGCGATGGCCGCACGATCATGCAGCAGCAGTTCGATAACATCGCGCACGCCTTCGGCAAAGCTGCCAAGGTCACGATCGTCGTCGGGTACAAGCTCGAGCACATCATCGAAGCGTTCCCGCAGGCATCTTTTGTCTATAACGAGGAGTACGACCAGACCAACACGTCGAAGAGCCTGCTGCGTGCCCTGCAGGCCTCGAAGTCGGGCGGCGTGCTCTGGATGAACGGAGACGTGGTCTTCGATCCGGCTATTCTCGACCGCGCTGCCGCCATGATGGCGCGCGACCAGTCCTTCGTCACCGTGAACACCGACAAGGTATCCGATGAAGAGGTCAAGTACACCACGAGCGCCGAAGGCTACATCAAGGAGCTGTCCAAGACCGTGAAGGGCGGCCTCGGCGAAGCCGTCGGCATCAATTACGTTTCAGGTGCCGATAAGGCGACCCTCATTCGCCAGCTGACCAAGGTGGCCGACCAGGACTACTTCGAGCGCGGCATTGAGCTGGCCATCGAACAGAACCGCATGCTGGTGGAGCCGGTGAACATCTCCGACTTCTACGCCGTCGAGGTGGACTTCGCCGAAGACCTCGAGCGCGCCAACCTGTTCGTCTAACCGACGCGAAACCGCACCGCCCGAAACCCCCTCGCCACGGCATGGGGGTTTCGTGGTCCGTGCGTCTGCAACGCGGCGGCGGCTGGCACGGAACGCTCCCCGCGCTCCCATACGATAGACCGCGTGAGTAGTTACGCCCAAGTGCGCCCCGAACAGCGCACGCCGATCGCCCGCTATCGGCATTCCCTGTGGTTGCTGACGCAGCGCGATCTGCGGGTGCGCTACTCCACCTCGGTGCTCGGCTACTTCTGGTCCATTCTCGATCCGCTCGTGATGGCAGGCATATACTGGTTTGTCTTCACCCAGGTATTTGACCGCAGCGTCGGCAACGGCCCGTATATCGTGTTCCTCCTGGCTGCCCTGCTGCCTTGGATGTGGTTCAACGGTGCCGTCTCCGACTGCACCCGGGCGTTTCTGCGCGAGGCGAAGCTGATCCGCTCCACCCGCATCCCCCGCACCATTTGGGTGAACCGACTTGTGCTGTCCAAGGGCATCGAGTTCGTCGCATCGATCCCGGTGCTCGTCTTGTTCGTTATTGTGTACGGGGCCGAACTGGGTGTCGAGGCGTTCTTCTTTCCCCTCGCCATTGTGATTCAGGCGATGTTGACTACTGGCGTCGGACTGCTCGTCGCCCCGCTCGTGGTGTTCTTTCGCGACCTCGAGCGGGCCGTCAAACTCATTCTGCGTTTTCTGTTCTACGCCTCCCCCATAATCTACGGCACCACCGATCTGCCGCCTGAACTGCATTTCTGGGCTGCTTTCAACCCGCTCAATGGCATTTTCAGCCTGTATCGGGCTGCTTTTTTTCCCGAGCAACTCGACTGGTTCGCGGTCACGCTCAGCGCGGTCATCTCCCTCGCGTTCCTTGGGCTCGGACTGCTGGTCTTTCGCCGCAGTGAACGTGCCGTTCTGAAGGAGATCTAGTGGCCACGATGGCAGTGACACCCTCGGCAGCACCCGTGATCTCGCTGCACGACGTCGGCATCCGCTTTCGCAGGAATCGGCGCGGGCGTCGCAATTTCAAGGACCTGTTCGGTGCGCGCAAGCGGCGGAGCCGGCCGGGAGAGTTCTGGGCCCTGCAGCACGTGACCTTCACGGTGCAACCGGGTGAAGCCATTGGCGTCGTCGGTCGAAACGGGCAGGGCAAGTCCACGCTGCTCAAGCTCGTCACCGGCGTCGTGCTGCCCGACACGGGCTCGGTACACGTCACCGAGGGTGTTGCTCCACTGATTGAGATCACCGGCGGGTTCGTCGACGATCTCAGTGTGCGCGACAACGTCTATCTGACGGCGGGCCTGCACGGCATGACGCGCAAGCAGATCACCGATCGGTTCGACGAAATCATCGAATTCGCCGAGATCGCCGACTTCATTGACACTCCGTACAAGCATTTGTCGAGCGGGATGAAGGTACGGATCGCCTTCGCCGTGATCTCGCGGCTGGAGGAACCGATTCTGCTCGTCGATGAGGTTCTGGCCGTAGGTGACAAGGCATTTCGAGAGAAGTGTTACCGCCGCATCGAAGAACTTCTGGCGGGAGGTCGTACCCTGTTCATCGTCTCGCACAACGAACGAGACCTCCGGCGTTTCTGCACCAGGGGTCTCTACCTCGACAAGGGTGACCTGGTGCTCGACGGGCCGATCACCGAGGTGCTCGCCCGGTACAACACCGACTACGGCGTCAAACCCGCGGCTGGAGCCTAGCCGAGTCGTCGATTGGCTATCGATTCCTGGGATCGACGAAAATCTATCGCGATGTAGGCGTCGCGAGTAGGCGGAAGCTGCTCGACGGCGAGACCGGCCAGGAGTTCGCTCAATTCGATTTGCAGCACGGCCGCCAACCGAATGAGCGTATACATCGTCGGGTTGCCGTGACCGCGGTCGATGCGGGCGTAATTCGACACATTGAGTCCGGCGAGGAGCGCGACGGACTCCTGCTTGAAACCGAGCGCCAGGCGACGCTCCCGGAGGCGGAGGCCGAGCAGTCGGGACGCTTCTGATTTAGACTCAAGCATTCCTCAGTTGTAGCGGCCCGGAACGGTCTTGACTAGCGGGTGGACATTTGGTGGAAGATGGTATTTGGATCAGGCTGGCCCAGCGCGCGCCCCGGCTTCTGCCCCGGTTCACCCCGTACACTCAAGCAAACGGATGCAGGGAAGGCGAGCAATGGCACGGAAGAGCGCACCGATGTTATCGTCCACCGGCGGCACTCCGCAGGGTGGCGCACTTCCGACCGGGTTCGTCACGGGCTTCGATCGGGTGCTTTCCATTCACCGCCCCGTTGTGCTTGCGCATATCCGCAGCCTCCGACGTCGCCATCCCGACGCCTCCCCCGAACAGATCGTGCGCATCCTGGAGAAGCGTTACCTCGCCGCGGTCACGGCCGGCGGTGCCGCCGTGGGCGCCACCGCGGTCATTCCCGGCGTCAGTACCGCAATCACACTCGCGTTATCGGGGGTAGAGACCGCTGGTTTTCTCGAAACGACGGCGCTGTTCACACAATCGGTCAGCGAGGTGCATGGGATCGCCGTGGAAGACCCCGACCGCGCCCGCGCCCTCGTCATGACCATGATGCTGGGCCGTGAGGGCAGCGACCTGGTGCGGCAGCTCGCCAGTCAGGTGACCGGGTCGGGCACAGCACGCACCACCTATTGGGGTGAGCTCATCACCAACAGTCTTCCCCGGGCAATTCTCGGCCCGTTCACCGACCGCCTCAAGAGTGCATTTCTACGCCAGTTCGCCGCCCGCGGCGGCGCCAGCCTGCTCGGTAAAGCCCTCCCGTTCGGCATCGGAGCGGTGATCGGCGGTGCAGGAAACCATATCCTGGGCAACAAGGTCATGCATGCCGCGCGCCTCGCGTTCGGTCCGGCGCCAAGCGGTTTTCAACCAGACCTGGACCCGCGCGTACGGGAGATCACCGTACTGCAAAAGACCGTGCGCGACCCGGGACGACGCAGGTTTCTCCAGGCCGCACCCCGGCCAGCGCCCGATCAGGACCCGCCGCTATAGCTCGTCGCGTGCAATCATTGCGGGATCTCGAACATGTGCGATACCCACGTCAGGCACGGCCGCAAACCGATCCCACTCATCCATCAGGTGCTGCACGGCCACATGCAGCCGTCGGGTCGCTACACCGGGGGTCGTGTCTCCGAAGTAACGCTGCACCCAGCCCTGCAGGTGTTCCACCGCCGCGTCATCGTGAGTGAGCCGTTCAACGGCAGCCACAATGCCGTCGGCGCGCTCAGCCGGGAGCCATTCGCAATCGGAGAGGTAGCCGCTCGTGTCGATGATGGCCGCCGGGTTCACCGGCCGGGTGACAATGAGCGGCCTACCGGTGGCGAGTCGGTCGTAGACCATGGCGGAGATGTCGACGATGGCCACATCCGCTGCGGCTAATTGCCAGCCGAGATCGGGACCGGAGTCGTAGATGTGCTGCGCGCGCGGGTCGCGGGCGTTGGCCGCGGCGAGGGCGGCGATTATGTTCTTGTTGGCGGCCCCGTAGAGATGGTCGACGACGCCGCTGCGCGGGTGCGGTCGGTAGATGACCCGGTGGGTGCCGCTGGCCAGCAGAGCGGTGACGAGCGCGACCCCGTGGGTTGCGACTGAGCCGTAGGCCGCGGCGGCCCGGTCGCCCTCCCAGGTGGGAGCATAGAGCACGACCTGGCGTTCATCGGGCGTGTAGGGGAGCTCACCGCTGAAGTAGTCGGCCTGCGGGCGCCCGATCTTGATGGCTCGCTTGTCGAAGTCGTAGTCCCACAGCACCCGGTCGAGTCGGGCCAGCGCGGCATCACCGGCCACGAACGAGTAATCGTAGGCCTTGAACTGATTGGTGATCATGTACATTTTGTCGCTCTCACCGTGGTTGATGAAAACGTGCCAGCACCGCCCGTAGCGCATCATCTGAAAGTTGCGCGGGTTCTGGTTGACGTAGAACACGATACGAATGTCCTGCTCGGCGACAATCTGCTCCAGCTGCGGCACCGTGCGGGCGTAGGCCACCGGCACAGGCGACTCGTTCATGAGCCTCAGGGTTCCACCACCGGTCCGGCTGAGAACGAGTACCGGCCAGGTTTTGGCGAGGGTGGCGAGGGGTTGGTACCACTGCCGCATTTGGTACATGTTGACCGGGCCGTCGGCAAAGTAGACGGCGATCTTAAAGTGATTGTCCTCGCGCAGCTCCCGCGCTTGCAGCGGCCCACGCAGCTGGTGCTGGACCTTGCGGGAGGCTATAACATCCTTGACCAGTTTGACTGCACGCCTGACGTCTTTCCGAATGACCACCGAATAAGACTACCTTTCGTTAGATGATCGGGGGGCGCCCGGCGCAGGTCATCCGCCAGACCGTGCGTGCTCGAAGCGGATGCCGCGGCCCCGGGTCACTGCGCCACCCTTCGCGCCAGCCGTCGAACCAGGCGCGCAGTGCCGGCCGGTTGCTCGGGGCCCAGCGCAGCATCTGAATCGCCGTCCAGGAGCCCACGTACAGCGGCACCAGCAGGGCGGGCAAGTTGCGGCGGGCCAGCCAGACCCGATTGCGGGCATTCAACCGGTAATAGTCGGCATGCCGGGTAGGGGAGATGACCGGATGGTTGGCCACAAGGTCGCCGGCATACCAGACGACCCGGTCCTGGTCCCAGACCCGCCACGCCAGTTCGATGCCTTCGTGCGCGTAGAAAAACGGTTCGGCCCAGCCTCCGGTCGCGTCGAAGACGCTGCGCGGCAGCAGAACGGCGCCCTCCCAGACGGAGAACACCGGTCCGGGCGTCGTGGCCTCACCCTTGCGGATGCGGGGAATCCACCGCCGGGGCGATTGCACACCGGTCGGGTCTTCGACCCGCGGCTGGAGCATTCCGATGGTCGGGTCGGCGCGCAACTTGCTGATCGCGTCGATCAAAAAGTTCGGATCGGGAATGCTCGCGTCGTCGTCGAGAAAGAACAGGTACTCGCCGGTAACGAGCGACACCCCGCGGTTGCGGCCAGCCGGAATGCCCAGGTTGGTCGGCAATCCAAGTGACTGCACGCCGGTAGGCAGACCTGTCGGCTGCCAGCCATTACCGACACAGACCACATCAAGAGTCACCCCCTGCTGGGCCAGCACCGACCGAATGCCCCGCTCGAGGTCATCTGCCCTGGTTCCCTGGGTGAGCACCACGACACCGACCGTCACGGTACCGGCCGTCACAGTGCCGGCCGCTTCGTTAAGACCGAACACGCTTGGACGCCATGATCGCCACGAAATGGCCGATGAGCGACAAAAATGCAAGCGGGACCAGGAGGATGAGCACGGCACGGTCCACGACCGGCTGCCCGAGAACCAACCCCACAACGGCCGCCGCGAAGATGACCATGGTCAGCTCGACCGAGTGGTAGAGCCGGTGGAACGGCAGGAAGCGGGCGAGGCGACGTACCCGGGCGATCAGGCTCGAGGTCGGTGTCTTCTCACCGTGAGTGTCGGCGAGTCGGGTGAGGCCGGCGTTGGCGCGGGCGACGTGCACCATATCGTTGAGGGCCTTGTTCAGCACGATGATCAGGGCCAGCAGCATCGCCAGGCTGGTCCACAGAAAGTCTGCGGGCGATTCGAATGGGGACGCGGCCGCCCGAATTCCGAGGGCGACGGGGATGAGCGATTCCGTGGAGTAGTGTCCGACCTTGTCGAGGAACACGCCTGCGGGCGAGGAGGTGCCCCGCCAGCGCGCTACCTCACCATCGCAGCAGTCGATGAGCATCTGCACCTGGCTGAGCGCGAGCGCGAGCAGGGCTCCCCAGATTCCGGGGATCAGCAGGGCGGCGGCGGTCGACCAACCGGCCAGGATCATCAGGGCGGTCACGCCGTTGGCGGAGATGCGGGTCTTCAGCAGCATCCAGGTGAGGTACGGCGACAGGTCCCGCAGGTACAGGCTCGCCGTCCAGTGCTCAGCATTGGCGCGCAGGCGCACCTCGGGCGGCTGGGCGACCGCGCGCAGCTGGGCGATCGACTCCGGTCGGGTCGGCCGCTGGTGTGAGATATTCGGCGAACTGGTCATCTGCTCACCTTCCCGTGTGTGCCGTGATGTTGCTGGTGAGTTTCAGGTAACCGAGCACGAACCCGACCCCCCAGCAGAAGTGAATGCAGGGCAAGACTACGAGAAAATGCACGGACGCACGAAATCCGTCCGGCCTGGCCACGATGAGCGTCGCGCCCACCACAATGAGCAGGTAGCCGGCGGGAACGATCAGGCCCAGTAGCAGCCACGGCGCCGCACCGAGAGCGCCCTGCACGAGGCCGCCAAGGCCGAGGAGCAGTCCGAGAGCCACTGCCAGCACCATGGCCGGCGGCACGAAATAGCGAAGGCCGTTGGCCGCCGGATAGCGCCGGGCCAGCTCCCCGCGCCACAGTCCGGTCGACAGCATCTGCCGTGCCAGCTGGGCCAAAGTCGGCCGCGGCCGGTAGAGCACCCGAAGCTTCGGGGTGAACCAGACCGTACCGCCGGCTTCGCGCAGACGCCGGTTGAGGTCCCAGTCCTGGCCGCGTTTCACTCCCTCGTCAAAGAGCCCGACGTTGAGAATGCTCTCTGTGCGAAAACAGCCGAGGTATACCGTATCGGCCGCGCCCTCCGCCCCGCCGACGTGGTGCGGTGTGCCGCCGAGGCCGATCCGGGTGCCGTAGGCGCGGGCCACGGCTCGCTCGAAGGAGCTGATACCGCGGGCGTCCATGATGCCGCCGACATTGGCGGCGCCGGTGCGTTCAAGCGTCTCCACCGCGACGCGCGCGTAGTCAGGCGGCAGTACCGAGTGGGCGTCCACGCGAATGACCACCGCATACTGGGACGCAAGGATGGCGATGTTCAGGCCGGCCGGCGTCGAGCCGACCTCGTTGGCCACAACGCGAATGCGCGAGTCAACGGCGGCCATTTCTGCGACCAGTTCGGTCGTACCGTCGATGCTCGGTCCGAGGGCCAATGTCACTTCGAATGGGCCCTGGTAGTCCTGCACCAATAGGCTCTCGACAGCGGCACGCACGTGGGTCGCCTCGTTGAGCACAGGCATCACATACGACACTCCGGCAAGAAATCCCGTACCACGTTGGTGCACCCTGCTAGCCAGCTTTCCGGTTGATGGTAGGACGATCGAGCCTACCAGCCCGGCAAATGGTGAAGTGCCGGCAGCCAGGAACGCACGATCGCGCCGCCGGAGAGCCGGCGACGCGATGTGGGCGAAGGAGCCGGCGGTTAGCTCGCGAGCTCGCCGACCGTGACAGGGATGGTGGTCGACTTGCCGCCTCGCACATACGTGAGGTCGGCAGTCCCCCCGGCGGCGAGTACGCGAACCTGAGCGGTGAGGTCGATCGAATCCGTGATGGGAACACCGTTGAAGTTCGTGATCACGTCACCGGCTTTCAGGCCGGCCTTTTCGGCGGCGCCGCCCGAGCTGACCTCGCTGATCAGGGCGCCGACCGTGCTGCTGGTCGAGCTCGAGGCGTTTGTGACGCTCGCCCCGAGCAGGCCGTGGGTGGCGGTGCCATTGGCGATGATCTCATCGGAAATGCGCTTGGCAAAGTTCGACGGAATCGAGAAGCCGACTCCGATGCTGCCCGCCGCGGACGAGGCCGTCGTGCTGCCGGCACTGGCAATGGCAACGTTGATGCCGATCAGTTCACCCTTACCGTTGAGCAGGGCGCCACCGGAGTTACCCGGGTTGATGGCGGCATCCGTTTGAATCACCGGGAGGGCGATGCTGGCAGAAGCGGCCCGGGGACCCTGCGACTGCGAGCCGTCCTGCTTCGGAAAGTCGAAGAAGAACGGGTTCTGGCCCTGGCTCCCGTCGGGTGTGGTGGTGTCGGGTGAGGACGGAGCGGCCGAACTCGCGACGGTAATGCTGCGGTTGAGCGCGCTCACGATGCCGTCGGTGACCGTGCCGGACAGGCCGAGCGGGGCGCCGATGGCGATGGCGCTGTCACCGACGTTGAGCTGGGACGAATCGCCCCAGGCGACCGGGGTGAGGCCGCTTGCGTCGGTCAGCTTGATCACCGCGAGGTCGGAGATGGGGTCGGTGCCGACGAGGGTGGCAGTGTAGAGCTTGCCGTCGTTGCTCTTGACCTCGATTTTCACATCGGAGGCGGCGCCGTCGAGCGTGACTACGTGGGTGTTGGTGAGCACGTAGCCGTCGGCGGTGAGGATCACGCCGGATCCGGTGCCGCCGGACGAACTGCCCGCAACATCGATGGTCACCACACTCGGGGAGGCCTTGGCAGCGACGGCGGTGACCTGGTTGACGCTCTTAGTGTTGTTGACGACGACGTTGCTCGGGCCGGAGGCCTGGCTGATCGGCACACCGTTATTCTGGCCGCTCATCATGAGGGCGGTGATGCCGGCGCCGGACGATCCACCGACCAGCGCACCGATGGCGAGCGCGGCGATCAGCGCGACGCTGCCCCTACGGCGACCGGATTCCTTGGTCATACTGGACGCGACGGGCTGCCCGGGGTACGTCTGTGACTGGTAAGAGTTCGTGGGGTGAGCATCCGCAGTGGCATAGGCCGGGTTCGACGCGGTGGCCGTCTCGATCCGTTGACCGAAGGCATCCGTCGGGTACGCGGCCGTCTGGGCCTGGTCTGGCTGGCCCTGGGCTGCTGCGGATGCTGCCGGCATGGCCGGTGCATCCACGACCGGCACGGTGGGTTCCTCGACCGGCCGGGCATCGGCTGGCTGGGAACTGACCGGCTGGGCGGGCGGAGCGGGAGGAGCGTCCGGAGAAGAGGGCGGAGACGTGGGCGAAGACGTGGGCGAGTTTGCCTCGCCGGATTCGTTCACGGTAAAATCGGCGGCATTCGCGGACCTGTCGGGGGTGGGGCCGGGATCTTGGGTGTTATCAGTCATCGGGTGCTCCTTCCAAGCGTTGCCAGCTTTGCGCCCGAACCTGAACATTCGATATGTACCTCCTGAGAGCATTCAATGATCCAGCCGAGATCTTGCCCATGTCGTAGTTTGGAACCATGCAGGATTTGAGACAGGCAAGCCAGCGATGACCATTTCCGGCGCGTGGCGACGCACGGCTCGCGGGGCTGGGCTTCTCGCCGCTGACGGGACCGTTGCGGCCAGCATCTTCGCCGAGATGAGCGCTCTCGCCGTGCGCACCGGAGCCGTCAACCTCGGCCAGGGTTTTCCGGATGAAGACGGACCGGCTGTGGTGCTCGAGGCAGCCCGCCAAGCGATCAGCGACGGGGTGAACCAGTATCCGCCTGGCCGTGGCCAGCCGGTCTTGCTTGAGGCGATAGCCCGGCATCAGCAGCGGTTCTATGATCTGCCTGTCGACCCTGGCAGTGAGATATTGGTCACGGCCGGTGCCACCGAGGCCCTCGCGGCGACCATTTTGGCGCTGATCGAGCCGGGTGACGAGGTCGTCACCTTTGAACCGTTCTACGACGCCTACGGCGGCCTGATCGGCTTGGGCGGAGGCATTCACCGCACGGTGCCGCTGCGGGCCCCGGATTTTCAGCCCGACTTGGACGCGCTTCGAGCTGTGGTCACCGACCGCACGCGTCTGATCATCGTGAACGATCCGCACAACCCCACGGGGACGGTCTTTCCGCGGCACACCCTGGAGCTGATCGTGGAACTCGCGCACCGGCACGACGCGCTCATCGTCACCGATGAGGTCTACGAGCACCTCACCTTTGGGGCGCCGCACATTCCGATCGCAACCCTCCCCGGGGCGTGGGAGCGCACGATCACCATTTCATCGGGCGGCAAAACCTTCAGCCTCACCGGCTGGAAGGTGGGCTGGCTCAGCGCCCCGGCCGCGATCGTGACGGCGATCCTCGCAGTCAAGCAGTTTCTCACCTATGTAAATGCGGCACCCTTTCAGCCCGCAATCGCCGTCGGGCTCGACCTGCCCGATTCGTACTTCGCGCACATCGCGTCCAGCATGATGCACAAACGCGACGTGCTCGCTGCGGGACTGCGCGCGGCCGGCTTCGCGATCAGCGTGCCACAGGGCTCGTATTTCATCGTGGCGGATGCGACGCCGCTCGGTTTTTCGGATGGTGCCGAACTGTGCCGGCAACTGCCGGCGCTGGTCGGCGTGGTCGCGGTGCCGATCACGGCGTTCTGCTCTCCCGCACACCGGGCCGAGTATGCGCCGCTTCTCCGGTTCGCCTACTGCAAGAAAGAGGCCTTGCTCGATCAGGCCTCGTCACAACTCGCGGCACTGTCGCGCCCCCGGGCGCGAGAGTGACAAGAGTGCCCGTATGAACCTGTCATACGGGCACTCTTTGCGCTCTTCGTGGGAAATTTACGAAGCGAGTGCGGGGTAGTCGGTGTAGCCCTCTGCGCTGTCGGCGTAGTAGGTGAGCGGGTTGGGCTCGTTCACCGGCAGGTCATCGCGCCAGCGCCGCACGAGGTCGGGATTGGCGATGGCCGCGCGACCGACGACGACGGCGTCGGCAACGTCGTCACGAACGATGGCGAGGGCCTCGTCGCGCGCGGTGATGGCGCCGAATCCAGTATTGACCAGGAAGACACCAGCAAAGCGGGTACGCAGATTTTGCACGAATTCGCCGCGCGGGTCGTCGTGGAGCACGCTCAGGTAGGCCAGATCGAGCGAGGCGAGCCCGTCGACGAGGACACCATAGGTAGCCTTGACGTCGTCGGAATCCGTTTCCAGCACATCTTGAATATTGTGTTCGGGTGAGATGCGCAGGCCCACCTTGTCGGCACCGATCGCCAGGGTGACTGCAGTCACCACGTCGATGACGAACCGGGCGCGCGTCGCGGGCGAGCCGCCAAACGCATCGTCCCGCACGTTGGAGGCCGGCGACAGGAACTCGTGCAGCAGGTAGCCGTTGGCGGCGTGCAGCTCAACGCCGTCGAATCCGGCCGCAATGGCGTTCTTCGACGCCAGCACGAATTCAGCCACGATGCCGGCCAGTTCGTCGGTGGTCAGAGCGTGCGGTACCGGATAGTCCTTCTTGCCGTCATAGGTGCGCGTGCTGCCGTCGATCGCGATGGCGCTCGGTCCGACGACCGGGTAGCCACCTGTGGTGGCTTCGTGGGTGACCCGACCGGCGTGCATGACCTGGGCGACGATACGACCGCCGGCGGCGTGCACCGAGTCGGTCACGGCCTTCCAACCGGCGAGCTGTTCCGGTTCGACGAGCCCGGGCTGGCCCGGAAAGCCTTGGCCGGCGTGACTCGGGTAGGTACCTTCACTCACGATCAGGCCGAGCGAGGCGCGCTGCGTGTAGTACAGGACAACGAGTTCACCAGGAACACCGGACTTGCCCGAGCGGATGCGGGTCAACGGCGCCATGACGAGACGGTTGGGGAGCACGATGTCGCCGAGGTTTAGCGGGGAAAAGAGATTCACGGGCACTTCTTTCTCACATTCAGCCGGTCAGTCAGACCGGATACCTTCGTTGGGGCAGCACCAGGGAGTTCCTGTGCGGCCATAGGCGGCAACGGACACGAACCGCGCGATATTCCTGCCTGCCAATTCGCTGCACGAACCATGCCCTGCCGTCTCGAGCGATCCAGGGGCAATCCGTTAGGCCCGTGGCACCGAACTATGGGCATGAGCATCTTGCTGTCCCGACCCGCGACTCGAAATCACTCGGTGGCATCCGTCGGCGTCCTGGACTCTCCGACGCCCGGTCCGCGCCCCGGCGCCAGGCCGCAGCCCGCTACCAGGCCGAAACCGGCACCACCGGCCATCGCGCTGGGCTACAGCCCCTTTCCCCTCGATGCCGACGCTCATCATTTCGGCCTGACCACAAGTGCAATGCACCTCAAGGGCGGAACGGTCGTCGTGCGGCACGGTCGCCGAAGCAATAGCGATACGGCCACCATTTTGCTGCACGGAGCCGCCGGGTCTTGGACGACCTGGACTCCCCTGTTGCAGGCCGCCGAGGCGACCGCCCGCGATCTGACCGATCTCATCATTCCCGATCTTCCAGGATGGGGCGACTCCCCACGTGCGGCCGACGAATCGTCCGTCGGTGTCGAGTCGATGGCGGAGCTGGTCGCCGATGTGGCCCGCTCCCTCGGCTACGAACGCTGGAACGTTGTTGGTCATTCCATGGGCGGGTTCATCGCCCTGCAGCTGGCGGCGAGCGAGCCGAGCGCCACGTCATCCGTCGGCTTGGTCTCAGCTACCTCGTTTTCGATCCAAAACAGCGTTCGTCACCCGATTCGCGATTTCTGGGTGCTACCCGCTTTCACGGCACTGCTCATGACCATGCGGATGCTGCGGCTCGCCGGCCCCCTCAACCGTGGCCTGGTGCGGGCCGTCACGTGTCTCGGTCTGCTACCAGCGCTCGTGGCTCCGCTATTCAGCCGCCCCAGGGCCGTCGACCCTACAGTGATCGCTGCTCTCGGCGCCGAGTTGCGCCCGGCCGGCTTCGTCCTGGCCGCCGATCGTGCCGGCGCCTACGACGCCGGCACGCAGTGGGCGCAGATTCGCTGCCCGGTGCGCTCGGTGCACGGTGACGACGACATCTTTGTCACGGCCGACGACGACAAGCGACTTCACGCCCTGGTGGCGCACTGCGTGAGCAGCACGGTCCCGGGAGCCGGGCACTTCGGTCAGATCGAACGCCCCCTCGAGGTGCTGCTCCGGCTCGAATTCGCCGTTCCCTTGCCGATAATGTCGAGCCGGATCGAACCCGCGCGGCGTGGATCACCACGTGACAATGCACGGGATGCTTTCTAAAATCCTTGCATTTACCCCCCGTACGAGGCACACTGGAAGGTAGTACCCGGTTCCACGCCAAAGAGCGTGTTTCACTTTCATTCGTTCCGGCCTCCGTGTTCTCACTCGGCGCAACCGGTCCCAATGAAATGGAAGTGGCACTCATGGGTTCTCTCACGTACGATCGTGTCGTCGTGGAATTCGAAGACCGAATGCTGGCGCACCTGCAGCTCGTGATCATTCAAAAGCTGCGCCGCGGCGAGAGCTTCATGCTCTCCTGGCGAGACGCGGCCATCGTCGGCGACGGCCGCAGCTCCGCATGGTTGCACCCTTCCATCCCGCTGTATTTCAAGTTCGCCGGGGGCCACGCACCCACCATCAACCCGAGCTGGGTCGCCCAGCTCACCCGCTCGGCCAACAGCTCGCAGGGGCTCGTGGTCACGGCAGAGGAAAGCGCCACCGTCGACGCCAATCTCCTGCCCAAGGTGGAACCAGCCCTCGGAATTCGGGTAGCCGCCCAAACCCGATCAACCAAAGCGAGCGTTACCGAGCGTTAGCGTGGCACGACGGTGAAACGGCGCATGGCCAACGCCGGATTGATCGCACGCACCGCAACGACGCGTGCCGGTGTCAGGAATGCGACCGCGACATCCACTGACTCGCCGAGGCTCGCCACAGCAACGCCCATCGGATCGATGACGAGGCTGGTTCCAACGCCGATTGGCGGTGCGTGATCGGCGGCGGCCACAAAAACCGTGTTCTCCAGTGCCCGGGCGGTGAGCAGGGTGCGCCAGTGGTGTTCCTTGAGGGGGCCGCGCACCCACTCGGCCGGCACGAGCACGAGGGTCACCCCGGCATCGACGAGCCGACGGGTGACCTCTGGAAAGCGGATGTCGTAGCAGGTTTGCATCCCGACTCGCAGGCCACCGACATCGAAAATTTCCGGTTCAGTCACCGTGCCGGGCAGTACCCAGTCCGATTCGCGGTCGCCGAACGCGTCGTAGAGGTGGAGCTTGCGATAGGTCGCCACGAGCCGTCCAGTCGGGTCGACGGCGACGAGGGTGTTCGAAAACCGGGCGGGATCGTCGGTCGTCTCGAGCATGCCGGCCACGATGTGTACGCCGAGCTCGGCGGCGAGCGCGGCGAGCGTCGACACGAAGGCTCCGTCGAGCGGTTCGGCAGCCGCCACGAACGAGGGCCCCAGTTTCGGTTCGAAGAACGCCGAATACTCGGGAAAGACGACGAGGTGTGCTCCGCGCGCGGCGGCCGTCGTGGCGAGCTTGCGGAGCATGGCGTGATTGCGCGCCTGATCCGGTCCCGGTGCGAATTGAGCGACCGCCACGCCGACCGCGGTGGATCCGTCGGGTTCAACGACTGAGGTCATGCCGAAAGCCTAGCGCGCAGCCCGGTGCCCATGCCGGGGCCAACCGCCGAAAAGATTGGTCTTTGCAGGCAACTCGGGGGCGTTCGATGGCTCGCGTTAACCAATGCTGGGTATGTTGTCTGGGTGACCTCCGTTCTCACCCCGCATGTCGTAGCGCCCCCGGCGAACGGGCGACGCCGTTTGCGGGACCTGTCGACCGGGCTGTCAGCGTGGCTCGTGGGCCTCGTGGCGTTTCTCCTGTCGTTCGCCTGGTCCTGGCAGCCGTCGTACTGGGGTGATGAGGCCGCGAGCATCATGTCGGCTGAACGACCACTCCCCTCACTGTTTGGCATGCTGGACAACGTCGATGCTGTGCACGGCCTGTACTACCTGTTTTTGCACGGCTGGATCGACCTCTTCGGCGCGTCCGAGCTCGCCACGCGTTTGCCGAGCGCGATCGCGATCGGTGTGGCCGCTGCGGGCACGGTGGTTCTGGCGCGCTTCTTCATGGGGCCACGAGTGGCGATCGGCGGCGGAATAGTCTTCGCCATTCTGCCCCGCGTCACCTACATGGGCTCCGAGACGCGATCCACCGCGATCGCGACGGCCATCGGCGTCTGGCTCACCGTGCTGCTCGTCCTCGCGCTGCGCAGCAGCACCGGTACCCGACGCCGCCAGGTCGTGCTCTGGCTGGGTTATTCGCTGCTGCTCGCCGTCGGAATCTATGTCTTCCTCTACCTGGCACTGCTGCTTCCGGTACACGCGGTGGCGGTTCTCACGGCGAGCCGGCAGCATCCGTTCTGGCGCAGCCGTGTCGTCTGGCTGGGGGCAAGCCTGCTGGGGCTGTCGCTGGCCCTTCCCATTTTTCTCGCCGGCTCGGCCCAGCGGGAGCAAATCGCGTTCATCGGCCGCAGGCCGCAGGTCAAGGTAACCGAAGCGGCAGTGATGCAGTGGTTCGACACGATTCCGGTAGCGATCATGGCCTGGGCGCTCATCACCATCGCCGTGGTCGCGGTGTTTCTGCGCCGCCCCCACACGCACCGGTCCGCCGGGCTGCCTGGCCGCGCCGGACTGGCGTTTTTTCTGGCTTGGATGGTGGTGCCCAGCGCCATTCTTCTGATCGGTACCCACCTGGTCACCCCGATGTATTCGCTTCGCTACCTGTCGCTCTGCACCCCGGCGGTGGGCGTCGTGATCGCCGTCGGCGTGGCTGCGCTTGCCAACAACTGGTTGCGCGCCGCCAGCCTCATCGCTCTGGTCGCCGTCATCGTGCCCGCCTACGCTGTGCAGCGCGGTGACTACGGCAAGAACGAAGGAAGCGACTGGCGCCAGGCGTCCGACATCATCGCCGCCCGCGCGACGCCAGGGGACGGCATCGTGTTCGATCAGAGCGTTCGGCCATCACGCCTGCCACGACTGGCCATGCACCTCTACCCCGATGCCTTTCACGGCCTCGAGGATGTGACGCTCACCCGGTCGTATGCTGACACGGGCTGGCTCTGGGACGAGGTCGCACCGCTGACCGATGTGCTGCCGGCCCTATCGAACCTTGACACGGTCTGGCTGCTGCAGAACTCGGGTAGTGGAGATTCGCGAAAAGAAACGAATGTTCACACCCTTCAACTCCAGGGATTCCACGTTGCTGAGACGACACTGGTGAACCGCACCCGCATCATTGAAATGACGAGGTAACCCGTGCCCACCACCCCCGCGCCTACCACCCTGGTACTCGTTCCGACCTACAACGAGGCCGAGAACATCGCCGCGATCGTGGATCGACTGCGCTTCAGCGTGCCCGAGGTGCACATTTTGGTCGTCGATGACGCCTCCCCCGACGGCACCGGCGCGCTGGCCGACAGCATTGCGGCGCGCGACGCGAGCGTTCACGTGCTGCACCGCACGCAGAAGACCGGACTCGGTGCGGCCTACCTCGACGGCTTCGGCTGGGGCCTCAGTCGCGGGTATACCCAACTGGTGCAGCTCGACGCCGACGGTTCCCACCTGCCCGAGCAACTCGCACGGCTGCTGGCGGCGGCCGACACGGCCGACGTGGTGATGGGGTCACGCTGGGTGCCCGGCGGGGCCATCGAGAATTGGCCCTGGCATCGACGCGCCCTGTCCCGCGGTGGATCCCTGTACTCCCGATTGCTGCTGCGGCTGCCGCAACGGGACGCCACCGGCGGCTACCGCGTCTACTCCGCCCGAGCACTCGAGCGCATGGACCTCTCGAGTGTGGACAGCCTCGGCTACTGCTTTCAGATTGAGATGCTGCTGCACGCCGTGCGCGCCGACCTGCGCGTTGTCGAGGTACCGATCACGTTTGTGGAACGGGTGCGCGGGTCGTCCAAGATGAGTCCGCGCATCGCCGTCGAGGCGATGGCTCGGGTGACTCTGTGGGGCGTGACCGGCATGGGCATCAGCCGGGCCGGTGCCCGCGCGGCAGCTGCGGCCACACGCGGAGCCTGACTCTCGCCGAATTCGTCACCTTCGGGTGTTTGGGTCAATTTGACTATATGATGGACCCAGCTGTTAAAGTCACACCGACCTTTACGACTGGATCCTTATGCTGGACCACCTGACCGAGCAGAGCCCGTTCAAACGCGGCAGCGTTCGCGCGACCCTCGCCGTCTCGACCGTGATCTTCACCTTGCGCCCCGACGATTCGTCGGGCCTGAAGACGCTGTGGCTGCCCCTCGTGCGCCGAACCCGCGACCCGCACCTCGGCCTATGGGCGCTGCCCGGCGGGTGGCTTCCGGCCGACGAAGAACTCGCAGCGGCCGCCGCCCGCACCCTGCGCGAGACCACCGATCTCTCCCCGCGCTATCTGGAGCAGCTGTACACCTTCGGCGATATCGACCGCTCCCCCGGTGTGCGCGTGGTCTCCGTCGTCTACTGGGCGCTCGTGCGTTCCGAGGTCGCGGCGCGGGCATCCGTCGGTGAGAACGTGCGCTGGTTCGCTGCCGACTCGCTTCCGCCGCTCGCTTTCGACCACAACCACATCGTGGAATACGCCCTCTGGCGGCTACGCACCAAGGTGGAGTACGCGCGCATCGCGCATGCCTTTCTCGGCGACACGTTTACCCTCGCCCAGCTGCGCGAGGTACACGAGGCCGTTCTGCAAAAAGCGCTCGACCCGGCCAATTTTCGCCGGTCGATCGAGTCGTCTGGCAGCCTGATCGGCACCGATCAACACGTGGCCGGGGCCCGGCATCGACCCGCTCGGCTCTACCGGTACAACGATCGGGCCTCCGCGCATGACCCGCCAGGGCCGACGCTCTAACTCCCCTACCTTTCATCCCGTTACTTGCAAGGAGCACGAACATGACGATTCCCTCGGTCGAGACCACCATTCGTCTCATCGGTACCGGCGCCGCTGCCGGCAGCACGTGCAGCCCCGACCTGGCGACTCCGCCGTGGGAGTTCGATGCCGGCACGCCCGGTTACGGGCCGGGCTCCTCGATGGGCGACGTGATTCCGGCCGGGTCGCCGCGCCAGGGCGCGCTGCCGGAGCGCTACCGCACCGCCTCGCCGGAAGAACTCAGCGCCCGCATCGTCGAAGCGAAACAGGCGCTGGGTGATTCGGTGGTCATTCTGGGCCATTTCTATCAGCGTGACGAGGTGCTGCGCCACGCCGATTTCGTTGGCGACTCCTTTCAACTCGCCCAGGCCACGCAGAGCCGTCCCGACGCCGCGGCGATCGTGTTCTGTGGCGTGCACTTCATGGCCGAAACCGCCGACCTGCTCTCCGGGCGCGACCAGGCCGTGATTCTGCCGAACCTCGCCGCCGGCTGTTCCATGGCTGACATGGCCGATATCGACTCGGTCACCGAGTGTTGGGAGCAGCTCGAAGAGCTCTACGGCACGGACGCCGATGCCTCCGGCCGCGTTCCGGTAATTCCGGTCACCTACATGAATTCCTCCGCCGCGCTCAAGGGCTTTTGCGGCGAGCACGGCGGCATCGTCTGCACCTCGTCGAACGCGCAGGCCGTGCTGGAGTGGGCGTTCGAACGCGGCCAGCGGGTATTGTTCTTTCCCGACCAGCACCTGGGCCGCAACACCGCCAAGGCCATGGGCGTTCCGCTCGAAGCGATGCCGATGTGGAACCCGACCCGGCCACTCGGCGGCAACACGCGGGGCGAACTCGACGCCGCCCGGGTCGTGCTCTGGCACGGCTTCTGCAGCGTGCATCGCCGCTTCACCGTGCCGCAGATCGATGCCGCCCGCGCCGAGCACCCGGGCGTGCAGGTCATCGTGCACCCGGAATGCCCCATGGCGGTCGTCGACGCGGCGGACTCGGCCGGGTCGACCGATTTCATCGCCAAGGCCATCGCCGCAGCCCCGGCCGGCACGACCTTTGCCATCGGCACCGAGATCAACCTCGTCAACCGGCTCGCCGCCCAACACCCCGAGCATGAGATCTTCTGCCTCGACCCGGTGATCTGCCCCTGCTCGACCATGTACCGCATCCACGCCGGCTACCTGGCCTGGGTGCTCGAAGCACTCGTCGGCGGTGGCGAACAGTCGGCGCAGGTACTCAACCAGATCACGGTGTCGCCTGATATCGCCCGGTACGCCAGGGTGGCCCTGGAGCGGATGCTGGCGGCATCCGTGTCGCAGCTGGTCGGCGTCTGACATGGCCTCCATCCTCGTCGTCGGCAGCGGCCTCGGCGGTTTGCTGGCCGCGGTGCGGGCAGCTGATGCCGGCCACCGCGTCGTGCTCGTCACCAAATCGGTGCTGCCCGAGAGCAATACCCGGTACGCGCAGGGCGGCATCGCCGCCGCCCTGTTTCGCGACGACTCGGTCGACGCACACATGCTCGACACGCTGCGCGCCGGCGCCGGGTTGTGCGACTTGGCCGCCGTGCGGGTGCTCTGTGCGGAGGGTCCAGCGCGGGTGCGCGACCTCATTCGTTTCGGGGTGGACTTCGACCGGGACGAGTCGGGCGTGGCCCGCGGGCTGGAAGCAGCGCACTCGCGCTCGCGGGTCGTGCACGCCGGCGGCGACGCGACCGGAGCCGTCATCGAGGCCGCCCTCGTCGCAACCGTGCGACGCCGTGCCGCCATCGAGGTGCGGGAACACACCATGCTCGTTGACCTGAACGTCGACGCGACGGGGGCGGTCCGTGGCGTTCGGGTGCTCGGCCCGAACGGCGCGCAGCTCGCGCTAAGCGCCGATGCTGTGATCCTCGCTACCGGAGGTGCTGGCGCGCTCTACACGCACACCACCAATCCGTCGGTCGCGACCGGCGACGGGGTGGCGGCGGCGTGGCGCGCCGGGGCATCCGTGACCGATCTGGAGTTCTATCAGTTTCACCCGACCGCCCTCGCTGTACCCGGTACGCCGCTCGTGTCGGAGGCGGTGCGCGGCGAAGGGGCCGTGCTGCGCAATCACAGCGGCGGGCGCTTCATGCTCGCGGAGCACCCCGACGCCGAACTCGCTCCGCGCGACGTCGTCGCCCGCGCCATCGCCCGACAAATGAAGTTGCAGGGCGGCGCCCCCGTGTTGCTCGATGCCACCGCCCTGGGGCGCACGCTGCTCGAAACCCGGTTTCCAACGATCACGGCCGCCTGCCGCGTGGCGGGCCTCGACTGGGCGGTCGATCCGATTCCGGTGGCGCCGGCGGCGCACTATTGGATGGGCGGCGTCGCCACAGATGCCTGGGCTCGCACCAGCCTGCCCGGCCTCTACGCGGTCGGCGAAACCGCCCGCACCGGAGCGCACGGCGCCAACCGGCTCGCCTCCAACTCGCTGCTCGAGGCGGCCGTCTTCGCCGACCGCGCCGTGCGCGCCCTCGGCCAGCCGTGGCCGGCGAGTGCATCCGCCCCGTCCGACACCGCGACCCGTTCCACACATCTCTCCTCCCCACGGGTCGAACGCCGGGAGCTGCAGCAGCTCCTCTGGGACTTCGCCGGCGTGCACCGCTCCGGTGTCGGCCTGGTCCACGCCGCCGGTGCCCTCGACGAGTGGGCCGCACCGCCGGCCACCAGCAGGTCGGTCGCCGCCCTCGAAGACCGCAACCTGCTCGACCTGGCCCGCCTGCTCGTGTCGGCAGCGCTCGCCCGCGAAGAGTCGCGCGGCGCACACTACCGCTCGGACTTCGCCGACACCCGGCCCGAACTGGCCCATTCCCGCTCGCACTCACGTCACCGCGCAACCCGACACCCCGAACTCGTACCGGCCAAGGAGGCCATCGCATGCTGACCGACCACTCCATCAACGTTGTCGTGCAGGCTGCCCTCGACGAGGATGCCCCCTGGGGCGACCTCACCTCGGCGGTACTCATTCCCGAAGACGCCATCGCCACGGCCAGGCTCGAGGCACGCGAACCGGGAGTGTTCAGCGGTGGCGCCGTGTTTGCTGCCGCGTTCGCGCTGACCGACTCCCGCATTGAGGTGCGTCAGTTCGTGGCCGACGGCGAGCGGTTCGACACCGGCGCGACGCTCGCCGAGGTGACCGGCCCGGCCCGCGGCATCCTGCAGGCGGAACGCATCGGCCTCAACTTCGTGCAGCGGATGAGCGGAATCGCTACCCTCACCGCCCGATACGTCGCGGAAACCGCTGGAACTCACGCCCGCATCGTCGATACCCGCAAGACCACACCGGGGCTGCGTGCCCTGGAACGAGCGGCGGTACGCGATGGCGGCGGGCACAACCACCGGTTCAGCCTTTCCGACACTGTCATGGCCAAGGACAACCACCTCGCGGTGCTCGCAGCCGGTCCGCTCAGCCTCACCGAGGCACTACTTGAGGTGCGCGCTCGGCTCTCCCACACCACCCACTTCGAGGTGGAGGTGGACCGGCTGGACCAGATCGACGAGGTGCTCGCGGCGGGTATCGACACCATCATGCTCGACAATTTCAGCTTGGACGATCTGCGGGCGGGCGTGACCCAGGTCGCCGGGCGCGCGATCGTCGAGGCCAGCGGCGGGGTATCGCTTGCGACGGTTCGTGACATTGCGGCCTCCGGTGTCGACGTGATCTCGGTAGGTGCGCTCACCCACAGTGTGCACTCACTCGACCTCGGCCTCGATATTGCCATTCGGGTGAACGGTACGCCGGCCGGATTCGCGCCCGCTCCGTGAACCCATGATCTATCTCGACAACGCCGCGACCACCCCGGTGCGCCGCGAGGCGCTCGAGGCCCTGTGGCCGCACTTCGGGCCGAACTTCGGCAACCCGTCGAGCCACCACGAGGTCGGCGAGGCGGCGGCTGCCACGCTGCTGGAGGCGCGGCGCAGTGTGGCCCGGTCGCTTCACTGCCGCCCCGGCGAGGTCACGTTCACGAGCGGCGGCACCGAGAGCGACAACCTCGCGATCAAGGGCATCTCGCTCGGCGCCCCGCGTGGCCGGCACATCGTGACCACACCGATCGAACACGAGGCCGTACTCGAATCCTGCGACTACCTGCGCCGGCTGCACGGTTTCGAGATCACCCTGCTACCCGTGGATGCTAACGGCCGCGTCGACCCCGCGGCCCTCGCCCGGGCGCTGCGCCCCGACACCACGTTGGTCTCGGTGCACTACGCTAACAACGAGGTGGGCACGGTGCAGCCCCTCGTCGAACTGGCTGCGATTGCCCACACCATAGGTGTGCCGTTTCACACCGATGCGGTGCAGGCCGGCGGCTGGCTCGACCTCGACGTCAGCACACTCGGCGTGGACGCGCTCAGCCTGTCCGGCCACAAACTCGGCGCTCCCCCCGGTATCGGAGCGGTCTTTCTGCGCGGCCGTCTCCCGATCGAACCGCTGCTGCACGGTGGCGGCCAGGAACGCGGTAAACGCAGCGGCACCGAGAACGTTGCCGGAGCAGTAGCCCTGGCCGTCGCGCTGCGCCTCACTGCGGAAGAACGAGCGGACGCCGCGATGCGCACGAGCCTTCTCCGCGACCAGTTCGTCACGACCATACTACGAGAAACACCGACAGCCCGGCTCACCGGCCATCCCACCGAACGCCTGCCCGGCACCGCGTCGTTTGTCTTTCCCGGCACCAGCGGCGAGGCGGTACTGCTCGAGCTCGAACAACGCGGCATCGTCTGTTCGAGCGGGTCTGCCTGCGCTGCCGGGAGCAGCGAGCCCTCGCACGTGCTCACGGCGATGGGCTGGCCGGCCGACGTGGCCCAGACGGCGGTGCGGTTCACGCTGGGTGCTGGCACGACGGCGGCGGAGGCGACGGAGGCGGCAGCATCCGTTCGCGCAGCAGTCGCCGCGGTGGCCAGCCTCGGCGCCTAAATCACTGACGACCTACAGCATGACCTGATATTGTCAGGACAATTGGCCAAACCGGTTGGCTTGTCAGCGAGGTATCAGGTGAGCGCGAAGGAAGAAAACACCCTCCCCATGGGAATGTTCATGGACCTGGAACGGTCCGGCCCGATTCCGCTGTACTTTCAAGTCTCCCAGCGCATCGAAAAGGCCATTCTCAGCGGTGAGCTGCCGGCCGGGTCACGGCTGGAGAACGAGGTCGCCCTCGGCCAGCGGCTGGGCCTCAGCCGCCCAACCGTGCGCCGCGCCATCCAGGAAATCGTCGACAAAGGCCTGCTGGTACGCCGTCGCGGCATCGGCACCCAGGTCGTACACGGCCAGGTGACGCGCAAGGTTGAACTGACCAGTCTCTACGACGACCTCACCAATACCCACAAAGTGCCCTCGACACACCTCCTCACCCTGGAAAACCGGGTAGCGGATGCGAAAACAGCCGAGCGACTCAGCGTGGCCGAGGGCAGTCCCACCCTGTACATCCGGCGGGTGCGCCTGGCCGACAACGTGCCAGTCGCCGTGATGGAGAACTGGCTCCCCGAGGAGTTCATCGGCATCGAACCGAGTGATCTCGTCGCGCACGGCCTGTACCAGGTGTTGCGTTCACGAGGTGTCACGATGCGGGTCGCCCGCCAGCACATCGGCGCCCGCAAGTCCACCAACGAAGAATCCGCCTTGCTGGAGATCGAGAAGAACTCGGCGCTGCTCACGATGGACCGAACTGCGTTTGACAATTCGGGCCGCGCGGTCGAGTTCGGCCAGCACTGCTACCGCCCCGACTTGTACTCCTTCGAGGTGACGCTGGTCGAAAAGTAGCACGTCGAGGTCTGGCCGCCGGACCCAAACGGGATGAGACGGCCAGACTTTTTGGCGCAGCAAGCGAGGCTAGGCGCGAGCGAGCTCGTGCGTCAGAGCGTCGAGCTCTGCTCCGCCGGCCATGAGCTTGGTCATCTCCTCGATGGTGATCTCGCTCTTCTTGAAGTTGCCAAGGCTGGTTCCGCGCTTGAGCAGCAGAAACCGGTCACCGACGGGATAGGCGTGGTGCGGGTTGTGCGTGATGAACACCACGCCGAGGCCGCGGTCGCGGGCCTGCGCGATGTACTTCAACACCACTCCGGCCTGCTTGACGCCCAGGGCAGAGGTCGGCTCGTCGAGAATGACGACCTTCGCTCCGAAGTACACGGCTCGGGCGATGGCCACCGACTGGCGTTCGCCACCCGACAACGTGCCGATCGGCTGGTCGACATCACGCAGGTCGATGCCCATCTTGGCGAGCTCTTCCTTGGTGATTCGCCGCATGCCCTTGACGTCCAGCTGCCGGAACGGGCCGAACCCGCGAGTCAACTCCGAACCGAGAAAGAAGTTGCGCCAGACCGGCATCAGTGGAACCACGGCAAGGTCCTGGTAGACCGTCGCGATGCCCAGGTCCAGGGCCTCGCGCGGGCTGCCGAAGGTGCGCTCGACCCCGTAGGCGAGGAGCTTGCCCTGGGTGTGCACGTGTGCCCCGGAGAGAATCTTGATGAAGGTGGACTTGCCGGCACCGTTGTCCCCCAGCACGCAGAGGACCTCACCGACACCCACCGAGGCGGCCACTCCCTGCAGCGCCAGGATGGAACCGTACGTCTTGCCGATGTCTCGAACTTCAAGGATGGGCGGGGCAGCGGATGCTTCTGCGTGCGTCATGAGCGAACTCCTGCCTGGCGGCGTACATAGAGGTTGACGAGCACGGCCAGCAGCAGCATGCCACCGAGGAACGCCTTGAGCCAGTTGTTGTCCCACTGGGCGAACACGATGCCCTGCAGGGTCATGCCGTAGATGAGGGCACCGAGCGCCGCACCAATGGCCGATCCGTAGCCGCCGGTCAGCAGGCAGCCACCGACCACGGCACAGATGATGTAGATGAACTCCTGGCCGATTCCGGTGGTGGCCTGCACCGTCGACACGTCGAACAGTTGCAGCATTCCGACCAGCCAGCCCGCGCCGGCCGTGGTCATGAACAGGCCCATTTTGACCTTCATGACCGGCACGCCGACCTGACGGGAGCTGGTGATCTGGCCGCCGACCGCGAAGATCCAGTTTCCGGAGCGGGTACGCAGCAGAATCCAAGTGGCGAGGGCGGTCAGGGCGATCCACCAGACGATGGAGACCTTCACGTCCATGCCGAACAGGTTGAACGAGGAGCCGAAGAACACCTTGACGGCGTCGAAGCCGGGCACTGCGCCCATACCCTGAATCGACACGGTGCCGGTGATGATTTTCGTGACAGCGAGGTTCACTCCCTGCAGAATAAAGAAGGTGGCGAGCGTCACGATGAAGCTCGGCAGGCCCGTCTTCATGACCACGAAGGCGTTCGCGGCACCGATGGCGAGGGCAATAGCCAGGGCCATGACCAGGGCGAGCCAGATATTGACGCCCCACTCGGTCGTGACGATCCCGACGATCAGTCCGGTCGTGCCGACCATGGCACCGGCAGAAAGGTCGAACTCGCCGCCGATCATGAGCAGGGCGACCGCGACGGCCATGATGCCGAATAGCGACGCGGAGTAGAGCCAGGTGGCCACCCCGGCCGGGGTCAGAAATGCTTGGGTCGAGACCGAGAAGAAGGTGAAAATGGCGAGGGCTGCAACCGCTGCGCCGACCTCGGGTCGGCGCAGCAGCGTGATGATCAGACCGGCCTGCTTGATCCGTTCATCGGTCACCGCGGGTGCGGTGATAGTCATCGCGTCCCATTCTTCGCGAACTTCGCGACCTGATCCGCGTTGTCCTTGGTGACGAAGCCGGGGCCGGAATAGACCGGCAGACCGCCGCCGACAACGTCGCCGTTACGAGCCTGCAGGGTGAGGAACGTCACCGGAAGGTAACCCTGGGAGTACGGCTGCTGGTCCACGGCGAACAGGATCTTGTCGTCGAGGATCAGCTGGGTCACGTCGGAGGACACATCGAAGGTTGCCAGCACGGCTGTGCTCGTGGCTTCCTCAATCGCCTGGCTGGCTGCGACGGCGATGCCCGGGTTCAGGGTGAGCACGCCATCGATGGACGGGTCGGCCAGAAGCTTGCTCTTGATCGTGTTCTGGGCGTCTGCGACGTTGGCCACATCGACCTGAACGTTGCTGACCGTGCCGCCGAGGGTGTCCGCTGCACCATTGCAGCGCTCTTCCAGTCCGGTGTTGCCGGCCTCGTGGATGACGCAGATGACGTTGCTGACGTCGGCGTCGGCAAGCTGCTCGCCCGCGCCCTGGCCGGCGATGAACTCACTCTGACCGATGTGGGTCTGAGCACCGAATTCCTTGGACTGCTCCAGCCCGGAGTTGATCGTGATCACCGGGATTCCGGCGGAGACAGCCCTTTCAACCGCGCTCTTGACACCGTCGGGGTTGGCCATCGAGACGATGAGTCCGTCGGGTTTCGTCGCAATGGCCGCATCGATCAGCTGGCTCTGCTTGACCGGGTCTCCATCACCCTGATAGGTGACGGTTGCCCCCAGATCGGTGCCGGCCTGCTCGGCGCCGCTCTTGACGACATCCCAGAAGGTATCTCCCGGGGAGCCGTGGGTGACGACGGCGATCGTGACCTTTTCGCCGGATGCCGCGGCGTCGGTGGTTGCTGCCGTGTTGCTGGTGGCCGTACAACCGGTGAGGGCGAGCGGCAGGACGACGAGCCCCACCATCCAGCGAGATTTGAACTTCATGAGTGAATCCTCCATTGGATACGTTAATGGTGCGGTGCCGTGTGTGCTGCGAATAGTGCTGTCGGACGTGAAAAATCTTAGGGAGTCACCAAAGCGGCAATGAAGTCGATGCTGGTACGCACATCGGCGAGTGGCCCCTGGCCGACGGGTGGGTTTTCGGTCAGGATGGTGTCCTGCTCGAGAACGTAGTAGCCCGCATATCCGGCCTCCTCGAGCGCGTTGACAATCGTCGCTATATCGATCTCGCCGGATCCTAGTGGGGTGTACATGCCCAGACGCACCGCGTCGGTATAGCTCAGCTCCTTTCGCTGCACCCGCGCTGCCAGGTCTAGCCGCACGTCCTTCAGGTGCACATGGCTGATCCGAGAGGCGTGCTTGCTGGCCAGTTCGACCGGGTCGGTACCGCCGATCAATAAGTGTCCGGTGTCGAGGCAGAGCCCGATCCGGGAGCCGTTCAGCACCCGTTCGACATCGTCGTTCGATTGAATCATCGTTCCGAAATGGGGATGGATGGATGCCACCACACCCCGTGTGGCGGCCGCCTGCACCAATCGATCGAGGTTAGTCAGAAGGGTCTTCCACTCCTGCTCACTCAGCGCCGGCCTCGAATCGTAGCCGACCTGGCGGGTGTCGGCCGAGAGAACAAGTCGGGTTGCCCCGGCCGCGACGAATGAGTCGAGTTCGGCTTGAATTGCCGGGACCGGATCGCTGCCCGCGTCGTGCAGCAGGATTGGCACGAATCCACCGACGGCCTTCAAGCCGGCATCGGCGAGTGTGGCAGCCTTGTTGCCGGGGCTCGCCGGAAGAAACCCTTCGGGTCCAAACTCGGTGGCCACGACGCCCAATTCGCTCATCTCGCCGAGAACACGCTCAGAGGTGAGTTGAAAGCCCCACCCGGGAACCTCGCACACGCCCCAGGAAATCGGTGCGGCGGCGATGCGGCTCAGGAGACGTGCGGATGCCCCGGCCATGGTCAACGCTTGACTTCGTCGAGACGTACCGGGCGCCCCTCGGCGCGGGAAAGTTCGGCTGCCTCGGCGATATAGAGTGCTTCGAGGGCATCCCGAGGAGTGCATGGGCTTGCGGTTTCGCCGGCGGCCACGGTGACAAATCGTGCCAGCTCTGCCGCGTAGGCGGGAGCGAATCGTTCCTGAAAGTTGGGCCAGGCCGAATCGCTGGGAAAGCTGACTCCCGGCTCGGCACTGGTCAGCGGCACGCGCTGGTCGAGACCGACCGAACGGTTTCCCAGGCTTCCGGCCAGTTCCATGCGCACGTCGTAGCCAGCGCCGTTGTAACGCGAGCCCTGCACGGTGACGAGGGTGCCGTCATCGAGCGTGAGGAGGGCGGCGGACTCGTCGACGTCGCCCGCATCTGCGAAGAAGGAGGCCCCGCGGTTGGCGCCGGTCGCGAAGACCGTCGCAACCTCACGGCCGGTGACCCAGCGCAGAATGTCGAAGTCGTGAATGTGGCAGTCGCGGTAGATTCCACCACTGTTGGGAATGTACTCCGCCGGAGGCGGAGTCGGGTCGCAGGTCAGAACGTGCATGCGGCGCAGTTCGCCGATGTCACCGTTCTGCAGCGCATGTTTGGCCTCGGTGTAGCCGGCGTCGAACCGGCGCTGGAACCCGATCTGCACCGGAACGTCGTGACGCTCTACCTCGTGGACGAGCAGAATGCTCGACGCGAGGTTCTCGGCCAATGGCTTCTCGCAGAAGGTCGGGATGCCCGCGCGCACGGCCCGAACCATGAGCTCGGCGTGGGCCGAGGTCGGGGCGGCAATCACGATGCCGTCCGGCTTCGAGCCGAACGCTTCGTCGATTGTGGCGGATTCCGAGCCGACCGAAGCGGCAGCAGCCGCGGCACGTGCCGGATCGAGATCGGCGATCAGGAGGTCGGTGACACCGGCCTGTGTCTTCAACGTGCCTACGTGAGAGAGCCCGATCCTGCCGGCACCCAAGACTACGAATCGCACTTTATTTCCTCCACATTGAGTTTGTTTTATTGTCCTGATGTTCTCGCTTTTGACCACGGTATACGGTTGTCAAACCGTCGTCAAGATTATGTCTTAACATACGGACAAATCTTTTGCACATGGCCTAGTCGCCCAGGTAGGAGCGCTGATTCTGCTGTCGTGCGACGTAGTCCGCGCGCGCTTTCGTCGTGCTGTCGAGGGCCGAGACTTCGGCCACCGGCACGTCCCACCAGCCCTCCGTATCGGGTGAGAACAGCAAGGGATCGCTGTTGATATGAATCAGGGTGGCCGTTGCGGACGCCTTCGCCGTTGCCACGGCTGCCGCCAGGTCGGCGATGACGTTGGCGCCGGGCTCGACCCTGATCACCGAAATCCCAAGACTCTGGGCGTTAGCCGCCAGATCAATCGGCAGCGTCGCATTTGTTTCAAAACTGTTGCGGTCTTTGTCTTGAAAACGGTATTGCGTGCCATACCGCTGTGAGCCCACGGTGTCGCTCAGATGCCCGATGGACGCGTACCCGTGGTTCTGCACGAGCACGATGATGAATTTGAGGCCTTCGGCCACGGCCGACACGATCTCGGTGTGCATCATCAGGTACGACCCATCACCGACCATGACGATCGAGTCGCGGTCGGGGGCAGCCCGGCGCACGCCGATGCCTCCGGCGATCTCGTAGCCCATGCAGGAGAAACCGTATTCCACGTGATAGCCGAGCTCATCGCGCACCCGCCAGAGCTTGTGCAGGTCGCCGGGCAGTGACCCAGCCGCGCAGACGACCACGTCGCGAGGGTCTGAGGCGTGCTGCACGGCACCGATGATCTCGGACTGGGACGGCAATGGCCGGCCGCTCGGAGCGATGGCCGCGTCGACGACCGCATTCCACTCCGCCTTCTCCAAGCGTATGCGATCGGCAAATTCGGCGTCGATGCGATACCGACCGATGCTCGCGTTGAGTTCGAGCAGGGCTTCCCGGGCGTCCGCGACCACCGAGATGGCGGCACCATGCTTGATCGCGTCGAAGGATGCCACGTTGATGTTGATGAAGCGCACGCCCGTGTGTTGGAAGGCGGTGCGGCTGCCGGTCGTGAAGTCGCTGTATCGCGTGCCGATCCCGATGATCAGGTCGGCATCTCGGGCGATGCGGTTGGCAGCGGTCGTTCCGGTGGCTCCAACCGCGCCAAGGCTCTGCGGGTGGTCCCAGAGCAGGGAGCCGACGCCGGCCTGTGAGGTACCCACCGGGATGCCGGTCTGTTCTACAAAAGCGGCGAGCGCTGCGGCTGCGTCCGAGTAGATGACACCACCTCCGGCCACGATCAGCGGGCGTTTGGCTTCACGAACGGCGCGCACGACCTGGTCAATGACACCGCGATCCGGCCGGGGGCGACGGATCTGCCACTCGCGGTCGGCGAGAAACTCCATCGGCACGTCCAGCGCCTGCGCCTGCACGTCTTCGGGGAGGCAGAGCGTGACCGCGCCGGTTTCAACCGGGTCGGTGAGCACCCGCAGGGCGCCGATGGCCGCCGAAAACAGTTGCTCGGGGCGCTGCACGCGGTCGAAGAACCGCGACAACGGCTTGAAGGCATCGTTCACGCTGATGCTCGCGTCGTTCGGCAGTTCCAGCTGCTGCAGCACAGGGTCGGCCACCCGCGTGGCGAACGTGTCGGAGGGCAGGAGTAGAACAGGCAGCCGGTTGATGGTCGCGAGGGCGGCGCCGGTCAGCATATTCGTGGCACCCGGCCCGACCGAGGCGGTGCAGGCGAAAGTCGACCGACGTCGCCGCATCCGCGAAAAAGCCACGGATTCGTGCACCATCCCCTGTTCGTTGCGGGCCTGGTGGTACGGCATCAGCGTGGGGTCCTCGACGGAGAGCTGCTTGAGGGCCTGACCGATGCCGGCGACGTTTCCATGACCGAAGATGCCGAAGGTTCCCACGATGGTGCGCTCGCGCACATCGCCGTCGACCGTGTACTGGTGGGCTAGAAACTCAATGAGCGCCTGGCTGACTGTCATACGACGAGTAGTCACTGCGTTGTGTCCTTTCGGGTGCTGCCGGTCGCTGCCGGAAAAAATCGGATTATGACGTGTACGGAAGCCTGGAATCGAATTCCTGGCCAACCCAGGTATCTCGAATCCAGCCGTGCGCCGGATCATCGCTGATGCGCCACGAGCGGTCGGGATCCGGCCCGGCCATCACGTTGAGGTAGTAGAGGTCGTAGCCGGGGGCTGCGACGCACGGGCCGTGCCAGCCGAATGGCACGAGGGCGACGTCGCCGGTGTGCACCTCCGCCGTGATGTCGATGTCTCCGGCCTCGGAGGAATACGTGCGCATGAGGCCGAACGGGCTCGCCGTCTCCGGCGCGACCTGGCCACGGGTGACTGCGGTCTCGAAGTAGTAGATCTCCTCAAGGCTCGACTCCACGCCGGGCGCGTATTCGTCGTGCTTGTGCGGCGGGTAGCTCGACCAGTTCTCGGCCGGGGTGATCACCTCACACACGATCAACCGGTCGGCCGCGAGACTGGCCGGGGTGCCGAAGTTGTGCACCTGACGGCTCGAGCGACCAGCCCCGCGCAGCTCGATCGGGACATCCGCTACCGGAAGGTAGGCCACCGGAAGCGCCTGGTCGGTCGGCGCCTCGGCCACCGCCACCCGGCCAGCACCTTCGATCGAGAGCGCGGTGCCGGTGGGCAGGTAGAGCGTGTCGGTGGGGCCGTGAAAAGCGGATGCCCGCCCCGCGAGCACCTGGGAGCGTTCCTCGGTCTCGCCCGCGACTGTGTAGCGCACGGTGAACGACCCGGCGAGGGGGACCACGACGCGCTCAACGGCCTCCGCGGGCAGCACCGGGGAATCACCCTCGGTGAGCGCTGCCACGCGAATGCCGGTGTAGCGCCATCCGCTGATGGCCCTGTCGACGACGGTTTCCCAGCCGTCGCGTTCGAGGGAGCCCCGGGCGTAGAACCAGTCAGCGGATGGTGTTGTCATAGTCTGCTCTAACCGTTCTGCGGGAAGCCGAGGTTGATGCCGCCGTGGCTGGGGTCGAGCCAGCGACTGGTAATGGCCTTGCCGCGCGTGAAGAAGTGCACACCCTCGACGCCGTGCGCCTTGGTGTCGCCGAACAGAGAGTTCTTCCAGCCGCCGAAGGAGAAGTACGACACGGGAACCGGGATCGGTACGTTGATGCCGATCATGCCCACCTCGATCTCGTTCTGAAAACGGCGAGCCGCACCGCCGTCGTTGGTGAAGATGGCTGTTCCGTTGCCGAAAGCACCGGAGTTGATCAGGTCAACACCTTCCTCGTAGCTCGACACGCGTACCACCGACAGTACCGGCCCGAAGATCTCTTCGGTGTACGCTTTCGACGTCACCGGCAGGGCATCGATCAGGGTCGGGCCGAGCCAGAACCCATTCGGGTCGCCGTCGACCTCGATGCCGCGGCCGTCGACGACGATGTTGGCGCCGTCTTCCTTCGCGATCTCGATGTAGCTCGCGACCTTGTCGCGGTGCACCTCGGTAACGAGTGGACCCATGTCGCAGGAACGACGGCCGTCGCCCACGGTGAGGGTATTCATGCGGGTGACGATCTTCTCGATCAGCACGTCGGCGACGGGCTCGACCGCGACGATCACGCTGATGGCCATGCAACGCTCCCCCGCGCTGCCGAAGCCGGCGTTGATAGCGGAGTCGGCCACGAGGTCGAGGTCGGCGTCGGGCAGCACCAGCATGTGGTTCTTGGCGCCGCCGAGGGCCTGGATACGCTTGCCGTGACGGGTGCCGGTTTCGTAGACGTACTGGGCGATCGGGGTCGAGCCCACGAAGGAGATGGCCTTCACGTCGGGGTGCTCGAGCAGGCCGTCGACGGATTCCTTGTCACCCTGCAGCACGGTGAATACGCCGTCGGGGAGGCCGGCTTCCTGGAGCAGCTGAGCCATCCAGATGGCCGCGCTCGGGTCTTTCTCGCTCGGCTTGAGGATCACCGAGTTTCCGGCCGCGAGAGCGAGCGGAAAGAACCACATGGGTACCATGGCCGGAAAGTTGAACGGGCTGATCACAGCGACGACGCCGAGCGCCTGGCGGGTGGAATACACGTCGACGCCAGTCGAGACGTTTTCGGAGTAGTCGCCCTTGAGCAGGTGCGGGATGCCGCAAGCGAATTCCACGACCTCCTGGCCTCGGGAGATCTCACCGAGCGCGTCGGAGAGTACCTTGCCGTGCTCGCTCGTGATGATCTCGGCCAGCTCGCCCTTGCGGGCGTTCAGCAGCTCGCGAAAGCTGAACAGGACCTGCTGGCGCTTGGCTATGGACAGGTCGCGCCAGGCTGGGAAGGCGGCCTTGGCGCTGGCGATGGCGGTCGCGATTTCGGCCTGGTCGGCGAGCGACACATTCTTGCTCACCGTTCCCAGCGCTGGGTCAAAGACCGGCGCGATGCGGCCGGAGGTTCCCGGCTGTTCCCTTCCGTCGATCCAGTGCGCGACGAGGGCTAAATCCGTGACTGTTGTGGGCATGGTTGCTTCCTTCTGTACGAGAGTGGATGAGAATTATTAGGCGCCGTGCACGAGTTCGGCGGCGGTATCGATGGCTGCTTCGACGTGGCCGTCGCGCGGGTAAAGCAGGCTGCGGCCCACGACGAGGCCGCGCACGCCGGGAAGCTCGAGGGCGTTGCGCCAGGATTCGAAGGTTTCGGTCTGGTCGCCCACCGGGTCACCGCCAAGGAGCAGGGTCGGTAGGGTGGTTGCCGCCATTACGCGAGCCATGTCGGCAACGACCGGCAGCTTTAGCCACGAGTAGGCGCTGGAGTTGCCGAGGCCCTCGGCGATGGCGATCGAAAGGATGACGGCATCCGCCGTGAGGTCGTTCTTGACGCGACCGTCGACCCAGGAGCTCATGAACGGCTCCAGCATGATCGGGATGCCGGCAGCAGCCGCTTCGCTCACGGCGAGAGCTGTGGCCTCGAGGGTGGCGAGCGAGCCGGCATCTTCGAGGTTGATGCGCACGAGATTCTTGGCGAAGTCGAGGCGGTCGCGCTTGATTTTGTCGATGTCGTAGGCGGTGTAGCGGTCATCCATCTCGAACGACGAACCCCACAACCCACCGCGGTTCATCGACGCGACCACGATCTTGTCGTCGAGCCGACCAAGCAGGGCCAGGTCGTCGATGATGTCGGGGGTACCCAGCACGCCGTCAACGCCCGGGCGGGAGAGCGCGGTCGCGAGGCTTTCGAGCAGCGCATAGCGGTTGGCCATGGCTGTGGCATCTTTACGGACGCCGAGGGCGCCGCGGGCACGATGATCGGCGGCCACGATGAACAGTCGACCATCGCCCTGAATCAGGTCGCGCCGGGTGCGGCTGGCTAGAATCTCGCCGATGCGCTCGGGGTGCGCCGCGCGAGTATGCCGCAGCGCGTCGAAGTCAAGCCTGGTCATGCTGGCAGTCCCTTCAAGATTTCTTCAACCTCAGTGGTCGTGGGCATGGCGGTTGAACATTCCCGGCGGCTGGCGACGATGGCGCCGGCCACATTGGCGAATTGCAGGATACGGCGCAGCGGCCAGTCCCGCAGCAGTCCGTAGCAGAGCGCCCCGCCGAAACTGTCACCGGCGCCGAGGCCGTTGACGACGTCGACGAGGTACGGCGGAACCTCAACGGTTTCGGTGCGTGTCTTAGCCAGCACGCCCTTCGGGCCCTGCTTGACAATGGCTAGTTCGATGCCGCGTTCCAGGAGGGCATCAGCGGCGCGTAACGGTTCAGTCTCGCCGACGGCGACCTCACACTCTTCTCTGTTGCCGACAGCAACCGTGACCTGGCCGAGGGCGAGTGCTACCTGGGCATTCGCCTCCTCGGGCGAGCCCCAGAACATAGGCCGGTAGTCGAGGTCGAGAATGGTCAGCGAGCTTCGGCCCCGGGCTTCCCAGGCTGCGAAATGAGCGGATCGGCTGGGCTCTTCGCTGAGGCCGGTCACCGTCGACCAGTAGATGCGGGCGTTCGCGATGGCGGCCAGGTCGAGCTCGTCGGCATGGACGACCAGGTCGGGCGCTTGGGGCGCTCGATAGAAATACAGGGGAAAGTCGTCGGGCGGAAAGATCTCGCAGAACACGACGGGGGTGTTGAGGTTGGCGACCCCCGAGACGAATTCGTCGCTGACGCCCAGGCGCACGAGCTCCTTGTGCACGTAGTTGCCGAAGGGGTCGTTACCGGTGCGGGTGATGACCGCCGAGTTCAATCCGTGGCGTGCAGCGGCGACGGCAACGTTGGTCGCGCTGCCACCGAGATATTTGCCGAACGTTGACACGTCTTCGAGGCCGACACCATCCTGCAACGGATAAATATCAACGCCGACGCGGCCTATGGTCAGCACATCGTGGGGGGTTCGCGGTGAAGTCGTCATACGTCGATGTACAACTTTCTGTACTAGGAGTGGTCGGCTTGACGCCGTCCCTCCACAGTAGCGCCCTCTGCGCTTAATGTCATGACATATTCACAAGTAGTTTTCCCGAGCCGCGTTGAGCAGTGCATGATTCCTTCCGGCCACACGGTACGCCTGGGAATCTGACCACGTTGACATGCCCATCGCGCCGCGCCTAGCCTGCAAATGGCTGTTCACCCCCATTGGGGCCGGCCATCACTCAATTGCGCCAACGCGCGTACACACCTGGCTCAAAGAAGAGAGATCCACCGTGACGGCTACCAACCTACAAACTCGCACAGAGAAGGGCCTGGCGCGTGTTGCCCAGTCTCTCGCCAACTGGACGCAGAAGTGGTTTCCGGATGCGTATATCTTCGCCCTGGTCGGTGTACTCCTCGTGGCCCTCGCCGCCCTGGCCAATGGCTCGAGCCCGCAGACCATTGTCGATTCATTCGGCAACGGCTTTTGGGACCTGACGGCGTTCACCCTGCAAATGGCTATGGTCGTCTTGACCGGGTACGTCGTGGCGACGTCCCGACCGGTGGCTCGGCTGATCGATACGCTTGCGGCTGTGCCCCAGTCAGCCGCAACGGCGGTGAGCTTTGTGGCGTTCCTGTCCATGTCCGTCTCTTTTGTCAATTGGGGCCTGAGCCTGGTCTTCGGCGGCCTGTTGGCGCGAGCCATTGCCCGCCGCACCGATCTCCGTGTGGACTACCGAGCGCTCGGTGCCGCCGCGTTCATGGGCTTGGGAGCAGTGTGGGCGCTGGGCATGTCATCATCCGCCGCGCAACTTCAGGCCACGGCAACGTCCCTGCCGCCTGCGCTTTTGCAGGTCACCGGCGTGCTCGACTTCGGCACGACGATTTTCACCTGGCAGTCACTCACCATGTGCGCGATCATCATTGCCCTGACAGTACTGATCGCGCATTTCTCCGCTCCGCGCGGCGAAGCCATTCGAACAGCCCAGGATCTTGGCGTGGACCTCAATGACCAGCCGGAGCCGGCCGCGCCACGCTCACGACCCGGCGAATGGCTCGAATACAGCCGCATCCTCCCCGTCCTGATCGCGCTCTTGACGTTGGGCTGGCTGGTCTCGCAGTTCCTAACGAATCCCGTCTTGTCGGTGGTCAGCAGCCTGAACGGGTACCTTCTGGTTTTCCTGATGCTCGGGCTCGTACTCCACGGAACACCGCGCAAGTTTCTGCAAGCTGTGTCCAAGGCCGTTCCTGCCACTGCCGGAATCCTGGTTCAGTTTCCGCTTTACGCGGCCATGGCTGCGATCCTGACCCGGGCAGTCGGAAATGGGGGCATGACCGTCTCGGAGCACCTGGCCGAATTCTTCACCAGCGTGGGCAGCGGTGGCGGCTTCACAGTGATCGTCGCGCTGTACACGGTCATTCTGGGAATCTTCGTGCCTTCGGGCGGTGGCAAATGGTTGGTGGAGGCACCGTATGTCATGCAATCGGCCACCGACGTTCAGATGAACCTGGGCTGGACGGTGCAGGTCTACAACGTGGCCGAGGCATTGCCCAATCTCATCAACCCGTTCTTCATGCTGCCCCTGCTCGCCGTCCTTGGCCTCAAAGCACGAGATCTCGTGGGATTCACGTTCCTGCAGTTCATCTTCCACCTGCCGGTGGTATTGCTTCTGGTCTGGCTGCTCGGACGAACCTTCGAGTTCGTGGCACCGGTCATCCCCTAAAGCGTGGACGAGACAAGCGAGGCGAATGCCTCATCGGCTCGACGTTGTCCGACTGGATTTAGGCAGAAAAAAACCCCCGGAACCAAGGGTTCCGGGGGCAACTGTTGCGGGGGCAGGATTTGAACCTACGACCTCTGGGTTATGAGCCCAGCGAGCTACCGAACTGCTCCACCCCGCGACGCCGACCCCTTTGTGGCGGTCATCCTTCGAAAAAAGCCTAATCAGATCGCGGTTTCTCGATCCAGCTATTTGCGTTGATGACTTTAGTTTACCTCACTCTTCGTGACCGCTCGAGCCAGCTCGACCTCGTTTGGGACTCCACTCAGCTGTCGGTGCCGAGCACGACAGCCCGGCCGCGCAGAATGCGATGTCGCAAGAGGCGGCGCCCGTGCGCGCCAGCGCTCGGAGAAAGCGCCCATCATGATCTCAGATCGCGCTATTCTCGCTCCCGACTAAGTGGGGCGTAGGCGAGCCCCGGAAGTACAGGTTTTAGTCGGTCGCAAGTTTGACATCTAGTTTCGATCGCGCGGCTCCTGCGCAGCCACGGTTGCCGAGTCGCGCGAACCGAACGACCCTGTGTGCACTTGCTGACGGATGAGTGCATTCGTTTCCGCACCTCGGATGGTGTGGCACAAACCGCAACCTTCGAAGTCGACAGCTGTCTCAGTTGGTTGAGACTTTGAAGGCAGGCGTTGCCAGCGAACCCGCCTGGCCTATGTATTCGACTGCATTCAGTCGAGCTGCTCGATCAGCTCATCCACGGCGGCCGCGCACAGGCGTTCATCGAGCACCATGAGCCCGGCTCCCCGGATTCCCGCATCGGGACCGCCCCGGGCTGGCACAATGTTGAGGTGCTGATTCGCTAGGGGAATCGATCGCCGGTACACCACTTCGCGTATACCCGCGATGATCTCCTGCACGTTGACACCCAACCGTCCACCAATGACGACGACAGATGGGTTTAGGACGCTCACGCACATAGCCGTGACCTCGCCGATGGCTCGCCCTGCCTCGCGCGCGGCGGCAATCGCTGTAAGGTCGCCCATTCTGATGCGATTGGTGACGTCACCGGGCTCAATGTCCACGGCGCCATCCCGACTTAGATACGCCGCTATCGCCGGGGCGCTGGCCGTCGCCTCGAGGTCACGCTCGTTAGCGGTACCGGGCACCTGCACATGTCCGATGTCGCCTGCGGAACCCCGGGAACCGCGCTGCAGCACTCCGCCCAAGATGATTCCCGCGCCGATTCCCGTGGACACCTTAATAAAGAGCAAGTCATCGACTGCGGGCCACTGGGTAGCTCGCTCGCCGAGGGCGAGCAGGTTTACATCGTTGTCGACCAGAACCGTGGCCATCAGACGCCGACGCACAAAGGCGGGAATGTCGAAGCCGTCCCAGCCCGGCATAATCGGGGGACGGATGGGGCGGCCGGTCGAATGCTCTACGGGACCGGGCACTCCCACACCAATCCCCAACAGATCTCGCTGCTGACGACCGCTGGCGGCGAGTAGGCGCTCTGCCGTGTCGACGGCCCATGTGAGGATTTCAGTCGGGCCCTTGGCGATATCAATTACCCGGCTTTCCTGACGGAGCACTTCACCGGAAAGGTCGAGAACGCCCACGGTGCCGTGGGTGGCGCCAAGGTCGATTCCGATACAGACCCTCGAGGCTTGATCAAACATCAAGCGCGCGGCGGGGCGGCCGCCGGACGCCGCCGCAGTGCCAGTCGGGGTCACCAAGCCGATCGCTGTGAGCGCCGCCAGTCTGTTCACCACGCTGGTTCTCGCTAAACCTGTCTCGTCGACAAGCTCGGATCGCGTGCGCGGCCGTCCGTCACGGAGCAGCTGAAAGAGATCGCCGGCACCGGATGAAAACATCTCTCGTATCCCAAATCATGAAAGGCCAATGAGTAGAAAGAACATTACCGGACCGAACCCCGGCCTAAAAGATCTTTCTATTGACACTGTAATGTCATAAGTGCTACTTTCAACCCAGCAAAGACAAAATACAAGGAGGTAGAAGTGATGAAGTTTGCCTACGAGGCCAACGCATGGGGCGGTGTAGTGGGTACGCCCGGTGCAGTGACTGACCTCGGATCGGGTTTCTATGTAACACCCAGAGACGTGCATCAGACCATCGAGGCGATCGCTGCCGCCGGCTACACCGGAATCGAGTTGTTCGACGGCAACCTCCTCCCCTTCGAAGAATCGATCGGCAGCTTCGTATCTGCCGTGCAGGCCAACGGCCTTGAGGTCGCTGGCGTCTACACCGGCGGACACTTCATCTATTCCGACGCCCAGGAGGACGAACTCGCTCGCTTCGATCGGTCCATTCGGTTAGCCGCGTCGGCGGGTGCGCGCCACTACGTGATCGGCGGCGGCGCAGTGCGTTCCACCGGCCGTCGAGCACAGGACTACGAGACGGCCGGCGCCTTCCTCGACACCGTCGCCGAACGAGCACAGGCAGCTGGCCTCATTCCCAGTTACCACCCGCACCTTGGGAGCATTGCCCAAGCGCCGGATCACATTGACGCCCTCTTCGCCGCCACCTCGATCGGTCTCTGTGCCGACGTCGCACACATCGCAGCCGGCGGTGGCGATCCCGTAGCGGTCATCCGAAAATACGCCGACCGTCTGGCATACGTACACCTGAAAGACCTCAATCACCAGACCAACGCTTTCCTTCCTCTCGGTGCTGGCGACCTGGACCTGAATGCCATCATCGCTGAGCTCGTCGACGCGGGCTATCGCGACTGGATCACCGTCGAACTCGACGGATACGAGGGTGACGAAGATGAAGCCGCCAGAAGAAGTCTCACATTTCTGCAAAATGTAACGTTTACCGACCCAGCACGACCCTGAACACAATCACGATATTTCCGAGCAAAGGAGCATGGAGAATGAAAGTTACGTCAACGCTTGTCGCTGTAGTGGCAGCCGCCGGTCTATTTGCACTGACGGGGTGTACCCCGTCCGCGCAATCCACCGCATCCGAGGTTGCACCCGAGGTCACCGCTCAGATAGATGCGGCCCTCGCGAACATCACCGGCAAAGTTTTTAGCACCGGTCCGAACGGCGAACAGCCCGCCGCCGTCGACACCACGACAGTGACCGACAAACAGGCGACCGAGATCGCGAGCATGGGTCTCACTGCCGCGATAGTGATGCACTACGGCGGAAACGACTGGGCGAACGCCCAAATTGCCGGCCTGAACGCTGAGTTCGACCGCCTCGGCATCGAAGTCATCGCAACCACGGATGCTAACTTCAACCCCGCCACACAAGTCGCCAACATCGAGACGGTTCTAGCTCAGAACCCCGACATCATCGTTTCAATTCCCACCGATCCTGTGGCAACGGCTAGCGCCTACCGCAAGGCCAGTGAACAGGGCGTCAAACTCGTCTTTATGGACAATGTGCCCCAGGGCTTCGTTGCCGGTCAGGATTACGTCTCGATGGTGTCGGCCGACAACTACGGTAACGGGGTCACCTCGGCATATCTCCTCGCCCGCTCAATCGGTGGCAAAGGAACGATCGGTGTGATAAACCACGAAGCCGACTTCTTCGTCACACAGCAGCGATACGCGGGCTTCACGAAAACGATCGCCGACGAGTTCCCCGACATCGAAATCGTTCAGGAGCAGGGAATCGCCGGGCCTGACTTCGCCGGCGATGCCCAAGGCGTGGCCAACGCCATGCTCACCAAAAACCCCGACCTCGACGGTATCTGGGCTGTTTGGGACGTACCCGCGGAGGGCGTTATGGCCGCTGCCCGAGAGACCGGGCGCACCGATATCAAGATCGCCACCGAAGACCTCGGCACGAACGTCGCCATCGCGCTGGCCAAGAATCAGATGATCGTTGGCCTCGGAGCCCAGCTTCCCTATGACCAGGGAACCGCCGAAGCCGACCTGGCCGCGCTCAGCATGCTCGGTCTGGAGGTTCCGGCATACGTCGCTCTAAGCTCGCTGCCCGTCGACCACAAGAACGTGCTTGAGGCTTGGGAGACCGTATACCACTCGGCTCCACCCGCTGCCATCAAGGATGCTTACGTCGACTAATAACCGATGAGCGACTCGTGGGGCGGCCGGAAACGGTCGCCCCACGAGGACTATTGAAAATCGATGATCCACAGAACTGTCGAGCCCCGGTGGCTCACGAAAGGTAGTCATGCAAGAGATTAATATCGCCATGATTGGTGGCGGATTCATGGGTAAAGCCCATTCCCTGGCCTATGCGGCGATGCCCATGTTCTTCTGGCCGTCTCCGGCGCGACCAATCAAGAAGATCATCGTCGATGTGACCGACGATCTGGCGCGCACTGCCGCCGAGCGATACTCGTGGGACGGTTATTCGTCATCGTGGCGCGACGTCGTCAACGATCCCGGGATCGATGTCATCGATATCGCCACCCCGAATAACTTGCACGCCGAGATCGCGATCGCCGCGGCCGAGGCCGGCAAACACATCATTTGTGAAAAGCCTCTTGCCCCGACGGCCAGCGAAGCCCGCCGCATGTACGAGGCGGCCCAGAAGGCCGGCGTTGTTACAGCAGTTGCCTTCAACTACCGCCGCACCCCGGCTGTAGCGCTCGCTAAGAAGTACATCGACGAGGGCGCTATTGGCAGCATTCTGAACTTTCGCGGGACCTATTTGCAGGATTGGAGCGCCGATCCGAACTCGCCGCTCAGCTGGCGTTTCCAGAAAGACATCGCCGGTTCGGGTGCCGTGGGCGACATCGGCTCGCACGTGGTCGACCTGGCCCGCTATCTGGTCGGCGAAATTTCCGAAGTTACCTCGCTGGTCTCGAACTTTATCCCCGACCGTCCGCTGCAGTCCGGTGGTTTTGACGCACTCGGCGGTTCCTCCACGTCTGACGGCCCGCGTGGCGCGGTCGACGTCGACGACGAGGCGATGTCGTTGATCAAGTTCCGGAATGGCGCGGTCGGCTCCCTTGAGGCAACGCGCAACGCCTGGGGCCGCAACAACTACATCACCTTCGAAATCCATGGCACGGAAGGCTCTATTTTCTTCAATTACGAGAACCGTGACGAACTCCAGGTAGCGTTCAAGAATGACCGCGCCGATCGTCGAGGCTTTCGCACGGTATATACCGGCCCGAACACACCGTATGGTGAGTCGCTCTGGCCTATCCCAGCGCTGGGTATCGGCTACAGCGAAACAAAGATCATCGAAGCCCACGACTTCCTCAAGGCAGTCGCTGAGGGCGGAACTGTCGAACCCAACTTCGCCGACGGCTACCAAGCCGCGCTCGTCGACGACGCCATACTTGAATCCGGCCGAACCGGTGAATGGGTGCGGGTTCCGGATGTGACCGACCCGAACGCCACCGATGACTGAGACTGCTGGCGCCCCTCCAGCGGTAAGAATGCGGGGCATCGTCAAGAGCTTCGGCCCGGTCGAGGTCCTGAAATCCGTCGACATGGACATCGTCGCCGGTGAGGTGCACGCCCTCGCCGGAGAGAACGGCGCGGGCAAGTCCACCCTGATGAAGGTCCTGCAAGGCGTTCATCCGATTACCTCTGGCACCATCGAGGTCGCGGGCCAGCCGGTCGCAATTCGAACCACCGCCGACGCCGAACGGGCCGGCATCGGCATGGTCTTTCAGGAATTCAGCCTCATCCCCTCGATGACGGTGGCGCAGAACATCTTTCTCAATCGGGAGGTTCGCGGTAAATCGGGACTGGTTGACGACCGCGCTGCGGAGATGGCGGCGCGCGAGATCTTTGACGGCCTGGGTGTCACGATCGATCCCAAGGCGCGGGTGGAGACGCTCGGCACCGCATACTGGCAGCTGGTGGAGATCGCTAAAGCTCTGGCCAAGAACGCCAGCGTGCTGGTGATGGACGAACCCACGGCCAGCCTTGCCAAACACGAGGTCGAGAACCTCTTCGAACTGATTGACAAGCTCAAGAGCCGCGGCATCGCCATCGTCTATATCTCTCATCGGATGGACGAGATCCGCAGGGTCGCCGACCGCATCACGGTGCTGAGGGACGGCCGCGTCGTGCTCGCCGCCGGGGTTGCGCAACTGACCGCGGCTGAGATCATCGAAGCGATCATCGGCCGGAGGCTCGCCTCTGACCTGGTGTATCGCGACCGGCAACTGCCGACCGATGCTCCGATCGTGCTCGAAGCCACCGACATTGGGAGCGGTCGCGTACTCAAATCAGTCAGCCTCACGATCCGGGCCGGAGAGATCGTCGGTCTCGCCGGGCTGATGGGCAGCGGGCGCACCGAGTTCGCTCGCGTGGTCGCTGGCATGGACCGTCCCACCCGGGGAACGCTGAGTATCGATGGCAAAGTCGTTCGCTTTAGTACCCCGATCGCGGCTCAGCAGGCGGGTATCGCGCTCATTCCCGAGGACCGTCGCGATCAGGGGCTGGTGCTTGAGCACTCCGTCTCGGAGAATCTCGCCCTTCCCGTGCTTGACCGCGTGAAGTCAGGCGCCTTCCTCTCCATGACCAAGTTGCGCGAGCTGACCAATCAGCTCGTCACCCGCTTCGGCGTCAAAGTCGCCGACCCCTATGCGCCGGTCAGCCGGCTTTCGGGCGGCAACCAGCAGAAGGTCGTTGTGGCGAAGTGGATCAACACACGCCCCCGCATCTTGGTGATGGACGAGCCCACCTCCGGTGTCGACATTGGCACGAAGACAGAGATCCTCGACATCGTGCGTGAATTCGCCTCGGAGGGCAATGCGGTGCTGTTCATTTCATCCGAATTACCAGAACTCCTCGCGGTCGCCGACCGCATCGTCGTGTTCCGCGAAGGACGCTCCGACCGCGAACTCGACCGCGACGACATCGCGAGCGAGGAACAGCTTCAACTCATAATCCAAGGAGAGGCAGCATGAGCAGCCCCACAACGGCCACCAGGCCATCCCTCATCTCCCAAGCTGTAACTCGATTTGACTGGCGTAGCAACGTCATCTACATCGCCTTCGTGGTCGTGTTCATCCTGTTCGCCATCTTCCTCAGCAGCGACGGATTCCTCTCCCCCAACAACATGCTGAACATCGTGCGGCAGACGGCAACAATTTCGATAATGGCTGTGGCGATGACCTTCGTGATCGCCACAGCCGAAATCGACCTCAGCGTCGGCTCGATCGCCGGTCTCGCCTCCGTCGTCACCGCCATGGCGACGACCCAATGGGGGCTCCTTCCCGGCATAGTCGCCGGATTACTCTCCGGGGCCGTTATCGGTGCGATCAACGGCGGACTCGTTGCCCTGCTGAAGGTCCCGTCCTTCTTGGTTACGCTTGGCATGCTCGGCCTCGCAGCGGGGCTAGCGCAGTGGATCACCTCCTCGGCACCCCAGCCCATCGGCAACACCCTGTATGTGCAGATCTTCGGCGGTGGCGATTTCGGCCCTATACCCGGGCTCCTCGTCTGGACGGTCGTGGCCGTCGCGGTCGGATGGATCGCGATGAACCGGACGAGTTTCGGACGCCGCGTGTTGGCTACCGGGGGTAATCCCACCGCAGCCGCATACACCGGCATCCGCACGGCACGGATTAAATTCACCGTACTGCTTCTTTCCGGTATCGCCGCCGCTATCGCCGGGATGCTTTACGCGGGCCGGCTCGAATCAGGCCGGTTCCAATGGGGCCAAGGTGACGAGCTCACAGTCATCGCCGCGGTAATCCTCGGCGGTACAAGTCTCTTCGGAGGCCGGGGGGCGATCATCGGTACGCTCGTCGGCTCGCTCTTCATGGGCCTGATCAACAACGGTCTCATTCTCGCCGGGCTCGACGTCGCCCAGCAGTCGGTCGTGCGTGGCGCGATCATCATCGCAGCGGTCGCTCTGTCGAGGAAGAAGTGACGACCCGACCGCTCCGGAGCGGCATAATCGGAACCGGCTTTATGGGACGGGTGCACACGCGCGCTGTGCGTTCCGTAGGCGGCGTCGTTGTCGCCTACGCCGGCCGCGATGCCGACCGAACACGACTAGCCGCTGACGAAGAGAACGTACCGTTGGCTCTCACGCCAGAAGAGTTGATAGCCCATCCGGATGTCGATCTGGTGCACATTTGCACTCCCAACGCGCAGCACGTTCCACTAGCCCTGGCCGCAATTGCCGCGGGCAAGCACGTTGTATGCGAGAAACCACTAGCCCTCACCGCCGACGATGCGTTACTGCTCCAGCGCGCCGCCGATGATGCCGGAGTCGTAAACGCCGTGCCCTTCGTCTATCGCTTCTATCCGACGGTTCGCGAAGCAAAGGCCCGAATCGCCGATTCGGGCGAACGCATCTGGCTCGCGCACGGCCACTACCTGCAGGACTGGCTCTCGGAGCAGTCGAGCTACAACTGGCGGGTGACGGACGCGGGATCCCGTGCCTTCGCCGACATTGGTGTGCACTGGTGCGACCTCTTCGAATTCACTACCGGTCATCGCATAGAAAGATTGCTCGCGCAGAGCTCCCGGCTACATGACACTCGTCTCTCGGACGCGGGCGAGGTCCCTGTCTCCACAGAAGACGGTGTGACCATGATATTCCATACGGATCGCGGTGCCACAGGCTCTGTCGTAATCTCCCAAGCCAGCCCCGGGCGCAAGAACCAGCTGTGGATGTCGCTCGATGGTGAACACCGATCGTATGCCTTCGACCAGGAAAATCCAAACGGTCTGTGGATCGGGTCGACCGCAGGAATCTCTATCATTCCGAAGGGGCTCGAGACGGTGAACCACGCTGCCGCCGCGCCCTACGTCACCGTACCGTCCGGACATCCGCAGGGCTACCAAGATTGCTTCGGACTATTCATGCGGGATGTGCATTCTGTAATCAAGGGCAAGGTCGTCAATGGCCTTCCCACCTTTGCCGATGGTGTGCGCGCGGCCCAGCTGACGGACGCGGTGATCGAGTCTTCGAAATCGGGTCACTGGGTCGAGGTAGTACCAACTCGTCAGCCGACTTCGAGGGCCGCATGAGCCAGCTGACGCACCCCGTCACATTATTCACGGGCCAATGGGCAGACCTCCCCTTCGAGGAGGTGGCGCGGCTTGCGGCTTCGTGGGGCTATGACGGTCTCGAGATCGCCGCGTCGGGCGACCACCTAGACCTAAAGCGTGCCGATGAGGATGCCGCGTACCTCGCGTCCCGCCTTGAAATTTTAGACCGGTACGGCTTGAAGGTCTTTGCCATCTCAAACCATCTCGCCGGGCAGGCGGTCTGCGACGCACCCATCGACTTTAGGCATCAGGCGATCCTGCGCCCCTACGTCTGGGGAGACGGTGAGGCTGAGGGCGTGCGGCAACGGGCGGCCGACGATATGAAACGTGCTGCGCGCGTTGCCCGAAAGCTCGGCGTCGACACCGTTGTGGGATTCACCGGTTCGTCGGTCTGGCCGTACGTCGCAATGTTTCCGCCGGTGCCAGCGTCGATCATTGAAGCCGGCTACGACGACTTCGCCGCGCGTTGGAATCCCATCCTCGATATCTTCGACGATGAGGGCGTTCGATTCGCGCACGAGGTGCATCCCGGCGAGATCGCATACGACTATTGGACAAGCGTGCGCACCCTTGAGGCGATCGGCCATCGTCCCGCGTTCGGCTTCAACTGGGATCCGAGCCACATGATGTGGCAAAATATCGATCCTGTCGGATTCATCTGGGACTTCCAAGACCGCATTTACCATGTGGACTGCAAGGACACCCGCCTGCGCCCAGCCAACGGCCGGGCCGGCGTTCTGGGTTCCCACCTAGCCTGGGGCGACCCCCGACGCGGCTGGGATTTCGTATCGACCGGACACGGCGATGTGCCGTGGGAAGACGCATTTCGCGCCCTGGAGTCGATCGGCTACGGCGGACCCATCTCGATCGAGTGGGAGGATGCCGGAATGGACCGGCTGCACGGTGCGGCTGAGGCAATCGAGTTCGTTCGTTCTAAGCTGTGGACACGGCCGACCGACTCATTCGACGCGGCGTTCACAAACCAATGACGACGCCGCTGGAGTCGGCGTTCGTTGTCATTGCCCAAATTCGGGTGTGTGAAGCGAAGCGCGAAAGGTTTCTCACGCATATCCTGAAGCTTGCCGAGCGATCCCTCGCCGATGAGACAGGCTGTTTACAGTACGACGTGATCGAACTTGATCGCGGGACCCAGCTGTTCGGTGTCTACGAAGTTTACCGTGACGCCGCGGCTTACGACTCACACCAGGCCTCACTTCACTTCCATGCGTGGAAGGTCGTGGCAGAGGTCGTCATAGAGGAAAACGGCCTCGATGTCCAAACCGGTCGGCGGGTGCCTCAGTCGCCTGCTGAGCGAACTCGGCCGAGTCACCCACTTGACTGACATCCGTATTTTTTATATCAGGTCAACTGCGAAGGCGCACGTTCACCGTCGATGTTCGCCAAGCACGGCACCCGGTTGCAGCGGTTAATCCGTCGGCAGCCTGTCACACGTGCGGGTTTCGACGAAATTTGTGATTCGACTCGAACTGAAAAAATGCGAGAAGAAGGAGCCTTGAGCATGGATATCATTCAAGACCACCACGATGTCCCAGCAACCCACGGAAGAGCCCTCGTCAATGGCGTCCGGCTGCACTACGTCGTCGCCGGGCAGGCGAGCCGCTGTTCCTGCTGCACGGCATACCAGAGACGTCATACCACTGGCGTCGCGTAATTCCCTTTCTGACGCCCTACTACATCGTCATCGCGCCAGACCTGCGCGGTCTCGGTGACTCGGAACATCCCAAGGACGGTTTCGACATGAAGAACATGGCTGAGGACATCGCGCAGTTGGCTCCCCACCTTGGATACGACACGTTCAACCTGGTCGGCGAGAGCTGAGGGGCATCAACTGCCTACCAAGTTGCCGCTCAGTATCCCGACCGAGTCAAGTAGCTCGTCTACCAGGAGATGATCCTGCCCGGGTTCGGCCTCGAAGACCACTCATTCTTGACCCGCGAGAATGTCAGCAGCTAAGTCTGGCTGTGGCACGTCAATTTCTATAGCGTGCCGGACTTCCCTGAGCTCCTCCTCACCGGCAAAGAGAGGGAATACTTCGATTACTTTATCAAGCACGAGGCACACAACCCCAGGCGATCACGCCCGATGCGCTCGACGAATATGCACGGTGCTACTCCCCGCCCGGTGGGCTCCGCAGTATGTTAGAGATTTACCGCGCGACACTAGACGACGCGGATCAGAACCACGAATCCGCGAAAACCAAACTGAAGCTGCCTGTCCTCGCTGTCGGGATTGAATACTTCATCGGTGAGCACAACGATCGCCAGATGCGTCAGGTGGCAGAGGACGTACGGGCCGTCATCCTGCCATCGGGCCACCACCTCGCAGAAGAGGATCCAGAGTCACTGGCAGCTGCGTACCTGGACTTTTTCGGGAGATCATCATCACTGCCGCCGTGTCGCTGAGCAAAAAACGATAATCATGTCGGAAAGGACAGATCAGATTATGGCCACTCCAGAAAACCCAGGAACTCGTTTCTTCACCGTTGCGCAGAGCGCAACCGGATCATGGAGCTTCATCGATCCCGAGGGAAAGCCGTTCGTGTCCCTCGGCGTGAACCACATCGACGACTCGGATTTGCGATACCCCCACAATGTCGACGTGTGGAATGAAAGATATGGATCTCGGCAGAAATGGGAACAGGGCGTTGTCACCGACTTGCAGTCGCTGAACTTCAACACCATCGGTTGGACAAGCCAGTACATCAGCGGGGGGTGGGGCGAGGCGCTCGATTGGTTCGGTGACCCCGTCGATGTTGGCCACTCGCATCCGTGGCCCGACCGCGACCTGCTGGAGGCGGGTATGCCCTATGTCGTGCAGCTCCGGATGCAGGAAATCGAAGACGTGGCACAGCAGTACTACAAGACAATCACCGAGGCCATTCGTCGCTACGACCCCAACCACCTGATTTTGGGCGACCGCTACAACGGCAACAAGGGCATCCCCGAAGTGGTGCTCCGCGCGATGACCGACTACGTTGACGTTCTTTCCGTGCAGTACTTCACCGGCAAATCCTCGGAGGAATACGCGACGATGATCGGCGATCTCCGCAACTGGCAGCAGCTCACCGGCAAGCCCGTACTAATCGCCGATATCGGCAACTGGGTGCCCACCGCGATGAATCCACACCGCACAAGCGACATGGAAACGCACGAGGAGCGCGGACAGGACTATGCGAACGGTCTGGCAACGATCATGCAGGAGCCCTGGATCATCGGCTGGCACTGGTGTGGCTACATCGAAAACCTGGGTCGCGGCTGGGGAGTCAAGGACCCCCAGGACAATTTCTACACCGATATGACAGCCCCTATGCGAAAAGCCAACGCCGCCGCGCAGACCACCATCGCCGACCGCTAAAACGCAACTTGGAGCGAAGCCTAAGAGTCATGCAGATGACTCTTTGCAAGAAGGGCGTAGTCGGGTTGGGCGCGCTGCCGGGTTCGTCCTGGACCAAAGCCCACAGTTAGAAGACATCGACCTCGACACGGTCCGCGCTCCCTCATGGACAGCAATCCCCCGCCGCTTGGACCGTACCGCACCTATCAAGTTCCCATCGTGGACATCATCGACCTCACCGGGCTCAACCCGGCCGCCCTGTCCGAAGCAGACGTCTACGCGCCGGCCCCAGCGAGCCGGAAAGACACCGACCGACGCGCCAGACTGCGTGGCCAGGCGAACCGGCCACCGATGCCGTCCAAGACGTGGTCATCGGCGATCGCGACGAGGACTTTGTGCAGTTCGTCATCGACGGCATCGCCCAACGGCGCGAAGCCGAGGCTGGGCTCTAGGCTCGCGCTGACTGTCGCAGATCCGACATCTGGACGTGCAGGTACGGGCGGCGCTTGCAGACTGTCAATCCTTTTTAGCGATCTTGGGGCTGTTGCCTAGAACTTCTGCGGCTGTCTCGGCGTCAGTGGCGCGGGCGATGGTCGTGCCGGCGGTTCGCCTGAACGTATGCGGCGTGACTTTCAAGTCAGAGAGCCCAGCATCGGCGATGCATCTGATCCGCGGGCTCTGCTTCGCCTCCCGGACGGTCGCGGCCGTCGCTGTTACCTTCCGCACAGTCCCGTGGCCATCCCGATATCTGGCCTCGGCTCTGACCGTTCCGCTGGTCGTGCGCCTGGTGTTGATGTGTCCGTAGGTGCCGATCGCGAGCAGGTCGCGACCGCTCATCGTCGCGGCTCTGTGGTGAGGCCTGCGGCCTGGTCTTGGGACTCCATGGCTTCGACCCAGTGCTGTACCTCGGAGACTCGGTGGCGCATCTGGCGCCCCACTCGGAAGCTGCGCGGGCCGCGACGGGCGTGGCGTAGATCGTGGATGGTCTGGACCGGGACGCCGAGGTGAGCGGCGAGTTCGCTAGTCGTCAGGACCGCCTCGAGGCCCGGAATTGCGTGTGATGTCTCGGTCATACACCACAGGTGCACGAAGCATCCCGAGCGTTGACGAGGAGGTTCGAGGCGCACCTCCTGTAGAGACAAAAAAAATCCGACGCAGCCATGGGCTACGTCGGATTTGCGCCGAGTCAGTCATATTCCACTCCCTATTCGGGGACCGAAAACTCTATCTGATCTCGACTTATTGTTGCGGGGGCAGGATTTGAACCTACGACCTCTGGGTTATGAGCCCAGCGAGCTACCGAACTGCTCCACCCCGCGCTACAAGATCAAATTTAGCACACCCTGAAAGCCCGGTCGACCACTTCGGGTCGCTATTGCAAAACAAGAACAGAAATCGCGTCCTATTCAGCATCGAACACCATCGCCCGAACGAGCGCAAGCCCCCACCCGAGACGGTGAGGGCTTGCGGCAGGTCGTGCGGTGGGCTATTCGCCGAGCAGGGTGAGCATGCTCGCGATCGTCTCGGAGAGCTTGGCGTCTGCGGTTCCGTAGGCGGCGAAGTTGCCGGCGGCGAGTGCGGTCGCCTTGTCGGCCACCGCCGTCTTGGCGACGGCGAGAAGCGACTTCAGTTGGGCATTCGTTGCCGCGTCACCCGTCGACCCGGTCGGCACGTCCGCGCCACCGGCAGCACCACCAGTCGTGCCGCCCGTTGTTCCGCCCGTAGCAGCCGGGTCCGGCACGGCCGTGTCACCGGCTGTCGCACCCGAATCGCCACCAAACAGCACATCGAGGGCGCCGTTGAGGGTGTCTTCGAACGCGATCTGATCGCCGAAGGCCACGAGCACCTTCTGTAGCAGCGGGTAACTGGTCTCACCGGTTGACTTCACATAAACCGGCTGCACGTAGAGCAGACCGCCACCGACCGGGAGGGTCAGCAGGTTTCCGTTCAGCACGGTTGAGGATCCCTGCCGCAGCAGGTTGAGCTCGGTCGAGACCGTCGGGTCGGCGTTGAAGACGTTTTGCACCTGGCCGGGGCCGGGCACAGTGCCGTCCTTGGGCAGGTTGAGCAGCCTCAGCTGGCCGTATCCGTCGGCGCGCACGCCGTCGGCGGAACCGGCATCGGCATCTACAGCTAGGTAGCCATAGAGCACGTTACGACTGGATGCACCGGTCGCTTCCGGCTGGAAGGTCGAGTACAACGAGAATGACGGCTTGTCCGCCCCTGGTACCTGCATGGTGAGGTAGTAGGGCGGCTGCAGGGTGGGGTTGCTCGGAGGAGAGTCCGGGTCGTTCGGTGAGATCCAAGCGTCGTCCTTGGAGTAGAACGAGCCGGGGTCGGTGACGTGGTACTGGCCGAGGATAGCCCGCTGAACCTTGAACAGGTCGGCCGGGTAACGCACGTGGCTCATCAGGTCGCCGCTCATCTCGCTCATGGGTTTGAGCGTCGAGGGAAAGATCTTCTGCCAGGTCTGCAGCAGCGGCTCCTTGTCGTCCCAGGCGTAAAGGGTGACCTCGCCGCTGTAGGCGTCGACGGTGGCTTTGACCGAGTTGCGCATGTAATTGATGCTGTCGAGGGCGTACGGCTGCGGTGGTGTCTGCGTGTCGGCGATAGCATCACTCAGGCTCACGGGCGTCGAGTAGGGGTAGTTCGCCGAGGTCGTATAGCCGTCGATGATCCACTTGACCCGACCATCAACGACCGAGGGGTAGGCGTCGGAATCGAGCGTCAGGTACGGTGCAACCTTCTGCACGCGAGTGACCGGGTCACGATCGTAGAGAATCTCCGACTTGTCGTTGACCGATGCGGCCAGGAAGATTTGTTCAGACTGGAACTTAAGCGCGTAGATGAGCTTCTTGAACGCGTTGTCGAGTTTCGGTCCGCCGTCTCCGGAAAACGTCGTGTAGGTCTGGCCAGCGCCCTCTGCGCCCGACGGATAGTCGAGTTCGATCGGGTTCGCGCCCTTTTCGGCTCCGACGATGGAGTACTCGGGGGAGGTTTCGCCGAAGTAGATGCGCGGTTCGAAGTCGCCGAGGGCTCCGCTGGTAGGAATGCCGGATTCGAGGAAGACCGGCTGGCCGTCGACCGAGCGCTGGTTGCCGTAGGCGGCCACGACACCATAGCCGTGGGTGTAGACCGTCTTCGAGTTGACCCAGGTGTTACCGGTGTTCAAACCGTCGATGTTGAGGTCTCGCACGGCAACGACGGTATCTTGCGACACTCCGTCGATCATGTATCGATCGACGTTCAGGTTGTCGGGGAACTGGTAGTACTGACGGAACTGCTCGAGCTGGCGGAACGAGTCGCTGACTAGGGCCGGGTCGAGAATACGAATATTCGCCGTCGTCGCGGCGTCGGCGCGCAGGGCGCCGGGTTCGGCGGTGGTTTTCGCGTTGTACGGAATCTCCTCGATGTTGGCGACGTCATAGGCATCGCGGGTGAGGTCGATATTGCGCGCGATATACGGTTCCTCAAGCGATTTCGCACTCGGCTCCACCTGGAAACGCTCGACGACCCAGGGGTAGAGCGAGCCGATCAGCAGGCTCGACACGATCAGCAGCGCGGTACCGATGACCGGTAGACGCCAGCGGCCGATGATGGCCGTGAGAATGAAGAGTAGGGCGACCACTGCGGCGATGCCGGCGAGGATGGCGCGGCCGGGGATGGTGGCGTTGACGTCGGTGTAGCCGGCGCCGGTGATGAGCGTGCCTTGGTTGGTCAGGGTGGAGTACTGGTCGAACCAGATACTCACGGCCTGGAGCAGCAGATACAGGGCCGCCGTGATGGCGATCTGTACGCGGGCGGCCTTGGAGATGAGCACCTCACGGCCGGACACCCGGATGGACCCGTACAGGTAGCTGGTAGCGACCACGACCAAGGCCGAGATGAGCACGACGGCGGAGGCGAAGGCAAGTACGGCCTGGTAGAACGGCAGATCCATCAGGTAGAAGGAAATGTCGAAGTTGAACTGCGGGTCAACGCGCCCAGTCTCGGTGCGGTTGAGCCACATGAGCACGGTCTGCCAGCGGGTGGCGGCGGCCACACCAGCGAACATGCCCAGAAGGGCGGGGATACCGAACATCGCGAGGCGGCGCAACGGCTCGATGACCTGCTGGTAACGATCGAGCTGCGAATTGAGCTTCGCATAAACCGGGCGCAGGCGGTAAGCCAGCTGAATGCTCACCCAGACCGGTACGGCCATGGCGACGAATCCGATCAGGAACAGCACCGTGCCGGCGACCCACTGCGTGGTGAGTACATTGAGATACCCGAGTTGGTCGAACCACAGCACATCGGTATACAGGCCCGCAAAGATGAAGAACAGGATCACCAACCCCGCGATAATCGCTGCGGTGATTGCTAGCGGGGCTCGGCTGCGCCGTGGGGCGTTGTCGGCTGCTGATGAACTCACGAATTGGCCTCTTGCTCTAAGTGATCAGGGTCAGCCTCCATCTTACTTACGCGCCCCTGAAAGAGTCACCACTGCGAGTGGTTCGCGGCCCTACTCGGCCGGACAGCTCGGGAGTTTGCTCGTGTCGGCACCGGTCTTGATCGCGTCGAGCGCCGTGAGTGCTTCGTCGAGGGTGGCCACCGACAATACGGTCAGACCGTCGGGAATATTGCCGGTCACCTCGTTGCAGTTGTCGGCGGGGGCGAGAAACCAGTTGGCGCCGTTTTCGACCGCGCCGTGCAGCTTCTGCCGGATGCCGCCGATCGGGCCGACCGAACCGGACTGGTCGATCGTTCCGGTGCCGGCCACGTTTTCGCCGCCCTGCAGTTTGCCGGGCGTGAGCTTGTCGATGATGCCGAGGGCGAACATCAAGCCGGCACTTGGGCCGCCGACCTTGTCGAGCTGAATCTGCACCTGGAACGGGAAATCGTAGGCGACCGAGACGTTGACCCCGGCCACGATCGTGCCGTCGTTGTCGATCGGCGTGACCGACACGGTTTGGGCGACGCCGCCCCGCACAATGTCCAGGCTCGCCGCAGTGTCCGCCCCGTTGGTCTGCAGGGCGACCCGCAGTTCCTTGACGCTGGACACCTGCGTGCCGTTCACCGCGGAGATTTGATCGTTGGGCTCGATGACTCCCTGGGCCGGGGAACCGTCAGGCAGGCTGGCCACCGAGACGGTCGTGGGGTAGTCGTAGCCGAGATGCGTGAGTGCCGCCGCGATGGCATCCTGTTGGGAATTAATCATGTCGGCGCTGCTGCGCGCATCACGCTGTTCTGTGCTGACATTCGCGGGAAAAACCTGATCGATGGGCAGCACGGCCTCGCTCGGGTCGAGCCAGGCTCCGGCCACGGTGAGCCAGCTCGGGCGATTCTCCCGGTTGCCGAGCAGCGAAACGGTGAGCAGGTCGAGCGTGCCCGCGGTGGGGTAGACCGTTTCGTCGGGGATGGTAATCAGAGCGGTTTCGACATTGTCGTGGGTGGCGGAACCGAGGGTGTTGTAGACCGGGCCGGGCTTCTCGATAACGTAGGGGGCAGGCATGGTGCCGAGGATCACCCCGGCGACCAGGGCGATCAACAGCGCCGTCCAGCCGACGGACGGGCCAGAGCGCCGTGCACGTCGCGGTGCGGGTGGGTCATCGGTGAAGAGAGCCACCGTGCTCCTTCCGTGTTCGTTTGTGCCAGGTTGCGGGCTGTGTTCGCGACGGGCGCACAGAAAGCCCTTCAGCCTAGGATGTTTCCCAGCCCCGAGCGGGCTACTCGCACTAGCGTAGAAGTATGCAACTGAGAGGGGCCTGAAGTGGCCGACGACTCCTTACCCCCGAACGAACAGAACCCGGGCGAGCCCGGCGATAACAACCCCAGTGACGAGTTCCGCGACATGCTGCGTGACATTCTGAGCGGCAAGAGCGGCATCGACCCGAGTCAGCTTGCCGGTGCGGCCGGTCTGCCCAATGACCCGGCGAGTGTAGCCGCGCTCATGCAACAGCTGCAGGGCGCCCTGAACACCCAGGGCACCGGTGTGGATTGGCAGATTGCGCTCACTCAGGGTCAGCAGCGGGCGGCCAACGGCCAGCTCACGGCAACCGATGAGCAGCAGACCCAGTTGCGCCAGGCCTTTCACATCGCGGCCCTCTGGCTCGATGATGTCATCACGGTAGCCGAACTCACCGTTGAACCGCGTCTGATGACCCGTCGAGAGTGGGTCACCGCGACCATGCCGCTCTGGACTCAGCTGGCCGAACCGGTCGCCACGAGCATTTCCGACTCCCTCACTCGGGTGTTTGCCGAACAGGTGCCCGAAGAGATGCAGGGCATGGTCGCCAATGCGAGCCAGCTCGTGCGCAGCATCGGCGGCACCCTGTTTGCCATGCAGCTCGGCCAGGTTGTCGGCCAGCTGGCCAGCGAGGTCGTCAGCGGCGGCGACGTGGGCATTCCGCTGCTTGGCGAGCAGCAGGCCGCCCTACTCCCCCAGAACGTTGACGACTTCGGTGCCGGCCTCGACGTTGCGCCCGATCAGGTGCAGATCTACCTGGCCGTGCGCGAGATCGCCCACGCTCGACTGTTTCGGCACGCCCGCTGGCTGCGTCTGCACCTGACCAGCGCGGTCACCGCCTATGCCCGCGGAATCAGCATCGACTCCAGCCGACTCGAAGACCTGGCCGGAAGCTTCGATCCCTCCAACCCCGAAGACCTGCGCCAGGCCATGGTCGACGGTTCACTCATCCAGCAGAAGTCTGAGTCGCAGATCGCTGCCCTGTCCCGCCTCGAGACGATGCTCGCCCTGGTCGAAGGCTGGGTCGACGTCGTCACCGCTCACGCCACGGTCCGACTGCCCAAAGCAGATGCCATCGCCGAGACGGTCAAACGTCGCCGGGCCTCCGGCGGCCCGGCCGAGTCCGCGTTTGCCACGCTCGTCGGTCTCGAACTGCGCCCGCGCCGGCTGCGAGAGGCCGCCGCGATGTGGCAGGCCGTGACGGATGCCGTGGGCAACGAAGCGCGCGATGCGCTCTGGTCGCACCCCGACCTGCTGCCGCAGGAGAAGGACATCGACGATCCCCAGCAGCTCATCGCCCGCCTCACCAGCGCGGCCCGCGGGGAACCTGAAGCACTCGACGACGTCGACCAGGCGCTCGAAGACCTGTTGCGCGATGACGGCGCCGAGCGCCCGCACGAGGAGTAGATACTTTTCCTACCCCTCGGTGCGGCCGCAACGTTGCCGCAACCTGTGCTGATCTACCGTCGTGTCACGGACAAAATGTCCCAAACGAAGGAGTTTGGCAATGACAATCATCGAGACCGAAACGAGAACATCCGCTGAAGTGCCACCGACCATGCGCGCGGCCGTCGTGCATGAGTTCGGCAAGAACCTTTTAATCGACGAAGTTGCCGTGCCGTCGCCTGGTCCGGGTCAGGCCCTGGTCAAAGTGATCAGCAGCGGTGTCTGTCACACAGACCTGCACGCCATGGAGGGCGACTGGCCGGTGAAGCCTAGCCCGCCGTTCATCCCCGGGCACGAGGGTGTGGGCGAGGTCGTCGCCCTGGGTGCCGGCGTCGACGACCTCGCCATCGGCGATCTCGTTGGTAGCGCCTGGCTCTGGAGCGCCTGCGGCAGCTGCCAGTACTGCCGTACCGGCTGGGAAACCCTGTGCGAGGCGCAGCAGAACGGCGGCTACAGCGTTGACGGTTCGTTCGGGCAGTACATGCTCGTCGACTCCCGCTTCGCCGTGCGCATTCCCCATGGCGCCGACCCGATCGAGATCGCGCCGGTGCTCTGTGCCGGCGTCACCGTCTACAAGGGCCTCAAGATGACCGAGGCGCGTCCGGGCCAGTGGGTTGTCATCTCCGGCATCGGCGGCCTCGGCCACATCGCCGTGCAATATGCCAAGGCGATGGGACTGCGCGTTGCGGCCGTCGACATCGCCGACGACAAGCTTGACCTCGCGCGCAAGCACGGTGCTGAGCTCGTGATCAATGCCCTCGACGGCGACCCGGTCGCCGCCATACAGAAAGCCACCGGCGGTGTGCACGGCGTGCTCGTGACTGCGGTACACCCGGCCGCTTTCGGCCAGGCCATCGGCATGACCCGTCGTGGCGGGACCATCGTCTTCAACGGTCTGCCGCCGGGAGACTTTCCCGCGCCGATCTTCGATATCGTGCTCAAGGGCCTCACCATTCGCGGCTCCATCGTGGGCACCCGTCAGGACATGGAAGAAGCTCTGCAGTTCTACGCTCGCGGCCAGATTCACCCTACGGTCTCCGAACGCCGCATCGACGAGGTGAACGAGATACTCGACGAGATGAAGCACGGCAAGATCGACGGTCGCGTGGTCATCCGCTACTAGTTCGCGCCGCTTTGAAATGGACCGGGTGCGGGCGCGCTCAGATGCGAACCCACTAGTCGGCGTGCGCGCGCCCGCATCTTCATCCCGTCGACACCGTGCCTGTGGAAAACTTTTTCCTGCTCGGGTCAGGTGCGTCATCATGTCGGCATGGCCCTTCGACTGAATCCTCGATACCCGCTGGTGTGGCGCACCCCGGAGTGCGTGCAACTCGGCGTCGACCAGGCCATCGTCACGATCAGCGGGCTGACTCTCGCTCACGAGGCCGTGCTGTCAGCCCTGGTCGTGGGGGTGCACCGATCGGGTGCGATGCTGCTGGGAACGCTCGCCGGGGCATCCGCTGCCGAGGTGACGCACCTGCTCGATTTGCTCGAGCCGGCGCTGCTGTACGTGCCCGACGACGCGCACGCTCCGGTCACCCCGGTGCCCCGCACCGTGCACGTCGACGGCGTCGGACCAACGGCGTCTCGCGTGCGTGCCCTGCTGGCCACCCTCGGAATCCAAGAGGCGGCCCGCGGCGCCGACCCCGAGCTGGCGGTGCTGGTCGGGCACTACGTCTTCTACCCTGAGGGTCATGGGTACTGGCTGCGCCGCGATATTCCTCACCTGCCGGTGGTCTTCAGTGACAGCGCCGCGCGGGTGGGGCCGTTGGTCGAACCGGGCCTCGGGCCCTGCCTGACCTGTCTCGAACTCGCGCACGTCGATGAGGATCCCGCCTGGCCGGCCATGGCCTGTCAGTTGGCCCCGCGGCAGGCCCCGAGCGAGACGCCCAGGCTGAGCTTCGAGGTCGCCGCCCGGGTAGCCGGCCTCGTGCAGGATCGATTGGATTCGGGACGGTCCACGGTGTTCGCCCGATCGCTGCGCATTGACGCCGTCACGGGGACGATTACGCGGTCCGCGCACCGGCTCCACGAGCGGTGCGGCTGCCAAGCTCTTGCAGAAACCGGGATCGTTCCCGAGCTGCCCGAGCCTGCACACCTGAAGATGACCAGCTGAGCGCCAGTCGGCGCCGGGCCCGGGTGATGCCGACGTAGAGCAGCCGGCGTTCCTCGTCGATTTGCTCAAAAGTGCTCGCGTAGCTGATCGGTACGAGGCCCTCGCTGAGGCCGACCACGAACACGGCGTCCCACTCGAGGCCCTTCGCCGAGTGCATGGTGGCCAGCGTCACCGCCGACACCGTCGGTTCGTGCTGGCCGGCCTGGCGTTCCATCAGCTCATCGGTGAACTGGCGAAAGGTTGTGCCGGCGGCGGCCTGGTCGACCAGGCCCATCAGGGCGTTGAGCGATTCCCACCTGGACTGCACTGCACCGCGCGTCTCCGGGGCGGTCTGGCTCCAGCCGAGGGAGCGCAACACGTCGCTGACCGATTTGAACAGCGGTTCCCCGATGATGGAAACGGATGCCGCGCGCAGGCTCATCACCGCCTGCTTCACCTCCGGCAGGTCGAAGAACCGTTTGGCGCCGCGAATCTGGTAGCTCACTCCCACCTCGGTCAGCGCCGTTTCGAGCAGCGCCGCCTGCACGTTGACCCGAAACAAGACGGCGATGTCCTCGGGTTTGGTGCCGGTGTCGATGAGCTGCAGAATCTGCTCGGCGACGCCGCGAGCCTCGGCCATATCCGAGGCGTAGCCGCGCACGCTCGGGTCCGGGCCGGTGTCGGATTGCGCGGCGTGCAGGGTGAGGGCGCCGGAGCGGCCGCGCATGAGCTGGTTGGCGGCCGAGACGATCGGCGCCGTCGACCGGTAGTTCTGCTCGAGACGCACCACCGTGGCATCTTCGTAGTGTTTGGGAAAGTCGAGCAGGTAGTCGCTGCGGGCACCGGCGAAGGAGTAGATGGTCTGGCTGGCGTCGCCGACGACGCAGAGGTCGCGACGGTCGCCGAGCCACAGCGCGAGGAGGTCGTGCTGCAGCGGGGAGACGTCCTGATATTCATCGACGACGAAGAACCGGTACTGCTCCCGAACCTGCAGTGCCACCGACGGTTCGGCCTCGATCATGCCGGCCATGGCCAGCAGCACGTCTTCGAAGTCGATCTGCTTGCGATCGTCCTTGAGCTTCTCGTAGGTCTGTTGCAGGTCGACGACCTGGCCGACGTCGAGCCGGCCGGGCAGGCTGCGGCGGGCGATGCCGGCCGCATACTGCTCGATGCTCAGGCCGCTGGTCTTGCGCCACTCCACCTCGGCCGCGAGGTCACGCAGGGTGGCCGTATCGATTTTGAGGTGCAGGGCCTCGGCGGCGTGCCCGAGAATTCGGCCCTTGCCGTCGAGGATGCGCGGTGCCTGCCCTCCGACGACGTGCGGCCAGAAGTAGTTCAGCTGAGATAGTGCGGCGGCGTGGAAGGTACGGGCGGCCACCCCGCCGGCGCCGAGCTGGCGCAGGCGACCGCGTAGTTCGGCGGCTGAGCGGCTCGTGAAGGTGAGCGCCATGACCCGGTTGGGGGCGTAGGCGCCGGTGAGCACGCCGAGCGCGATGCGGTGCGTGATGGCGCGGGTCTTGCCGGTTCCGGCACCGGCGAGCATGCAGACGGGGCCGATCAGCGCTTCGGCGGCAATGCGCTGTTGCTCGTCGAGGCCCTGCAGCAGCGAGTCGGCGGTCACCGTCACGGGCGGATCAATTCGGGTGAGGCGCGCAAGGGTGCACCAAACCAGCGTTCGATCATGGCGTGCGCGATTGACGACGGGCCGGGTAGCAGCATCCACTCGGCGGCCTCGTGCAGTTCCTGCCGGCTGAACCAGCGCAGCGCCAGAATCTCGGCGCCGTCGGGCAGCAGATCACCGGCCTGCTGGTCGTCGGCGAGTCGAGCGGTGAACCCGCACATGACCGAGGCCGGGAAGGGCCACGGCTGGGAGCCGACATAGGCCGGGTCGGTGACCCGCAATCCGGATTCTTCAAACATTTCGCGGATCACGGCCGATTCCAGGGCCTCGCCGGGTTCGACGAATCCGGCAAGCAAGGAGTAGCGATTGTTTTCCCACATAGCATTGGAGCCGAGCAGGATGCGGTCGTCGGCGTCGGTGATGAGCACGATCACGGCCGGGTCGGTACGTGGGAACACCTGGCTGTTGTCGACGGGGCAGCGGCGCACCCAACCGGCCTCCTCGACCACGGTGGCGGCGCCGCAGCGCGGGCAGTGCCCGTGCGAGGCGTGCCAGTTGAGCACGCCGAGGGCCTCGGTGAACAGGCCGGCGTCACGGTCGCCGAGCGCGGTCGCGACCGTGCGCAGGCCCACCCAGCGGCCCTCGTCGGGTTCAAGAAGAGCGGCGTCGTCATCATCGAGCTGAACCGCCACGATGCGGGTGCCGGCCGGTTCGGGCAGGTCGGTCGGTAGCGACCGGCCGAGGTAGACGCGGAGGCTGGCGTTTCGTCGGCTCGCCGGCACGCTGCTCGACGGCAGCAGGGCCAGGTGCACGGCGGTAGCGCTGGCGCTGGCGGCGGCGGTGGGGCTGTGCGGCGCGAGCAGCATTTTGCCGTGCCAGACGGGCAGAAAGCGGGTGGCGGCATCAGCGCAGAGCTCGTCGAACAGACCGGGAATTGCGCGGCTCAGGTGGTCACGGTCGACCGCGTGACGAGACAGCGGCAACCGCGTCGTGAAAGTGAACGACATGGTTTATCTCCGAGCTCTGCGAGAACGTGTGTGTGGAGGCGTGGCGAACAGCCACGCGACCGGAAGTCGATCTAACCTAGTAGGCATGGCCAGAACTCAACTCACTCTAGCCGCGTTAGCCACCTCCGCAGTTACGGGGCTCGACGTGGCCTACGCCCGAAAGCACAGTGCCGGCGCGCACGGACTGTTCGACTCGGCGCTCGTTATCGACAAAGACGGGCGGGCGCTGATCATTCGCGTTCCCACCAGCCAGTCGGCCGAAACCGAGCAGTCCGCCGACCTCGTGGCGCTGCGCGCGCTCACCACCGGCAATCGAAGCCGGCTACCGTTCGATGTGCCGGAATACGTCGGCCAGACGCCGATTCAGGGCACCCGCGCCGTCGTCTATGAGCTTCTGGCCGGCGACAGCTTCGAGGCGGATGCCCTCACCGGACACGAGGGCGTCTCGGGGTCGATCGGCCGGGCCATCGCCGCGATCCACGCGCTGCCGAGCGCCTTCATCGGCACCGCCGGGCTGCCGCAGCAGAGCGCCCAACAGTGCCGCACGGATGCGATCGACCTGATCGACCGGGCCGCCAACACCGGTTATCTGCCCGCCGCGCTGCTGCGCCGCTGGGAACAGGCCACCGACGACGACGCCCTCTGGCAGTTCGCGCCGGCAGTGGTGCACGGGTCGATGTCGGCCGATTCCATTCTGATCACTGACGATGCCGTATCGGGAATTCTCGGCTGGTCTGGCCTGGCCGTCGGCGATCCGGCGCGGGACTTGCACTGGTTACTCGCTGCGCGCGGCGACGCAGCCGAACTGGCCATCACGGCGTATTCGACCGCACGTCAGGGCAGCGACAGTCACATCACCCAGCGCGCCATGCTCTACGCCGAGCTGGAACTGGCCCGCTGGTTGCTGCACGGCGTCAGCAGCCACGATCAGTCCATCGTCGATGACGCCGTCGCGATGCTCGACGGCCTCGTCGACACGGTGCACAGCCACACCCAGCAGCCGCTCTCCCCCGTAACCGGCCCGATCATGACCGTCGGCGACGTGGAGAACATGCTCGACCATATGCCGCGCGCCGCCCGGGATTACGACCAACACGCAGCGATGCACACCGACAGCTACAACTTCTCCGGGCTCACCGCTGATTCTGACTCCGATTCTGACTCTGACTCTGACTCTGACTCTGACTCTGGCTCTGACTCTGGGGAGTCCAACGACTCGCGCACCGGGGCCATCGCTCCGGACCAGGCGGCGAGCAGGTCTTCCTCTGAGTAGAGGCGATCGGGCGCGATGACGGTATCGTCGGCGACGAAGTAGAACACGGCGTCGACGATGCCCGGATCGATACCCTTCCAGCGGGCGTAGGCGAGCCGGTAGAGCGCGAGCTGGGTTTGCTTGAGTTCCAGGTCGGCGGCGTTCTTGGGTGCCCGCCCGGTTTTCCAGTCGACGACCTGGTACCCGGTCGCGGTTTTGTAGACGGCGTCGAGCTTGCAGACGAAGACCTGGCCTCCGAGTACGTGGTGAATTTCGATCTCGACGTCGACGGGCATCCGTTCGGCCCATTCAGAACGTTCGAAGGTGGCCTGGAGCACCGCGAACTGCTCCTGCTCGGGCACCGCGAGGTCACTCAGGGTATCGGTACCCTCGTCGTCATCGCCGAAGTCCAGTTCATTCAGGCTGGCATCGATGCGGTCGGTGCCGGTGGCACCGCCGGCGCGCCGCTCGACCCAGGAGTGGAACAGCGTGCCGAGCCGGGTGGCTCGATAGGGGCGTTGGGGCATGGGGCGGCGCAGTTCCGCGGCGACACCGGCCGGGTCGTCGACGTAGTCCTTGAACCGGGAAGCCGGGATGCGCGCCGGGACGGGCGCCACCCCGCCGCCAGCCAGCCGCAGAGCCCGTTCCGCAAGCAGCAAAGTGACCGCGGCGGACCAGCGGGTGGGGGCATCCGCTTCACTGTTCCGCACCCGCGTTGCGGCGGCTTCAACCAGTGCCCGGCGGGTGCCGAGGGGGTCGAATGGCCACAGCTCGGTGCCGTCATCGGCGGAGTCGGGTTTGTCGGCCTCGTCGCTCGCGTCGGGGATGGCGGCAATGAGCCCGGCTTCGACAAGTTCCGTGAGATAGCGGCTGGGCTTCCGCACGGTCAGTCCAGGTCCCCAGAACGAGCCGGTCAAAAGCAATTCACGCTTGGCGCGGGTGGTGGCCACGTAAATGAGCCGACGCTCTTCGTCGTCATGCCGCGACGCCAACACTTCTTTGTAGGCCTGGAAGGCCAGATCATAGTCGAATTGGGTGTCGTGCCCGGCTAGCTCGAGCACGGGCAGCTCCGACCGGTCGCCGCGAAAATCATAGGGCAGTTCGCCGAAGCGTAGCCAGCCGCTGGTGTTGCGGGAGGCCGCTGGCAGGCTCTTTTCTTCGAGGTTGGGAATGGCGACGAAGTCCCATTCGAGGCCCTTGGCGCCGTGAATGGTGAGCAATTGCACGGTGCCCTGTTCCGACAGCTCGGCACGCGGGCCGAGGTCGTCTTGCATCTCCGCCCGCTTCAGCCAGCGCAGAAAGCTGGCCAAGGTGCCCTGCTCGTCGCTGTCGAGAAACGCGGTCACCGTGTCGTGGAAGGAATACAGGTTGGCGAGGCCGAGATCGTTGGCCTCGTTCGCGGTCAGTTCGATGTCGAGCCGAAATTCCTGCTCGATCAGGCGTACGAAGTCGAGCAGCGGCAGGCCGGCACGGGATCGCAGCCAGGCCAGTTGCCGGCCGGCCGACTGCACACGGGCGCGCCCGAGCTCGCTGAATCCGGCGAATTGGCCGTGGGAGTCGGGGGCCGTGCCGAGAAAGTCGATCGCGTCGACGAGGGAGCTGCCCTCATCGCCGGCGACCGATGCCCGCAGCTTGCCCCGCAGGTCAGCCGAGATAGCCTTCTGCGCCCAGTCGTGCGCGGCCAGCCAGCGGGCCACGTCGGCGAGCGCCTGCAGATCGCGTGCTCCGACGCGATAGCGGGCGCCGCTGAGCAGGCGCACCAGCTCGCTGCCGGCAGCGGGGTCGTGCACCACGCGCAGCACACTCACCACGTCGGCCACCTCCGGTGTCGACAGCAGCCCGCCGAGGCCGAGCACGTGGGCGCGCACGCCGTGCGCCCTCAGCACCTCGGCGAAGTAATCCATTTCACGACGCGCACGAAACAGCATCGCGCCGGTGTGGTCGCCGACCACACGAGCGGCAAACCAGTCAGCGACCACGCCGGCCTCCTCGGCGATGGTTTGCGCCATGAGCGCGTCGACGCCGCCGGGTCGGGTTCCGGCCGGAACTTTAAGCGTTTCGACCTGGATTCCCCCCGCTTTGGCGCGCAGGGCGTCGCTCAACGGGGCCACCAGGGCGTTAGCGGTGTCGAGCACGAGCGCGGGGTTGCGCCAGGTGAAGGACAGCGACATGGTCGGAGCCGTGGCTGTAGAGCTGAAGTCGCGGGCAAAGCCGAGCAGGTTCGCGGAGCTGGCGCCGCGCCATCCGTAAATGGACTGGTGTGGATCGCCGACCGCCATCACCGGGTGGTCACGGAACAGGGTGTGCAGCAGTTCGGTCTGCAACACCGAGGTGTCCTGGTATTCGTCGAGGAGCACGATCCGGTACTGGTCGCGGTAGCGGTCTGTGACCGCAGCCACTTTCTGGCACACCTGCAGCGCCAGCGCCACCTGGTCGGAGAATTCGATCAGTCCCAGTCGGCGTTTCTCGCTGCTGTAGCGGGCGGCGAGTTCGGCAAGCACCGGCAGCGGTGCGACCGCTGCCACGGAATCGACGACCGAGCCGTACGGGGTTTTCTTACGCGGATTGCCGTAAGGCAGATCAGGCAGGTAGACGAAACTCTCGGCCAGGGCGGTGAGGTCGTGCGGGGCACCCGGAGCGCCGTCGCGCCGGGCCGGCGGGTTCTCGGCGAGGGCACGACTAAGCTGCAGCACGGCGTCGGTGACCTGGTCGATGCTCTTGCCGAATGGCACGAGCCGCCCGTCGCCGTGCTCGACGACGACCCGCCGGGCGAGCAGCCAGGCGCTGGTTTCGCTCAGCAGCACCGACTCCGGTTCACGGCCGAGCAGCAGGGCGTTGTCGGTGAACAGCCGGCTGGCGAAAGAGTTGTAGGTGGAGACGCTCGGGGTGTTGAACAGGTCCGAGGACTCGGCGGACATCTCGTCATCGGGACCGGCCATGACCGGCATGAGGCCGGCCGCATCGAGGTCGGTGATGCGTTTGTTGATGCGTTCGCCCAATTCGCCGGCGGCCTTACGGGTAAAGGTGAGTCCGAGAATCTGGTCGGGGCGGGCGTGGCCGTTGGCGAGCAGCCACAGCACCCGGTTGGCCATGGTCTCGGTCTTGCCGCTGCCGGCACCGGCGACCACCAGGGTGGGCGTGAGCGGCGCCTCGATCACGGCCTGCTGCTCACTCGTGGGCGGAGGCAGCTCGAGCTGGGCGGCAATGTCGAGTGCCGAAACCGTGGTGACTGTCGTTGTGGGACTCATGAGCTGACCTGCTTGATGACGTGGATGCGGCAGGACCCGTGGCTGCGCGGGTCGAGGCAGTGCGAGGTGATCTCGGCGATGAAAGTGGCGCCGCCCATGCCGGCCGCGTCGTCGCCGACCCGGGTGCGGAAAGCGTCGAGCTGCTCCGAGCTGAAGGCGGGCTGGGTGGGATTGCGGTAGTTCTGTTTGACCGTGCCGGAGGAGACGATGACGAGGCGCGCACCGGCCAGGGTCATGTCAGCGGGCACGCCGTCGATAGCGCCGTCCTGGAATGCCAGCTGGTAGGCGCCGAGTTGGGGATGCTCGGCGACGCCGGTATCGCTGGTCGAGTCACCCTTGCCGGTCTTCAGGTCGACGATGACGGCCCGTCCATCGAATTGGCGTTCCACCCGGTCGATGGTACCCGACAGCACGGCGCCACTGACCTCCAGTTGGAAGGTGCCCTCGGCGCTCAATAGCTCACCGCCGCCGTGCTCAAAATCCAGCAGGTAGGAAGCGAGCCTGTCGGTGAGCGCCCGTGCGGCGACCTTCTGCACGCGCGACTGCCAGTCGGCGTCGAAGTCGAGTTCGTTCCAGCGGGCCTCCACCCCCTGCCAGAGGGCTTCGGGCCGGCGGTCGGTGGCGTCCTCCATCACCTTGTGAATGATCGTGCCGAGGTTCGCGGCCGTGTTCGAGTTGCCGCCGCCGACCTGACCGATCAGCCAGTGCAGCGGGCAGGTTTCGAATGCGGCCATGCGCGATGGCGAGACGCGCACCGGCTGATCGTCGGAGTCCGGGTCGTTGAGCGGGCGCACGGTGCTTGGGTCGGTCAGCCCGTACCAGTCGTCGGGCGCGGCGCCTGGCACGCTTTCGCGGGCAAGACGGGCCAGCGTGGCCGCGGCATCCGCTGCTCGGGAGACAGTGTCGAAATCGGTGCGGGCCGGCGAGCGGATGGCGCGGGTCAGGTCGCGGCGCAGCCGCCCGGCCAGGCCGCGCAGCGACAACGGGTAGCGGGCGAGGTCGTCGATGTCATGCTCGGGGCCCGGCTGTGGCAGCAGGCGCAGGAACGCCGACGGTTCGTTTTCTTCATTGTTGACGGCGGTGATGAGCAGCTCGGTCGTGGCGCGGCTGGCGGCCTGAGCGAACATGCGCAGTTCGTCGTGGAGCACCGCGGTGCGTGCATCGGTGCCAGGAGCGTGTTGCCCGGAGGCGACCAGGGCGAGGTCGCCGGCGCCAAGCAGCGATCCGCGAATGCGCAGGTCGGGCCAGACGTTGGCCTGCACACCGGCGAGAACGACGATGTCGAAGTCCCGCCCGATGGTGCCGCTCGGAGTGGACACGGTCACGGCCGCGCCGAGGGCGCGCGGCGCGAGGGTGTCCTCGGGCACATCGGTATCGACGAGGTGCTCGAGGAACAACACCGGCGGAGCCGACGGGGTGCGTTCAACAAAGCGTTGCGCGGCCGAGAACAAAGCGACGACGGCGTCGAGGTTGTGGTTGGCTTCGTCGGCGACAATGCCGGTGCCGGTGGATTGCTCCTTCCACTCCCGGTCGAGACCGCTGCGCTGCCACAGGCCCCAGAGCAGTTCTTCGATGGTCGCGCCGGCCTTGTATTCAATTCGTGCCTGGCGCAGGCTCGCTCCGCAGCCGGCCGCGCGGCGAGCCGTGCGATTGTCGATGGTGGCGAGCAATTCGGGGTCCTGCAGGGCGGCGACGAGCAGTTCGTCGGCGCTGCGCGGGGTGGGGGTTGCGTCGCCCAGCTCCTGATGGCCCAGCTCGTGTTGACGCAGTGCGGCGCGCAGCCGGCGCAGGGTGATCGGATCGAGCCCGCCGAGCGGGCCGCGCAACAGCGCGATTGCCGCCTCGGGGTCGAGCGGTTCGCGCCCGAGGGTCACTTCGAGGGCCAGAATAAATGCCTTCACCGCGTATTCGTCGCGCAGTGCCGTGCTCGCGGTCGAGACCTGGGTCGGCACCTCGAGTGCGGCGAGCCCCTTGGAAATCGACGGCACGAGCGATCCGGTGCGCACGATCACGGCCATGCGCGACCACGGTGTGTCGTTGATCACGTGGCGTTCACGCAGCAGCCGGGCGATCACCGCGAGCTGATCGGCCGGGCTGCTCGCGATGACGGTGTGCACGGACTCGTTGGGCAGCTCACCGGCAACGTCAGCGCCGGCACCAGCGGAATCCGCACCGGTGGAATCAGTTGCGGCGGAATTGGCACCGGTGGAATTGGCCGCGGTGCAATTGGCCGCGGCGCCATCCGCAGCGGCCGGCTCGACGTGCGCCAGGCCGCCGCCCGGCACGGTGAGCGGCACAGTGAGCGGCACGGTGACCGGTGCGCTGGCCGCCGCGCGCTGAGTACCCGCCGCGGCCGCACCGATCCTGCTGGTGATCTGTTGGACAACGTTCCGGATACCCGCCCCGTGTCGATATACGGTCTGCAGCACGATCGGGGCAGCCACCCGGCCGCGGTCGGCGGCCAGATACGCGCCAAGACGGCCGAGGGCATCCGGATGCGCACCGTGGAACGAGCCGGTCGTGATGTCGGGGTCGCCCAGTGCGATGATCGCCACGCCGCGCGCCTGAAACTGGGCGAGCAGGGTGAGCGTGGCCTGCGTGACCTCCTGAGCGTCATCGAGCACGATCAGGCGCACGTCGGCCAGGGACCCAAGCGTTGCCGCTCCGGCCGGTCCGGCCTCCGCTCCGGCCACGATGGCCGCGGCATAGCGAGCCAGCTCGGTGGAGTCGTACTGACCGGGGCGAGCCTGGTCTTTGGCCTCTTCATAGCCGCGAATGAACTCAGCTGCTGCAACCCACTCCGGTCGGCCCAGTCCGAAGCGCTCCAGTTGGCCCGGGGTCACACCGTACTCGACGGCGCGCATCATGAGGTCACGCAGTTCGGTGCGGAAACCGCGCAGGCCACGCACGTCGGGGCCGAGCGTGGCCGGCCAGGCCGGGGTTGGACCGGCTGACATCGACCCGACCTCATCGTCGAGGTGACCCTGCAGCAGCTCGGCGATGATCTGGTCTTGTTCACCGCCGGTGAGCAGCGTTGGTGTCGGCCCGCCAGCCTGGGCGACCGCGGAACGCACAATCTGAAAGGCCACCGAGTTGGTGCTGCGGGCCAGCGGCCCGTTCGTGGGCACGGCGAGGCGCAGCGCGATTCGGTCGCGCAGGGCGGTCGCACCGGTGCGGGTGGGTACGAGCACGAGTACCTCACTCGGCGAATACCCCCGGTTCAAGACCCGGTCGGCGACGAGTTCAACGAGGGCCCAGGTCTTGCCGGAGCCGGGAGCGCCGATCACCGCGGCACTCACCCCGTCTGGAAGGTCGAGAACGGCCTGCTGGGCGGTGTCGAGCCGGTGGTTGATGCGCGGAGTGGTCACAATTCAACGGTAACGGGTTGCGCCGACAGTGAACTCGGTCAGGGCGGCGCTGCGTTCTGTCGTACTCTGGGCGCAAGGCTACGAAAGGCAGTTCGGTGGATATTCGCATTGGTATTTTCAACTCTCCGCGGGAGATCGGTTTTGAGACTTCGCAGCCAGCGACCGAGATTGAGGAGACCGTTGCGGCGGCCCTCTCCGGTCAGACCGGCTATCTGAAGCTCAGTGACAGCAAGGGGCGGGTGTACATCGTTCCCACGGTGGGCCTTGCCTACGTCGAACTCGGCAGCGAAGAATCGCGCCGCGTCGGTTTCGTCGCCTAACCAGCCATGGAGCTTCTGTTCGTCGCGCTGCTCGGCGCGGTCATCGGCCTCGCCGCGCGGTATTTTCTCCCCGGTCGGTCGACCCAGGGTTCGGTGCTGGTTCCGGCGATCGGAACCGTTGCGGCATCCGCTCTCTGGGTAGCGCTGACCTGGCTCGGCTTGGATTGGGCCACTGGGTGGATCTGGTGGATGTCCCTCGTGGGCACCGTCGTCGTATCCGTCGTGCTCAATCTTGTGATCAGCAGACGACGCATTCACGGCGACCGGCGGATGCTGCAACGGCTCGCCAACGCAGCGTCCGCCGCCTAGGACTTCGGCCGGTTCGCTGGGTGAACGGCTAGGCGGTGAGGCCGAGGCCGTCCATGCGGCGGGTGTGCGCTGCGATGAGCTCGGTGAAGACCGGTTCGATGCGCGCCTCGGCACCCTCGGCAGGGTCGGCGGCCGGCATGGCCGACCGGGCCACGAGCAGGGTGTCACCGACGAGTCGGCGGCCCCACATGGCCAGCCGTGAGCCAAGCGCCACGTCGTTCTCGATGGCGGTTTGTAATTCCTGTATCAGCACACCGGTGCCGGAATCTTCACCGAGCAGCTGCGCCACTCGGGGCCCGATGTCGCGCGGCAGGCCATCCGACAGGCGAATAAAGAAATCATCGAGCAAACCACCGCAGAGGTAGCAGCTCAGGAGCAGCTCGTGCCACTCGGCGCCGCTGGTTTCGCGGCGAAACCCATCGAGGGCCACGACGAACGGGGCCATCTCGGTGGCCGGCTCGTGCCCGCGGCGTCGAATCTCGGTAATCAGACCGTGATGCTTGCTCAGTGCTCGACCGGCGGCCGTGCTGAGTCCCTCCTTCACGGCGAGGTTCGGCGCCGTGGCTACGGCCCGTGCCAGACTTTCAAACTCGCCGAGCTCGCGGTACGCGGCCTGGCCGAGAAAATGCCGCACTCCGGGAGCGAGCGAACTGATGTCCATTTTTTCTGTTGGCTGGAGCACCCCGCGGGCGGAAAGCCGCGGAGCTTCAGTGCGCTGCGGGCGCCGACCGGACCACGTGACCACGGGCTTAGCTTAGGACAGCGCGCCTGTGGCCGCGGTACAGACGGGGCAGTAAGGTGGAATTACGTCGCCGGCAAGGATCGGTGGCCGCTGCCCGAGACGCAAAAACGGGCGCACTTCGCTTCCAGTTAATGACAGGCATACATTCGTGACTTTCTCCGAACTTAATATTGACCAGGACATGGTCGACTCCCTTGCTGCCAAGGGCATCCTTGAACCGTTCCCCATCCAGACCCAGACCATCCCCCTCGCCCTGGCCGGCCAGGACATCATCGGTCAGGCTAAGACCGGCACCGGCAAGACCTTTGGTTTCGGCCTTCCGGTCATCCAGCGCCTCGGCCTCGACCCCGAGCCCGGCGTGCAGGCGCTCATCGTCGTTCCAACCCGAGAACTGTGCGTGCAGGTCTCGGAGGACCTCGAGCTCGCCGCGACGGGCCGCAACACCAAGATCGTTTCCATTTACGGTGGCAAGGCCTATGAGGGCCAGATCGAACAGCTCAAGGCCGGCGCGCAGATTGTCGTCGGAACTCCCGGCCGCCTGCTCGACCTCGCCAGCCAGCGCCTGCTCACTCTCGCCAACGTGCGCGAAATGGTACTCGACGAAGCAGACAAGATGCTCGACCTCGGTTTTCTCTCCGACATCGAGAAGCTTTTCGCGCAGACCCCGTCGACCCGCCACACCATGCTGTTCTCGGCGACGATGCCCGGACCGATCGTGGCCCTGGCCCGACGCTTCATGAACCGCCCGATTCACATTCGCGCGACCGACCCCGATGAAGGCCTGATGCAGGCCAACATCGAGCACCTCGTCTACCGCGCCCATAACATGGACAAGGACGAAGTCATCGGCCGCATCCTCATGGCGGAGGGCCGCGGCAAGACCATCATCTTCACCCGTACCAAGCGCGCCGCCGCGAAGCTCGTCGAGGAACTGGGCGATCGTGGCTTCAACGCCACGGCCGTGCACGGCGACCTGAATCAGGAGCAGCGCGAACGTGCCATGGCGAGTTTCAAGAGCGGTAAGAAGGAAATTCTGATCGCAACGGATGTCGCAGCTCGCGGCATCGACGTTGAAGACGTCACCCACGTGATCAACCACACCATTCCCGAAGACGAGAAGGCATACCTGCACCGCGTCGGCCGCACCGGTCGCGCCGGCAAGAACGGCATCGCCGTGACCTTCGTCGACTGGGATGACCTGCACAAGTGGTCGCTGATCAACAAAGCCCTCGACTTCGGCCAGCCGGAACCGATGGAAACCTACTCGTCATCGCCGCACCTCTACACCGATCTGAACATCCCAGCCGGCTCCAAGGGCCGCCTGCGGGCAACCCCGGTGAAGGATGTCGCCGCTGGTGATGCGCGCACCGGCGGCGCCGGTCGTTCCGGCGGGGCACGCTCCGGCGCCGGCAGTCGTTCCGACTCGGGTCGTTCCGGCGCTGCACGCTCTGGTCGTTCTGAGGGAGGTCGCGGTTCCGGCCGTGGCGATTCCGCGCGCAGCTCAGACCGCCCGGCGACAAGCCCGGTAGCCTCCGGTGCCGACGAGGCGAGTCGGCCCACTCGGTCGCGCACCCGCGTTGGCTCCAGCACCAACCCGGACGCCCCGGCCGCGACCTCCGCTGCCGGCACCCACGATGGCGGCGGAGCCGAGCACCACGACGGCAACAGCGCGCCGCTGCGTCGCAGCCGCACGCGTCGTCGCTCTCCGCAGTCCGGCAGCACCATCTAACAACGAAACAGAACCATCCGCGCCCGGCTCTCGGGCTGTCGCCGTTTCGGCCGTGGCAGCCCCGGGGCCGGGCGTTCCTGTTTCCCGCCACACTCGTTCGCGGCGCCGTTGTTTCGTATGCGTTGGTTTCACGCGCCGCCGTTTCACCGCGCGCTGAAACTGGCGACGCCGCGGCATTCGCTGCCGAAAGATCAGCCGTAGATGGGAGCCGAACCGCGGCCCTCGGCGATGATGCGCTCGAGCACCTCGGGGGCGGTCGTGTTCTCGCCGAGCCGGTTGGGTTTGCCGGTGCCGTGGTAATCACTCGAGCCAGTGACGACCAGCCCGAACTTGGCAGCCAGCTCACACAGCCGGGCCGTGGGTTCGGGCTTGTTCTCGCGGTGCCCCAATTCGAGGCCGAACAGTCCGGCTTCGACCAGGGTCTTCAACCGAGATTCCGCCACAATATCGCCGATCCCGCGGGTGGCAGGGTGGGCGATGACCGGCACTCCCCCGGCGGCTCGCACGAGTTGGATCGCCCGCAACGGATCGGGGGCATAGTGCGGCTGGTAGTAGCCGGCCTTCCAGTGGAGGATGCCCGCGAAGGCGGCGCTGCGATTGAGGGCGTGACCGCGGGCGACGAGGGCGTCGGCGATGTGCGGCCGGCCAACGGTCGCCTCCGGAGTGGTCTGCGCGAGCACGTCGTCCCAGCTCAGGTCGTAGTCCGCGCCGATGCGGGCGACCATCTGTTCGGCCCGGGTGAAACGTGCGGCACGCACGCGGGTCAATTCGGCGAGCAGGGCCGAATCGGCCGGGTCGAAGAGATATGCCAAAAGATGCACACTGGCGTACTGCACCCGGGTGCTGAATTCCATTCCGGGAATAAGTGTCATGTGTTCAACTTCCGCTGCAGCGGATGCTTCGGGCCAACCGGCCGTCGAGTCGTGGTCGGTCAGCGCGATGGTGCCGAGGCCGGCAGCGGCAGCGGCCCGCACGAGTTCGGCGGGGGTCTCGGTGCCGTCCGACACGCTCGAATGTGCGTGCAGGTCGATCGGACCATGGAATTGCCGCGCGACTGCCATGCCCCCATGCTAGTTGGCCGCCCTCCGGCCCATGGCCGCGGCGTCGGGCCCGGGCCGACGGGGGATTCCCCAGAATTCTGATCTAGGGTTCAATCCAATGTTCCCTCGACTCCTTCGGGCGCTTCTTCTGGTCGGCGCGGCCGCTTTCCTGCTGGTCTGCACCTGGCCGCAGGCGTTCGGCCTGCACAACAGCTGGGTCGTGGCCCACCTTGTGTCTTTTCGTGCCATCGCCGTGATCGGCGCGGTTGTCGGCCTCGTTCTGCTCGGGCTGCTTCGGTTCATTCGCCCGTTACGCCCAACCCTGGGCATGGCCGTGGTGTTGCTCGCTCTCTTCGGGGTGGCCAATGTCGGCATCCTGGCCTCCCGTGGATTCACTGCCAGCACCGCTCAGGTCAGCACCGAAGCGGGTGTCAGCTCCGTCACCGTATTGAGCTGGAACACGCTCGGTGATGTCCCCGGCGCCGCGGTCATCGCCGACCTCGCCGTTGCGCAGAACGCCGACGTCGTCACTCTGCCCGAAACCACGGAAGAAACCGGCATCCTGATTGCCGAGGGGATGCGCGAGGCTGGACGGCCGATGTGGGTACACACGCTCGCTTTCGATCGGGTCTCCAAGGCTCGTTCTACAACCGTGCTGATCAGCCCCGACCTCGGTGACTATGTCGTGAGCAATGCAGCGGGGTCCGGCCCACCCGGCAACACCAACGTGCTGCCGACCGTCGTGGCCGAACCGACCGATGGCAGCGGCCCGACCATCGTCGCGGTGCACGCCGTCTCCCCCATTCAATACGAGATGTCGAACTGGCGCAGCGATCTCGACTGGCTCGCCACCCAGTGTCAGGGCGACAGCGTGATCATGGCGGGCGACTTTAATGCCACGCTCGACCACATGGCCGGCCGGGCAGGCGGAGGCACCGGCGCTGTGCTCGGCAACTGCGTGGATGCCGCGCTGTCGGCCGGTGCGGCATCCGTCGGCACCTGGCCCACCAGCATTCCCGCCCTGCTCGGCAGCCCCATCGACCACGTCATGGTCACCCCGAACTGGCAGGTGGCCACGCTGCGGGTGATCGAGACGCTCGATGACGCCGGCAGCGACCACCGGCCGATCGTGACCACACTCACACCGGCTCCGTAGAGCCGGTCCGGCGCAGGATCGGCAGGCGCCGGATCAACATCCGTTCAGAGTGCGGTGCCAGAATGGAGGAATGGCTGATACCACTGCTTCCGCATTCATCCCCGCCGCGCGCTCGAACGAGAACCGCTCAACGACACCGGGCTCATCCGGCTTCAAATCGTTCATCGGCAGCGGATGGGCCGAACGCACCGACGTTCTGCCCCCGGCCCGCGAGCAGGCGCCCTTCGCTGCCGCGCGCCGCGCGCGCCTCTCCGCACAGTATCCCGGACAGCGCCTGATCATTCCAGCGGGCCGGTTGAAGCAACGCTCCAACGACACCGACTACGCCTTCCGCGCCCACTCCGCCTTCGCCCACCTCACCGGATGGGGCAGCGACAGCGAACCCGGTGCCGTGCTCGTGCTCGAACCAACCGCCGCCGGCGGCCACGACGCGACCCTGTACTTTCGGGAACGGGCCGGCCGCGACTCCGACGAGTTCTACGCCAACCCCGACATCGGCGAATTCTGGATCGGCCCACGCCCCTCGATCGCGCAGGTTGCCAGCGACCTCGCACTCGGTGTGCGCGGCATCGCCGACCTCGCCGACGTGCTGCGCTGTGCCGACAGTGCAACCCTCGTGCTGCGCGAGGCTGACCCGACCTTCACCGAACGAGTTGACGAGGCCCGCCTGCGCTTCGCCGCGGAACGTGTGCTCGGCAGCAACGCCTCCGATTCCGCGTTCAGCATCGAGATCAACGCCGAGCATGAGCCCGACGGGGCCCTGGCCCGCGATCTCTCCGAGCTGCGCCTCGTGAAGGACGCCTGGGAGATCGCACAGATGCGCCTCGCCGTCGCGGCCACCGCCCGCGGATTCGACGATGTCATCGCCGACCTGCCGCGATCGAGCGTGCACGCCCGCGGGGAACGCCTGGTCGAGGGCGTGTTCAACACCCGGGCCCGCAGCGACGGAAACACGGTCGGCTACGACACCATCGCTGCCTCCGGCCCGCACGCCTGCATTCTGCACTGGACCCGCAACGACGGCGTCGTCGCCCCCGGCGACCTCATCCTCATCGACGCCGGCGTGGAACTCGACAGCTACTACACCGCCGACATCACCCGCACCCTGCCGGTCAACGGCGTCTACAGCGAAGTACAGCGGCTGGTCTACGAAACCGTGCGTGAGGCAGCGGATGCCGCCTTTTCCGTCGCTCGCCCCGGCGCTGTCTTTCGTGATGTGCACGCCGCCGCGATGAACGTCATCGCTCGGCGCACCGCCGAGTGGGGCATGCTTCCGGTCACCGCCGAAGAGGCCCTGCAGCCGGAGAACGGCCAGCACCGCCGATACATGGTGCACGGCACCAGCCACCACCTCGGCATCGACGTGCACGATTGCGCGCAGGCACGCCGCGACATGTACATGGACGGAGTGCTCGAACCGGGCATGGTCTTCACCATCGAACCTGGACTGTACTTTCAGCCAGACGACCTCACCGTTCCCGCCGAGTTTCGCGGTATCGGCGTGCGCATCGAAGACGACATCCTGGTGACAGAGACGGGGGCCGAGAACCTCTCCGCAGCCATCCCCCGCACCGCCAGCGAGGTCGAGGCCTGGATAGCGGCCGCCCACCGCTAAACCTGCTCGCGCGTGACTACACGGGGGGCGTAGTGGCTTCCGGGACTTCAGGTGCGGCGGGAGAGCCGGAGAGCAGATTGCGGGCCCGGTTTACCAGCTCGGCATCGACGATGACCTGATAGTTGGTCGCGATGACCTGCATGGTCGACGTGAAGTCACGCCGCCGCCGGTTGATGGCGTAGCTTGCGATGCCCAGCAGCATGCCGAACCCGGCGCCCATGATGAGGGCGGCAAACACAAACGGCAGGCTCGACCCGGTCGGCGAGAACAAAAAAAACAGAATTCCGAAAAATATTCCCAGCCAGGCACCGGACGCCGCGCCCGCAAGAGCCACTCGGCCGTAGGTGAGTTTGCCGGTCACCCGCTCAACACTCTTGAGGTCGTTGCCCACGATCGAGAGCTCTTTCACGGGAAAGTCGGCTTTAGCGAGCGCGTCGACGGCGCCCTGCGCGTCAGCGTACGTGCTGTAGCTGCCGAGCACTTCACCGCGCGGCAGCACGGGAGGCAGCACCGGGCGCCGGCGGGAAAAAAGACTCTGGTTGCTCATAGGCACATTCTTCCACGTCGGCCTGACTGTGTGTCTGAATGACGAACCGTTCGCGCCGGGCCACCATTGTCGGGCCAGTGGCCTACATTTATAGTGTGAGTGCCACCAGAGTTTTTGTTGCCCGACTGGCCGGGTGCATCGTTTTCGACCCCGCGGGCGACCGCGTGGGCAAGGTGCGCGATGTTCTCGTGGTGTACCGAAAAAACGACCCGCCCAGCGTCGTCGGTCTGATCGTGGAGATCCCCGGCAAGAGACGCGTGTTCGTGTCGATCAACCGGGTCACCAGCATCGGCAGCGGCCAGATCATCACGACCGGCCTGATCAACGTGCGCCGCTATGAACAGCGCGGCGGTGAAGTGCGCGTCATCGCCGAATTGCTCGGCCGCAAAGTGCTCTTCACCGACGGCTCCGGCGAGGCGACCATCGAAGACGTCGCGATCAAGGAAGGCACAGAGGCCGACTGGGCCATCAGCCAGCTGTTTGTACGCCGGCCCAAGACCAGCGCCTCGCCCTTCGTCAAGGGCGTCACGAATTTCGCCACCTGGGCCGAGGTTCGCGAGAAAAAAACCGAGGGGCAGGCGCAATCCGCCGAGCACCTCATTGCGACCTATTCTGATCTCAAGCCGGCCGACCTGGCCAATACCTTGCTCGACCTGCCGCGCGAGCGCATGTTCGAGGTGGCCGGTGAGCTGCCCGACGATCGCCTCGCCGACGTGCTCGAGGAGATGCCTGAATCCGATCAGGTCGGCATTCTCACCAGCCTCGGCGACGCCCGCGCCGCCGACGTGCTCGACCAGATGCAGCCGGACGACGCGGCCGACCTCATCGCCCAGCTGCCCGAAGAACGCGGCGAGCAACTGCTCGACCTGATGGAGCCCGAAGAGGCCGAAGACGTACGTTTTCTGCTCTCCTACGCCCCCGACACCGCCGGTGGGCTCATGACGACCGAGCCGATCATCGTCTCGGCCGACGCCACCGTCGCTGAAGGGCTCGCGCGTATCCGTCGTCACGACCTGGCACCGGCCCTTGGCGCGGCGATCTGCGTCACCCTGCCCCCTTACGAAGCACCCACCGGTCGTTTTCTGGGCATGGTGCATTTTCAGCGGATGCTGCGCTACCCGCCCCACGAACGCCTCGGCACGCTGCTCGACGCCGGCCTGGACCCGGTAACCGCGGACACCTCGGCCGCTGAAGTCAGCCGGATCCTCGCGAGCTATGACCTGGTCTCGGTGCCGGTGGTCGATGAGAATTACCGACTGGTCGGGGTGGTGACGATTGATGACGTGCTCGACTACCTGCTGCCCGACGACTGGCGCAGCCACGACGGCAATGATGATGTGCGCCGCCGCGCCACCGCTCGCAGCGAATTGAGAACCGGCAGCATTCCGCTGCCCGGAGCGCAAAGGACGACTCGTGGCCCGCAATAACCGCGCCGACCTGCGCCTGGATGCGCCCAAGGGCCTGCGCACCGGCAACCTCGTGGGTCTTGGCCGCAATGGCCACAGCCGGGACAGCTTCGGCCGCTTCACCGAGGCCATCGCCCGCGGCATGGGGACCCCCTGGTTTTTGCTCGGGCTCACCCTGTTCGCCGTCGCCTGGATCTCCTGGAACACCCTCGCCCCGGAGGCGTGGCGGTTCGACTCGGTTGCGCTCGGCTTCATCGCGCTGACCCTTGTGCTCTCGATGCAGGCTTCCTACGCCGCGCCGATGATTCTGCTCGCGCAGAACCGGCAGGACGACCGCGACCGGGTGCAGTTCGAGCAGGACCGGCAGCGGGCCGAACGCACCCTCGCCGACACCGAGTACCTCGCCCGTGAGGTCGTGGCGCTGCGCATTGCCATCAAGGACATGGCCTCGAAGGACTTCATTCGCGGAGAATTGCGAGCGTTGCTCGAGCATTTGGACGAGCGCAGTGACGAGCGCAGTCAATCTGACGACGTCCCTGACAGCAGCACCATGGAAAGCCGCCCACGCGCATGATTCCTGCTCCACTGAGCGACAGCATCCGCTCGCGGGTCTTCACGGCGTTGGCCGGGGTGACCGACCCGGAGATTCGCAAGCCCATCACCGATCTCGACATGGTGTCGGACGTGACGGTGAGCGAGACGGGACAGGTGACCGTTGGCATCCGCTTGACCATTGCCGGCTGTCCGGCCGCGCAGCGCATCGAGAGCGATGTTCTGGCCGCGGCCGAGTCGGTGTCCGGGGCCGGCCGGGCGAGCGTCGAGGTGGCGATCATGACGCGCGAGCAACGCACCGCGCTCACCGAGAAGCTGCGCGGCGGCCAGCTGGAACGCAGCGTGCAGTTCGGCCCGGAGTCGCTCACCCGGGTGTACGCGATCACGAGTGGTAAGGGTGGCGTCGGCAAGTCCACCGTCACCGCCAATTTGGCCGTGGCGCTAGCCGGCGAGGGCCTGCGCGTGGGCATCGTCGACGCCGACGTACACGGCTTCAGCATTCCCGGCCTGCTCGGCCTGGTGCACGACGGGCTCGCGGTGAAGCCGACCCAGGTCGGTGACATGATCTTGCCGCCGATCGCGCACAATGTGAAGGTCATCTCGATCGGCATGTTCATCGACGACGCGTCGTCCGCGGTCGCCTGGCGCGGCCCGATGTTGCACCGCACCATCAAGCAGTTTCTCACCGACGTCTACTTCGGTGATCTGGACGTGCTGCTGCTCGACCTGCCGCCGGGTACCGGCGACGTCGCCATCACGGTCGGCCAGCTGTTGCCCCACGCCGAGGTCATCGTTGTCACCACCCCGCAGGCTGCCGCGGCCGATGTGGCCGAACGCAGCGGTATCGTGGCCAGGCAGACCGGCCAGAGCGTCTACGGCGTGATCGAAAATATGGCGGCGATGGTGCAGCCCGACGGAAGCCTGCTCGAGCTGTTCGGCTCGGGCGGCGGCGCCGAGGTCGCCAGGCGACTGTCCATCGGGCAGCCCGCCCCGGTGCCGGTGCTCGCGCAGGTTCCGCTCAGCCTGCCGTTGCGTACCGGCGGGGACGTCGGCCTGCCGGTTGTGCTCGGCGCTCCCGACGATCCCGCCGCCCGTGCCATTCTGGGGTTGGCCCGCAGCATGAAGACGCGCGCCAGGGGCTTGGCCGGCCTCAGCCTGGGTCTCAGGCCCCGCTAGCGCTTAGTCCTTCGGCTTGCTCAGCGTCGCTGCATGGTCGGGAACCTGGTGGTTCTCCTCGCGCGGCGGCCGCTCATAGTCAGAGTCCGGCGGGCGCGGCGGAATGTGCACCCTGGGTGGGTCGGTCTTCTCGTAGGGAATGAGCGAGAGCAGATGGCTGATCACGTTCAGCCGTGACGCTCTTTTGTCCTCACTCTCGATCACCCACCAGGGTGCCTCGGCGATGTCGGTGTGCACGAACATCTCATCTTTGGCCTTGGAGTAATCACTCCATTTGGTGATCGAGAGCACGTCCGTTTCGGAGAGCTTCCAGCGCCGCATCGGGTCGTTCAGGCGCGAGCGAAACCGCCGTTCCTGCTCCAGGTCAGAAACCGAAAACCAGTATTTGACCACCAGAATTCCGTCTTCCACCAGCATCCGCTCGAACAACGGTGCCTGGTGCAGAAACCGGCGGTATTCATCGGAAGTGCAGTAGCCCATGACCCGTTCCACGCCGGCGCGGTTGTACCAGGAGCGGTCCATCAGCACGATTTCACCGGTCGACGGCAGGTGCTCGATGTAGCGCTGAAAGTACCACTGGCCGCGCTGACGGTCGGTGGGCATCGGCAGGGCCACGATGCGAGCGACACGCGGGTTGAGATATTCGGTAATGCGTTTGATCGCCGAGCCCTTGCCTGCGGCATCGCGGCCCTCGAAAATCACCACGACCCGGGCACCGGAGGCCTTCACCCACTGTTGCATCGTGACCAGTTCGGCCTGCAGTCGGGCGAGTTCGGCCTCGTAGACATTCTTCTTGACGCGTTTGGGTTTCTTCAACGGAGACATCGACGTCTCTTTCTCCTCGGCGCTGCTGGACCGGCTACGTGGCCTCAGAATCGAATGGAGCCGGCTCGAGTGCGGTCAGGGCCGCATCCCGGGCACGCTTGCGTTTCAGGTAGGCGCCCTCGGGGTTGGGCTCGGCGCGAGAAATTGTTGCAGACTGCTCTTTGAGCGGGTCCTCGTCGGCGAGGGCTTCGCGAATGATGCGGCGCGGGTCATACTGGCGCGGGTCCAGTTTTTTCCAGTCCAGATCGTCGAATTCCGGGCCCATTTCGTCGCGCATGCGATCCTTGGCCCCGTTGGCCATATCGCGCAGCTGGCGCACCAGGCGACCCAGCTGTGCCGCATAGTGCGGCAATTTGTCCGGCCCTAGCAGGAAGACAGCGATGATCCCGATCAGAAGAATCTTCTCGAACGTCAGCCCAAACATGTCCTTAGAGTAGCCGTACGGCGAGGCATCCACAGACCACACGCGCCGCGGCCCTAGTCTTGACCTAATCATCTACTGGAGTTATCTGTGTCTGACATTGAACTGAACTGGAAATTCTCCGACGACTGTGTCGTGGAGTCCGAAGCCATCGCCCGAGCGCGCCAGCAATCCCTCGAACTCGGGATCGACCCGATCGCGCCCTCCGTCGGGGCGCAATCGGCCGTTGTGGCCGCCGCAACGGGGGCGCGCAGCATCCTCGAGGTCGGCACGGGGGCCGGAGTCTCGGGGATCTGGTTGCTGACCGGGGCCCCGGGGGCTACCCTGACGTCGATCGATACCGAGGTCGACCATCTGCAGCATGCGAAGGCAAACTTCACCGAGGCCAAGATTCCAGCCAACCGGGTGCGTCTGATCACCGGCAAGGCTGGTGAGGTTCTGCCGCGCATGAATGAGAATTCCTACGACATTGTGTTCATTGACGCCGACCCGCAGTCGGTCATCGAATACGTTGAACACGGCCTGCGCCTGGCTCGTCCGGGCGGGACCGTGCTCGTCGCACATGCCCTGTGGCGTGGCCGAGTCGCCGATCCGGCCCAGCGCGACGATGTCGCAACCGGGTTTCGTACCCTGCTGACCGAGATTGCCGCATCGAGCGCCGTGATCAGCGCCCTCTCCCCCGTTGGCGACGGGCTGCTGCAGATCACTAAACTGCGCGCCTAATCCGGCCGGAACGACCGAACGGCCGCGCAGTCACCCGCGCGGCCGTTCTTGTTTCATTCATCGGAACCCGAGGCTACTTTGCCACGGCGACAACTCCGGCGAGTGCGTCGTGAAGTTCCTTGGCCTCGGCGTCGTTGACTGAGACAACGAGCCGACCCCCACCTTCGAGCGGTACACGCACGATGATCAAGCGCCCCTCTTTTACCGCCTCCATTGGACCGTCTCCGGTCCGTGGCTTCATGGCCGCCATGAACTCCCCTTCCATTCGTCTTTGTACCCCCATTATCGACCATCTCGGCCCGAGACGTAAATTCGGGTCGGACTGAGTGTCAGATCGGGGCGTTCCGGCTGAGGTTAGGGCGGGGTCCAGTCATACCCGTCCACGCCCCAGCAGATCAGCAGCCAGCCCCATTGGCCGGCCACGAAAAGCAGAACGATCGCCACCCGGTAGACCCGGCTGCGTGGCAGCGCGGCCGCGCCGAGCAGCGGAAAAATCGGCATGAGAAGCCGAAACGTACTGGATTGCGGAAAGAACACCGCGAGCAGGTACAGACCGTAGCTGGCCAGCCACAACCGCAGATCTATGCCGAGCCGGCGTACGGCCGGCGTGAACAGGAGCAGGGCGAAGGCCAGAATGAGGGCGGTGACCACGACGATGCCCCACGGGCTGCCGAGCCACCACACCCCGCTTTGAAACCAGGCGGTGAACGGCACGAGCTCCTGGTACCCGATATACGGTGCGCGCCAGGCCAGCTCAGTATCGGTGTACGCCATCACATCGCCAGTGGCCGCCCAGGCGGCGACGGGCCAGGCCAGCCCCATCAGCGCGCTGAACACGGCGACGGATGCCGCCAGCATCCGCTCTCGCACAGGAAACGGGTCGCGGGATCGCGTGACGAAACGGTAGATCACGTGCAGGCCGAGGGCCAAGGCGAATGCGAGCCCGCTCGGCCGGGTCAGGGCCATCACCGCGATGACAGGGTAGAGCATCCGGTAACGGCGTTCGAGCAGCAGGTAAAGGGCGAGGGTCAGAAAGAACAGGTACATCGATTCCGCGTAGGCGAACTGCAGAATCGGCGACAGCGGGGCGACGCAGAACAACACGACCGCGAACAGGGCCGTGTTCGACGGCTGCACCCGCGCCATCAGGCGGTAGAACAACAGCGCGGTGCCGAGGCTGAAAGCAACCGATACGAACACGGCCACCGGCGCCCACGGAAAGTTCGTCACTTCCATCAGCAGCCTGGCAAGCACCGGGTAACCGGGCATGAAAGCCCAGGCATTCTCACCGATTTGCCCGGTTTCGGTGATCGGCAGCACGCTCGGATACCCGACCGCCGCGACGATGTTGTACCAGCGACCGTCCCACATGGTCGCGAAATCGGTGTATTTCGGGTTCGCACCGGTCCAGGCGTTCGGCCCTTGCACGCTCGCCAACACGAGTACGAGGCTCGTCGTGATCAGGCGCGACAGGGCCCACACCACGACGACCTTGCCCCACCACGGGGTCAGCCGGTAGCGGGCGTGCCAGACGGCCGGCAGCCGGCGGGCGGGCGACCGTCGAGGGCGCAGCATCCGCTCGGTCATTCTGTGCGGGGTTATCGAACGGATGCGCTCAGCCACGCGCGCAGACCGTTTTCGCAGGCCGTGATCTCGGCCACGGCTACGCGTTCGTCGTCAGCGTGCGCCTTGAGCGGATCGCCTGGACCATAGTTGACGGCCGGAACGCCGAGGGCCGAGAAGCGGGCGACGTCGGTCCAGCCGTATTTGGGCGTAGCAACGCCGCCGACGGCGTTCAAGAAATCACGGGCGAGCGGGGCGTCGAGGCCAGGCCGGGCGCCTTCGGCGCGGTCCACGACGGTCAGGTCGTAGCCGGCGAACACCTCGCTCAGGTGGGCGACGGCTTCGTCGCCGCTGCGGCTCGGGGCGAATCGGTAGTTGACGTGCACCATGCACTCGTCGGGGATGATGTTGCCGGCGACTCCACCGGTGATGCCGACCGCGTTGAGGCCTTCACGATAGACGAGGCCTTCGACCTCGACCTCGCGGGCCTGATACTGGGCCAGAATGTTCAGAATGGGCGCGGCCTTATGAACGGCGTTCTCGCCGACCCAACTGCGCGCCGAGTGTGAGCGCAGGCCGAAGGTACGAATCTCGACGCGCAGGTTGCCATTGCAGCCGCCCTCGACCTGGCTCTTGGTCGGCTCCCCCAGAATCGCAAAGTCGCCCACGAACAGGTCGGGCCGGTTGCGGGCCAGCCGGCCGAGGCCGTTGAGCTCATCGGAGACCTCTTCGTGGTCGTACCACATCCAGGTCACGTCGACTCCGGGATTGCACAGTTCGGCGGCTAGCTTCAGCTGCACGGCCACGCCGGCCTTCATATCGACCGTGCCGCGGCCCCAGAGGTACTCGGTGCCGTCGATGGTCTCGAACCGGGTGGGCAGGTTGTTGTTGAGCGGCACGGTGTCGATGTGGCCCGCGATGACCACGCGCTGCGAGCGGCCCAGGTTGGTGCGGGCCACGACCGTGTCGCCGTCGCGAATGATCTCGAGGTGGTCGAAACCGTCGAGGGCGGCGACGATCGCGTCGGCGAGGGCGGTCTCCTGGCCCGAGACCGACTCGATATCGCAGATTTGCCTGGTCAGTTCGATCGACGTAGCCCTGAGGTCCAGCACGGTGAGTTTCGCTGGGGTGGACGGAGCCGAAGTCGTAGAAGTCACTCTACTAATCTAGAGGTATGCCCTCCGTTGTTTCCGAAAACGCCCTGCCCAGCTCGTCGACCCAGGCCTGGGGGTATGGTCTCGCGACCGTCGCCGCCGACGGCACCGTGCTCGACACCTGGTTTCCCTCCCCGGCACTCGGCTCCCTGCCGACCGGCCGCGATCGCTGGATTGTTCCGGCCGCGCTCAGTGAAGCCGCCGGCGACGATGCCCGCCGCGCGGTTCGCCTCGAAGCCGTCACGGTCGAAATCACGCTCGACACGGCACCGGCGAGCACCTCGGATGCCTACCTGCGGCTGCACCTGCTCTCCCACCTGCTCGTTCGGCCCAACAGCATCAATCTCGACGGCATCTTCGCGCACCTGCCCACCGTGGTCTGGACCAATGCCGGCCCGATGCTGCCAGACGATTTCGACCGGCTGCGCCCGAGCCTGCAGCGCGCCGGTATTCAGGCGAGCGGCGTCGACAAATTCCCGCCGCTGCTGAACTACGTCGTGCCGGCCGGCGTGAGAATAGCGGATGCCTCCCGTGTGCGGCTCGGCGCCCACCTCGCCCCCGGTACCACCGTCATGCACGAGGGCTTCGTCAACTTCAACGCCGGAACCCTCGGCTCCTCCATGGTCGAGGGCCGTATCTCACAGGGTGTCGTGGTCGGTGACGGCGCTGATATCGGTGGCGGCGCATCCATTATGGGCACCCTGTCTGGTGGTGGTACCCAGCGCATCTCGATCGGTGCCCGTGCCCTGCTCGGCGCCAATTCCGGTGTCGGCATCGCGATCGGTGCCGACAGTGTTGTCGAGGCCGGGCTCTACGTCACGGCTGGCACCAAGGTTGTTCTGGTCGGCGAACCGGTGCGCACGGATGGCACCCGCCCGACGGTGAAAGCGGTCGAGCTCTCCGGCGTGCCCAACCTGCTGTTTCGCCGCAACTCCCTCTCCGGTGCCGTCGAGGTGCTCGCCCGCACCGGCAGCGGCATCACCCTGAACGCCGCGCTGCACGCCTGAGGCCTGCCGGCTGAGCGGATGCCGGTGGGTTCCGCTAGCATCCGGATAGCGGCAGCCTGTAGCCGCGCGATTCACCCAACACACGAGGGAGTGCTGTGGGCACCGACGCACCGCGCAGCAAGGGGCACCGCCGTGTTCGGCGATTGGTGGTAGCGCTCGGGGTCGTAGCCACCCTGGTCTTGGTCACTGCAGGGTTCGGCGTGTGGACGGTGACCAGGTCATTTCCGACCCTGGCGGGCAGCGTCGACATCACGGGATTGTCGAGCGCGGTGACCGTGACGCGCGACGACGCCGGAATTCCCCAGATCACGGCACAGACCGCGGCCGACCTGTTTCTCGCCGAGGGCTACGTGCATGCGCAGGACCGCTTCTGGGAGATGGACTTTCGCCGGCACGTCACGAGCGGACGTCTGTCGGAACTGTTCGGAGAAAGTCAGGTCGGCACCGACACGTTCGTGCGCACCCTCGGCTGGCGAGCCGTCGCCGAGCAGGAAGTGGCCCTGCTTGACCCGGTGACCCTGAGCTATTACCAGTCCTACGCCGACGGCGTGAACGCCTACCTCGACACGCATCAGGGCGCCGACCTGTCACTCGAGTACGCCGTTCTGGGCCTGCAGAACCCCGGATATGAGGTCGAACCATGGACCCCGGCCGACTCGGTGGCGTGGTTGAAGGCCATGGCCTGGGACCTGCGTTCCAACCTCGACGACGAGATCGACCGGGCTCTGCTGTCGACGACGCTCACCCCCGCCGAGGTGAGTGAGCTGCATCCCGATTATCCGGCCGGCCAGCACCCCACCATCACCGGCAGCCAGGCCGTCACGGTGCCATCGGCCGGGGCGTCGGAAGCGGTCGACCCAAGCGCTGAATCAACGGATGTCCCCGCCGCGCTCGCACCGGCTTCGGTCGACTCCTACGCCGAGGCTCTCACTGAACTGCGCACACACCTCGGGTCGGTGCCCGAACTTCTCGGGCCGGCCGGCGGCGAGATCGGCTCCAATTCCTGGGTGGTCTCCGGCGCTCTGACCGACACCGGCATGCCCCTGTTGGCCAACGACCCGCACCTCGGACCGGCGCTGCCCTCGGTCTGGTACCAGGTCGGGCTGCGCTGTCAATCGATCACCGCTGACTGCCCGTTCGACGTGGCCGGGTACAGCTTCTCGGGCATGCCCGGTGTGATCATCGGACACAATGAGCGCATCGCCTGGGGCTTCACCAACCTCGGCCCCGACGTCGCCGACCTGTATATCGAGAAGATCTCCGGCGACAGCTACGAATTCGACGGCGTGAAGAAACCGTTGCTGCTGCGAGACGAGAAGATCTCCGTCGCCGGCGGCGACGATGTGAAAATTGAGATTCGTTCGACCGAGCACGGTCCGCTCTTGAGCGGCTTCGAGGGCACCGCGTACCCGAAGATCGCCAGTGACTTTCCCGAAGCCGCTGGGCTGCCAGCTCCCGCGCCGGTCGCCGAGGCAGGCGCTGATTCGGCCGGCGCTGATTCGACCGGAGCAGATACAACCACGTATGAGCTGTCGCTGCAGTGGACAGCGCTCACTCCGGGACGAACGGCATCCGCCATCTTCGCCCTCAACCAGGCGACCGACTGGACCAGTTTTCGCGCCGCGGCCTCCCTGTTCGAGGTGCCGGCGCAGAACCTGACCTATGCCGACGTCGACGGCAATATCGGCTACCAGGCGCCCGGGCTTATTCCCGTTCGGGCCAGCGGCAACGGCACCCTGCCGGTGCCGGGCTGGACCAGCCAGTACGCCTGGACCGGATTTATTCCGTTCGACGCCCTGCCGAGCACGTTCAATCCGCCGAGCGGATACATCGTCACGGCCAATAACGCCGCCACCGACCCGAGCTACCCCTATTTATTGACCGCCGATTGGGATCTGGGCTACCGGGCCAACCAAATCACGGCTCGATTGCAAGAACTCATCGCCGCGAAAACCCCGCTGACGGGCCGGTTGATGAGTGAGATTCAAGCTGACAACTACAGTGCCCTGGCCGCAGCTCTCGTTCCTGCCCTGCAACAGGTGCGGCTCACCGGCGACGCCGCCGAGGCGCAGAAGCTTCTCGACGGGTGGGATTACCAGGTCGACGCCGACAGTGCGGCGGCCGCCTACTTCAACGTGATCTGGCGTACGCTGCTGCAAGACATGTTCACCGGCAAGATCGATGAAGAAGCCGCTCTCACCGGCGGTGACCGGGCGTTCGCCGTCGTCACGCGCCTTCTCGATCAACCAGCCTCCCCCTGGTGGTCGAACCGCGCCAACGGCACCGTCGGCCAGGAGAGCATGCTGCGGCGGGTGATGATTGATGCCGCAGCTGAAGCTGCCGACCTGATGGGCTCGAACCCGGCCGCCTGGCAGTGGGGCAGCATCCACACGCTCGAGCTCAAGAACGCCAGTTTCGGCGAATCAGGGATCGCACCGTTGGAGTGGCTGTTCAACCGTGGGCCGTACGAGCTCGCTGGCGGTTCCGCTGTCGTGAACGCGGTCGGCTGGGATGCCGCCCAGGGCTACGAGGTGGACTGGGTGCCATCGATGCGACAGGTGATCAGCCTTGAAAACTTCGACGATTCCACTTGGATCAACCTCACCGGGGCATCCGGTCACGCCTTTCACACCAACTACACCGACCAGGCACCGCTCTGGCGTGATCACGAGACCCGCCCGTGGCTGTTCACCCCGGCCGCCATCAACAACAACGCGAGCAACACCCTGACCCTCCAACCGGCCTTGTAGGCAGCCAGGAATCGAGACTGAGCATTGCGCGGCCCCAAGTACTACGCGTGGTCGTCGTCGATCGCGTGACCCGGTCTCGGGTCGTGTCCAGATCGCAGGTCGAGCCCATCGAGACCGCCAGTGCGTGACTCACGGTTGTCGGCGGTGCCAGCCAGCCCCGGGCAGGTCCACCGACGCCAGGTCGAGTTGGAGCGTTGCTCCCGGCGGTGCGTCAAGCCGGAACGGCTCGTGCATGAGCGGGTTCTTGCTGGAGAGTGCGATCAATGTTTGGTCGGGGTCGATCTCAACCGGGGGTTGTAACCAATACAGGCCGTCTCTGAGAAGGATCTTCCAGTGTCGGTTATGGAGCAATAAATGGTGCGGAGCGCAGAGCAGCATCGCCTGGTCGATGTTGGACAGTCCCGGATCGGCTTGCCAATTCTCGATGTGGTGAGCCTCGGTCCACGACGGGGGTTGTTCGCAGCCGGGCCAGCGGCATCCGCCGTCGCGCACCGCGAGGCCCTGGCGTTGGTCGGCGGTGAAGAGGCGCTGGTCGCGGCCTACGTTGAGTGGCTGCCCCGCTTGGTCGAACAGGATTCCGAGGTAGCCCGTGTCACACAGGTGCCGGGAGATCGTCTCCCCCGACACCGGCGCCGGATTGCCCTCGAGATAGCCGAAGGACGCGGTGGGTGCAGGAAGGGTGGCCGGGGCAGTGGCAGGGCGGTCTCGTTCGGTGACGATGACGCGAACGACCGGGCGGCGTCCACCAAAGAGGGTGTTCGGGTCGGCGTCGGCGCCGAGCTTGAGCAGCTGAGTGAAGGAGTCCGCGGCGATCTGATCTACGGTGCGCGGGTCGTCCTTCACGCTCTGCGCCCACACGGCCCGTTCCGGGTCGACGAACCGCACGCCGCCGCGCCGCGGGCTGGTCAGCGCGTCGTACGTGGCCAACCACGTCTCGCCCTGCTCCGGCGGCAGCAGCGCGTGCAGGGTCACCATGCCGTCGGCACGCCGCCACAGCGACCAGGTCGTGTCGTCGCGGGCCTGCTTCTCTCGCGTCAAAATGCCTGCCGCATCAAGGTCGTCACGTACCCGCCGCGCCCGCTTGAAGGCTTGCTCGGTATTCATTCCCGCCGCCTCCACCACCAACACCCGCAGCGCCGCCGCAAGTTTCTCGGCCGTCACCGCCTGATCCAGCGTGCCCAAACCTCGAAGCAGCGCATCTCCGACGCCGGGCGAGAAGGTGCCGGCGGCGACCGCGTGCACAATTGGCGCCTGCCACGGCACCACCATCGGTGCCAGCGGCGGTGGCACCGGCGGTGCCAACGGGATTCCAGGCACCGAACTGGTTACCGGGACCGCTGGCATTGCCGGGCGGGGCTCGGCAGCTTGGCGTTCAGCGGTTTCGGTGTCACGCATCAGTACCCCGACGGCCAGCAGCCGGCCAGCCTCGATACGGCTGAGACCAGTAGCGTGCTGCACCATCAGGGTGGGGGTGCCAAACCCGTGCCGCGCCGCCATCCCCGACTGGCCCAGCTGCGGCCGAGACCGCTCTGCGATCGTGCCCGCCAGCAACGTCGCCGCCGTGCTGCTCAACCGCAGCAGGTCCGCGATCGGACCACGCGCCGCAAGCACCTCCGCATCGGACAAGCCAGCGAACTCGGCACTGGACCCACCCAACGCGGCGACAGCGGTCGCCGCCCGGGTAAGTTCCACTGCCACGTTGCTCATGATTCAACCCAACACCCGACCACCGACATTCCCGAGGAAAAATCACGGTTACAAGCACTAAACCGAGCAAATAAGCCGAAAGAATACCCAAAGAAATGTTTTTGTCGTCTTTCCTGGACGACCAGTCCATGTCTGCCATGCATCGACGCCAGTGCGGCAGCCACCACGACCCTCAGGGCGGTGCTGGCCGCGAGGCGTTTGGCCCTCAGCCCGGGGCGTCAACACAGCGGTGGATCGAGACCTGCCGACCTTCTAGCGTGGTTCAAGCCCGGACACCAGCCTGTGGATAGATCCGACGGTGTTGTACCAATCCGGTCTATGGTGACCGCATGCAAAATCCACCGCTACGCCGCCCCGCGCACGGAGTCGTGCGCACTGCTGCAGCGCTGTTCTTCGCCGTCGGCACACTGAGTGGATGCGTGGCCGCTCCCGCCCCGAGCAACACGGCAGAGCCGGTCGCGGTGGCAACGGCCGCGCCGACCGAGGCTCCCCCGGTCTTCGCCTCGAACGACGAGGCGCTGGCCGCCGCAAAGGCATCATATTCCGCATATACGGAGGGATCCAACCAGTTCGCGGCCTCGCCCGAGGCTACGAACGGGTCGAATGTGTTCAGCGAGCTGGTTAGTCAACGTTATCTCCCCGACGTAACGGCCTCACTCAACAGTTTCGCAGAGTCGAAACAAGTCGGACGTGGCGCGATTACCTTCGACACGGTTTCCCTCATGAGCTTTTCCGAACCGTCACCTGGACATGTTGAAGTCAGTCTCTATTTGTGCGCCGACGTGTCCACTCTTCGCATCATTGACGAGGCAGGGGTAGATATCACGGCAACAGACCGTTCCGAACGCACGCCCACGCAGGTTGGATTTGTTTCGAGCGACAAGGATGCATCGAAACTTTTAGTCGACAGGGAAGAGACATGGACCGGCCGAAATTTCTGTGGGTAACGTTAACACTCATGACGATTGTCCTCTGTTCGATTAGCGTCTCGAGTGCCTCCGGCTGCACACAACTTGGGCAATCATCCGGAGACTGCCCGCCACTGGAACCGCGTGCCCAGGCAATTGTGACTGGTCCGAGCGTCGACCTCTCGGCAGGCCACAACGGGAGTTCGAGTGGACGGGATAAAAATTACGCGGATTGGGGCAGGGGATCCGGCAGCGGGTCGGGCACGTCGACAGCGCCCAAGGAGTGCGCGCACGGCGACCCGGCGAAACCTGGTGTCACCACAATCCCCTGCGGCAACGGCTCATTCCTACCGCTGGCCCGGAACGGCGTAGCCGCAGCGCCCTGCGCCGGGTGCTCCCCCGCCACGATCGTGCGCGTCTCCGACCTGCAGAATTTTCCGGCGTACGCCGCGCCCGCGGGCATGGAGCCTGGCGGCTGGGCGATCGTCGGGTTGGCCGCGAACTTCTGGGCCACGGCATCCGCTCAAATAAGCGAAGGACTTCTGCTCGGCGAATCGGCCCAAGTCATGTTCACACCGATCGGCTACCGCTGGAACTACGGCGACGGCAGCACCTTAGCGTCCGCCGACGGCGGGGCGAGCTGGAAGGACCTCGGCTTCGCCGAATTCTCAGCGACCGACACCAGCCACGTCTACACAGCGAAGGGCACGTTCTCGGTCGTGCTCACCGTCGATTACAGAGCCGATTACACCTTCGGCGACCAAGGCTGGCGACCCGTCGAAGGCATCGTCACCGTGCCGTCGACACCGTTTACGGTGGTCGCAGCGCGGGAATCCACCGTGCTCGTCGCCGAAGATTGCCGGGCTAATCCCCGGGGCCCCGGCTGCTGACGTCGTCAGCACTCCAACGCCGCGCTTGTTCATCCGGCTAAAGGTGACATCGCGCAGGTGCACGAGCGGCGAGACGCCAACCCGGCCCATCATCGGCCAGAGCGACCGCTGCCCTGCCATCCGCAGCGGCAGACTTTCGCCGCCCGACTTCTTCTAGGGGCGCGGGTAGTCGCGGGCCGGGGAGCCCACATAGAGCTGCTGCGGGCGGCCGATCTTGGTGGCCGGATCCTCGTTCATCTCACGCCAGTGCGCGACCCAGCCGGGCAAGCGGCCGATCGCGAAGAGCACGGTGAACATACGCGTTGGAAAGCCCATCGCCTTGTAGATGACGCCGGTGTAGAAGTCGACGTTGGGATACAGGCGACGTTCCTTGAAGTAATCGTCGTTGAGCGCGATGTGCTCGAGTTCCTGCGCGATGTCGAGCAGGTCATCCTTGACGCCGAGAGCTGCAAGCACCTCGTGGGCGCTTTCCTTGACCAGCGTGGCGCGCGGGTCGTAATTCTTGTACACCCGGTGGCCGAAGCCCATGAGCTTCACACCCTGCTCCTTGTTCTTGACACGTTCGACGTACTTTTCAACGCCCTGACCGGATGCCTGGATCTCACCGAGCATCGACAGCACGGCCTCGTTGGCGCCGCCGTGCAGCGGCCCGAACAGGGCGTTGATGCCGGACGAGACCGACGCAAACAGGTTGGCCTCGGTCGAGCCGACCAAACGCACGGTCGAGGTGGAGGCGTTCTGCTCGTGGTCCTCGTGCAGCATGAGCAGGCGCTCGAGCGCCTTGCTCACGACCGGGTCGATCTCGTAGGGCTCGGCCATGTTGCCGAAGTTGAGCTTGAGAAAGTTGTCGACGAAGCTCAGGGAGTTGTCGGGGTAGAGAAAAGCCTGGCCGATGCTCTTCTTGTGCGCGTAGGCGGCCATGACCGGCAGCTTGGCCAACAGGCGAATGGTCGAAATCTCGACCTGCTCCGGGTCTTTCGGGTCGAGCGAGTCCTGGTAGAACGTCGACAGGGCCGAGACGCCGGAGGCGAGCACGCTCATCGGGTGCGCCTTGTGCGGCAGGGAATCGAAGAAGCGGCGCATGTCTTCGTGCAACAGCGTGTGGTGGCGGATGCGATCGTCAAAGTTGGCGAGTTCGCTCGCACTCGGCAGCTCACCGTAAATCAGCAGCCAGGCGGTTTCGAGAAAGTTTGAGTTCTGTGCGATCTGTTCGATCGGATATCCGCGGTAGCGCAGGATGCCAGCATCGCCGTCGATGTAGGTGATCGCGGAGCGGGTCGCCGCTGTGTTGACAAAACCGTAGTCCAGCGTGGTGAGGCCGGTCTTCTTAGTGAGGGTGGAGATGTCAATGCTCGACACGCCGTCCACGCTGGTCAGGATCGGAAATTCTGCGCTCCCGCCCGGAAAGGTGAGCGTGACCTTGTTGGGGTCAGCGCTCATCGGTTCGCCGGGTGTTGTGTGCTGCGCGACGTCGGTCACGGAGCCTCCTCAGGTATCGCTGCCGGATGAAATGTGGCGACGCGTCACTGAGTTAGCCAGTGGTGAAACTGCTGTGGCCGACTCTGTCGCGATCACAGCCTAATCTGCCCGACCGCCTACTGTTGCATCAGCTAAGTCTTCGGGCGGTTCGTTGGTGATAGTCCACAGTGTCGAGCACATACTCGGGTGGAGCCGTCAGGAATGCAGACGTGTGGCGGCGGCGGCGATTCGCTCGTCGGTGGCGGTGAGCGAGAAGCGCACGTGCTCCGGGTAGACATCGCCGTAGAACGGACCGGGACCGGCCAGGATACCTCGGGCCGCCAGCCGCCCGATGGATTCCCACGCGGGTCGCCCCTCCGTCGCCCAGAGGTAGAGCCCGGCTTCGCTCCGATCTATATGAAAGCCGGCCTGTTCCAAAGCCGGCCGCAGGGTCTCTCGGCGGGCTCGGTAGTGCTCCTTCTGCACGGCGACGTGCTGGTCGTCTCCGAGAGCGGCGATCATGGCGGCTTGGAGCGGTGCCGGCAGCATGAGCCCGGCGTGCTTGCGCACGGTCAGTAGACGCTCGAGCACACCGCTGCACCCGGCGGCGAAAGCCGCGCGGTAGCCGGCCATGTTGGACTGCTTGCTCAGCGAGTAGATCGCGACTACGTTGCGCCGATCTCCCTCGATCACCCGAGGATCGAGGATGCTCGGGATCGGCTCTGTGTTCCACGGGGCGTCCCAGCCGAGTTCGGCATAACATTCGTCGCTGACGATGACGGCGTCGAGTTCTCGAGCACGGGCGACCGCAGCGCGGAGTGCCGCGACCGGCAGTACCCGACCGTCGGGGTTGCCCGGGCTGTTGAGCCAGATCAGCTTGGTCGATTCGGGCCACTCGGCCGGATCATCGGAGGCTATGGCCGTGGCTCCGGCGATGGCGGCGCCGATCGCGTAGGTCGGGTAGGCGGCCCGCGGATGCACGATCGTGTCACCCTCGCCGAGGCCGAGCATGAACGGCATGAGCGCGACGAGTTCCTTGGAACCGATCGTGGGCAACACGTTCTGCGGTTGCAGGCCGTCGACACCGCGGCGTCGGGCGTACCACGCGATGATCGCCCGCTGCAATGCGGGAGTACCGACGGTCTGCGGGTAGGCGTGGGCATCCGTTGCCGAGCGCAGCGCCCGCTGCACGACGTCGGGCGTGGCATCGACGGGCGAACCGATCGACAGATCGACGATTCCGTCGGCGTGCTGGCGTGCCTGGGTGGCAAAAGGGACCATCTGATCCCAGGGGTAATCCGGCAGCGGCTTCAGCACGAAAATTGCTTAGTGCTGAACCTGCGGCGGCAGCGCGGAGATGACGGGGTGGTCCTTGGCGAGCACGCCGACTTTGGCGGCTCCGCCCGGGGAGCCGATGTCGTCGAAGAATTCGACGTTGGCCTTGTAATAGTCGGCCCACTGTTCGGGCAGGTCGTCTTCGTAGTAAATGGCCTCGACCGGGCAGACCGGTTCGCAGGCTCCGCAGTCGACGCACTCGTCCGGATGGATATAGAGGGAGCGTTCGCCCTCATAAATGCAGTCCACCGGGCATTCGTCGATGCAGGCACGATCTTTCACATCAACGCACGGCAGAGCGATCACATACGTCACAGGCTGAGGATTCCCTTCGAGAGCGGACTCTTGATTCTACGCCCCCTCGGTCGACGCCTCTCTCCGTATGAGAAAGTGCTCGGTTATCGGCGGCGCGGCGGCAGTTTCGGCCAGGCCAGCACAAAAGCCGCGATCAGCGCCGGAACGACGGTCCACAGGGTTCCTGGCAGGCCAGCCGGCACGAGAACCGACCCTCCGGAACCGCGCAGTGACAGCACAAAAATGGTCAGGAGCAACCCTGCCGCGGCCAGGCCGACCACGAATCGATCCCCCACGACGAGGCGCAGCCCAAGCAGCAGGGCGCCGATCCCGACGAAGGCGATCGTCAGGCCGATCGGAAGCGCCACGCCGAACAGTGTCAGGGTCGCCTGATGCGCGATGGTTCCCAGCACACCGAAGAGGATACCCAGCAGCAGGCCGACGAGGCCGGCCAGCGACCTGTTCGTGAGGTTCAGGCGAGCGGGCTGGGGGGCCGGCGGAGCGGGGGCTGGGCGCGGGGCATCCGCGCGCAGGAACGTTTCGGTGTCGGTGATGGTGTCGGTGCTGCCGCCGGCGAGGGTGCGCGTGTGCCCTGAGAGGCTCCAGCGTGCCGGAAAATGCCCGAGCGCCCGCACCTTCTGGTCGAGATGGTCGCCCACGTCAATCGCGATGAGACGCTGTCCGGGTGCTTGCCGCACCGTGCGGGCAAGGAAGACGGGCAGGCCGGCGTCGTGCGCGGTGGCCGTGGCGACCTCGCGCAGAGCATCATCGACAGCGCCGACGACCACGGCTGTCGCGTCGAGATCGTCGATAGCTCTGCGCAGGGCCTGCGCCAGTTCTAGCCCGCCAACGGAACCCTGCGGCAATCGATGCCAGCTGCGCGCCCCCAGTTCAGCCAGCGCCGCGGACGTGGCCGCGGCATCCGCTTCAGCCAGCGCCGCGGACGTGGCCGCGGCATCCGCTTCGGCCAGTGCTGCGGCGTACAGCACGAGAACCCGCGACCCCTCGGAGCGGAGCCGGGCAATGGTGCCACCGGTCAGAGCGGACTCATCGCCAGGATGGGCGTGCACGAACACGATTCGCTCGCCGCTGCCGGACATGACCATGGGTTCACGCACCGTTCTGCCCTGCTGGCTGTTTATCGCTGGGCAATATTTCTTCCCGAGTCAAATCATAACTAGACACGCCCGCGACGTTCAGGCTAGAGTCGCAAGAGTAAGGTTAGCCTTACCAAATATTTCGCCCGAACTTACAAGGAACCCTGTGCTCGCAAACTACCTGATCGGCCTGCGCGAAGGCCTCGAGGCCGCTCTGATCGTAACGATCCTCATCGCCTACGTCGTGAAGATCAACCGGCGAGACGTGCTGCCGCGCATCTGGCTCGGTGTCGGCCTGGCCGTACTCCTCGCCCTCAGCATCGGCGCCCTGCTCACCTATGGCACCTACGGCCTGTCGTTCACCGCGCGCGAGACCATTGGCGGCGTGCTGTCAATCGCTGCGACCGGGCTGGTGACCTGGATGGTGTTCTGGATGTTGCGCACCGCCCGCGACCTCAAGGGGCACCTCCAGGGCAACATCGACAAGCACCTCGTGGGCGCCGGCCTCGGTCTCGTACTCGTCGCGTTCCTCGCTGTGGGCCGCGAGGGCATTGAGACTGCCCTGTTCCTCTGGGCTGCCGTGCAGGCCACCGGTGCCACTACCATGCCCCTGCTCGGCGCATTCCTCGGCATCGTGACCGCCATCGGCCTTGGCGCTCTGATTTACGCGGGCATGCTCAAGATCAACCTGTCGAAGTTCTTCACCTACACCGGTGCCATCCTCATCGTCGTCGCCGCCGGCGTGCTCTCCTACGGCGTGCACGACCTGCAGGAAGCCGGCATCCTGCCCGGCCTGAATGCACTCGCCTTCAACGTGAGTGCCGCCGTGCCGCCGGACAGCTGGTATGGCACCCTGCTCAAGGGCACTCTGAATTTCTCCCCCGCCACCACGTGGTTCGAGATGTTCGCCTGGCTTGCCTACACCGTGCCCACCCTGACTCTCTTCATCACCAAGAGCCGCCGGGGCCGCACGAGTGCGCGCCCGGCCCCGGCCCCGGCTGCGCCCTTCGCGCCCGCCCCCACGCCCGTCGCGGTGCGGTAACTTTTCGTTTCACTGTCGAAGGATTTTCATGCCTCGTGCTTTTCGTTCTACCAGTTTGCTCGGTGTCAGCCTTCTCAGTGCCAGCGTGCTCGGTGTTGGTCTGCTCACAGGATGTGTCGCCAACGACCCGGCTGCCACGCACACGGCGATCACCGTCGACAGCAGCCAGACGGCCTGCGCGGTATCGGCGAACGAGGCGCCGGCCGGCAGCATCCGCTTCACTGTCACCAATTCCGGTGACCAGGTCACGGAGTTCTACCTGCTGGCTGCCGATGGCAAGCGCATCGTCGGCGAGGCCGAGAACATCGGCCCTGGCCTCAGCCGCGACCTCGTCGTGCAGCTCGACGCCGGCAGCTACTTCACCGCTTGCAAGCCCGGCATGTCCGGGGACGGCGTCGGCAAGGCTGAGTTCACCGCGACCAAAACGGATGCCGCGGCCACCCTCAATGTCGACCTGGCGGCCCAAATCGACACCGCCAACAGCAACTACGCTTCCTACGTGAGCGACCAGATCGACCAGCTCGTCACCGGCACCGACACGTTCGCCGCGGCCTATCTGGCCGGAGACTTCGGCGCTGCACGCAGCTTCTATGCCCCCACCCGGGTGCACTGGGAGCGGGTGGAAACCATCGCCGAATCGTTCGGGGACCTCGACCCGAAGCTCGACCTGCGCGAAGCCGATCTCGAAGAGGGCCAGGACTGGACCGGCTGGCACGCGATCGAGAAGGACTTGTGGCCCGCTGACGCCGAAGCCGGCTTCGAGGCGTACAGCACACAGAAGCGCGCGGACCTCACCGGGCTGCTCGTCGCCGACACCGCCACCCTGCACGAGAAGGTGCAGGGTTTGAACTTCACCCTGTCGCAGCAGACCAACGGCGCGATCGGCCTGCTCGACGAGGTCGCGACGGGCAAGGTCACCGGAGAGGAAGAGATCTGGTCACACACCGATCTCTGGGACTTCCAGGCCAACGTTGACGGTGCCAAGAAGCTTTACGACGGCGTGCGCCCGATTCTTCTGCAAACGGATGCCGACCTGGCCGCGTCGCTCGACGGCGAGTTCGCCGCCCTGCAGACGCTGCTGGACGCGCAGCGCGTCAGCGACGGGTTCACCCTGTACACCGACCTCGATCCGGGCGAGATTCGCGCCCTCGCCGACCAGGTCAACGCACTCGGCGAGCCGCTGAATCGACTCACCGCCGCGCTCGTGCTGTGACGCACGGTGTGACGGGTAGTAAGCGAGCCGAGTCCGCCGATCTGGTCGTGCCGGCCCGCGGCCTGTCTCGGCGCGGGCTGCTCGGCCTCGCCGGGGCAAGCGTCGCCGGAATCGGGCTGGGGGTGGCCGGGGACCGGGCGGCGCTGGCCGCGTCGGCGACGCCGGAGATGGCATCCGGTTCTGTTGTGTACCCGTTTTACGGCCGGCACCAGGCTGGCATCGTCACGCCTGCCCAGGATCGCCTGCACTTCGCCGCGTTTGACGTCTCGGCCGGCACCACGCGGGCCGAATTGATCGAGCTACTGCAGGACTGGACCATCGCAGCCGCTTCGATGAGCGCCGGCCGGGACGTCGGCGAGTATGGCGCGGTCTCCGGCCCGTACGACGCCCCGCCGGAAGACACCGGTGAGGCGCAGGGACTACCGACCGCGGGCCTGACGATTACGTTCGGCTTTGGCCCGACCTTGTTTGAAACAGCGGATGGCGTCGATCGCTTCGGACTTGCACGCCGCCGACCGGCCGAGCTGACGTCGTTGCCGCACTTTCCCGGCGACGACCTCGATGTCGGCCGCAGCGACGGTGACCTGTGCATCCAAGCCTGTTCCAACGACCCCCAGGTCGCCGTGCACGCGATTCGCAACCTGTCGCGGATCGCGTTCGGGCGGGCCGCCCTGCGCTGGTCCCAGCTCGGTTTCGGACGCACCTCGTCGACGTCAACGAGCCAGGCCACCCCGCGCAACCTGTTCGGCTTCAAGGACGGCACCGCCAACATCAAGGCTGAAGAACCCGATGTCGTCACCGACCAGGTCTGGGTGTCGGCGGCCGACGGCCCGGCCTGGTTGGCCGGCGGCTCCTACCTGGTGGCGCGGCGCATCCGCATGACCATCGAGACCTGGGACCGCTCCATTCTGAGCGAGCAGGAAGCCGTGTTCGGACGCACCAAGGGCGCTGGCGCACCGCTTTCGGGTGGCACGGAGTTCAGTGAGCCCGACTTCGCGCTGGCCGGCCGGGCAGACCAGCCACTCATCGGCGCTGCTGCGCACGTGCGACTGGCGCATCCAGCTCAGAATAACGGCACCAAATTATTGCGTCGCGGCTACAATTTCGTCGACGGCAACGATGAGCTGGGGCGACTGGAAGCTGGGTTGTTTTTTATCAGCTTCCAGCGGTCGCCGGCTCAGTTCGCTGCTGTACAGCTGAACCTCGCCAAGCACGACGCACTCAACGAATACATTCGCCATGTCGGCAGCGCCCTGTTCGCGGTTCCGGCGGGCACCCCTGAGGGAAGCTACGTCGGAGCACCCCTGTTCGCTTAACCGAGCGCGGGCACCGGGGTGACCGTGTAGAGCACGCCGTCGGGATTGCCGGCCACGACGACACCAAAGTTCTCGTTCGCCATCGTGACCACCTCCGTGTCGACTCCGGCCACCACTTCGGTGAAGCCGGCCGCCTGCAGCTGAGTCCGTGCATCGTCCAAGGGAGTCGTTGACGTGGCATTGACGGTCACTACCCAGCCACCGACCCCACTCTCCCCGACACCACCGGTCGCGAAGAGAACCTCTCCGTCGAGCACGGGAATTTCGGCCGGCCAGTCTGCGGGAAGCTGGCCTCCGAGGCTGACGTCACCGCCCGTCGCGTCCTGCACGGCTCCGTTCACGGCACCATTCACGCTATCGCGCACGGTGTCGCCCACGGAGCAGCCCGCCACGAGGGGTAGTCCGACTGCGGCGACTACGAGGGCGAGAACAATTCGTCGTGTCAGTCTGCTGGTCGTCATGTGAAGCCTTTCAAGTTGTGCGAATGTGTACACCGCGAGGCACAAAAAGTGCCGCTTCGACGTGGTCGAAGCGGCACTTTTTACGCTCTCGCGGGCGAAGCTGACTAGTTGGCGTCCTGCTTCTTCACGCGTGAAACCTGGCGTGAGCGAGCGGCTGCCGTGAGCTCCACCTTGCGAATACGCACGGCGGCCGGGGTGACCTCGACGCACTCGTCTTCACGAGCGAATTCGAGGCACTGCTCGAGCGAAAGCTGCTTGGGCGGCGTCATCGACTCGAACGTGTCGGAGCTGGACTGACGCATGTTGGTCAGTTTCTTTTCCTTGGTGATGTTCACGTCCATGTCGTCAGCGCGCGAGTTCTCGCCGATGACCATGCCTTCGTAGACCTCGGAGGTCGGCTGCACGAAGAACGACATGCGTTCCTGCAGGTTGATGATCGCGAACGGGGTGACTGCACCGGAGCGGTCGGCGACGATCGAACCGTTGGTACGGGTGCTGATCGTTCCGGCCCAAGGCTCGTAGCCGTGCAGGATGGCGTTGGCGATACCGGTACCGCGCGTGTCGGTGAGGAACTGCGTGCGAAAGCCGATCAGGCCGCGCGACGGAACGATGAACTCCATGCGAACCCAGCCGGTGCCGTGGTTGGCCATGTTCTCCATGCGACCCTTGCGGGCGGCGAGCAGCTGCGTGATGGCGCCGAGGTATTCTTCGGGCGCGTCAATGGTGAGGTGCTCGTAGGGCTCGTGCACCTTGCCGTCAATGCGACGCACAACGACCTGCGGCTTGCCGACGGTGAGCTCGAAGCCCTCACGACGCATCTGCTCAACGAGGATGGCGAGGGCCAGTTCTCCACGGCCCTGCACCTCCCAGGCGTCGGGACGTCCGATGTCGACGACCTTGAGCGAGACGTTACCGACGAGCTCGCGGTCGAGGCGGTCCTTGACCATGCGGGCGGTGAGCTTGTGGCCCTTGACCTTGCCCATGAGCGGCGAGGTGTTGGTGCCGATGGTCATCGAGATGGCCGGGTCGTCAACCGTGATGGTCGGCAGGGGGCGCACGTCGTCGGGGTCGGCGAGGGTCTCACCAATGGTGATGTTCTCGATACCGGCTACGGCCACGATGTCGCCGGGGCCGGCGCTCTCGGTCGGGTAGCGGTCCAGCGCCTTGGTGATGAGCAGCTCGGTGATCTTCACGTTGCTGACGGTGCCGTCCTGCTGCACCCAGGCCACGGTCTGGCCCTTCTTGATGGTGCCCTGGAAGATGCGCAGCAGCGCGAGACGGCCAAGGAACGGCGAGGCGTCGAGGTTGGTGACGTGCGCCTGAAGCGGGTGCGTGTCATCGTAGGTCGGTGCCGGGATGTGCTTGAGGATCGCGTCGAACAACGGCTCGAGGTCGTCGTTATCGGGCAGCGTGCCGTCTTCAGGCTTGTTCCAGCTGGCGGCGCCGTTACGCCCGGAGGCGTAGACGACGGGCACGTCGAGCACGGCGTCGAGGTCGAGGTCGGGGAAGTCGTCGGCCATGTCGCTCGCGAGGCCGATGAGGAGGTCCTGGCTCTCGGCCACGACCTCGTCGATGCGCGCGTCGGGACGGTCGGTCTTGTTGACCAGGAGGATGACGGGCAGCTTGGCCTCGAGCGCCTTGCGGAGCACGAAACGGGTCTGCGGCAGCGGGCCCTCACTCGCGTCAACGAGGAGAACGACGCCGTCGACCATGGACAGTCCGCGTTCAACCTCGCCACCGAAGTCAGCGTGGCCCGGGGTGTCGATCACGTTGATGGTGATGGGACCGTCGGTGGCGTGGATGCCCTTGTACGAAACCGCCGTGTTCTTGGCGAGGATCGTGATGCCCTTTTCGCGCTCGAGTTCGTTCGAGTCCATCGCGCGCTCTTCAACGTGGGAGTGGTCCGCGAAGGAGTCGGTCTGCTTGAGCATCGCGTCAACCAGCGTCGTCTTACCGTGGTCAACGTGAGCAACGATTGCAACATTTCGGAGGTTATTGCGTGTAGCAATCGCCATAAAAATAGATCCTTACGAAGAATGAGTGCCGCAGAGTCTCGCGCGCGACGAAGAATGGATACCGGGGGTCATAATGTGACCCGAGGTATAATCCTACCGTACGATTTGACTCCGGCTGGTGGGGCGAACCCGGCTAGACCTCGTTTCCGGCGGCCAGCAACTCGCGCCGCAACTCGCGGCGGGCGCGCTGTTCGGTCGGATCGGGGATCGGCACGGCCGCAAGCAGACGCTGGGTATACGGGTCTTTCGGGTAGCGCAGAATCTCATCCCGCGTGCCGGTTTCCACGATGCGGCCGTGGTGCATCACCGCGATGCGGTCGGCGAGCACGTCGATGACGGCGAGGTCGTGGGTGATGAACAGGCAGGCGAAATTCATCTGCTGCTGCAGCGACTGAATCAGCAGCAGTACCCGGGCCTGCACCGAGACGTCGAGCGCGCTGGTCGGTTCATCAGCGATGAGCACTTTCGGTTCGAGGGAGAGCGCACGGGCAATGCCGACACGCTGCTTCTGCCCACCGGAGAGTTCGTGCGGAAAGCGGCTGCGGTAGGAGCGAGGCAGCTCAACACTGTCGAGCAACCGCTCCACCTCGGCGCTCAGGGCCGCGCCCTTCAAACCCTTGGCGAGCTTGAGCGGTTCCCCGATGCTGTCGCCGATCGGCATCCGTGGGTTGAGCGAGGAAGAAGGGTCCTGAAAAACGATTCCGACACTCTTATGCAGTCGGTGAATCTCGTCTCGGCCGGCCTTGGAGATGTCCTGGCCAGCCACGTGCAGCGTGCCTTCGGTGATGGGCAAGAGACCGATGGCGGCACGTCCGAGCGTGGTTTTACCGGAGCCCGACTCCCCCACGAGTCCGAGCACCTCTCCCTGGCGCACGAACAGGTTGACCTTGTCGGCGGCACGGAATGCTGCGACTCGACCGTGTTTGGGATATTCGATGACGACATCATCGAACCTGACGACCACTTCGCGGCTGTCGCGCCGGGCTGCCGTGGCCGCCTCATTCGCCAGCCGCTCGTTGACCTCGATGCGAGCGGCGAGCACGGCGTCGACCACGATGTCGGTGCCGATGGCGAGCGCCGCCGTCATGTCGATGGCTTCGTCGCCGCGCTGGCCGAGGTGCGGAACGGCCTGGAGCAGGGCGATGGTGTACGGGTGCCTGGGTGCGTTGAAGATCTGGTCGACCGTGCCGCGTTCGACGATGACGCCCCGTCGCATGACGGCGATGTCATCGGCGAGGTCGGCGACGACACCCATGTCGTGCGTGATCAGCAGGATGGCGCTGTCGAGGCGATCGCGCAGGCTGCGCAGCAGGTCGAGAATCTCGGCCTGCACGGTCACGTCGAGTGCAGTCGTGGGCTCGTCGGCGATGAGCAGTTGCGGGTCGCAGGAGATGGACTGGGCGATCATGGCACGCTGGCGTTGCCCGCCGCTCAACTGGTGCGGGTAGGAGTTGAAGGCCTTCAGCGGATCTGGCAACTCGACCATGTCGAGCAACTCCAGGGCGCGCGTCTTGGCCTGCGAGGGCGACATACCGAAGTGGGCCCGCAGGGTTTCGATGATCTGGAAGCCGATCGTATAGACCGGGTTGAGCGCCGTCATCGGCTCCTGGAAGATCATGGCGATCTGGCCACCACGCACCTTGTGCATCTGCGCGGGCTTCAACCCCATCAGTTCCCGGCCGCTGAGCTTGACGCTGCCGGAGATGCGGCTGTTCTCCGGGAGCAGGTCGAGAACGGCCATGGAGCTGGCACTCTTGCCCGAGCCGGACTCGCCGACGATGGCGAGCACCTTGCCACGCTCGATCGAGTAGTTCAGTTTGAGCGCGGCCGGCACCCAGACGTTGTCCACGCCGAAGTGCACGGTGAGGTCGGTAACTTGCAGCACCGGGCCGGAGTATGTGGTCGTCACCTGTTCGGTCATGAAGTCCTGCTTTCGTTGGTACTGCTGCTCGCGCGGTGGTTGCGGCAAAAATCTGGCAGCATGGCTGCATGTCCGTCGCTGCCGACCCGAATTTTTTCTACTCGCGGTTCAACCGCATCATCGCTGCTGTATTTGCCGGGATTGCCGCGCTGAGTGCGCTGAGCCTGTTCCTGCTGCCGACCGCGTCGAACCGCTGGCTGGTCATTCCGGCCCTGTTCGTGATGCTGTTCGTCTGGGAGGTGCTCTGGCACCCCAGCCTGCAGGTAGACGACGTCGGCGTGACCATTCGCAATCCCCTGCGCACCATTGTGGTGCCGTGGGCGGCGCTCGTGCACGTCGACACCAAGTTCGCGCTCACCCTGTACACGCCGGGGCGTAAGTTCGCTGTGCACTGCGCTCCCGCGCCCGGCCGAAGCTTGACCAGCGCCGGACGTCGTAAGACCACCGACCCGGTGCCCTACCTGACCGGGCAACCCCGACCCGGCGACCTGCCGGATAGTGAGTCCGGTGAGGCGGCGCAACTGGTGCGCTCTCGCTGGGACGCCCTGCAGCGCAGCGGCCGGGTAGACGGCGGCCTCGCGGCGCAGACACCCGTGTCTGTCGTGTGGGCGTGGGGTCGTGCCGGCGTGCTTGTGGCCGGTGCTGCGGCATCTCTTGTGGCTCTTCTTCTGGCCTGAGCACAGCACCGGCGGGCACGTGACCGGCGTCATGGCTGGCTGTCCAATTCCGGTTCAGGTCGGGTCTCGCGCATCTTGCTGAGCTTGAACCTGCGGTGGCGCGGGTCGAAGGCATCGCGCAAACCGTCGCCGACGAAGTTGACCAGGAGCGCCAGCGACACGATGAACGCACCGGGCCACCAGAACAGCCACGGCCGAGTCTGGAACGCCGATTGGTTGGAGCTGATCAGCAGGCCGAGCGACACGTCGGGAGAGCGGATGCCGTAGCCGAGAAAGCTCAGCGCCGTCTCGAGCAGAATGGCCGAGGCCATGATGAGCGTCGCCGACACGATGACCACGCCCATGGCATTGGGCAGGATGTGCTTGAAGATGATGCGCGCGTCCGACGCCCCGGCTACCCGGGCCGCCTCGACGAACTCGCGTTCGCGCAGCGACAGGAACTCGCTACGCACCAGGCGAGCGATGCCCATCCAGGAGAAGAACCCGAGCATGATGGCGAGTATCGGGGCGCCGAGGCTGCCGAACCAGTGGCCGACGACCGAACCGATGACGAGCGCGGGAATCACGATGAAGACGTCCGTGATGCGCATCAACACGGCATCGACCATGCCGCGGTAGTACCCGGCAACCGCCCCGACCACCACGCCGACAACGGTCGCGATGAGGCCGAGAACCACCATCACGAGCGCGGAGTTCTGAATGCCCCGCATGGTCATGGCGAAGTAGTCCTTGCCGATGCGGTCCTGGCCGAACGGATGCTCGCCCAGCGAGATTCCGTTGCCACCGAGGAATTGTGGCAGGAGCGACAGGGTCGGGTCGCCCTGGTTCACCTGCGGATTGAGCGATTTGAAGTCGTATTTCCACCAGCCAGGAATGGCGCCGACGCCGATGGCGGAGAAGGAAAAAATGATGATGAACGCAATAACGATAATCGAAGCAACAGCGACCTTATTACCGATGAACCGCCGCCAAATCAAACGACCCTGGCTCTCGGGGATCGAGCTGGCACCGGCGAGTTCGTCGGCCGGAATTTCGGTGGGCGGGGTCTGCCCCGAACCAATCGGTGTGGACATTTAGCGAATCCTCACTCTCGGGTCGAGCCCGGCATAGGCCATATCGGCCAGAAAGTTGAAGGTGATGGCCATCGCGGCCACGATCAGGAAGTACCCCATGACCGGGTTGACGTCGCCGCGCGACAGGCCTGCATTGAACAGACTCCCCATGCCGGGGATGGCGAAGACAAATTCTGTGATGATCGCGCCACCGAGCAGGGCCCCGACGTCGAAAGCAACGAGGGTTGTCAGGGGGATAAGCATGTTGCGGAACGCGTGGCGCATGATCACGGTGCGTTCGGGCAGTCCCTTTGCCCGAGCCGTCCTGATGAAGTCCAGACTGAGAACCTCGAGCATGCCGGCGCGGGAGTATCGGGTGTACCCGGCGAAGGAGATGAGCAGCAGCGCGATTGTCGGCAGGGTCAGGTGGGCGAAAGCGTCGAGGCCCGAAAGCCACACATCGCCGGACAGCCCCGGCGTCTGCGAGCCCACCGTCGCTATCGGTCGTCCGTTCGTAGCGGACAGCAGATCGCCCCAGGACTGCATGAAGCGGTCCAGCAGGACGACAGCGCCGGAGAGCAGGGCGGTGACGAGACCGACCCGCATATTCTGGCCACGATCGTAGCCCCCCGCCAGAAAACCGCTGACCAGCCCGACTGCGATAGTGGCGAGGGCGAGAATGAACAGCGTTCCCGCGCTCGACACGTCGAACAGTGGCTGCAGTGTGAAGTACGCCACAACGGCGATCACCGCATTGATGCCCGCCGTGACGAGTGCCCGACGGTTGCGCAGGCCAGCCAGCAGGGTGGCCGCGCCGAGGGCGATCGCAGCGACCAGCAGAATGATCGGAACCGCGCCGAGGCCCGGGTGCATGAACCAGCCCGTCGCACTCATCAGCAGCAGAACACCCGATGTCGCGAGCCCGGACACGAGGAACACAACCAGTCTGCGCCGCCTGTCACCACCGAGGAGAGACTGCCAGATGGCCCCGACGATAAGGCCGATGACCAGTAACGCTGTGCCACCGATCACGGGGTCCCGCAGAAAGTCGTTGAACCCGATGGCGACGAATTCTTTGAGCAGCACGGCGACAAGGAAGGCGGGCAGCGAGTACAGAAAGAAACTGACGAAGGTGACCGTGTTGTCGAGGCCGCTGTACTGGCGGAGGGCGGTGATGATGCCGATCGTCACGCCGAGCAGAATGGCCAGCACGAGCGCGAAGGTGACGAGCTGCACCGTTGCGGCGAGGGCGTTGGGCAGGATGTCGACCACCCGGGCATTCGAGATAGTCGAGCCCAGGTCGCAAGCATTGGCGAACGGAATCGCACATTTCGCCACACCTCCGATCCAGAGCACCCAGCGCAAGGGCGGTGGAACGTTCAGGTCAAGGAGCGAGACGCGAGCGTTGATCAGTTGCTGTTTGTTGGGCGAATTGCTGCTTCGGAGGTCTTGAAGCGGGTCGGCCGAGTAGCCCACCATGACGTACATCAGAAATGATGCAGCGATCAGGATGAGGACGGAAACGAGAACACGTCTCAGGATGAAGCTCACCATGTCTGGGCTACCTCACTGTAGGGGTTGTTTCGCACTTCTGAATTAGGCAAAAGAACAAAAGAACGGATGCCGTCAGACTCACGAGTGGGGCTCCCGGGCGTGCCCAGGAGCCCAACTGCGCGATCGAGCTTTATCTCTCGGTCGTGCTACTTGTTGACGGACCACTCCCAGAAGTTCCAGAACGGACCGGTCTGGTTACCCATGTACTCCACACCGCTCACCCGCTTGGCGACACCAAACACGCCGGGCAGTTGGAACATGGGCAGCCCGTAGGCATCCGCAAACATCTGCTTGTCCATACGCTTCTCGATCGCGATGAGTTTGTCGGGATCCAGAGTGGTCTGGGTCGCGATGGCATCAGCGTTGGTTCCCGTGTAGCGGCTGTAGTTTCCGCCGCCGTTGGTTGAGAAGATCTGCGAAATGCCGGCAGAGCCGACGCCCGGGCTGATCCAACCGAAGATGGAGGCGTCATAGTCGCCACCGGCCAGGAGGGAGCTCCAGTCGGGTGAGCCCTTGTCGACGATGTTGAAACCGGCCTTGGTAGCCGATTCTTGAATGGCCTGGAACTCATCGACGCGGTTCGGGTTCTTGGTGTTGTACAGGATACTGATCGTCGGTGTTGCACCGGCGAGGAGCGTCTTGGCACCCTCGATGTCAACCTCTGCGTAGTCGCTGGATCCGTTGTTCGCAATCGAGTCAGCGTACGGTTCGTTGGCCGGAACCCAGATCTGCGAGTCCAATACCTTGGCATCCGGGTTGACCGGGGTCACGATGGAGTCGAGGATCTGCTGGCGCGGAATCGTCTTCAGGAACGCCTGGCGAACACTGAGGTCGGCGAAGACCGGGGCTCCGAAGTTGAGGTCGAGATGGTCGTACGACACCTGGTCACCGGTGAGCACGTCAGCGCCCGTGTTCTCCAATGCGGTCAGCGTGTCAGCGGATGCCTGCGGGTTGATGATGTCCACTTCACCGTTTTGCAGAGCGGTGACCTGCGCGTTCGCGTCGGGGATGACGCGCAGCACAATCTTGTCGATCTTGGGAATCATGCCACCGACGTAGTACTTGTTGCGCTCCATGGTGAACGACTGGCCGGGGGTCCAGCCGGTCGGCACCATCGGGCCGCTGGAAACCAACAGGTCGGGGTCGGTCGGGAAGGCGGTCACGTCGTAACCGGTGTTCACGAAGTCCGCAGCAGCTTTGAGCGTGGGGTCGGGTGCAGCTGGGTTGGCCGGGTCGCCCTTTGGCAGCCCCTTGAGCAGCGCGGTCAGGTCGGCGGCGGAGCTGAGCCCGGCCTTCTTGGCGACGATGTGGGCGGGCTGGCCGATCGGGTTGACCAGTTCCCAGTCCACGTAGGGGGTGTCATAGACCAGCGTCATCGACATGTTGTCATCGCTGACCGTGGGGAAGGCTGTCGTGTCGAGACCGGCAGTGCTCGCCGCAATCTCGAAGTAGGTCGTACCGGTTGTCACCTCACCGGTTGCCTCATCGGTGGTCGAGTCGTTGTAATACCCCGCCTGTGTTGCCCATGACAGCACCATGTCATCGGCTGTGATGGGCTCGCCATCAGACCACTTGTTCTCGGGATTCAGCGTGTATGTGACGGTTTGCGGGTCGTCGCTGGTTTTCTCGAAGGTGCCGAACTTTTTTTCGTGCACGATTTTAAAGTCTTTATCGATGTAGGAGAAGGCGGAGCCGTAGTTACCCATGAGGTAACCGACCTGGCCGTTGGTGTCGAGGTTGGACTGCGGGGTCTGGTTATTGAACGACGTGAAGTCGTTGACCACGGCAACCGTGACGGTGCCGCCGCTGGCCGCGGCATCCGTGTTGGTGTCGGTACTGCCGGATGTGGTGCATGCGGTCAGGGCGAGAGCAGCGACGCCGACAATGGCGACCCCACTGAGGCTCTTCCTGAACAGTTTTCCTCTGATGGACAAGATTCCTCCTGGGCGAAGTGATCGTCGGTGCACGGCGAGGGGCCGCGAGTCGATCGTGGTTTGATCTGACCCTAGAGAGATTCCTGAACTTTGCCAATCAAATGACCGAACTGTTATGAAATAGCACAATTCTTTGTCGTCAAAGGCTGGCATTGTGCACAAAAGCTGCGTCTGAACCCCGCAACGTGAAGGCCCGTTGGGTTGCCGCCACCACGGCGACATATGTACAGCGCGTGACGTCGCTGGCTCCCGTGAGTGCCACGAGGGAAACCACAGGCCCGACAGGAATGATTCCCCGGTCGGGCCTGAGCTGCGCAGAAGGTTGATCTACCGCCCGAACGCGAAGTTGGCTCCGGGGATCGCCGCGAGCAGCTCCTGTGTGTACAGCTCTCGCGGTTTGTTGAACACCTCATCGGTCGACGCCGCCTCCACGATGCGCCCCCTCTGCATGACGCAGACATTGTCGGCGACCAACCGCACGACCGCGAGGTCGTGGGTGATGAACAGGTAGGTCAGGCCCAGCTCCGTCTGCAACTCGGTCAACAGGTTCAGAATCTGCCCCTGCACCAGGACATCCAGGGCAGACACGGCCTCATCCAACACGAGCACGTCGGGTTTCAACGCCAAGGCGCGCGCAATCGCGATGCGCTGGCGCTGACCGCCGGACAGCTCGCTCGGATAGCGAAACTGCGTCGCGGCCGGCAGCGAGACCTGGTCGAGCAACTCCAAGACCCGCTTCTGCCGTTCCTTTCGCGACCCCACGTTGTGCGCGAGCAGGGGTTCCGCGATGGTGTTGCCCACGTTGTACTGGGGGTCGAGCGAACCATACGGGTCCTGGAAGACCGGCTGCACGCGGCGCCGAAAATTTAGCAGCTCACGCCCCTTCAAACCAGCAACATCGCGTCCCTCGAATTCAATCCGCCCGCTGGTGAGGCTCTCCAACTGCAGGATGAGCTTGGCCACGGTGGATTTGCCGGAACCGGACTCCCCCACGATCGCCGTGGTCGTACCCTTCTTCACGCCGAACGACACATCGTTCACGGCGAGGAGTTCGTCATACTTCAGACCGGATTTACGAATGCGGTACATCTTGGAGATGCCCTCGACGGAGATGAGATCTTTGCCCGACGCCGCTAGTTCACGTTCGGTGGCCCGCGTAATGAGCGCAGTGTCCGTGCCGCCGGCCGAAAAGATTTCGGGCGCCGGGGCATCCTGATTCTTCTTGGCCTGAATGCGCCGCGACGCAAGGCTCGGAGCGGCCGCCACGAGGCGCTGCGTGTATGGGTGCTGCGGGTTGGCCAGGATTTCCTGCGACGGCCCGGACTCTACGACCTTGCCCTTGTACATCACCACGAGCTGTTCGGCCCGTTCGGCGGCGAGGCCGAGGTCATGGGTGATGAACAGAACGCTCGTGCCGTAGTCCCGGGTGAGGGTGGCGAGGTGATCGAGAATCTGACGCTGCACGGTGACATCGAGCGCGCTGGTGGGCTCGTCGGCGATGAGCAACTTCGGCCGGGCGGACAGCCCGATGCCGATGAGCACGCGCTGGCGCATACCGCCGGAGAACTGGTGCGGGTACTGCTTGAGCCGGTCGGCGGCATCCGCCAGGCCAGCTTCCTGCAGCACTTCGATGGTGCGCGCACGCGCTTCTTTTCCGCGCAAGGGGCTGTTGGCCTTGATGGCTTCCTCAACCTGGAAACCGATGTTCCAGACGGGATTCAGGTTGCTCATCGGATCCTGCGGCACATAACCGATCAGGCTTCCGCGCACACCCTGCATCTCCTTGGCCGACAGCCTAGTCAGATCGCGACCCTCGAACAGAATCTCGCCCGCGGTGACCTTGCCCGTGCCGGCGAGCAGATTAATGATCGCCTGCGCTGTAGTGGTCTTGCCAGAACCTGACTCCCCAACGATGGCGAGCGTTTGGCCGGCATAGAGAGTGAGGCTTACGCCACGCACAGCCGGAACTACGCCGTACTGCGTCTGGAATCCGACCTCAAGATCGCGAATGTCGAGTAGTGGGTCATTTGAACTCGGCACGGTCTGATCCACGGTTTCGGTCACTAACTCGGTCATCGGCGTGCCCTCGCCTTCGGATCGAGCGCGTCGCCAACGACGTCACCCAGCATGAGGAAGGCCAGCACGGTCACCGACAGGGCTGCGGCTGGATAGAGCAGGACCTGCGGGGCAGTACGGATGGAGGTCTGGGCGTTGCCAATGTCGTTACCCCAGGACATTATGTCCGAGCCGAGGCCGATTCCGAGGAACGACAGCGTGGCTTCGGCGACAATGAACGTGCCCAGCGAAACCGTCGCGATCACGATCACCGGTGCGATCGAGTTCGGCACAACGTGTCGAAGCAGAATCTTAAACTTCGACACGCCGAGCGCGATGGACGCCGTCACGTAATCCGAATTTCGAGCCGTTAGCACAGCTCCACGCATGATTCGTGCGATCTGCGGCCAGGCGAAAATCGACATGACCAGCGCAATCGTGACCGGAGTGCGCTCCGGCAACACCGACAACAACACGATGGCGCCAAGCACGGTCGGGACGGCAAAGAAAATATCGCCGATTCGCGACACGATCGCGTCGAGTACGCCGCCGTAGTATCCGGCCAACGCACCGATCACGACGCCGACGAGGGTTACCAAGAACGTGGCCAGCAGGCCAACCGTAACGGATGCCCGAGTGCCAAATATGATGCGGGCGTACGTATCGCAGCCCTGCCGGGTAAATCCGAGTGGATGCCCGGCCTCAGAACCGCCGTTGCTGTCGGCCAGCAAACAATTACTGTTCGGCGGCGCTTGTGTGAACAGCGTCGGCATCAAGGCCACCAGAACGATCAGGAGAATCAGCGACGAGGAGATCCAAAACGAGGGACGTCGACGCATCGATTCCCACGCGTCCGTCCAGGTACTGCGGGCCTTCTGCGTCTCGTTCACCTGATCGATGGCAGCAACCGGAGTCTCGTCCAGTGCCGCCACGACGTGGGCCTGACGATTGTTGGGGGTACTACTTGGCATAACGAATCCTCGGGTCCAGGGCTGCGTAAAGCAGATCGACGAGCAGGTTAGCCACCACGAAAATGACGACCATAACGGCGATGAACGACACGACCGTCGGTCCCTCGCCCAGTTTTATGGCGTCATAAACGGTGCCACCGACCCCGTTGATGTTGAAGATGCCCTCGGTAACAATGGCACCGACCATGAGAGAGCCGATATCGACACCGAGAAAAGTCACGACGGGCACGAGGGAATTTCGAAGCACATGCACGGTCACCACACGACGGCCGGACAAGCCTTTCGCCGTAGCGGTGCGCACAAAATCGGCATTGAGATTATCCGACACGCTTGCCCGGGTGAGGCGAACAATGTAGGCGAATGAGACGGATGCCAGCACCAGCGCGGGCAGAATCAGTTCGTCCAGGGGTGCCGCGCCGCTGACCGTGGTGCGGGCCCAGCCCAGTTGGATGCCGAAGACGAACTGCAGCACGAAACCGATCACGAAGGTGGGCACGCTAATCAGGAGGAGACTGACCACAAGTGCGCTGGCATCAAACAGCTTTCCCTTGCGCAGACCGGCCACCAAGCCCACCAGAATGCCGAAAAACGCTTCGAAGGCAAGGGCGAGCATGGCCAGACGTGCCGTAATTGGGAAGGCGGAAGCCATGACAGAGGACACCGAGCGTCCGGAGAAGGTCGTGCCGAGGTCGCCTTGGAAGAAACCACCGATGTAGATCAGGTACTGCTCGATTAGGGACTTGTCGAGGTTGTATTCGGCCCGCAATTGGGCGATGACACCAGGGGAAGGGGGCCGGTCACCGTATAGTGCCGCGATGGGGTCACCAGGAAGGGAGAACACCATGAAATAGATCAGGAACGTGGCGCCAAAGAACACGGGGATCATCTGGAGCAGACGCTTGCCGGTGTACCAAAGCATCAGGTTCCCTCGTTGAAACAGAGGAACATAAACATCTCAATCACTAAATAAATCTAAGCAGTGAGGTGCCCGGGCTATACCGCCCCGGGCACCTCACGCACTAATCAAGTCCAGGCAGTGCTGAACCGAGCTGGGGAATATTAGCCCTTTGTGATGTTGTGGTAGAGCGGGACGGAGTCCCAACCGAATTCCACGTTGTCGACGTTTTCAGACCAGACGCCCGTGGCGTTGGAGTACCACAGCGGAATAGTCGGCAGGTCCTTGAGCAGAACCTCTTGGGCTTCCTGGTACTTGGCAGTGGCGTCCTCAACGTTTTCGGCTGCTGCACCCTCCTTCAAGAGACCATCAAACTCTGGGCTGCTATACAACTCGTAGTTCGAGCCGGCACCGGTCTGGTACAGCGGCGCGAGGAAGTTGTACAGCGAGGGGTAGTCGGCCTGCCAGCCGGCGCGGGTGGCACCGGTCAGCGCTGCATTGGAGCGGTCATCCAGCGCCAAAGCGAAGGTCGGGTACGGCTTGCCAACCGCGTCGATTTCAAGCGTGTTCTTGATGCTGTTCACCACGGCATCAACCCAAGCCGCGTGTCCACCATCGGCGTTGTAGGCGAGGTCGAACGTGCCGGTGTATGGCGAGATGGCGTCGGCTTCTGCCCACTTGGCCTTGGCCTCTTTTTCATTAAACTCAAGAACTTCGGCGCCGGCCAGCTGGTCGGAGTAACCGTCAATGACGGGCGACGTGAAGTCGGTAGCCGGGGTACGAGTGCCTTGGAAAATGACGTCAGTGATCTCCTGACGGTTGATCGACATGGAGATCGCTGCGCGGCGAAGCTCGCCCTCTGCACCACTCCAGTGCTCAAGGTAATACGGCATGTTGAACGCCTGGAAAATCGCGGCCGGCTGGTTTACGTTTGTGTCCGGAAAGTCGGACACATACGTTTCGAACGCGGAGTCGGGAACCTGGTCAAGCACATCGAGGTCACCACCCTGCACGGCTGCGTACGCACCCTCCTGAGTGCCGTAGAAGACGATGCTCACGCCGCCGTTGACCGGCTTGCGAACACCGTCATAGGAGGGGTTGGTTACCAAAGCGATCTGAACGTCGTGCTCCCAAGCGCCTTCGGCGGCCAGCATGTACGGACCGTTTCCGATCGGGTTCTCACCGAAGGCAGTCATGTCCTCAAACGCAGCAGCTGGCAGCGGCGAGAAGCCGGAGTAGCCGAGGCGCAACGGCCAGTCTGCTTCCGCTGAAGCGAGCTCGACCGTGAAGGTCGTGTCGTCGACGACCGTCAGGCCGGACATCGACGGGGTGAGTGGGTCAGGGACCTGCAGCACGTCGCCGTTCTCATCGACGGCCCCGGTGGGGTCATCCTTGGTGTTCTGCACGTCGGAATAACCGACGATGTCGTCGAAGAAGTACGACGTGCTCTGTGCGTTTTCGTACAGTGCGCCGTAGTTCCACGCGTCGACGAAGGAAGACGCCGTGACGGGCTCATCGTTGGTAAAGGTCCAGCCGTCTTCGAGGGTGACCGTCCAGGTGGTGGCGTCGTCGGACTCGATCGACTTTGCGACCTCGTTCTCGATTGCACCGGTTGCCGTGTACGAGACGAGTCCGGCGAAGATCGAGGTGACGATCTTGCCGCCACCGGTCTCTGTCGTGTTAGTCGGGATCAGCGAATTCTGGGGCTCGTTGCCGTTCACCGTGATGATGGCGCTGTCACTGACCGCGGGCCCGGCGTTCCCACCGGCGCAGCCCGAGAGCGCGAGGGCTCCGGTAGACGCGAGAGCGATGGCGACAATGCCCATTCTCCTGATTTTCAATTTTTGCTCCAATGCACAAAAGGGGGCCCGACACGGCTCTTGATCGTGTCGCGCGCCAGTAGAGTCAACCCAATTTTGGCCGCAAAGGAACCAACTCAAGATTGGGGGGGTTGCTACGACCCTAGTTTGTTATATGCCCAGAATGGGTAATGGGGCGAAGAATGTTATCGACGCGCAATCTATTCGGCAACTATTGAGCGTCAAGGAGCCTGCTTTTGCACATATGCTGCGGGGTGACCCCGAACCGGTGGTGCACCCTCTGTGATCGTGAAGCGGGCGCCCGGGGATGACGGGGTGGCAGGATAGAGCCATGCCGCAAGCATCCCTGTTGCCTCGTTCCCGGCTCGACCGTTCCCGGAACTATTGGGAGATCGGCATTGTTCTCGCCCTGTCGCTCGGGGCGTCGGCGGTGTACTCGATCGTGGCGATCGTGGCAAGGCTGACCGATACGACGCCGCTCGCCGACCAGTCGGCGACGCTGAACGGTTCGCAGTCGCCGCGCGAGTGGCTCGACTTCACCTACCAGTTTCTCGGCATTGCGTTCGGGCTCGCAGCGGTGGCTCTGGTGATGTTTCTGCTCTGGCGGCCCGGGCAGAACCCGTTCACCCGGCTCGGCTTCGACCTGACCCGACCGGGTAAGGACGTGCTGGGCGGGTTCGGACTGCTGCTGATCATCGGAATTCCGGGCCTTGCACTGTACCTGGCGGGGCGCGCGTTGGGTTTCACCGTGGCTGTGGTGCCCTCGCCGCTCGACACGTTCTGGTGGACCATACCGATTCTGGTCTTAGCCGCGCTGAAAGCCGCGCTGGTCGAGGAAATCATCGTGGTCGGCTACCTGTTCACCCGCCTGCGTGAGCTTGGCTGGTCACCCTGGATCATCATCCTGAGTTCGGCCACACTGCGCGGCAGCTACCACCTGTACCAGGGCGTTGGGCCGTTCTTCGGTAACATCGCCATGGGCGTTGTGTTCGGTTGGTGCTACACCCGGTGGGGGCGCACCATGCCGCTCGTGCTGACCCACTGGCTGCTCGACATTCTCTCGTTTGTCGGCTACCCGCTCGCGCTGGCCTGGTGGCCGGGGCTGCTTGCCCCGGCCAGCTAACGTGGCGGTGGCGAGCTCCTACTCGAATGCTTCGGGCGGTGGGCAGGCGCAGACCAGGTTACGGTCGCCGTAGGCGTTGTCGATGCGCCGCACCGGCGGCCAGTACTTGCCCCGCACCAGGCTCGCGAGAGGATAGACCGCTGTGGCCCGGTCGTACGGGTGCTCCCACTCCCCCTCGATCACCGCCTGCGCGGTGTGCGGGGCGTTGTGCAACGGGTTGTCATCGGCGGGCCAGCGGCCGGCGGCGACGGCATCCGCTTCGGCCTTAATCGCGATCATGGCGTCGATGAAACGGTCGATCTCGCCGAGATCTTCGCTCTCGGTGGGTTCCACCATGAGCGTGCCAGCGACCGGAAAGCTCATCGTCGGCGAGTGGAAGCCGTAGTCGACGAGGCGTTTGGCCACGTCGTCGACGCTCACGCCGGTGGCCGCGGTGAGCGGGCGCAGGTCGAGGATGCACTCGTGCGCGACGAGGCCGTTTTCCCCTGAGTAGAGAAGAGGGTAGCTGTCTTCGAGGCGTTTCGCGACATAGTTGGCGGCGAGCACGGCTGCCCCGGTGGCCTGCTTGAGGCCGTCGTTTCCCATCATGCGCACGTACGCCCACGAGATAGGCAGGATGCTCGGGCTACCATAGGGCGCCGCCGAGACCGGTCCGCCGGCGTGCACGACGGTCGCCGTGGCTCCCGCGCTGCCGAGCAGGTAGTGCTCGTCGCTCTGGGCGAGCGGATGCCCGGGCAGGAACGGTGCGAGGTGTGCCTTGGCTGCGACCGGGCCGACACCGGGCCCACCGCCGCCGTGCGGGATACAGAAGGTCTTGTGCAGGTTCAGGTGCGAGACATCGCCGCCGAAATCGCCATAGCGGGCGAACCCGAGCAGCGCATTGAGGTTGGCACCGTCGACGTAGACCTGCCCGCCGGCGGCGTGCACGGCCTCGCAAATGGTGGCGACCTCGTGCTCGTAGACCCCGTGGGTCGAGGGGTAGGTGATCATAAGCGCGGCGAGGTTGTCGGCATGCTCGGCGATCTTGGCGTGCAGATCCGCCAGGTCGACGTTGCCGAGCTCGTCGCAGGCCACGACGATGACGCGCATGCCGGCCAGCACAGCGGATGCCGCGTTGGTGCCGTGCGCGCTCGACGGGATCAGGCAGACCGTGCGGTCGGTCTGCCCGTTGGACAGGTGATACCCGCGGATGGCCAGGAGACCGGCCAGTTCCCCCTGGCTGCCGGCGTTGGGCTGCAGCGAGACGGAGTCATAGCCGGTGACATCGCTCAGCCAGGTTTCGAGCTGACGCACGAGATGCAGGTAGCCCTCGACATCCGCCGCGGGGGCAAAGGGGTGGACACCGGCGAATTCGGGCCAGCTGACGGCCTCCATTTCGCTCGCCGCGTTGAGCTTCATGGTGCAGGAGCCGAGCGGGATCATGCCCCGGTCAAGCGCATAGTCGTAGTCGGCGAGGCGCTTGAGGTAGCGCATCATGCTGGTCTCAGAGCGGTGCGTGTTGAACACCGGGTGGGTGAGAAACGTGCTCTCGCGGTCGAGGTCGGTCGGCAGTCCGGCCTGCACGGCGTCAAAGTCAACGTGCCCGAACGCGCTCCGGCCGCCGAACGCACCGACGACGAACGACAGGTCGGCGAGCGTCGTGGTCTCATCGACCGAAATGCTGATGGTGGTCGCGTCGACCTGGCGCAGGTTGTATCCGCTCAAGGCGGCCTTCGCTACGATCTCGGCCGCCTTGGTCGGTACGGAGGCCGAGATCGTGTCGAAGAACGTGTCGTTGATCACATCGACGTCGATCGCGCGCAGGGCGGCAACGAGGGCCCCTGCTCGTTCGTGCACCTGTTCGGCGATCGCTCTCAGGCCGTTCGGCCCGTGATAGACGGCATACATGCCGGCCATGACGGCGAGCAGCACCTGGGCGGTACAGATGTTCGAGGTGGCCTTGTCACGGCGAATGTGCTGTTCACGCACCTGCAGGGCAAGGCGGTAGGCCGGATGTCCGGTGGCATCGACGCTGACACCGACGAGGCGGCCGGGCAGCTGGCGTTCGAGACCCTTGCGCACGGCCATGTAGCCGGCATGTGGTCCGCCGAAGCCCATCGGCACGCCGAAGCGTTGGCTCGTGCCGACGGCGACATCGGCGCCGAGGTCGCCGGGCGACTTGAGCAGGGTGAGAGCCAGCAGGTCGGCGGCTACCACGGCGAGCGCCTTGCGCTCGTGCGCAAGATCGATGACCGCTTGCGGGTTCCAGATGCGACCGGATGCCGACGGGTACTGCACGAAGACGCCGAAATAGTCGCCGAGATCTTCGGCCGTGGTCTGCTCGCTGAGCGCGACCTGGGCGATTTCGATGTCAAGCGCGGCGGCGCGGTTGGCGAGCAGCGCGTGGGTCTGCGGGAAGGCATCCGTATCGACGATGAATCGGCGTGAGGTGGATTTGGACGCGCGCAGGGCCAGCAGCATGCCCTCGACGACCGCCGTCGACTCGTCGAGCATCGACGCGTTAGCCGTGGTCAGACCGGTGAGGTCGGCAATCATGGTCTGAAAGTTGATGAGGGCTTCGAGCCGGCCCTGTGCAATCTCGGGCTGGTAGGGCGTGTAGGCCGTGTACCAGCTGGGGTTTTCGAACACGTTGCGTTTGATCACGGCGGGCGTGAACGTGTCGTAGTAGCCGAGACCGATCATGGAGCGTTTGACCGTGTTGCGGCTGGCCAGGGCGCGCAGTTCGGCGACGGCCTCGTTCTCGGTCGCGGCGGGCGGGAGGGCGCTGTCGCCATCCTGCCGAAACAGATCAGCGTGAATCGAGGCCGGCATGGCGGCGGAGACAAGGTCGTCCACGGAGTCGTAGCCGAGCGTGGCGAGCATGTGGGACTGGGCGTCAACATCCGTTCCGATGTGACGTTGCGCGAAAGCCTGGGTCATTGTGTGCGTCACTCCCCGATCAAAGCGGAATACTCGGCAAAGCTGAGCAACGTGGGGAGGGTCTCGAATTCAACCTTGATCAGCCAGCCCTCACCAAACGGATCACTATTGACGAGCTCCGGGTTCTCGACCACCTGGTCGTTGGTGGCGGTGACGGTGCCGTTGACCGGCGCAAACAGTTCGCCGACCGACTTGGTCGACTCGATCTCACCGACGACCGTGCCGCCGGCGACCGTGCTGCCCACCTCGGGCAGTTCGACGAAGACCACGTCGCCGAGCTTCTCAGCGGCATAGGCGGTGATGCCCACGGTCGCGATGCTGCCGTCGACCAGAATCCACTCATGCTCGGCGGTGTAGTGCAGTTTCGATGTGTCTGTCATGGTGTTGCCTTTCGCAGGGTGAACGGATTCAGGGCTATTTCGACAGGGCCGAGCTATTTGACGCGCTTATAGAACGGCAGCGAGGTGACGGTGGCGGGGATGCGGGTGCCCCGCACGTCGACGTAAACCTCGGTGCCGAGGCGAGCGAGGTCGGGAGTGACGTAGGCCATGGCGATCGGGTAGCCGAGGGTCGGCGATAGGGCGCCGCTCGTGATCACGCCGTCCCGGGTCTCTGCATCGATGCTGCGGAAGATCTCGTAGCCGGCACGCCCGGCACGCTTGCCGGTGGCAATCAGTCCCACCAAAACGGATGCCCCCGCCTCCGGCCCCGCCTCGCTCGCGACGCGGCCGACGAAGTCGTTCTCCTTGCCCAGGTTGACCACCCGGCCGAGGCCCGCCTGCGCCGGGAAGGTGTTCAGGGTGAGCTCGTGACCGTAGAGCGGCATACCGGCTTCGAGCCGGAGGGTGTCGCGACTGGCGAGACCGGCCGGAACGAGACCTTTATCCGCGCCGGCGCTCCTGAGTGCGTCCCACAGCTCTCGGGCTCGCGCGGCCGCGAGGTACAACTCGCACCCGTCTTCGCCGGTGTACCCGGTGCGGGCGACCAGCAGTGGCTGGCCGCGGAAGGAGCCGCCCGTGATGCGGTAGTACTTCATGAAGTGCAGGTCGGTGCCGAGGTCGGTCAGGCCCTCGGTAGCGTCAAGAATGGCGAGGGCGTTCGGGCCCTGCACGGCGATGAGGGCGTAATCGTCGCTCTGGTCGACGACGCTGACGGTGAAGCCGTCCGCCCGGGCGCGCAGCGCGTCGAAGGCAGCGAACCGATTGCCGGCGTTGGCGACAACGAGAAACTTCGTATCGCCCAGGCGGTAGACGACGAGGTCGTCGATGATGCCGCCGTCCTCGACGAGGAGCAGGCTGTACTTGGCCTGCCACAGCTCGATGACCGAGAGCTTGCCCGCCAGCGCGAAGTCGAGGTAGGCGGCGGCATCCGGACCCTCGACCAGAATCTCGGCCATATGTGACAGGTCGAACAGACCGGCTTCGGTGCGCACGGCGTGGTGCTCGGCGAGATCGCTCGAGTAGCGCACCGGCATCTGCCAGCCGGCGAAGTCGGTGAAGCTCGCACCGGCGTCGACGTGCGCCTGGTGCAGCGGCGAGAACCGCTCGGTGCTAGCGGGAGTGCTGGAATCGGCCGAGGTCATGAGTTCTCCGGGTGACAGGGCCGAACAGGTGCGGCCGCTTGTGTGCAAGGCTCGATTGAGCCTCGTGGGAACTCCCCCTCTGTCGCTCGTGCCTGAGAGCTTCACCAGCGCGGACGCACTGACTTTCACCGTGGGCGAGACCGTGAAACACGCGGAGCGTGTCCAATCTACTTTTCAGAGTGGTCAGTTCGATGCGGTACGAGTACCTGAGAGATTGTCGGGGAGGATTGCTCCTTCGGTGTTCGCACGCCTTCGCGCCGAACTCTCCCGCATCGTCCATATGACCCGATGTTCAGTTATCGCCGTTCTGCGATCAGCCTAGCGCTCCGCCCGGACTGTTTCTTCCCCCACGCACGTTCACCCGCCAGGCCAGCTGGGCGTTCGTTGAATGTTTCGTGAAGCAGGAGTTTGATGATTGTCCCTGTCTTTGCAAAGAGGCGGCAGAATCATGGACACAAACCTGCTCATCTGGATCAGCGTCGGCACCCGCGGGCCGGTGTTCAGCTGAGATGCCGCGGAGCCTGGCTCCACACCCCCGAAGATCCACGCCGATGGCTGTCGACGAGGTGGGTGTCGATGATGCCGATCGCTTCCATGAGGGCGAACATCGTGGTCGGTCCAACGAAGACGAAGCCGGCTTCCTTCAGTGCTTTCGACAGTGCGACGGATGCCGCGGAGCGGGTTGGCACGTCGGACTGCGTCAGCGGCGCGAGCGTGGCATCTGGTTGGAAGGACCAGACGAAACCGACCAGGCCGCCGCTGTTGCGGAGGGCGACAGTGGCGCGCGCGTTCGCGATCGTGGCACGAATCTTGAGGCGGTTTCGTACGATTTTCTCGTCATCCAGCAGCCGGGCAACATCGTCCTCATCGAAGGCGGCGACCCGCTCGGGGTCAAAGTCGGCGAAGGCTGCGCGAAACGCGGGGCGCTTGCGCAAAATGATCGCCCAGGACAGCCCGGATTGGAATGCCTCGAGGCTGATCCGCTCGAACAGGCCGTGCTCATCGCGCACGGGCACGCCCCACTCCGTGTCGTAGTAGTCACGCAACATCGGGTCGACGGAGGCCCAGGCGGGGCGGGCGAGGCCGTCGGCACCGATGATCGCGCCGGAGGCTGGCAGTTGTTCCATACGCACCATTAGACACCGGCCCGCGCAGACGTTCGTCGCCGAGCCGTGCATGGGTGGTTATTTTCGGCGGCACAGTCAACTGCTCACCAGGCCAAAGACTCACCCGCAGCCTCGGTCAGCTCGATAATGTTGTCGAGCAGGGCCGCCATCGAGTCGGAGCGCAGGAGCGCGATCTGGTCGATAGGCCCGACCGGGGCGATCGCGGCGAGCTGCCAGGCGGCCGCGGTGGGATCGTCGGAGAGCGCCACATCGGGCGACCACTCCTGGTTGGCGAATTCACTCGCCAGCGACAGGGTGCGACGCACGAGTCGTTCCGCCTGTTCCCGGCGGGGCAGCAGGGAGTCGTCCCATTCCAGGTCGGGCAGCTCGCGCACGGTGGCAAGCGGATGCGGGTCTTCCGGCATCCACTCGGTCACCTCGATTCTGCGCTCGCCCTGAACGACCAGGCCCAGGTAGCTTTCGGGCGCTTCAAGTTGCGTGATCCGGGCGACGGTGCCGATACTGAACCGACGTTCACCGCCGCCGACCTCCTGGCCACGCTCGATCAGCACGATACCGAACTCGGCCGGCGGCGAATCGAGCACGCGCGCGAGCATGACGAGGTACCGTTCCTCAAACACCCGCAGTTGCAGGGGCATATAGGGGAACAGCACGGATCCCAGGGGGAACATCGGCATCGTCGTCATGCACCCAGCGAAGCACGTCGGCGGCGTCGCGCCAAGCCCCCGCCGCGTGTTGCCGGTGGCTGTTTTCGGTGGGCGGTGGCGTTTTCGACGCGTAGCCTAGAAGGTCTAGCGGTTAACCCGCGCAAACCGACGAGAGGCTGTTCGTGGACATCACCCTGCTTGGGCACTTCGTGGCCGCCGCTGAGGCTTCCGATTTTGCCCGCGCCGCGCTGGCGCTCGGCGTCTCCAGGGACACTCTCAGCGCATCGGTGAAGCAGGTCGAGGCCGAACTCGGTTACGCCCTGTTCGACCGTTCCGCCGAGAGCACGACGCTCACCGAGATCGGCGTTGCCTTTCTGGCCGACGCGCGCCTCGAGCTGGCACAGGCCACCGGGCGCGGCGCGCAGTCCGGCGGCGGTGCCGGTAAGTCCGGCGGCGGTGCCGGTAAGTCCGGCGGCGGGCCGGGCGGCGGCAAGGCCAAGGCTAATAAAGGCAAGGGCCGCGCTCCCGCGGTCAAGGGCCAGCCCAAACTCGGCAAGAAGCGCCAGTCGCGCTGAGTGGTCTGCAAACAGGCGTCTAAAGCTCGGTGACCTGGCCGGCATCGACGTTCCAGTGCCGGTCGGTGTGCACATTGTCGAGCATCCGCCGGTCGTGGGTGACGAGTAGCAGCGTGCCCTCATAGGAGGCGAGCGCCTGTTCGAGCTGTTCGATAGCGGCGAGGTCGAGGTGGTTGGTGGGTTCGTCGAGCACGAGCAGGTTGACTCCGCGTGCCTGAAGCAGGGCCAGTCCGGCCCGGGTGCGCTCCCCCGGCGACAGCCCGTCGACCGGGCGGTTTACCTGATCGGCTTTGAGCCCGAACTTGGCCAGGAGCGTGCGCACCTCGGCGGGAGAAAGCTCGGGAACGAGCAGCTCGAAACTTGCGGCCAGGGGCAGCCCGCCCGCCAGAAGTGCCCGGGCCTGGTCGATTTCTCCGATCGAGACGCTGGCGCCCAGGTGCGCGCTGCCGACATCAGCTTTTTGACGACCGAGCAGGGCGCGCAGCAGGGTGGACTTGCCGGCGCCGTTGGGACCGGTGATGCCGATGCGTTCGCCGCCGTTAACCTGCAGCGACACGGGCCCGAGCACGAAGTCGCCCTGCCGAAACTCGGCGTTGCTCAGGGTGGCCACGACAGCGCTCGAGCGTGGGGCTGACCCGATGGTGAATTCGAGCTGCCACTCCTTGCGGGGCTCGTCGACTTCGTCGAGGCGGGCGATGCGGCTTTCCATCTGGCGCACCTTTTGCGCCTGCTTCTCGCTCGATTCGGCCGAGGCTTTGCGCCGGATCTTGTCGTTGTCTGGTGCCTTTTTCATGGCGTTGCGCACGCCCTGACTCGACCATTCCCGCTGGGTTCTGGCCCGGCCGACGAGGTCGGCCTTCTTGGCGGCGAACTCGTCGTAGTTCTCCCGATTGTGCCGCCTGGCCGTTTCGCGTTCCTCGAGGTAGGAGTCGTAGCCGCCGCCGAACACCCGATTGGAGCCCTGGGCGAGGTCGAGTTCAAGCACCCGGGTCACGCAGCGGGCGAGAAACTCGCGATCGTGGCTGACTAGCACGACGCCGCCGCGGAGGCCCCTGACGAAGGCTTCGAGTCGTTCGAGTCCGTCGAGGTCGAGGTCGTTGGTGGGCTCGTCGAGCAGCACGATGTCGAAGCGGGAGAGCAGCAGGGCAGCGAGCCCGACGCGCGCGGCCTGGCCTCCGGAGAGCGCCGTCATCAGGCTGTCGGCGGTGAGTGTGGTGCCGAGCGCGAGGCCGAGGTCGGCGAGAACGACGGGCAGCCGCTCATCGAGGTCGGCAGCGCCGCTGGCCAGCCAGCGCTCGAGCGCGGTCGAGTAGGTTTCGGCCGGGTCGAGTGCCCCTGGGTGCGGCAGTGCATCTCCGAGAGCGGATGCCGCGGTATCCATTTCGCGGGTTGCTTCGGCGCAGCCCGTGCGCCGGGCAATGTAACCGGCGATGGTCTCGCCGGGGACTCGTTCGTGCTCCTGCGGGAGAGCGCCGACGAAGGCATCCGCTGGGCTGCGGGTGATGGTTCCGGCTTGCGGGACGCCCAGGCCGGCGAGAAGGTTGAGCAGGGTGGATTTGCCCGCCCCGTTCGCACCGACGACTCCGATAACGTCGCCGGGGGCGACGGTGAGATCGAGCGATTCAAAAAGGGTGCGGTGCGCGTAGCCACCAGCCAGGCCCCTGGCCACGAGTGTTCCGGTCATTACTCCATGGTCTCATTGACTGCACGGGGTCCGTGCCTGCTGCTCGCTAGAGTGAGCCTCAGGCGGTGCAGCAGTGGCCTGCCGAGGCCGTAACCAGGGGATCTAGACCATGAACGACGACACCTCCGCGCCGATGCCTGTGCCGCAGGCGCCGGTGCGGCACACAGAACTCCAAAAGCGCGTTGTGCGCGTGCTCATCACCGGGCAGATCCTCGGCGGGATCGGCATGGGAGCGACCCTGTCGCTGGGCGCGCTGCTTGCCGCAGCGCTGTCGGGATCGAGCGCCTGGTCGGGCATGGCCGCGACCATGAGCACCCTCGGGGCCGCGATCGTCGCCGTGCCGCTCGCTCGTCTGGCACAGGCGAACGGGCGCCGCGTGTCACTCGCCACTGGTTCGCTCGTGGCCGGCACCGGCGCCGTGCTCGCAATCACTTCGGTGTCGGCCGACAATTTCGTCCTACTGCTGCTCGCCCTGATGCTGCTCGGTGTCGGATCGGCCACGAACCTGCAAGCCCGGTTCGCGGCCACCGACCTCGCCTCCTCACGCTTTCGCGCCCGCGACCTGTCGATTGTCGTCTGGTCGACGACCATCGGCGCTGTGCTCGGCCCGAACCTGTTCGGCCCGGGCGAGGTGCTCGGCGCCGCCCTCGGACTGCCGGCGATGACCGGGGCCTTCGCATTTTCGCTCGCCGCCACGATCACCGCCGCGATCGTCTACGCGCTCGGGCTTCGACCCGACCCCCTGCTGACCGCTCTGGCGGCGCGCACGGCGAGCGCGGGCATCCGCCGAGCCAGCGGCGGCCTGGTGATTCTGAGGAGCAATGCGGCGGCCCGGTATGCCGTGGCGGTCATTGCCCTCAGCCACGCCACCATGGTGGCCCTGATGTCGATGGCGCCGGTACACCTTCGCGACCACGGCGCCTCGCTCACCATCATCGGGCTGACCATCAGCCTGCACGTGGCTGGCATGTACGCCCTGTCCCCCGTATTCGGCGCACTCTCCGACCGGCTCGGTCGCCTGCCGGTGATTCTCGGCGGTCAGGTCCTTCTGCTGGTCGCGCTCACCGTGGCCTGGCTCAGCGACGGATCCCAGGGCACCATGACCGTGAGCCTGGTCTTTCTGGGACTGGGCTGGTCGGCATCCGTTGTGGCCGGTTCAGCGCTCGTCTCGGAGGCCGTCGAGATAGAAGATCAATCCTCGCTGCAGGGATTCTCTGACCTCTCCATGAACGCGGCCGGTGCGCTCGGCGGCGCGCTCGCTGGGCCGATTCTGGCTCTGGCCGGCTACGCCGGGCTCGGCCTCGCTGCCATGGCGCTCGTCGCGGTCGTGGTGGTCTGGTCGGTCGGTCGGGGGCGCGTCACGCACGCGCGCTGACCGGGCTGACACCCGAACAATTCGAAAACCGAACGTTGCGATAGATGCGCATCCTGGCATTGTTCGGCGGGCGATAATGGTCGCCGGCGAAGTCGCCCATCGCGAAATGGGGACCCCCCATGCGAGCCTAAGCCTGTCGCTTCGCCGGTTCGGTTTGCTGCGTCGCGCCCGGAATAAGGTGTTCGCGGCGAAGACGGTCAAACAGGTCGGTGAAGGCTCGGTCCGTGCGTCGGTAGCCAGGAAAACCGGCTTCCCGGCTCTTACTCATGTCGGTCAGGACTTCGATATTGCGACCGAGGTCACCGTCGGTGTGCCACCATGACGCCAGGCGTGCGCTGTCGGGCTCAACAAGGTCATATTTATCGGCGATCGACCGCCACACGACATCAGCGGCCACCATTTGCAGGTCCAGGGGCCGCGGCGCGCCGCTGAAACCCTCCGGGGTCACACCAAAGTAAGCCGCGATGCGCGGCCACATGGACCGCCACCGAAACACGTCGCCGTTGACGATGTTGTAGGCCTCATTTTCGACGCCGGGCGTTGTGCTTGCCCACACCATGTGGTCGGCGAGCTGGCCGGCATCCGTCATATCGGTCAGGCCGTTCCACTGCATTTCTGAACCGGGGAAAACAAACGGGCGGTCGAGTTCACGGCAAATGGTGGCCTGAACGGCCAGGGTGAGGCCCATGTTCATGGCGTTTCCGACGGCGTACCCGATCACCGTGTGGGCGCGGTGCACCGACCAGGCAAATCCCTGGCGCCTTGCGGCCGCCCAGAGTTCGTCTTCCTGCGCGTAATAGAAATTGTTGACGGGCAGCCGCGGTTCTTCCTCGTGAAAGGGGGTGTCGGCCATTGCACCGGCCGCATATGCCTCGAACGGTCCCAGGTAATGCTTGAGGCCGGTCAGGAGTGCAACGTGCTCGACCTTGGTATGCGTTAGAGCAGCGAGAAGGTCGCGGAGCATTCCCGCGTTCACCGCAATGTTGTCGGCTTCATTGTCTTGGCGGGACCACGCCGTGAAGAACACATGGGTGGGGTGTTCATCCCGCAGGGCGCGCTCCAAATCGGTGGCGGAACGGAGATCGGCCTGAATCTGGCGCGTACCGGGAACGGTCACAGCCGCCGATCGGGACAGCGTCGAGACGGGCCACCCGTCGGCGAGCAGCCGATCGCGCACGGCTGAACCGGCAATTCCGGTTGCGCCGACAACGAGAGCGCGACGGGCAGGAGCGGAGGGTGACATGGGATAAGTCCTTCGAACGAATGCTGACACCGACGAAACGGATGCGTGCCGCCTTGACTACAACGTTGGCAGGGGTTCACTATTCCGGCGCGCGCCGCCGAGCGCGGTCCTGAGCCGACTCGCATCCACTCGGCACATCAGGCCTTCTTCGCAGCTGCCTTTGCGGCCCGCTTGGTCTCACGCACTCGGGTCACCGACTCGGGATCGACGATATCGGCCACCGACCGGAACGCGCCCTCTTCGCCATACGGAGCGGATGCCTCGCGCCAGCCGGCCGCGTCGACCCCGAGTCGTTTGCCGAGGAGCGCGAGAAAGATTTTCGCCTTCTGCTCGCCGAACCCGGGCAGGGCCTTGAGCCGGCTGAGAGTCTCGGGGCCGGTGGGGTTGTCAGCGGTCCAGATCGAGGCGGTATCGCCGTGCCAGTTTTGCACGATGACTTCGGCGACGTCTTGCACGCGTTTGGCCATCGATCCGGGAAAACGGTGCACGGCGGGCGACTGCCGAAAAACTGCGACGAATGCCTCGGCGTCGTAGGACGCGATCACGGCGGGATCCAGGCTGCCGATGCGGTCTTGAATCTTGGCCGGGCCGGCAAAAGCGGTTTCCATCGCGATCTGCTGGTCGAGGAGCATACCCACGAGGAGCGCGAACGGGTTCTCACTCAGGAGAGCGTCGGCGGCGTCATCGCCGGTGAGGTGCAGCGTCATGTGCCCATTGTGCCACCGCTGAACAGCTGGCGACTCGCGCCCACCAAGCTCAGCGAACGGACAACAGGTGCGGTCAAGAGCCACCGGCGTACTGGCCGCACTGGTCCGCGCCAGTCAACGTGGTACCCAATATGAAAACGGACTCCACGTTGAAGCGGAACTCCAGAACTTTTCGTCACCGATCGACGTCAGTGAAGTGACTTTGCTCTCGCCGTACGGTCCAATTGAGAGTCGGGCAGCTGCTGCTGCCCTACTCCCGACCGTCCTCAAGCGGGATGAGCATGGTGCGGAACGGACCGGCAACGGCGTGGAGGTCCCAGATGCGATCGGCGACCCCGTCGATGCCGTTGGCAAGCTGAAGCTGTGGGATGCCGCCGGGAATCACAAGTTGGTTGACACGGATGCCCTCACCCGCGAGGGCATCGTGGAGCATCTCGCCGTAGGCGCTCTCGGCCGGGAAGGCGACCGATGTGCCGGCGAAGTCGGCACGGGCCTTCACGGAGGTTCCACCGTTGATCATGATGATGCTGCCGCTACCTGCCTGACGCATCGCCGGGAGCACTGCACGCACCGCGTGGATGAGCCCGAGGGCAGAGAACTGCAGAGCCTCTAACGCCAGCTCGGGAGTCATCTCAAGCACCGGCTTCAGGTAATCGCGCGACGGGAGCGGGCTATATTGCAGCGCGGTGATGGGCCCAAGCTCTGCCGCCGCATTCGCAAGGGCCGCTTCGAGCGACGCCGGCGTGCGGACATCCGCAGCGTAAGCACCCGCGGTGAAGCCGGCAGCGGTGAGCTCGGCTGCCATGGCGTCCAGTTTCGACTGGTTCCTGGCGATCAGGGCAATTGAGAAGCCTTCGCGCCCGAACCTTCGCGCAACTGCTGCGCCGAGTCCCGGTCCGGCTCCGATGATGGCGATGACAGGCACGATGGTCTCCTTCGATTGATGCTGCTGTGATGACGAACGCGAAACGGTCGAGCTTAGACGTTGAACCTGAACTCCACCGCGTTCCGTAGCCGATTAACGTCAAGTGCGGCGACATCAACGATCACTAATACCAAAACGACAATACGCCAGCGAACGATACTTAGAGCCATCGCTGCCCAAGTCAGACCGTGACGAGCCTCGCTAGCGCACACCTGCACTGACCTGATCGACTTTCAGTCGAGCATGCCCGTTCTCGAACGCCTGACCGCTCACACCAAGCCCATCCAGTTTCAGTTCCCAAGCGAGTCGGGCCTAAGTCGTGGCTGTGTCGTGTTCGTCGATGGCCAACTGGCTAGCTCATCAGCGTCTTTCTCCGCGGTCCAGTCGACGCACAACTTCGGTTGATTCCATGTCGCCTCTGGCGATCCCTGCCCTTAGTTCTATCGAGCGTGATCATTCAACTGGCCTGAGTCGAGTCGATCCTGCCAGGTTTCAAGAATGAATTCGGCGACGGTGACTGTGACATTGAGTGCCAACCTGGCATGGCGAGCCAGGGCAGCGCTCCGCTCAGACTTGCCGTGATCAATGCCGAGCTCATTGCGCAGCTCGGCAAGCGTTCCAACCGTAGTCACAAGAGTGCGCAAGATCTTCTGTGATGCCTCGCTCCCGCGGGCGGAAGCTGGAACCGACTCCGCGCTCAATGCGAGAAGGTCGGCGACCTTTCTATACAGCTGGGGTACGTCATCCGTCCTTGGGGAGTCGACCTCGGCCCGGAAACACGTCCTGCACCTCCCGGCCAGCTGGCCCTGGGAAACCGGCTGAACAGCCCTGTTCGCGGCGGCCTGCGGCCCGCCACAAACGGCCACCATCCGACCACCCAGCCCAAGGGCGCAACCAGACTAGGACCACCACCGGCAGCAAGGCCGACCGCACCGCCATGCCCACCACCAGAAACCTCAGATCAAACGCCGGTGACCCGGCTCAGCCACGCTGACCGGTGGATCGAGGCTTAGACGGCGAACGGCACCGCGTGGATCTCATCGGCGGGGTGACCAGCGCGCTCATGAATGCGCTGAACCGCCTCTTGAGACGGCGCCTCCGATAAACAGTAGACAACTCCAGCTTCCGGGTCAGCCCACGCTTGCTTGAAGATCACATTCTCATCACCCTGTATCGCCAGGTCAGCGTCGTGCGCCGCCTTCAAACCTTCCTCGGTCAACCCCGCCATGTTGTGGTGAACATCCATGAACTGCGGCATAGTGACGACCCCTTTCATTTCGGAATTCTGCGGCTTAGGATACGCGTGAAAGAAACCGCCGTCAACGGACCCTTGGAGTCGGACAAGACCTTCGCAGTGGGTGGTGTTGGGGATCGGACCGAGCGTGCCTCAGCAAAAGCCGTTCCAGCATCGGCCCACCCTCGACGATGTCGTCGCGCAGAACCGGCGAATAGAGCATTGTGGAATAGACCGAGTTTGGAAATTCCGGCCGCACGGTGTTCCAAATATGCGAGGAGGAAACCACATGCGTTATCGCACTCTTGGAAATAGTGGAGCCGTCATTTCGACGTAGGCTCTCGGAACGATGACCTTCGGCGACGAGGCGACATTCGGTAGAAACCGCCCAGTAACGCGCCGCAGGGACCGCGAAGGCCATTCCAACTACAAAGCGAATTGGCCGCTCAAGAGATTCCCCGGTTCCCCCGACGGCGCAGAACTCTCAAGACCCTTGCAAACCTAGCCGCAAGGCTCCGTCTCACCCGTCAAACCAGTGCAAGCCCGGACCAGCCGTCTCGCCGGAAATGGGTCAACTATGGGATCAGGGTCGCGAATTTCCACTTACCCCATAGTCCCGAGCACATCCAAGGGAAAACCGCCCGTCCGCACATCGAAAACAGCACGAAAAACAACGAATGGCCTCCAAAATCTCGGAGGCCATTCTTTTTGGGCGGAGTTCTTGGAACAGATTCATCCAGTTCCAAGAACATCAGGAGTGCGGGTAGTTCACGAAATTCGATTTGCCCAGTCCTGGCGCGGGACATCGGTGCCCAGCCAAATCACTTGTCCATCACATCGCCGGTTTAATTCCGAGGGCAGCGAGTAGCCCGGCGTGTACGCGCGCGGCGCTGCAGAGGTTAGTTTTAGAAGCGGAACTCCACCGGATTGCGTCACCAGGCAACGTGACGACAGAAATCGCTTGCCAAGGCACAGCCATGGCCTCAGCGGCACGGTAGCCTTCAGCCACGGCCGGTGAAATTGCGTCGATTTTGGGCCCAAAGGGGGGCGGAACGAGAATGAGCGACATCACTCTGGCACGCGATCTGGTTCCGGATCCATATACCACTCTTCCTATGCTGCAATTGTTCCTCCCGCTCGTCGAAACGAACGATCAGGCGCGGCGGCGGTCTCCTGTGACCACACGATTTAACGACCGGCCCGGTGATTTTCGCCCGAGGCCGATCAGGCCTATTGGCAGCGCCCGAGCCGGACTATTGTTATCGCCATGATCAGTCGCATCGTCGCACGCACACTGTCCGCCGCCGCATTGGGTGCTCTTTTCCTTGTTTCAGGGATACCCGCAGTCCACGCCGCAACGCAGTCACGGTCCGGTCATTTCGAGGATGTTATCGCGCTTCCCGACGGATTCCAGCCCGAGGGAATCGCGATCGGCCCGCGCGGCACTGCCTACGTCGGCTCACTCGCCGGCGGCGACGTCTACGTCTTCGACGTGCGTACCGGCGAGGAGATCACGACCCTCGAGGGCCCGGGCACTCCGTCGATCGGCCTGAAGATCGACAACCGCGGTCGGCTTTTCATCGCGGGCGGGCCCACCGGCGAGGCGCGGGTCGTGGATGCCGCCACGGGCGACCTCCTGCAGAGCTACGCCCTCACCGATGCGCCAACGTTCGTGAACGACGTCGTTGTGACTCGCGACGCCGCATGGTTCACCGACAGCCAACAGGCGCAGCTCTATAAGCTCCCCCTCGGACCGGGCGGCGCGCTCCCTGGGGCGGATGCGATCGAAGTCGTCCCCCTGTCGGGCAGTTGGATGCAACAGCCGGGCTTCAACGCGAACGGCATCGCGGAGACCCCCAACCATCAAGCGCTCCTGGTCATCCAGTCGTCCACGGGCATTCTGTTCCGAGTCGACCCCGAGACCGGCGTCGCCGCGGTCGTTGATCTGGGTGGGGTCCTGCTTCCCAACGGTGACGGGCTGCTCGTCGCCGGGCGCACCCTGTACGTCGTGCAGAATCAGTTGAACACCGTCGCCGTGATCCGCCTCAATGCAGCCGGGACCAGCGGCGAACTCATCGACCGGTACACGGACCCCGATTTCCAGGTGCCCACGACGATCGCGAGGTTTGGCAACGGGCTCTACCTCCCGAATGCGCGCTTCGGCACTCCCCCGGCGCCCGACACTCCCTACTCGGTGGTGCGCATCGATCGGTGACCACCGCCTGCAGACGCACATCCCCAGCGTTTAGGTCACGAACCCAGAGGTGGCGCCAGAGAACCATGTGGCATATCGTCTCCAGCAGCCGATAGCGTGCTCTCCCCTGACGCTCGACTACCTGCAAGAGTGATTGCTCAACCAGACCCGTGACCAGATCCAGCACGGTGCTGTTGGCTATCCCGGTGCGGGGCTCCTCGCAACCCTCCGGTCAGCAGTCCAAACCGATCAGACAACCCCGCTGCGATCTGTCTCGGCGTGAGCACGCCGCCGCCAGTTCGATAGCCAACGGGACCCCATCCAGATGCCGGCAGGTCTCGGCCACGGCACGAGCATTGCCATCATCGATCCGAAACTTCGAGTCCACGAGCCTAACTCGCACCTCGAACAGCCGCGCCGCCTCCGCTGAAGCAACCAGCGAGCCGGAGCGAACGCCCACGCCCTCAGCGACGGCCTGCGCCACCCGGCCGGGTTCGCTCACCGTCTGCAGATCGACCCAACGGACCCGTCGGTAAAGCGTGCCGCTACATCCCCGCTGACCACCATTGCCAGCCGCGTCTTTCCGCAACCACCCGAACCGGTCAACGTCACCACGCGGGTTTCCGCGAGCAGGTCCGCCACCTTTGCGCGGCCACGGCCGCGGCCGATGAACGCCGCTACCCCGACGAGAACTCCGCTCTGCGTGAGAATCGACTCGATCCCGGCCCGACCACGCGGGCCCGTCTTCGCTCTGACACAGACCACGTCGTTTGGAGGTGATGCGGCACCACCGATCAGAATCGGTACCCCGACCGTATCTTTCTTGCCGCCAAAGGCATGCCCTCTACACGTTGAAGCGGAACTCCACCACGTCGCCGTCTTGCATGACGTATTCCTTGCCCTCGATGCGCGCCTTGCCTTTGGAACGGGCCTCGGCAATCGAACCGGCTGCCATGAGGTCCTCGAAGGAGAAGATCTCCGCCTTGATGAAACCCTTCTGGAAGTCGGTGTGGATGACTCCAGCGGCCTGCGGCGCGGTCCAACCCTTGTGAATGGTCCAGGCGCGGCACTCTTTGGGGCCGGCCGTGAGATAGGTCTGCAGGCCGAGGGTGTCGAAGCCGATGCGCGCGAGCTGGTCGAGTCCACTCTCGGCCTGACCGGTCGAGGCGAGCATCTCGGCGGCGTCTTCGGCGTTGAGTTCGCTCAGCTCGGACTCAAGCTTCGCGTCGAGGAACACGGCGTTCGCCGGAGCGACGAGCGCGGCGAGGGTGTCGAGCCTGGCCTGGTCCTGCAACACGGCCTCATCGACGTTGAAGACATAGATGAAGGGCTTGGCGGTAAGCAGGCCGAGTTCGCGGATCGGCTCGATGTCGAGCGTGGCCGAGGACAGCGGCTGGCCGCCGTCGAGAATGGCCTGCGCCTTGAGCGCGGTCTCCAGCACGATGGCGGGCAGCTTGCGGCCCTTGACCTCTTTTTCGAAGCGCAGCACGGCCTTCTCGAGGGTCTGCAGGTCGGCGAGAATCAGCTCGGTGTTGATGGTTTCCATGTCGCCAGCCGGGTTGACCTTGCCGTCGACGTGGACGACGTCGGGGTCGTCGAAGCCGCGGATGACCTGGGCGATGGCATCCGCTTCGCGAATGTTGGCGAGGAACTTGTTGCCGAGCCCCTCCCCCTCGCTCGCGCCACGCACGATGCCAGCGATGTCGACGAACGACACCGGTGCCGGCAGCAGGGCCTTGCTGCCGTAAATGGTTGCCAGGTCGGCCAGGCGCGAGTCGGGAAGGTTCACGATTCCAACGTTGGGCTCGATCGTCGCGAACGGGTAGTTCGCTGCGAGCACGTTGTTCTTGGTCAGGGCGTTGAAGAGGGTGGACTTGCCAACATTGGGCAGTCCGACGATTGCAATAGTAAGAGCCACGAGAGATCATTCTACCGGCAGCTCGAGACGCGGGCTCTGTCGGTGGCCCGTGAGAACATAGGGGGTGCTGAATTTCACCGCGATCGATTTCGAAACCGCCAACTCCTCGAGCGCCTCGGCGTGCTCTGTCGGGATGGTCAAAGTGCGTGACGGCATAGTCGTCGATTCGGCCTACTGGCTCATTCAGCCGCCGCCCGGCCACGACGCTTTCTCCGAGTGGAACACCCGCATTCACGGCATTACGGCGGCGGATGTCGTGGGTGCAGCCACCTGGAGCGAGCAACTGGAGCACCTGGTCGCCTTCGTCGACGGCGACGACCTTGTGGCCCACAATGCCGGGTTCGACCTCGGCGTGATCAAGACGGCGTCGCTCGTGACCGGTCAGCCGGTGCCCGACATTCGCTATGTCTGCAGCCTGCAGGTGGCCCGCCGCACCTATCATCTGGAGTCGTATCGGCTGCCGGTTGCGGCCATGGCGGCCGGTTTTGAGGACTTTTCGCACCACAACGCTCTCGCCGACGCCGAGGCGTGCGCGGCCATCATCATTCACGCGGCCAAACGCCACGAGGTTGACACGCTTGAGCAGCTCGCCCACGTGACCCGGGTCAAGGTCGGCGTCATCGGGCCGGTAGCCACCAGGGAACACGCACAGACGCACGGTCCGATGGCGCTCAGCTAGTCAGGCTGCGTCAGCAATTCGCTTGATCCGAGTGTCATTTCGGCGATGTCGGTGGGCGCTGGCAGACTTCAAGCATGGATCCACTGCTGAATTTGCTTGTCGGTCTCATCATCGGCGCTGCCCTGGGCGCCCTGCTGACTCTGGTACTGGTGCAACGTCGCCGCTCGGGCGCTGCCGGCGACGACCCGGTCGTGGACGACCCCGCCGTTCTTGAGGCACGCCATCAGGTGGCCCTCACCGAGGCCCGGGCCGGCGAGGCAGCCGTTCGCGCCGCCCTGCAGAGTGAGTTATCGGCCGCGCTCGCGACGGTCGACGGTCTCACCGCGCAGATCGACCATGACCGTGCGCGGGCGCGCGAGACCGTCGAACGGCAACGCTCTGACCAGCAGTTGCAGTCCGAGCGGGAGAAGCGCGAACACCTCGTGCTGGAGGCCCTCAGCCCCGTGCGTGAGACCCTGCGCACCATGCAGGAGAAGGTCACCGAGCTGGAAACCCAGCGCAGCGCACAGTACGGTTCGCTCTCGGAGCAGCTCAAGCAGGCCCAAATTTCTGACCAGCAGCTACGGGTGACAACCGAATCACTCGCGAGCGCGCTGCGTTCCAACAGCACCCGCGGCGTCTGGGGTGAAACCCAGCTGCGGCGCGTTGTCGAAGCCGCCGGCCTCGCCCAGTATGTGGATTTCACTACGCAGACCAACATCAGCACGGATGCCGGGCTCGGCCGCCCGGACATGGTCGTGCGCCTGCCCGGCAACAAGTCAATCGCGATCGACGCCAAGGTTCCGCTCGAGCACTACATCGAGGCGAGCACCATTCCCTATACGGCCACCGGCGAGGAAGGCGCACGTCGCAAGGTACTGATCGACAAGCACGTCAAGGCCGTGCGCGCTCACATCGATGCCCTGGCCCAGAAGACCTACTGGGAAGGGTTCGATGCCAGCCCGGAGTTCGTGATCGCGTTCATTCCGAGCGAATCCCTGCTGTCGGCAGCGCTCGAGGCTGACCCGTCGATTCTGGATTACTCGTTCGGTAAGCGGGTGGCTCTGGCGTCGCCGGTGAACCTGTGGGCGGTACTCAAGACGGTGGCCTTCACCTGGCAGCAGCAGGCGGTGACCGATGAGGCGCAGAAACTCTTCGACCTCGGCAACGCCTTGTACCAGCGACTCGGTGCGCTGTCGGGCCATGCCGAGTCGCTGCGCAAAGCGCTGGAGCGCACGGTGGACAGCTACAACAAGTTCGCCAACTCGCTGGAGTCCCGGGTGCTCGTGACCGCCCGGCAGTTTCCGGGGATTGACCAGACCAAGATCGGGCTGCTCACCGAACCGGCCATCATTCACGATTCACCGCGCAAACTGACCGCGCCCGAATTGGAGGCACCGGCATCCGGTGTGGACGCGGCAGAGCTGGACACCGCCGAACTGGACACCGCCGAGCCGGACCCGGATGGACTCGCTGTCAGTGAACTCGCTGTCGATGAACTTGATGTTGATGTTGATGAAGTCGATGCCGTCGAACTGGACCTGACCGACTTCACCGACACCGACGTACGTGTGTAGTTCGAAGCACGACGCAGAAGTTTGAATCGAAAAACTGCACGTCTCGGGTTTGAACGAACAGACTCGAGGCGTGCAGTTTCGGTGACGAACCAGCGTTTGATCGGGGCGCTTACAGCCACTTCTCGGCGAGGTGCTCCGCGATGACACGACGGGACGTGCCCGAACGTGAGCGCAGCACGATGCTTTCGGTGCGAATCATCGGGCCCTTGCGACGCACACCGTCGACGAGTCCGCCATCGGTCACACCCGTCGCCACGAAGAACGTGTTGTCTCCGCTGACCATGTCGTCGATCTCGAGCAGCTTGTCGATGTCGAGCCCGGCCGCGACGCCTCTGGCGCGTTCTGCGTCGTCCTTCGGGGCGAGGCGTCCCTGCATGTAGCCGCCAAGCGCCTTGAGCGCGCAGGCCGTGGTGATGCCCTCCGGGCTTCCGCCAACACCGACGCACATGTCAATGCGGGTCTCGTAGCGGGCAGCATTGATGCCGCCGGCAACGTCGCCGTCGAGCATCAGACGGGTACCGGCACCGGCGCTGCGAATCGCGTCGATCAGGCCGGCGTGGCGGGGGCGGTCGAGTACAGCGATGGTGATTTCCCCCACCGGCTTCTTCATGGCCTGGGCCAGGTCACGGATGTTGTCGGCAATCGGCTGGTCGAGGCTGACGACGCCGCGCCCGGCCGCACCGGTGACTATCTTGTCCATGTAGAAGATCGAGGAAGCGTCGAGCATGGTGCCGCGGTCCGAGACAGCGATGACGGAGATGGCGTTCTGACGGCCGGCGGCCGTGAGACTCGTGCCGTCGATGGGATCGACGGCGATGTCGCAGGCGGGGCCGCGGCCATTGCCGACGTGCTCGCCGTTGAAAAGCATGGGGGCATCATCTTTTTCACCCTCACCGATCACGATGAGTCCGTCAAAGTTGACGGTGCCGAGGAAGACGCGCATCGCGTCGACGGCGGCCTTGTCGGCGGCGTTCTTGTCGCCGCGGCCGATGAAGGGAACAGCCCGGATAGCGGCGGCCTCGGTGGCTCGCACGAGCTCCATGGCGAGGTTGCGGTCGGGGTGTTGAAAAAGGGTGGCGGTCTCAGTGCTGTTCACAAGGTCCTCCCGGACGTAAGTTCGACTTCGATTACGACGGATGCGCGGCGGATCGCGCGGATTGTCCGCCCAAGTCACCCTATCGCGGCGGACTACGCGGAGGCGGGCGTGGTTAGACTCGGGTCACACCCCCGCACATTTTCGAGGAGAAGCAATGCCCATCGCAACCCCCGACCAGTACGCCGCAATGCTCGACAAAGCGAAGACAGGCGGGTTCGCCTACCCGGCCTTCAACGTGTCGTCGTCGCAGAGTATCAACGCCGTTCTCCAGGGCCTGACCGAAGCCGGCTCCGATGGCATCATTCAGGTCACCACCGGCGGTGCCGACTACTTCGCCGGGCACACCGTGAAGAACAGGGCCTCCGGCGCGCTCGCCTTCGCCCGCTTCGCTCACGCGGTCGCCGACAATTACCCGATCACCGTCGCGCTGCACACCGATCACTGCCCAGAGGGCGCACTGGGCGACTTCGTCATTCCGCTCATCGAAGCCTCGGAGTCGGCGGTGGCCGACGGCGGCCACCCCATCTTCCAGTCGCACATGTGGGACGGTTCGGCCATTGCGCTCGACAAGAACCTTGAGATCGCCACAGACATTCTGAAGCGCACCCGCGCGATCAACGCCATTCTCGAGGTCGAGATCGGTGCCGTCGGTGGTGAAGAAGACGGCGTTCAGGCTGACGTGAACGAGAACCTGTACACGACCCTCGATGACGCGATCAGAATGGTTGAGGCCCTCGGCCTCGGTGAGCAGGGCCGCTATATGGCTGCCCTCACCTTCGGCAACGTGCACGGCGTCTACAAGCCCGGCAATGTCAGGCTGCGCCCGGAACTGCTCAAGGAGATCCAGACCGGCCTCTCCGCCAAGTTCGGACTCGAAGCGCTGCCGCTCGACCTGGTCTTTCACGGCGGCTCCGGCTCGACCGATGCTGAAATCGCCGAAGCCGTCGCCAACGGCGTCGTCAAGATGAACATCGACACCGACACCCAGTATGCCTTCACCCGCTCGATCGCCGACTACATGCTCAAAAACTATGACAGTGTGATCAAGGTCGACAGCGAAGTTGGCAATAAGAAGGTCTACGACCCGCGTGCGTGGGGCAAGGTCGCCGAGTCGGCCATGGCCGCGCGCGTTGTCGAATCCACCCGCCAGCTCGGCTCCGCCGGGCATTCAAACAGTTAGAGCAATGTCAGAGAATCCGGACTCCGTTCCACCCCCAGCAGCAGACCCACGCCCCCGCCCCCAATACGGCGAACTTGCCCCCGAGGGCTGGACGTGGCGACCTCCGCAGGAAGAAGACCGGGTTGAATCCGCTCCCGCCCCCATTGTCGGGGCGGGAGCGGGCACGCCATCGCGCGCAGAACAGTCCATTGCTCCGGTGGCACCGCAACGGCCTCACCAGCCGGTTCGGCGCATCGTGCCCGGTTGGGACCGGCCGCTGACCATCGGGCTGCTGGCCTTCGGGCTCCTGGGCACCCTCTATGGCGCGTTTTCGCTCGGCGCACTCCCCGACGCGATGCAGCTGATCTATACCCAGCAGGGCCTGGGAACCTACACGCCAGCCGCCGGTCTTGGGCCTCTGACCTCGGTCGGAGCTATCGCGCTGGTGTTCGTCTGGCTGGCCGCCTCGGCGGTGTCGGTGCGTCTGCTGCTCCGACGCCGCCGAGCGTTCTATATTCCGATTATCGGCGGTGCTGTGTCGATCGTGGCACTGTTTGCGTTCATCCTCGCCGCGATGCTCAGTGACCCGACCCTCATCGAGTTTCTCAGCCGTCAGTAGCTGACTCGGTTACCCGGTCGACTACTCAGCTGCTGCGACGCGTCCACCGAAGGCGCGGGCATCCGTTTCGCCGGAGAGGTCCTTGCGCAGCTCCTTGGGCAGCGAGAAGATGAGGTCTTCTTCGGCGGTCTTGACCTGTTCCACGTCGCTATATCCGGCGTCGGCGAGCGCCTCAAGCAATTCGTCGACGAGTTCCTCGGGAACGGATGCCCCGCTCGTCACCCCGACGGTCGCCGCGTTGTCCAGCCACTCCTGTTTGACCTCGCTCGCGAAGTCGACGCGATACGCGGCCTTGGCGCCGTATTCCAGGGCCACCTCGACCAGGCGCACCGAGTTGGACGAGTTAGCGGAGCCGACCACAATCACCAGGTCGGAGTCGCGGGCCACCTTCTTGATGGCGACCTGACGGTTCTGGGTGGCGTAGCAGATGTCGTCGCTCGGCGGATCCTGCAGGTTGGGAAAGCGCGCCCGCAACCGGCGCACGGTTTCCATGGTCTCGTCGACGCTCAGCGTGGTCTGCGAGAGCCAGACCACCCGATCGGGGTCGCGCACGACGACCGTGTCGGCTTCGTCGGGGCTGCCGACGAGGGTGGTGTGCTCGGGGGCCTCACCGGCGGTGCCCTCGACCTCTTCGTGACCTTCGTGGCCGATCAGCAGAATCTGAAAATCGTCGCGGGCGAAGCGCACGGCTTCGCGGTGCACCTTGGTGACGAGCGGGCAGGTGGCGTCGATGGCTTGCAGGCCGCGCTCGGCGGCGGCATTGACCACGGCCGGGGAGACGCCGTGGGCGCTGAAGACGATGTGCGCGCCGTGCGGAACTTCGTCGACCTCGTCGACGAAGATGGCACCCAAATTCTCGAGCTCGGAGACCACATGGATGTTGTGCACGATCTGCTTGCGCACGTACACCGGGGCGCCGTAGTGTTCGAGCGCCTTCTCGACCGCGATGACTGCACGGTCGACTCCGGCGCAGTAACCGCGAGGCGCAGCGAGCAGCACCCGCTTGTGTCCGACCACCGGGGTATCCTTAAGCCTGTTGCGGGCGCTCGGGATGCGCGGCATGCCCAGGCCGATAACGGGCGGAGTGCTCTTGGCTTGCGCTGTGTTCGTTTGCGCTGTGCTTGTTTCAATCGCGGTCTTCACCGCCTCAGTCTACGCACGCACGACCGAAAAACTCTGGGAGGACCAGCCTGTGCCCCAAGCCAGCCCAACACCAAGGTCCACGGCATGACGGATACCCCCGCCACCGTCGAGACACCGTGGCCGGTCGCCCTGCTCTCGGGCAAGATTCGCGGCTATATCGAACGTCTCGGCATGGTCTGGGTGGAAGGTGAGATCACCCAGTGGGGGGCCAGCGGCGGCAACGTCTACGGCAAGCTCAAGGACCTCTCCGAAGATGCCACGGTGAGTTTCACGATCTGGTCGTCGGTGCGCGCCAAACTCACCGCCGACTTTAAGGCGGGTGACCGCGTCGTCGCGCTGGTCAAGCCCAACTTCTGGGTCAAGGGCGGCACGCTCACCATGCAGGCCTTCGAAATGCGCCACGTCGGGCTCGGCGACCTGCTGGAACGGCTCGAACGGCTGCGCAAGCAACTCGCGAGCGAGGGTCTGTTCGACGCCTCCCGCAAGAAGCGCCTGCCGTTTCTGCCGCACTGCATCGGCCTGGTGACCGGAAAAGATTCCGACGCCGAGAAAGACGTCATTCGCAACGCCCAGCTGCGCTGGCCGGCCGTCAACTTTCGGGTCGCTTACGCCGCCGTGCAGGGTGATCGCGCCGTCGGCGAGGTCACCAGTGCCATCGCGCGTCTCGACGCTGATCCCGAGGTCGACGTGATCATCGTCGCCCGCGGCGGCGGCGATTTTCAAAACCTGCTCACCTTCAGCGATGAAAGCCTCGTGCGCACGGCAGCAGCCTGTGTGACGCCGCTGGTCAGCGCGATCGGGCACGAGGCCGACCGTCCACTGCTCGACGAGGTGGCCGACCTGCGCGCGTCCACCCCGACGGATGCCGCCAAGCGCGTCGTTCCCGACGTCAGCGACGAACTGAACCGGGTGCAGCAGGCCAGGGCGCGTCTCAGCAGCCGGCTCACCGGCATCCTCTCGTCGGAAATCGATCGAATCTCGCAGTTGCGCAGCCGCCCGGTGCTCGTCGACCCGTGCTGGATCATCGATTCTCGCAGTGAAGACCTCACCCGCTACGTTGCGCGCGGTGCCGAACTGACCGGGCGCATTCTTGAGCGCGCCGAGGCCGCCGTGCTGGAGTTGCGCTCTCAGCTGCGCGCCCTGTCCCCCCAGGGCACCCTCGACCGCGGTTATGCGATCGCCCAGCTGCCCGACGGCCGCGTGCTGCGCCGCGCCGAAGATTCCCCGGCCGGTACTGAGCTCCTGCTCACCTTGGCCAGCGGCACGGTACCCGCCACCGCGAACGCCGCCGTGCTCGCCACCGTGTCGAGATAATTAGAATGGATGTCATGACCTCGCCTGCCCCCGCCATCAGTGATCTCAGCTACGAACAGGCCCGCGATGACCTTATTCGCGTCGTGAACGAGCTCGAGCAGGGTTCGAGCACCCTGGAGCAGTCGCTCGCGCTGTGGGAACGAGGCGAAGCCCTCGCTCGCCGCTGCGAAGAATGGCTGATCGGCGCCAAGGCTCGACTCGATGCCGCCCGCCTGGCTGCCACGGCGCCCGCCGCCGACACAACCACAGGCGACACAGACACCGACGGCACGCCCAGCAGATGAGCCGCGCCCCGAAGCCGCCGCGCGTCGTCGCTGAACTGGGCCGGCCGGAGACTCCGCAGGAGACCGCCGACCGGCTCGCCGAGAATTCGCGCAAGTACCGGTCGCACAAGACCGTCAACAATCTCGTGCTCTCGCTGCTCGTGACGGTGGGCGCCGTGCTCGTGCTCGTACTTCTGGTGCCGCGCAACGACAACCCGGTCATTCGCGACGTCGACTATGCGAGCATCGCCGCCCAGGTGCAGCCGGTCGTTGATCACACCCTTGCTAGCCCCGAGCTGCCGGGCGGCTGGAGCGCCAACGACGCCGAGTGGCGGGCCGGCAGCAACGGTCAGGTACCGTCTTGGTACATCGGATTGCTCACGCCCGGCAACCAGTACATCGGCTTCAACCAGGCCTTCGACGCCAACCCCACCTGGCTCGCCCAGAAACTGCCCGATGTGCCCGTCGTTGACACCGTCAGCATCGCCGGCGTGACCTGGGACGTGTACCGCAACAGCGCGGCGGCCGCCGATCGGGGCAATTTCGACTATGCCCTCGTGACGACCGCCGGTGCGAGCACCTACGTGCTCATCGGTACGGCACCCACCGGCGACTTCGAAATCCTCGCCACCGCGCTGGCCGCCAACGTGGCCCAGAACGCCGCCGAATGAACCGGGCATCGACGGCGATCCCGTCTCCAGCCGAGGCCTGGAAAGAAATGCGTGAGGGCAACGGACGCTTCGTCGCCGGCACCCCGCGCCACCGCCAGGACGTCGATCGGCGGGCCGAGCTCGTCGGCCAGCAGACTCCGCACGCCGCCCTGTTCGGTTGCAGCGACTCCCGCCTCGCAGCCGAGATCATCTTCGACCAGGGCCTGGGTGATCTGTTCGTCGTGCGCAACGCTGGACAGGTCATCTCGGAATCCGTGCTCGGCTCGCTCGAATATGCCGTCGCCGTGCTGCACGTGCCGCTGATCCTCGTGCTCGCCCACGACGAGTGCGGCGCGGTGCGCGCCGCCATCGACTCTCAAGCAGAGGATGCCCCGGCCCTGCCAACCCACATCATGCACCTTATCGAGAAGATCGTTCCGGCGGTGCGTCGAGTGAGCGGGCCGGCGGTATCCGCTTTCGTGGACCCAGCGCTGGTCGATGCCGGCCACGTCGGCCGGGAACATCTCAAAAACACGGTCACCGAGATGCTCAAACGGTCCGAGGTGATCAGCTCGGCCGTCGCAGAAGGTACATTGGCTATCGTCGGCGCGAACTACGTTCTTCGCGAAGGGCACGCCGACCCCAATATCGTGGTGGGCGTCATTTAGACCCGCCAGGAATGATCGCGCAGCCGTTGCGCACAGCACGACTCTCCTACAGCACCGAAAGGGATGCACATAGTGGTGGACACCTCCGCAAACGCCGGCTACCGGATCGAACACGACACGATGGGTGAGGTCCGGGTTCCGATGGACGCACTGTACGGTGCCCAGACGCAGCGAGCCGTGGAGAACTTTCCGATCTCAGGCTCCACCCTCGAGTCCGCGCAGATCGCGGCCCTGGCCCGCATCAAGAAGTCGGCAGCCCTCGCCAACGCCCAGCTCGGCGTGCTCGATGCGGACATCGCCGATGCGATCGCCGCGGCCGCCGACGAGGTCATCACCGGCCAGTACGACAGCGAGTTTCCGATCGATGTCTACCAGACCGGCAGCGGCACCTCCTCGAACATGAACATGAACGAGGTCCTCGCGACCCTCGCGACCCGCGCCCTCGGCCGCCCGGTGCACCCGAACGACCACGTCAACGCGAGCCAGTCCTCGAATGATGTGTTCCCCACGTCGGTGCACATCGCCGTCACAAGCGCCCTGATCGACGAGCTCATCCCCTCGCTCGACCACCTCGCCGTCTCTTTCGAGGCCAAGGCGGAACTCTGGAAAGAGGCCGTCAAGGCCGGCCGCACCCACCTGATGGATGCCACCCCGGTCACCCTCGGCCAGGAGTTCGGCGGCTACGCCCGGCAGATGCGCCTGGGCATCGAGCGCATTCGCACGGCGCTCCCCCGCATCGCCGAGGTTCCGCTCGGCGGCACCGCGGTCGGTACCGGCATCAACACCCCGTATGGCTTTCCGCAGCTCGTCATCGAACTTCTCGTCACCGAGACCGAACTGCCGATCACCGAAGCGCGCAACCACTTCGAAGCCCAGGCCAACCGCGACGGCCTCGTCGACGCCTCCGGATCACTGCGCACCATCGCCGTCTCGCTGACCAAGATCTGCAACGACCTGCGCTGGATGGGCTCCGGCCCCAACACCGGGCTCGGCGAGATCAGCATCCCCGACCTGCAGCCCGGCTCGTCGATCATGCCCGGCAAGGTCAACCCGGTCATTCCGGAGGCCGTGCTCATGGTCTGCTCGCGCGTCATCGGCAACGATGCCACCATCGCCTGGTCGGGTGCCTCGGGCTCGTTCGAGCTCAACGTCAGTATCCCGGTCATGGGAACCGCCCTGCTCGAGTCGATCCGCCTGCTGTCCAACGCGACCCGCGTACTCGCCGACAAGACCGTCGACGGCCTCGTCGCCAACCTCGAGCACGCTCGTGCGCTGGCTGAGAAGTCGCCATCGATCGTCACCCCGCTCAATCGCGTCATCGGCTACGAAGCCGCCGCCAAGGTTGCCAAGAAGGCCGTCGCCGAGGGCCTCACCGTGCGTGAGTCCGTCATCGCGCTCGGCCACGTCGAACGCGGCGACCTCACGCTCGCCGAACTCGACACGGCCCTCGACGTGCTGAGTATGACGCGTCCCCCGCAGAAGAAATAGCCAGCACCACCACCCATTCGGCTCCATCACAAATGCGCCAATAACCGGATGCGCGATGGTCGCGATCCAGCCGCGGCGGCAGGTTATCTGCGGGGTGTCGAGTTTCGGCGATTATCAGGGTAGCTCCGAGTGTTTTTCTCGGAGCTACCCTGGGAATCGTCGATGTTTGAGCTGAGGAGCAGGTGACCTGTCGCCGGGGTGACCCACCAGCATCCGCTCGACAGCTCGGCTACATAACCTCGTTACCCTCCAACATCTCCGTCACGAGCGCTGCGATCGCGCTGCGCTCCGACCGGGTCAGTGTCATGTGCGCGAACAGCGGATGCCCCTTCAACGTTTCGATCACGCTGGCGACGCCGTCGAAGCGGCCGACCCGCAGATTATCGCGCTGGGCGACATCGTGGGTGAGCACCACGCGCGAGTTCTGACCGATGCGACTCAGCACGGTCAGCAGCACGTTGCGTTCCAGCGACTGCGCCTCGTCGACGATCACGAAGGCGTCATGCAGGGACCGGCCGCGAATGTGAGTGAGCGGAAGCACTTCGAGGATGCCGCGCTCCATCACCTCCTCGACCACATTTTCCGACACGATCGCGCCGAGTGTGTCGAACACCGCCTGCGCCCACGGCCCCATTTTCTCGCCCTGGTCACCGGGCAGGAAGCCGAGGTCCTGGCCGCCGACCGCGTAGAGCGGACGGAAGACCATGATCTTGCGATACTGCTGGCGTTCCAGCACGGCTTCCAGGCCCGCGCAGAGGGCCAGTGCCGACTTACCGGTTCCGGCCCGCCCGCCGAGCGAGAGAATGCCGATCTCCGGGTCGAGCAGCAGGTCAATGGCCAGCCGTTGCTCCGCCGAGCGGCCGTGCAGTCCAAAGACGTCACGGTCACCGCGCACAAGCTTGAGCGTGCCCCGGCTGGTCACCCGGCCGAGGGCCGACCCGCGGTCGGAGTGAATGACCAGGCCCGTGTTGATCGGCATGTCCTGCACCGCGCGGGAATCCAGCATCTCTTTGTCATAGAGCACGCTCATCTGTTCGGCGCTGAGGGTGATCTCGTCCATGCCGGTCCAGCCGGAATCAACGGCGAGTTCGTGCCGGTATTCATCGGCAGCGAGGCCGAGAGAAGCGGCCTTCACCCGCAGCGGCAGGTCCTTGGAGACGACGGTCACGGTCATTCCGTCATTGGCCAGGTTGAGGGCCACGGCCAGAATGCGCGAATCGTTGTCACCCAATTGCAGGCCAGACGGCAGCGCCGACATATTGGAGTGGTTGAGTTCCACCCGCAAACTACCGCCATCGCCGACCGGAATCGGAAAGTCGAGGCGCTCATGCTTGAGCCGCAGTTCATCGAGATTGCGCAACGCCTGCCGCGCAAAATACCCGATCTCCGGGTCGTTGCGCTTGGACTCCAGTTCGCTGATCACCACCACGGGCAACACGACGGCATGCTCGGCAAAGCGAAAGATTGCCTTCGGATCTGACAGAAGCACCGAGGTGTCCAACACGAAGGTGCGCTCGGTTTGCGAAGTGGATGTCTCCACCCGGTCAGTCGCGCTGGCGTCGGTTCGTTTAGCGGTCACAGCCACTCCCACCCTGCGTCACGAGGACGCGGATCACATCGGCGAGCTGGCCATGAAGCGATTCTCGAGCCGTACTTATATGGCCGTCTCGATCAGGTGTCGTACCTGATGATGTGACGCTACGACGTACGGGAACAAAAAGAAACCCGACACGCCCACCAAAATCTGACGTTCACCTTACGTTGGGGCCGGCTCCGGGTTCCGAGCCGAAGGCGCAGCCGGACGCATCGCCGGGTCTAGTAGGTCGCGGCCAGCGTGTAGGCGGTGAGGGCAGCCCTCAGCATGGTCACCGTGTCGGGGTCGAGGGCAGCGTGGACGCAGAGCCGCACCGTTCCGCCGCGCGTCGTCGCGGTGAGGCCGTGGTTATGCAGGCTCGCCACGAGGGTGGTCAGCAGTTCCGCCGGCGGCTCGAGCACAACGATTCCGGCCCGCTCCCTGGCATCGCGGGGTGAGACGATCTCGATGACGAATTCGTCGACGAGTTCGATGATGCGGGAGACGTTGTCATTCATGGCGGCCTGAATGACGTCGACGCCGACATCAGCGGTCTGCTCCAGGGCTGCGGCGAACCGGGCCTGGGCTATGGAGTCGCCATTGGTGACCCGAAAGGCGCGGGCGCCGTGGCTGGGCGCGGTGACCTCGTCCCACGGGTCGTCGGTGTCAGTGCCGACATAGCCGGAGTACACCGGCACGAGGCGTTCCAGTGCACGCGCGCTCAGGGCGAGAAAGCCGGTGCCCCAGCCGGCCCGTGTCCATTTCTGACCACCGGAGGCGACGACATCCGCTGCCTCATAGGCGGCATCGACGACGCCGAATCCCTGAATGGCGTCGACGATGAGCAGGCGATCGCCGATGACCTGACGGATACCGTCGAGGTCGCTGCGGTACCCGGTGCGGGAATCGACCAGGCAGACGGCGACGGCAGCGACGGCCGGGGTGAGCTGGTCACGGATCTCGCCGGGGGTGACGCGGCCTCGCACGGTCTCCAACCAGAGCGGGGTGACCGCGTGCAGGGCCTCAGCGGCCCGCACCGCCGCGAATGGCACGCTCGGAAAGTCTCCAGCGGACAGCAGCACGGAACCGGTCAAACCGAACATGGCCTGCATGAGGCCCGAACTGGTGTTGGGCTGGAGCACAATCTGATCGGCCGCGAATCCGGTGAGTTCGGATACCGCGGTGCGGGCTCGCAGATCTTGTTCGTCCAAATGGTCGAGGCTGCCGTGCCGGGCGCGGGAAAGCACCTCGGTCTGACCGAGGCTCTCGGCAATGACGGCCGCGGAGAGCGGGCCTACCCGGCCGAAGTCGAGATAGCCGGGCTCGTCACGAAAGCCGTCGGTAAAGGTCTGGAGTGAATTCATGCGCGGGTCCAATCGGTTGTCAAACACAAACTCCCCCTGCCACCCCACCCAGTCTCACTCCACGAATGAATCTAGCTTCCGTAGCGACGCTGCCGGCGGGAAAAGTCACGCAGGGCGCGCAGAAAATCGATCTGTCGCAGGTCAGGCCCGAGGGCTTCGACAAAGTAGAACTCGCTGTGCGCGCTCTGCCACAACATGAAGTCGCTCAGCCGCTGCTCGCCCGAGGTGCGAATAACCAGGTCGGGGTCTGGCTGGCCGCCGGTGTACAGGTGCTGGCCGATCAGTTCGGGCGTGAGGGTCTCCGCGAGGTCCTCCAGCGAACCGCCGTGCGCGTGGTGGGTAGCGACAATGCTGCGCATCGCGTCGGTGATCTCGGTGCGCCCGCCGTAGCCGACGGCGAGATTGATGTGCAGTCCCGTATGGGCGCTGGTGCGCGCATCCGCTGCATCGAGCGCTGCGACGAGCGGCAGGGGCAGGCCGGCCTTCGACCCCACTTGCTGCACCCGCCAGTCGCGATAGTGCGACAATTCTTCGGCAAGATCGGCGATGATCTCGATCAGATCGGCGAGTTCATCACTCGGGCGTTGGGTGAGGTTGTCGGAGGAAAGCAGGTACAGGGTGACCACCGAAATTCCGAGATCGTCACACCATTCCAAAAATTCTCGCATCTTGGCGGCGCCGGCGCGGTGACCGTGGGCCGCGGTCTGAAACCCCAGCTGCCGGGCCCAGCGCCGGTTGCCATCGATGATCATGGCAACGTGCCGGGGCAGGTGCGCCGGTGTGAGTCCGCGCCTCAGGCGGCGCTGATACAGCCTGTAAAGGAGGCCGCGCGCTAAGGGGACTTGGGGTTTCTGCACACAATTACGCTAGTCCACTCCGACGAGCGTTCGGGGCAGACTGGGTGCGCCCTGTCGTATCCTTGCAGCATGGCCGCCGAGCATTCCAGTCCCAATTTGCCACTGATCGAGGCGGCAGACGCCCATCCGGAGGACGTCAAGCCGACCTGGCGCGGCTGGATCCACGCCGGCACTTTTCCCGTGACGATCGCGGCCGGCCTCGTGCTGCTCGTGCTCGCCGAGGGGCCGGCTGCCAAGATCAGCTCGGCGGTGTTCGTGCTCAGCTCGATGCTGCTGTTTGGTAATTCGGCGCTGTACCACCGCTTCAACTGGCAGCCGCGCACCCGCATCATTCTCAAGCGTATCGATCACGCCAACATCTTCTTGCTGATCGCCGGGTCATACACGCCGATCACCGTGCTCGCTCTGCCACCGGATAAATCCACGCTGCTGCTCTGGCTGGTCTGGGGCGGAGCCGGGCTCGGGATTCTCTTTCGCGTCTTCTGGATTCACGCCCCGCGCTGGCTCTATGTGCCGCTCTACCTGCTCCTCGGCTACGGCGCGCTTTTGTTTATCGTGGACTTTTTCCAGGCCAACGCCGCCATGATGACACTGATTCTGGTTGGCGGGCTCTGCTACACGGTCGGTGCGGTGGTCTACGGGCTGAAGAAGCCCAACCCGATTCCAGGCGTGTTCGGCTTTCACGAGATCTTCCACACCCTCACGGTTGTGGCGTTCCTGTGTCATTTCGCGGCGATTCTGCTGATCGCCACGCATCCGCTCTACCCGTAACGGAGAGCGCGCTTATTCGGGCTTGTCACCCGGCGTGCGGGGTGCGTTCGGGTCGTTGTCCCGCGCCGCTAGTTCGGCGTCGAGCCGCGCTTTGATTTCGGCTCGGTAGGTGGTGCGACGGATGCGACGAACCACGTCGAGGCACAGCAGCACGGTCGCCGCCGCCACAAAGAAGATAGCCACGAAGCCGACGACACCCGGCGTGACGGTGTTCGGGTCGAAGTTGGGGTCCGGCGTCGCGGCCAGCACGACGGTGATCAACGCGTCGCTAATGAGCGCCGTCATTCGTCGTCCTGGATTCCGGCAAAGAGATCGGATTCGGGCATAGCGGTGTCTACTTTCGATTCGACGAGTTGGAAATCTTCATACGGCCAAGCCTCGCGCACCAGATCATTGGGCCAGAAAAAGAAGCTGCTGTCGGGAGCAACCTGGCTCGCGTGCGAGCGCAGGGCCGCATCGCGCACCTCGAGGAATGCGCCGGCCGGAACATGGGTGGTGGCGAGCTGAGGATAGTTCTCCATGCGCTCCCGCGCCGCCTCGAGGGGTTCGAGAAGCGGAGAATCCGGCTCTGCCACGCTGAGGGCGAGGTACATCGCGTCGATGCGCTCCAGATTGAAGATCCGGTCGTAGTAGAGCTTGTCGATCTGCCACGGAGCACCGGAGTTCGGGTACCGTTCCGGGTCCGCGGCCGCGCGGAAAGCTTCCAGAGAGACTTCGTGGCAGCGGATGTGGTCGGGGTGCGGGTAGCCGCCGTTTTCGTCGTAGGTGATCAAAACCTGCGGACGAAACTCGCGCACCATGGTGACGAGCGGTTCGGCTGAATATTCCAGCGGAATATCAGCGAAGGAGTTCGGCGGCACCGTGTTGTCGTCGTCCATGCCGGAATCTTCGAATCCGAGCCAGCGGTGTTGCACGCCCAGGGCCTGTTGCGCGGCCTGCATCTCGAGGCGCCGCAGGCCCGAAATGTCGCGTTCGGCCATTGCGTGGCCGACCACAGCGGGGTTGAGAATACTGCCGCGCTCGCCACCGGTGCAACTCACGATGAGCACCTCAGCCCCGAGGCTGCGGTAGTAGGCGTACGTTGCCGCGCCCTTGCTCGATTCGTCGTCGGGATGGGCATGCACGGCCATCAGTCGCAGCGTCACCATACTCCTCAGGAATGCCGGATAACCTTAGGCCAGATAACCTAGTTACTAGCCTAATCGCTCCGTCGAAAGTGTGAAATCGCCAGTGCCCCTCAACAGCACGCCCACCGGAGTTCAACCGAGCCGTGAGCCCTACCGCCTCGACGAATCTGAAGTCGCGGGTGTGCCGGCAACGCGCGAAAGTGTCTCCATCCAATCACGGTACGGGCGCACGCCCTCCCGAAAACGGCGCGACCGGCGAATGCTGTGGGGGCTGGGCGGTGTTTTCGTGTTGGTGCTGGGAGCGTGGGTACTGTGGACCGGGCTGGACGGAGCATCCACTCAGATCGAGGCTCGCGATATCGGTCACACGATCATCGATGAACACAGCGTGAGCGTCACGTTCGAGGTGTCCCTCCCGGTGAACCGCACGGCGAGTTGCGCGGTGCAGGCCCTCAACGAGAGCTATTCCGTCGTCGGCTGGAAGATCATCGATCTGCCGCCATCCACGCTCTACAACCGGTCGTTCACAGAGATTCTGCGCACCACCGACCTCAGCAACACCGGTTTGATTTACCAGTGCTGGCTGACCTAAACTGACGTATTCGTCTCGGCAATCGTCGGGGCGTCGACGATATCCGCGCGGCCTCAACGGGTTTTTCTGCGCTCGGGCGTTATAAAAGGAGATCACTCGTGACAACCGACACAACGGTCACCTGGCTAACTCAGGAGGCCCATGACCGCCTCGCAGCGGAATTGGCGACACTGAGTAATTTCGGCCGGGGCGACATCGCGAAGAAGATCGAATCGGCGCGCGAGGAGGGCGACCTCAAGGAGAACGCCGGCTATCACGCGGCGAAAGAGGAGCAGGGCAAGATGGAGGCGCGCATCCGCACCCTCACCGTCTTGCTGCGCACTGCCGAAGTCGGCCACGCCCCCGAAAGCAACGGCATCGTCGTTCCCGGCACCGTCATCACCGCCACGATCGCCGGTGACGAGAGTCGCTTTCTCATCGGCAGCCGCGAGATCGGCGCCAACAGCGACCTCGACGTGTTCAGCGAGCAGAGCCCGCTCGGTGCGGCGATCATCGGACTCAGGGTCGGCGCGAAGACGAGCTACACCACGCCCAACGGCAAGGAAATAAGCGTGCACGTCTCCAACGTGGAAACCTTCACCGGAGCCTGACCCCGACGGCATCGACCCTGTCCGTCGGCGGCTAGTCGATCTGGGGGTCGTAGCCGGCGGCCCGTAGGGTGTCGACGACATGCTGACGGTGCTCCGGCCCCCGAGTCTCGACGCTGACGTCGAGTTCGACCTCGCTGATCCGCAGGCCGGCGCCGTGCCGCGTGTGCAGCACCTCGATGACGTTCGCGGTCGCCTCGGCGAGCAGTTCGGAGATGCGGGCCAACTGGCCAGGGCGGTCCGGCAGCATGATGCGCAGGGTGAGGTACCGTCCCGACGCCGCAAGGCCGTGGCTGATCACGCGCTGCATGAGCAGCGGGTCGATGTTGCCGCCCGAGAGAATGGCCACTGTCGGCCCGGTTGGGGTGATTTTGCCAGCCAGGATGGCGGCGACGGCCACGGCGCCGGCCGGTTCGACCACGAGTTTGGCGCGTTCCAGCAGCACGAGCAACGCGCGGGCGGTGTCGTCTTCAGTGACGGTGACGATCTCGTCGACGGCGTCGCGCACGATCTCAAAGTTCAGCAGCCCCGGCTTGGCGACCGCGATGCCATCGGCGATGGTCGGCAGAATACTGATCATCACGGCCTCCCCCGCTTCGAGGGAGGGCGGATAGGCGGCCGCGTTCTCTGCCTGTACCCCGATGACTCTGATGCGGCGGCCGTCGCGGGCTGCGCGCTGCTTGAGCGCACTGGCAACACCGGAGATGAGCCCACCGCCGCCGATGGGCACGATGACCGTTTCAAGTTCGGGAACCTGGTCGAGAATTTCAAGACCCAGCGTGCCCTGCCCGGTGACGACATCCACGTGGTCAAAGGGCGGAATGAGGATCGCCCCGGTCTCCCGGGCATATTCGGCTGCGGCCAGCAACGGTTCGGTCACGGTCGTGCCACGCAGAATGACCTCGGCACCGTAGTCGCGCGTCGCCGACAGCTTGGGCAGCGCAACCCCGACCGGCATGAAGATGGTCGCTTTGATGCCCAGCTCGCGCGCGGCGAACGCCACGCCCTGAGCGTGGTTGCCAGCCGAGGCCGCAACGACGCCGCGGGATTTCTCCTCCTCGGTCAGCTTCGACAGCCGATTGTAGGCCCCACGAATCTTGTATGAGCCGGTGCGTTGCAGGTTTTCGCACTTGAGGTAGACCGGTGCCCCCAAGACGTCGGCCAGGTACCGCGAGCTCTCCATCGGGGTCACATCCGCGACCTCGGCGACAACCGCGCGCGCGGCCTCGAATTCAGCGAGGGTGGGTGCGAGAAGGGTAGTCTCTGGCATGTCTTAGTTCTCCGAATTGTCGTGCGGGACGCCGGGGGCGCTGGAATCTGAGGGCGTGCTGCGGGCGGATCCGTCTCGGGTGGTACGGATGCTCCGCGGCCGCACCCGTGCCGTGCGCGCCAGCGCAGCGACGGAGCGGTAGCCCGGTCGGCTTTGCGGCACGGTCTGCCACAGCACCGAACCACTCGTCGGCATCACCGCCGGTGGACTCGAGCGCCAGGTGCCGCCAGCGATGTAGGTAATCATCGCGTTCAACACGGCGGCCACCGGCACGGCGAACAGGGCGCCGGGAATTCCGGCGAGCAGGGCGCCGGATGCGACCACGAGCACGACGGCCAGCGGATGCACCTTGACGGCTGTTCCCATGATGAGCGGCTGGAGAACGTGTCCTTCGACCTGCTGCACGAGCAGAACGACGCCAAGCATGGCAAGGGCGACGGCCCAGTTGTTGAAGATCAGGGCGATGATAACGGCAACGGAACCGGTGGCCACAGCGCCGATAATGGGAACGAACGAGCCCAGAAACACCAAAATGCCGATCGGTATCGCCATCGGCACCCCGAGCAGGGCTGCACCGACACCAATGCCGACCGCGTCGATGGAGGCGACCAGAATCTGCACTCGAGCGAAGTTGCCGAGCGTGGTCCAGCCGGCGATGCCGGCACCGTCAACGGCGGCGCGGGCGCGCAGCGGGAAGAACCGCACGATCCAGGCCCAGATCGCTTTGCCGTCGATGAGGATGAACAGCAGGCTGAACAGGGCGAGCAGCAGCCCGGTGAGTAGGTGTCCGAGGGTGGTTCCCACCGAGAGGGCACCGCTGATGAACACGGCGCTGTCATTCTGGATCGCGGTCCAGCCCTGCTGCAGATAGTTGGTGATCTCGGTATCCGACAACTGCAGCGGAGATGCCGCGAGCACCGATTTGAGACTGTCAAAACTCGCGGTGAGGCGCTCGCTCAAACCGACGGTACCCTCGGCAATCTGCGTGGAGGCCAGCGTGACCAGCCCGGCGACGAGCACCAGTGTGCCCACCATGGCGACGGCGACGGCGAGCCCCTTCGGCCACCGATGCCGGACCAGAAAGGCCACGAAGGGAATCAGCAGGGCCGACACGAGGACGGCGACCAGCACCGGAATGACGATGAGGCGCAGCTGGATGATCAGAAAGATCAAGATGGCGATGGCCGCGGCGATCACAATCAGCCGCCAGGACCAGGCTCCGGCCAAGCGGATGCCCGCCGGAAGATTCTCGTCCACACCGCCGGGGGCAGGCGTCGGCGCCACCGCCTCGACCGGCGCGGCACCGAGCTCGGATCCGGTCCGACCGGCGCGCTCGCGCGCTCGAATCGTCACGCCTCGGCGGCGTAGCCGCAACAGCGCACGCGTGCCTGGATTGCCCGTGGATTCGCTCACCCGCTCAGTCTAGAACGGCCCGGCATACCACACAGGTCTTGCACGGGTTCGGCTCCCGTCCGACCCGGCCGTCGGCATCCGTCAGCGCTCGTCACTCGGGAGCCCATATGCGTTCCCGGGGTCGCTTCGATGGCGCGGGGGTTGCGGCAACAGTGGCGCGAGGCAGAAGAGAAGCGGGGCGTTTCACCGTCACCGCTAGGATCAGGGCAATGCCAGAGACAATCTCCCCCGCTTTGGCACGCCGCATCGCCCTGGCCGCGCAGGGGTTCAGCTCGGGCACCGGCACGTCAATCGGCATCCGTCAGCTCACCGGCCTCGTGAACCGGATTGAACTGTTGCAGATCGACTCGGTGAACGTCTTCGAACGCAGCCACTACATGCCAGCATTCAGTCGGCTCGGCGCCTACGACAAGGCACAGCTCGACCGCTTGACCACCGGGCGCGAAGCCCGTTTCACAGAGTATTGGGCGCACGAGGCATCGTTTCTGCCGATCGAGGTCTGGCCGCTGTTTCACTGGCGGATGCAGCACTTCCGCGACCGCTCGGCCCAAAACACCGACGATTGGTCGCACGCCAACCGTCCGATGCTCGCTTGGCTTCTGGCCGAGCTTGCCGCCAACGGGCCGATGCCCGCGAGCGCGATCGAACACGACGCCAACAGACGCAGTGGGCCCTGGTGGGGCTGGTCCGAAGTGAAGACCGGGTTGGAGACGCTGTTCCGCTGGGGTGACGTGGTCAGCGCCGGACGCATCCGCTTCGAACGGGTCTACGCCCTGCCCGAACAGGTCTTCCCGCCCGAGCTGCTCGGGCAGGGTATTTCGAGTGCGGATGCCCACCGTGAGCTGGTCAGCCGAGCTGCCCGGGCCCACGGCATCGGCACGGTGAAAGACTTCGCCGATTACTTTCGACTGAAGACGACACCGGCCCTGGTGGCGATCCGGGATCTCGAAGAGGCCGACGAGCTCATCCCGGTCGAAGTGGCCGGCTGGGGAACGAGGGGCACTCCGGGAGCGGCCTGGCTGCACCGCGACGCGCGGCTGCCACGCAGCATGAACGCCCAGACGGTATTGTCACCGTTCGACCCTGTGGTCTGGGAACGGGCCCGCGCCCTGCGCCTGTTCAATTTTCACTACCGCATCGAGATCTACACGCCGGAGCTCAAGCGGGTGTTCGGCTACTACTCCTTGCCGATTCTGCTCGGTGACATGGTCGTCGGCCGGGTCGATCTCAAAAACGATCGGCAGGCCGGCGTGCTGCGGGTGCAGTCAGCCTGGGCCGAACCGGCGGCGCCAGCGGATGCCGCTGCTCGGCTCGCACTCGTGCTGCGGGAGGCTGCCGCCTGGCAGGGGCTCGACGAGATCGTCGTGGTGAAGCGCGGCAACCTCGCGGCGGGGCTCGCTGCGGAACTGGGCTAGGTCCGCTTCCGTCCACGTGGTGCCTGGCCGGATTCGTTTTTCTGCCCCCGGCACCGTGCCGTCGACCAGCCCGGATCAGCCAGCGAAGCTGGCGACCGCTGGGCCCTCTCTGTTATTCTGGTCAGCAATCGAAGGAGCATCCTGTGGCAGTCATTTCTCGTGGCTTCACCGGTCGCGGTGGCGAAGCGAACCCTGAGCTTCCGCCCGGGCAGTACCTCACCGCGGACTTCCCGGTGCTGTCGGCCGGGCCCACCCCCCACATCGCCACCGCGGACTGGCAGTTCAGCATTCGCACGGACGCAGACACCCTGCAGACGTGGAGCTGGGACGAATTGCACGCGCTGCCCATTGAGGATATCGATACCGACATCCACTGCGTCACGCGCTGGTCGAAGCTCGGGACGAGTTGGCGAGGCGTCTCCCTCGATACCCTGTTCGCGACCGTCGAGACGACCGATGCGTACGTGATGGCGCATTCCTACGGCGGCTATACGACAAACGTTCCGCTCGCCGACCTGCTGGGCGGCAAGGCCTGGATTGCGTTGGAGTTCGACGGTGTCAACCTCGATCCGGAGCATGGTGGTCCGGCGAGACTGCTCATCCCCCACCTGTATTTCTGGAAGAGCGCCAAGTGGATTCGCGGCCTCGAGATGCAGAGTACTGATGAACCCGGGTTCTGGGAGCAGAACGGCTACAACATGTATGGCGATCCCTGGCTCGAACAGCGCTATTGGTGAACTGGAAGGTTGGCGTCGTGGCCTCGACCCGACGGGAGACCGCGTCCGGGCGCAGCATCGTACTGGACGTTCCGGGCTGGGGCGGAAACATCGCCGGTCAGCACACCGACGTGCGGCTGACCGCCCCGAACGGTTACACCGCAGTGCGGTCGTATTCCGTCGCGTCGGCCGGTGTCGGTGACCGGATCGAGCTCGCGGTCGACCGCCTGCCCACCGGTGAGGTCTCGCCGTACCTGGTCGACACGCTCCGCGAGGGCGACGAGATCGAGCTGCGCGGCCCCCTGGGCGGCTGGTTCGTTTGGACGCCGCAACAGACCGAGAGCGTACAGCTGATCGGCGGCGGTTCGGGGATCGTGCCTCTGATGGCGATGATCCGCTCGCACGAGGCAGCCGGCAGTACGGCGCCGTTTCGCCTCCTCTACTCGGTACGCACGCCGCTGGACGCATTCTTCCGCGCGGAACTCGAATCCCCGTCTGCCCACCTCGAGGTGACCTGGATTTTCACTCGCCACGCTCCGAGCGGATGGTCTCGGCCCGCCGGACGCATCACCGCCGCAGACGTGGAGGCGCACGGTTTTCCGGCCGCGGTCTCACCGACGGTGTTTGTATGCGGGCCGACCGGATTCGTCGAGACCGTCGCCACCGCGCTCGTCGCCCTCGGGCACGAACCGCAGCGCGTCAAGACCGAACGGTTCGGAGGCGCGTAATGGGCGAGCACCTCGACGGGAACGCCCTCGCGGGCCCACTATCCGATCTGTTCACGTTCGACCCGACTACCGCATCCGCTCGTTGTGGCGGATGCGGGGACATCTCGGTTCTAGCGCGTGCGATGGTCTACGGCGAACCCGATACTTTCGTCGTTCGCTGCGCGAACTGCGACGACGTGCTCATGACCATCGTGCAGGCACCCGACCGGTTCTGCATCGAACTGCGTGGCATGACCTGGCTGAAAATCCCCCGCTAGCGCCGTGAGCCAGACCGCACGTACTCACGCGGCGATGTTGACCGCTGCGAACCGGGTCAGAACTTACGGCCCATGGCCGTGAGACGCTCGATGCGCTCTTCGATCGGTGGGTGCGTCGCGAACAGCTTGCCCATAGCACCCTTCTTCAGCGGGTCGGAGATCCAGAGGTGCGCCATCGAGCTGTTCTGCTTCTGCATCGGGCGACCGTACTGGCCGAGTTTGGCCAGCGCCGAGGCGAGGGCGTCCGGGTGTCGCGTCGTCAACGCGCTCGTCGCATCCGCCAGGTATTCGCGCTGGCGGGAGATGGCGAGCTGCACCACAGTCGCGATGAGCGGAGCTACGATCATGGCGACGAGGCCGAACACCATGACGATGGGGTTGCCGTTGCTGTTGTTGTTGCGGCCGAAGAACGCCATGCGCAGGAACATATCGGAGATGAACCCAATCGCCACGACGAGGCCGAACACGACCATCGACACTCGAATGTCGTAGTTGCGCACATGGCCGATCTCGTGGGCCATGACGCCCTCGAGCTCGGAATCGTCCATGATGTCGAGTAGTCCGGTGGTGGCGGCGACGATTGCGTGTTTCGGATCGCGGCCGGTGGCGAACGCGTTCGGTGCCGGGTCGTTGATGATATAGACCTCGGGCATCGGAGTGCCGGTCGTGATCGACAGGTTCTCGACGATACGCCACAGCCTGGGATGATCGGACTGGCTGTTGACCCTGATGCCGCCGCTCATGGAGATGGCCTGGCGACCCGCCGCGTAGTACTGAATGATGACGTACAGGGCGGTGATGACGACCGTTGCGATGAGAATGCCGTAGCCGCCACGGCCGTAGACAGCATTGGCCAGCCAGCCGAGCCCCGCGATGATCACGAAGAAGAGGATCATTATAAAAACAGTGTTGCGTTTGTTTTTAGCTATCGCGCTGTACATCGATGCGCTCCCTTAGAACTGCACGCGGGGCGGCTCCGCGATCGCTGCGGAATCGGCCACCTCGAAGAATTCACGCTCGGTGAACCCGAGGTTCACGGCGAACAGGTGGTTGGGGAATACCTTGATCTTGGTGTTCATTTCGCGCACGCCACCGTTGTAGAACCGGCGAGCGGCCTGGATCTTGTCCTCCGTGTCGACGATGGCGCCCTGCAATTGCAGGTAGTTCTGGCTGGCTTGCAACTGCGGGTACGCCTCGGCCACGGCGAAGATGCTCTTCAGCGCGGTCTGCATGTGGTTTTCTGCAGCGGATGCGTCGGCCGGGCCTTGCGCCGACAGCGTCTCAGCCCGAGCACGGGTCACGTTCTCAAACACGCTCTTCTCGTGCGCTGCGTAGCCCTTGACCGTTTCGATCAGGTTGGGCAGCAGGTCGGCACGACGCTTGAGCATCACGGTGATGTCGCTCCACGCTTCGTCGACGCGCACGTTGAGCGTTACGAGGGAGTTGTAGGTCGACCACAGGTAGATACCCACGATGGCGACCAGTACGACAACGATCAAAACCGGGATGAGCCATTCCATGGCAACGTCTCCTTGCAAATTGGCACGATGTGTACGTTGACACGGAGACATGAACTGGACCAGAACGACCCCCCGTGCGTACCTTTTCATACTAACTGCGACCCCGAAGGCCCCACCCGCTTCTCATCACACTCCAAGCAAGCTCAAGGCGCACAAGGATCCCGCGGCGGCAGGGCAAGCGCTGATCAGCCGGGCTCTTCGAGATCGAACAGTACCTCGTTGCGGCGCAGAAACCACGGCTTGATCGGCGGATCGAATCGTGCGAATCTCGGTGACCCCAAGACGCTCAACCCGGCGGCGGCGAGCGCCCCGCGCAACTCGTCAAGATGCTGTTCATAACGAGTCTGACTCCAGCGTCCGCTGAAGCGGAGTGCACCGGCCAGGCTTGCAGGTACCGTGCGCAGGTGCACGGTGGGGTCCGTGGGTTGCGGCGCTGTTTCGACCGTCAGGCCTTCGGGGAGCACGAAAGCGACCCGGAATCGTTCACCGGCTGCTGCTCCAGACCCATCTTCCACGCCCTCCTGTAGCACTGGCGCGGTCATCGCGATCTTTTCAGCGGCATCCGTTTGCACCACCGGCGCCGTCATGGCGACTTTCTCGCGTGATCGGTTGGCCCCGGTGATGTACGCGAACAAATATCGGAAGGCCCGATTACCAGCGTCTTCGAACGGGCCCTCGATGATAACCTCCGCCACCAGATGCGCTGGGTATCGGCGCAATTCGAAATCGTCGTAACTCTTGACGACGTGGTAGGGCTGCTGCTCGGTCATGCACCGAAGCTAGTGCAGGTGGCTGGGTGCCCGCTCCCAGCTGTGGCCAAACCCGCTCGGCAGACTACCGGGATGACGGGCGTCGGCCCACCGAGGCCTGGAAACGAATCAGGTATCCATCCGGGTCCTGCACGAGAAATTGAGCAACGCCAGACTCGACATCGCCCGTTCGGTACCATTTCGTCTCTGGCTCCATAAAGAGCGGCCAGCCGGCCCCACGAAAGGCACGCACCAGCGGATCAATCGATGCCACGGAGATCTGGAAGTTGACACCACGGCCGAAGGGAGGCTCCAGCGCCCCCGGAAGCCAGTTTCGTCCCGAACCCCGCTGCTCGATCATCACATGGACCGCGCCTCGCGCGATGTAGGCAAACCCCTCATCGGGGCGGTCGTACTGCACCTCGAAACCACCGAGGCTGCACCAGAACTCCAAACTCTTCTCAAGCGATGTGACCAGAAGCTCCGGCACGAGGCCAGGTTCCGGAAAGCTGTGCGAGGTAGTCATGAGTTCAGCGCAATTCTTTGCGAAACCAGTGATTTGCGTACGGGTCGGCGTTGTGCGCTTCACCCTCGATGAAACCGAGCGAGGCATAGAGGCTGCGCGCCTCGATGAGATCGGTTCGCGTGTCCAACCGCAGTGCCGTGAGCCCCAGCGCGCGCGATTCCCTTTCCAGATTCTGCATGAGGAGCCGGCCTACGCCCTGACCGCGGGCAGCTGGTTCGACAAAGACCCTGGTCACCTCACCGATATCGCCGGGGCGAATCCGCATTCCGGCACAGCCGAGCACGGCGCTCCCCTGGCGGGCCAGCAACAGCAGCCCGTTCGGCGCAACGAGGTCATCGATCGGGTAACCAGCCTGGGCCGCCAGTATCTCCTGGCGCAACGCGGGTCGCCCGTGATAGCGACTCACGATGTCCTCGTAGTAGCGAAGCGATACGCTCTCGGCTTCAGCGGATATCGGCGCTGCGAAGGACACAAGGATCGGCAGCGCAAGTGTCATAGCCTCCACCCTAGTTGGGGATCAGTTTTGATCGCCCAGATCGCCGCGCACGAGCGTTCGCGTGGCAGCAAAATCACCCATTGTCGACTTGACAAGGCGGGTGCCGCGGCGGAGAGTTCGGTCATGGTGAACAAGTCCGCCCCCGTGGTTGACGCGACCAACCTGCACGTGCGGCGCGGCAAGCATCCGGTGCTGCACGGGTTGTCGGTGAGCATTCCCCGCGGAGTCGTGGTGGGGCTGCTCGGTCCGAGCGGATGCGGTAAAACCACGCTCCTGAGAACGATCGTCGGCGTGCAGGTGGTGTAGTCCGGCACCGTGACGGTGCTCGGCCGGGAGGCCGGATCGGCATCGCTGCGCCACCGGGTGGGTTATGTGACGCAGGATGCCAGCGTGTACGACGACCTCACTGTGCGGCAGAATCTACAGTATTTTCGTGCCGTGCTGGGTGCCCCGCGCAGCGACGTCGATCGGGTACTGGCGCTGACGGACCTCACGAGTCAGGCTGGTCAGCTAGTGGGGTCGCTGTCCGGCGGACAGCGCAGCCGGGTGTCGCTGGCTGGTGCTCTGCTCGGCTCCCCCGACTTGCTCGTGCTCGACGAACCGACCGTAGGCCTCGACCCGCTGTTGCGGGTCGAGCTGTGGACCTTGTTTCATCAGCTCGCCGTCTCGGGAACGAGCCTGCTTGTCTCCAGCCACGTGATGGATGAAGCCAGCCGCTGCGACCGTCTCCTGCTCATGCGGGACGGTGAGATTCTGGCCGATGACACCCCCGCCGGGTTGTTGGCTTCAACCGGAGCCAGCGATACCGAGGGGGCGTTTCTGGCGCTGATCGCGCGGCATCCGGTCAAGGACGCGACCAACGGAAGCGCCTCGTGACCCCGCAACGCACTCTCGCGACCGCCGGCCGGGTGCTCAGCCAGGTGCGGCACGACCCGCGCACGATCGTGCTGCTCCTCGTGGTACCGAGCCTTCTGATCGGGCTGCTGGCCTGGATCTTCTCCGACACGCCCGTGTTCTCCACGATCGGGCCGGGCATGATCGCGCTCTTTCCGTTCATCGTGATGTTTCTCGTGACGAGCATCACGACCCTGCGTGAGCGTCGCACCGGCACGCTCGAGCGCCTGCTGTCGATGCCGCTCGGCAAGGGCGATCTCATCCTCGGGTACACACTCGCGTTCGGGCTGCTCGCGGTGGCGCAGTCAGTCGTCGCCGTGGCGTTTGCCGTGTGGCTGTGCGGGCTGGAGATCGTCGGATCGATCTGGCTCTTGCTCGCCGTCGCGGTCGCCGACGCCGTGCTCGGCACGACCCTTGGGCTGCTCGCGAGCGCCTTCGCCCGCACGGAGTTTCAGGTCGTGCAGTTCATGCCAGCCCTGGTGTTTCCGCAGATTCTGCTCGGTGGCATTTTTCTGCCGCGCGAACAGCTGCCCGATGTACTGCGCGCGATCAGTGATTGGCTGCCGTTGTCGCACGCAATCGACGCGTTGCAGGCGGTCGCGACAGACTCGCAGGACGCCGCTTATGTCGGCGGGGAGCTGCTCATCATTGGAGCGTGGATCGTGGGAGCCGTCGTGCTGGGGTCGGTGACTCTACGCCGGCGCACGCCTTAGCGGTTTGCCAGGGCTTGCTGCAGCCAGCGATAGCTCTGCTTGGGGGTGCGGGTGCGGCGGTCGTCGCTGAAGTCGACGTGCACGAGGCCGGTCGGCTGGGTGTAGCCGGCGTTCCACTCGAAGGCATCGAGCAGGGACCAGAATGTGACGCCGCGCAGATCGATCGACCCAGCAGCATCGAGGGCGGCCACGAGGTGTTCGGCGAGGTAGTCGATGCGGGCGGGATCGTGCACCGAATTGCGGGCATCCGCGTGGTCGAGGAATGCGCCGCCGGACAGCGACAGGTATACCGGCGGCATGGCCGGGTAGCGTTCGGCCAGTTCGGCGAGCGCCACAACGACGTACTCGGGGGCGTTGACGGCCCCGGCCGAGGTAGTGGGGTGTTCCCGAAAGTGCTCCAGGTGGAACGGCCAGGACGTGATAGGGATCGGCTGGCCGTCGGGGCCGGTGAGAATGGCGGGGTCGGCGGCGACGCGGGCGGGCTCGGTGTAGCTCACGCCGTAGAAGTCGAGCGGCTGGTGGATTGTGCGCAGATCGTCGGGATCGGCCTCGAGCAGGGTGCGTAATTCGAGCGCGAACGGTTCGAGCGGGTCGGGGTAGTGGCCGAGCAGCACCGGGTCGGCGAACAGGCGGTTCGTCAGCAGGTCGTAGAGTGCCGCGTAGGAGCGGTCCTGATCACGGTCGGTGGCGGGCTGTACCGGGGTGTGGGAGTTGACGAGGCCGATGCGGCCGCGCACGTCGGCGGCGCGCAGGGCCTGCACGGCGAGTCCATGCGCGAGCAGTTGGTGGTGTCCGGCGGGCAACGCGTCGAACAGCAGGGTGCGGCCGGGCGCGTGCGTGCCGAGCGCGTAACCCTTCGCGGTGACCGTGGCCGGTTCGGCGAGAGTGACCCAGGCGTCGATGCGGTCGCCGAACGCCTCCCCCACGGCGTGGGCGTAGTCGGCGAAGCGGCCGGCGGTGTCGCGGTTTAGCCAGCCGCCGCGCAGGGCCGCGGGCAGGTCCCAGTGCGAGAGAGTGGCGGTCGAGCGGATGCCGTCGGCCAGCAACGCATCGAGCAAGCGATCGTAGAATGCGAGTCCATTGCGGTTCAGCGCCCCGCGACCCTCCGACTGTAGTCGGGTCCAGCCGAGTGAGAAGTGGTAGGAATCAACGCCGAGGTCGCGCAGCAGGGCGGCATCCGCCGCGTAATTCTTCACGTGGTCGGTCGAGACGGAAGCGTTCGACCCGTCGCGGATGCGCCCGGACGCCTGGCTGAAGGTGTCCCACACACTGTCACCGCGACCACCATCGCGCGCAGCCCCCTCGATCTGAAAGGCGGAGGTGGCCACGGACACCTCGAACCCGGTCGGCAGACGATCGCCGAGCTCGCCGGCGCGGTGTTCCCAGTCCCGGGCTGCGACAGCGCGAGTCGAGGGTGATCCGGGGATGCGAAGCGTGGGATTCATAACAGTAAGACTCTTTTCGGCGGGGGTGACGCGGGGCATCCGCTGCGCATCAAGGGTGGCACGTTTGCGGCCGCTCCACAGCAGCCCGGGAGGTGCCGAGAAGAATTCTCCTGGTTTGTTACTTTCTCGGTGTGCGGGAGGTTGACTTTACCGCCAGATAGCCCTGAACTAGGATCTGGGGGTAGTTGTGTCCGAATCAGCTCGTGTCGCGGTCTGGGGCGACTGGGCGCTCGCCCGACACGTCCGCAGCCGTGCAGCAGTCGCCGCTCTGCTGTTGGGCTGTGCGATTGCCCTCGCGGCACCCGTACTGTCCACGGCCAGGGCCGAAGAGGCCCCGGCGACCCCTGCGCCCCAATCAACGGTGGACTCGACAGTGAACTCAACGGTGGACTCGACGGTGGACTCGACCGCGCCGCCCACCGGCGAGCCCATCCCGAAGGCGACGACTTCGCCAGCCCCCAGTCCGCAGATCGACAACCCGGGCGACGGGCAATTCATCAGCAGTAATCGCACCACGGTAACGGGATCAAAGGCTGCTGACCAGGAAATTCAATTGCTGTCGCCGCGGGGCGGTGACCCGTTGTGCATCGTCAATGACTCGTCGACCGCGTGGAGCTGCGCCAATGTCTACCTGCAGAACGGCCCCACGATCAAGCTGCGGGTGGTGGTGACCGGTGACGCGACTCTGAGCGACGAGATTGCGGTCGCGGTCCTCGGCGCCCCCACGGTGCTCGGCGGCTTGACCGGGTCGGAATCCAACGGCTGGGTGCGCGGAACCGGGCATCCCCAGGCCATAGTGACGGCATTTCTGCCGAACGGTGAAAGTTGCTCCGGCACCGTGGACGGTTCCGGCACCTGGGCTTGCCTGTTCGAGGGCCTCCTCACGAACGGCAGCCGGGAAGTGACGGCGAACCAGATTTCTTCGTTCAGCAGCCCCTCATCGTCGAACTCGAGCACGCCGGTCACGATCGTGTTCGACGTGACCGCACCGGACGCGCCGGTCGTGACTACTCCGAGTGGTAGCGCGCAGGTTTCCGTTGCCGGTGCTCAGTACACCGGCACCGGGCAAACCGGCGCCACCGTGACGGTGTTCGCCGGCGCTTACTCGGTTTGCTCCGCCCCGGTGGTCGGCGGAACCTGGAGCTGCTCGGCTGGCGGAGTGGCCGCCGGATCGTATTCGGTGAGTGCCGTGCAGCAGGATGCCGCCGGTAATGTCAGCTCGGGCAGCACGCCCGTGTCGGTCAGCTACGTTTCCGACACCACCCCGACTGCGACACCTTCTGAGTCCGCCCCTGTAACGCCATCGGGCACGGCGGCTCCGGGCGGAGCGGCCGCGCCGTCACCGGAGGGTTCGGCGGCCGTGCCAGGCGCGACGGCCACGCCGTCGCCGAGCCCGGAGCCAAGTACCGGCGCGCCCGCCCCGGAAGCTAAGGAGCCGAAAGCTGCGGGCCCGAAAGTGGCGGAGGGGGCATCCGCTCTGCCCGGCCAGTGGGATGACCCGACCAGGTTTGCCGCGGCCATCGGCCCGAGCGGCAGCGGCTCGCCGTTTCCCTGGTTTCAAGCCGGCCTGCTCGCTCTCGGCGCGCTGCTGCTGATCGCGGTGCCCTCGCGCATGCTCGCGAGCACCATTTCGCGCACGCGTGACGGCCGTCCACGCCGGGTGCTGCCGCTACTGGCGGGTCGCAACCGGGTGCGCGAAGAATTTGAGGTCGCCCCGACGCTGCGGCTCAACAGGTGGGTGCGTGCCGGCGCGGCCCTGCTGGCTGCGGCAACATTCGTCATGCTGTCCGGGCCGATCGTGGACCAGCCGGCGTACCTCCGTCTGCTGGTCGCCGTAATCATCGGGCTCACGCTGGTCAACGCGGTGGCCAGCCTTGTCCCGTTGTGGTGGAGCTCGCGCGTGCTGCGGCTGCGCGGAACGGTGACGTTTTTACCGCGGTACCTGCTGCTCATCGCGGCCGCAGCGATCGCGTCCCGGGTGTTCGACGTGCATCCGGCCCTGTTGTTCGGGCTGCTCGGCAGTGTCACCCTGTCAGCCACAACGGATGCTGCGGGCCTGGCTGGCGCGCAGCCCACGAGTGCGCAGCGCGGCCAGCTCGCCGCGGTGCGGGTGGGGGCTCTCACAGTGCTGGCCGTTCTCGCCTGGTCGCTCGCGTCGCTGCTGCCCGGCGCGAATGATTTCGTCACCTCGCTCGCCGCAGAGACGGGCAATACGATCGTGCTCGCCGCCATCGGCTCGGCTGTCCTGATCATGGTGCCCATCGGCCACACCAGCGGGCACCGCATTCTGGCCTGGTCGCCGCTGGTGTGGACCGGCCTGACCGTTGTCGCTTACGGAATCTTGTTCGCGGCGCTTGCCCCGCTGGTCGAGCAAGTCCAGAGCGACGGCACCGGGACGGCGCTCTGGATCGTCGCCGCAACCTTCGCCGCCGTCTGCGCGAGCGCATGGACCTGGCAGCGTTTCGTCGAACCCCTTCGGCGTTAGCACGCTGCAGGCTGTAGCGTACACATGTGCGCCTAGGAGTTCTCGACGTCGGTTCGAATACCGTCCACCTGCTGGTTGTCGACGCGCACGAAGGCGCGCCGCCCGTGCCGATGGCCGCCGACAAGAGCGTACTGCGCCTCATGCGCTACATCACCCCCGAGGGCGCCATCAATGACGAGGGTGTCGCGGCGGTTCTTTCCGCCGTGCACCACGCAGCGGATGTCGCCCAGCAGCACGACGTTGACGAACTGTTGCCGTTCGCCACCTCGGCGCTGCGCGACGCGACCAACGGTCCGGAGCTGCTCGACCGGATCGAACGCGAGACCGGTGTCGCCCTGCAGGTCTTGTCGGGCGAGGACGAGGCCCGTCTGACCTTTTTGGCCGTCCGGCGCTGGTACGGCTGGTCGGCCGGCAATATTCTGCTCTTCGACATCGGTGGCGGGTCGTTGGAGATCGCCGCCGGCGGCAGCGAATTTCCCGACGTGGCCCTGTCGCTCCCGCTCGGTGCCGGGCGCAGCACGATCGGCTTTCTGCACCACGATCCTCCGCTGCCGGAGGAAGTGTCTGCATTGCGCAAGCACGCGGCATCCGTTCTGCGCGATGCGGTCGGCGCGTTCGCGCACTTGCCGCCTCCGCACCACATCGTCGGCTCGTCGAAGGCGATCCGTTCGCTCGCCCGCCTGGCTGGCACCACCTCGGATGGCGTGGGCGCCGCCGACCGGCTGCGCCTCGGCCGCACCGAACTCGAGGACTGGGTACCGCGCCTAGCCCGCATTCCGGCTGAGGCCCGCCCGGCGCTGCCCGGAATCACCGCGGACCGCACCTTTCAGATCGTGGCCGGCGGCATCGTGCTTGGTGCGGCGATGGCCGCATTCGGGGCCGCGGAACTCGAGGTGTCGCCCTGGGCGCTGCGGGAGGGTGTCATTCTGCGCTACCTCGACCGTTTGCGCTGATCGGTACGCGCGTTTCCGGTCACACCGACCTTTTGGAACCTCTGATGCGAAAACTGATCGCCGGCCTGTGTTGCACCGTCGTGAAAACCCGCGCTCAGGATTCACCGCTGGCCGTGCGGTACGCTAAACGGGTTGAGGTTGGCTGGCCATCCTTGAGCTGAAGGCTAAGAGGTAGGTGACATGACGTTGGATCGCGCGGTACGTCGGTCGGGCGCATCCGGTTCTCTATCGCCTTTCATCTCGCTACTCGCTCTTGCTGCGCTGCTTTTTGCAGTTTTCGCCTTCCATTCCGAGGCCACCGGGCATGCCATGCACACACCGGTTCCCGCCGCGTCAGCACTTGCCGGCCAACAGGCAGACGTTATGGTCATGGCGGCTGTCCTGGCCGCACCGGTGCTGGCTTCGATGTCTTCCGACAGCTTTGGTGGATCGCTTAAGTGCGCGCTATTCGCGATGACCTGCGTGCTGCTGCTCACCCTCGTCGTCATGGTTTCCCTGACTCGACTCCCGGCCAGGTATCGGCGCCCGCTCGATTTCGGTGGCGCCGCTCTGGAAATATGGCGCATCATTGCCATACCGCTCCCCCGCCCCAGCCTCACCCTTCTGTCCATCAGCCGCGTTTAGACCTGCCGCAGTTCCGAGCCAGTACGTGAATCGGAACCCTGCCGAACCTCGGCCACTCGGGTTTCAAATGCTTGACGACGAATGGATGAATGATGCTCAAACCGCGAACTTTTTTCTACGCTGCTGTGACCCTGGCGGCAGCTCTCACCCTCAGCTCGTGCGCTGGCGGCAGTCCCGCCACGGCGCCTGCGAGCCCTACCGGCAGCCAAACGACAGCCGCGTTCAATGCCGCCGACGTGACGTTTGCACAGGGGATGATCCCCCACCACGAACAAGCCGTTGCAATGAGCGACGACTTGCTCGCGAAAGACGGTCTCGATCAAAACGTCACCGCCCTTGCGACCGAGATCAAGGCCGCTCAGAAACCGGAAATTGCCCAGTTGAAGGACTGGTTGACGGCGTGGGGCGAAAACGAGAACGGCATGTCCGGCATGTCGGGCATGGGTGAGGGCTCCAACGGAATGATGTCCGACGATGACATGATGACGCTCCGCGACGCCTCCGGAACAGAGGCCAGCACCGTGTTTCTGCAACAGATGACTGCGCACCATCGGGGTGCTGTGGCGATGGCGCAGCTCGAAATAGATAACGGCGAAAATGCGGATGCGCGGGCGATGGCCGCCAACATCGTCAAGACCCAGACGGCTGAACTCGCCGTCATGGCCACGCTCCTGGCCTCGCCCTAAACCGGCTTGTTCCAGGCGGGGGCTTCCGCTGGAAGCTCCCGCTATCGAGATCATTTCCCGTTTTCTGAATCACCTGCAAGGACTTATTTATGCATTGCCGTCAATTTCCTCGACTGACGCGTGTTCCCGAGGCGGTGCTCCGTGGATAACACCGGTCACGTCGCCACGGCGCCGCAAGTCTCCGGAGCGCTGCCACCACTGTCGCGCCGCGACATGCGCACACTGGAGAACCAGCTCCGCGCGCGCCGATCCGGCCCAACTGAATCAGCCGCACCGCCGGGGCGAGCAGTTCGCCGGCCCGTCCCACAGCGCCAACGTGCTGCGGCCGTCAGCGCCATGGCGATGATCGCTCTCTTCGCGATCAGCACGTCTTTGCCCGCGCTTGCGGTCGACCCGCACACACCGCAAGCCGCAACGCCTGCCGCGGCCGAGGTAGGCGATCTCCAAAGCGTCAGTGCCGCCGGTACCACAACGGCACCCATCCAACGCGACGGGTACACCATCACGGAAGCACCCGAACCCGCGTCATACACCGAAGTCGCCAGCAACGGGGAATGGGCCAGCCTGAGTCCGGGGCAGCTCAGCGATCAGGGCTGGGCGTTACCCGTTTTGGGCCGACTATCGAGTCCGTTTGGTTCGCGCCCGAACAAGCCCGTTGACGGTGTGGGCGACTTCCACAATGGCACCGATATTGCCGCTCCCTGCGGCCAGCCGGTGTTCGCCGCGAATGGCGGAAAAGTTGTCGACTCCGGTTATCAAGGCTCTTACGGCAACTGGGTTCTCATCGACCACGGCAACGGCATCGAGACCGGATACGCCCACAACAGTCAGCTCCTCGTCGACGTCGGACAGCTCGTCGTGGCCGGTGAAATCATTGCCCTGGTGGGATCGACGGGTGCGTCCAGCGGCTGCCACGTGCATTTTGAAACCCGCAGCGACGGTGACGGTATCGATGCCGTGCCCTTCATGAGCGCCCGAGGAGTCACTCTTGGCTAGATTTCGCCGGTCACGACTCCGAATTTGTGCACTGGCCCTACCTCTTGTGGGCATCATTGCCCTCACGGGGTGCGCTGCCACTACCCCCGGTTCTATCGCGGTTGCGCCGGACACCGACCCGGTTGAGAATGCTTTTGAGCATGTGCACGGTTTGGGCGCCGATCCCCTGACCGGTCATACCTATGCGGCCACCCACCAGGGCGTATGGCTCATCCCGACCAGTGTTCTGCCCGACACCTATCTGGCCGGGGCGCCACGAGCCGACACGATCCAGCCCGTGCAGATCGCCGGCCGCGCCCAGGACACGATGGGATTCACCCTGGCAGCGCCCGGCCAGTTGTTGGCGTCTGGCCACCCTGATCCGGCTGAGCAGACCAACCTGGACCTCCCCAATCTGGGACTCATTTCCAGCACAGACGGTGCGTCGTCCTGGACGGCACTGTCGCGGGAGGGCGTGACCGACTTTCACGATCTGGATGCCGTCCCGCTCGACGACGGCTCCCTGCGCGTCTACGGTTATGACGCCGCCGCTGGGGAGATCTCGGTCAGTGACGACTCCGGCCTCACTTGGTCGTCGCGAGCGGTGCTCGAACTCCGCGACCTGAGCGCGGATCCGTCACAGGCCGATCATCTCTATGCCACGACAGCTTCGGGGCTCATGATGAGCACCGATGCGGGCCGATCGTTCAGCCCACTGGCTGGAGCTCCGGCACTTCTCCTGGTGGATACTGTCAGCGCCGATACTGGCGGAGGATTGGTCGGTCTAGACCCCAGTGGCGGGGTTTGGCGACAGGACGCCGAGACGTGGACGCAGACCGGAACGACCGGTCGTACTCCCGAAGCGTTCACCGCCGTCGGCGGCTCCTCACCGTGGATCCTCGTCGCGGACGCCACCGGCATTGCCGCCAGCGACGACTACGGGGTCACCTGGACCGCCGTGGTATCGCTGTCCAGTTAAGGGGTGCCGGTCGATCGCCGACCACAGTCATATTTGCTTCGCCCGCGGAAATGTAAGCCCGATCTCCGTGCCCGCGGCGGAACCGTCCACCACGTCCACAGATCCGCCGTAGCGCACCGCGATCTCCCGCACGAGGGACAGGCCGATACCAAACCCGGTGCGGGCATTGCCACCGCCGTCCACCGGAGCACCGGAGTGTGCGAACCGATCAAAAACACGGGCCGGGTCGATACCTTGAATACCGGGGCCGTGGTCACGCACCGTGACCGACACCGTCTTCTTAGTCACGGCCACGTGCACGGTGATGACAGATCCACTCGGCGCGAACCGCACCGCGTTGTCCAGCAGGGCCACGACGCACCTGGTCATACTGGATGCTGGCATGCGCGCAGACCCGGGATCCGGAGCATCCAATTCAATGGTGATGTGTTTCTTGACAGCGATGAGCGCCATCGACTGCACGGCGGCATCAACCGCAGCGGGCACATCGACGATGCCAGTGTCCTGCATCGCCGCACCACCGATTTCCGCCGATTCGAGAAGCTCGTTGACGATGTGGATGAGGTCCTTCGCGTCGCTGCGCAGCTCCGCGACGACCGCGGTGGATGGGTCGCCTGAAGGCAGGGCGCGTTGCAGAATTTGCAGGCGGGCATCCAGCACCGCGAGCGGGGTTCGCAGTTCGTGACTCGCGTCGGCGACAAAGGCGCGCTGGATGCGCAGCACCTCGCCGAGGGGTTGCACGGCTCGTCGGGTGACCAGCCAACTCATCACGCCAGCCAGCAGGATCAGGGCCACGCCCAAAACCATGGCCGCGCGCAGAAGCTTGACGGCGCTGACCTGCAGGTTGTCGATGTCCGGCACCCGTTCAAACAGCTCACCGGGCGAAATTTCGGACAGGATGTAGACGAACACGGCAAGGATGACGACCGCGACAACGGCCGCGCAGACGGCCGCGATGCGAGTACCGACGATACGTGAGGCCCGACGGATGGCAAGGATGTCACTGTCAGCGACGGGGAGTGTACTGCGGGTCATGGTTGTCCTAAGCGGTAGCCCTGACCACGCACGGTGAGAACAATGTTGGTGTCTGTCTTGCGCCGTAGGTAGTGCACGTAGGTGTCCACCGTTCCGGTGGTGTCTGTAGTGCTGAAGACGGCGTGCAGGATCTGCTGGCGGGAGAATGTGCGCTTCGGGGCTTCAGCCAGGAGTTTGAGTAGTTCGTTCTCCTTGATTGTCAGCAGGATGCGTCCGTCATATGGGGAATAGATCGTACGACTGTCCGGATAGTACTCCCACCCACCCACGAGCAAGGTGCGGCCCTCCCCGGTGAAGACCCGACGGATGGCTCGTAACCGGGCAAAAAGCTCTTCAAACTCGAATGGTTTGACGAGGTAGTCGTTGGCGCCGATATCGAGCCCGGCCACTTTGTCGCCGGTGGTCCCCAGAGCCGTGAGGAGCAGGATGGGGGTGGTGATCAGCTTGCGGCGGAGGGCTTTCACGACTCCCAAACCGTCCAGCGCGGGCAGGCGCCGGTCGATGACCATCACCTCGAACTCGCCGGCAAGGCTGACGGCGAGACCTTCCGCACCGTCGGCGACCAGTGTGACATCGTAAATCTCCGTGAGCACGTCCTTGATCATGGGCCCGAGCTTTGCATCGTCTTCGATTAGCAACAGTCGGGCGCGAGTCATGATCTCACCGGGCATCCGAGATTCCTCCATAGGGGCGTCCAGCGCGGAGGCCGGATCGACGTTCGCTCAAGTGTGCCATCAACAGCATCCATGCAGCATTCACCAACGACGCCGCGGCGATCGAATAGACGATCGACATCGCCACGTCGAACGGGTAATGCACCCCTAGATACACCGGGGAGGCTGCGGTGCCGAGCACCACAGCCGTGCCCGCTCCCTCAGGAACGGCCGCCACCCGTGGCCGGTCACGACGATGATAATGCCCACGAGTCCCTCTTTTCGTCGCAGGACCTTCCAAGAAATGGACTCTGCCGCTGCCGCAGCTCGGAGCGGATTGATGTGGCCGGGCCCTCAACGTGACGTCGGCCAATATTTCTGATGGTGCCGGCACTGGGACTTGAACCCAATTGCGGGGCCAATCACCGCCCGGCGAACGGGCAACTTCCGCGTAAGATCAACGATCTTTGATCACTTGGGCAGTGCCACAATCACGTCATTTTCTTACGTTTGTGGGTAAAGTGTGGGCAAAGTGTGGGCAACCCCGAGGGCACGTTGCGGCCAGTTCACTGGTCAATAGGTAGGGTCGCTGCTGCAGTGAGGTGCACCTAGGCCTGCGCAAGGTGACGTTCGGCAAGGTCGCGGTTGGCGGCGACCCGCGTGAGACGACCTGGTTTGAGAAGCAGGTCGACCTCGGCTCTCCCGTGGTCCCAACCGTTGATCATGGCTGATCCTCCCGAAGTTCAAGACTCACGATCGGACGTTCGGTCAGCGTGCGCAAGAACGGGTCCGTGCTGGCAGCTTGCCACGCGGCCGCGCTTACGATTTGAACGTTCACCTCACGTCCAAGACTGGCGCCCGCGAGGCGTGCCGCCTCGTTGACAGCGCCACGGGGCGGGTTCCCGACGATGAGCACGTCGATGTCTGCCGGAGCGTCACCCGGCTCCCCAGCGCGGCGGGCGGCCCAGGAACCGGAGATGAAGGCCTGATCGATTCCGGATATCCCCGCCAGATGCTGGGGAATCACGACGGCCGGCCCGTACGTCAGAGCGAGCAGCTCAGCGAGGGGCCGGGAGGCGGGTGCATCCGCGGGCACTCGCACCTCGACGGACTGACCGCGCTTCTCCGTGCTGGCAAGTCCCATTTGGATAATGCGAGAAACTTCTCGGTGAGCGCTCGCATATGGTGACTTGGCGGCGCGAGCGAGTTCGGCGATCGTGAATGACCGATCGGCATTCAGGAACAGCCGTGCGAGAATCTCTCCCTGGGCGGCGTTCCGCAAGGGCAACCTTGAACGGCATGCCAGAGGTTCCCGGCTGTCAGGAGGCAATCGCACTAAGCAGGGATGGCGGGTTGATGCTCCGCTACCCCAGAACACATCGCTGCAGGGCCTTCCCATAACGAGCCGATATGTCTATAGTTTTTTTGTTTTCATAGTTGACGAAAGATGATTTACAGAATAGACACTAGTAGTTGAACCGATACGACTCGCCTATCTGTGGAACGGCCCGCTTGATTATGAGCGGCCGCAAGTCATCCTGGATTCATAGTGAGAGCGCGTCGACACGCCCTCCGAGCCCGAAAGACGGAACGCACATGGCTATCAGCCTCACCGATGTCGAACTCTCGACCCTCGACAGCCTCATCACCCCTGTCGACCCCAACGACGACTGGATCGTCACGGACGGCGGTTCGGCTATCCGTTGCGACATAGAGGGTATGAGCGAAGAGCTTGCAGAAGTTCCTGTAGAGCACCGATCGGCACAGACGTTGGAGGTCCTTCGGGCCTACCAAGCGGACGCTAGTGCCGCCCGATCGAAATGACCAGAACTTTGCTTCGAATTCGCAAATCATCAACAGCTGCCTGCTACCAGAATCGGTAAACGATCCCGCCACGAGTTCGTTCGTCAAGTCGCTTCCGTTACAAACTGTTCGCCGACCGATTCGATCTGAGGAAGATCACATGATGATTGATATCGCAAGCTCCGTATTCGGCGTTATTGGAATCGTTGTTTTCTCTGTCTGGTTTTTACTGACGATCGCTTTTCAGAAAAATAATCGGCTCAGCCGGCTAACTACACGGTTTGACCGATTCACACTCATACCAAAATGGTCATTTTTTACGCCAGATCCCGGTGCGAGTAACTATCACTTTGTTTATCGCAGTCGCGACGATGAAACGAGCGTCAGTCCATGGTTGGAGTTGAATTTATCCCCGAGAGGAATTCTCTTTCCCCTTTGGAACCCTCGAAAACGCTACCGAGAGGGCATGATCGAATTGTTTCAGCTGCTGGCGCTTTCCAGTATCAACTGCTCTGCAGAGCGGCTTCAGTTCACCGCGCCATACATAATCTTGCTTGACGTTGCGCGCAAGCGACTCGGAGGTTCATTGTCGTCGCCGGCGTTCTACCAGTTTGCTTTGGTTGAAACACGCGGTCCAAGCGGAGCCTCTGTGCCACGCGTTCGTTTTTATTCGCTGACTCACCCGGTGTCATAAGCCATGTTGACAATCGAAAGCGCCGCACGAATTACCGCCGTCATCGTGGGAATAGGCATTCTTCAAGGTTCTTTGCAATTGCTTTTGAGTTTGAAAGAATTCGGCTCGAGCGGGCTGTTTGACTGGAATAGCAGACAGATCCTCGCTAGGTCACACGGTGCGTCACGTGGATGGATGGTCGGGCACAGCGGCTCAGTGTGGCTACGTATTGTTGTGATTGTTCGAATCGTCTGTTCTATAGCGCTAATCACTCCGTTTCAAAGCAACCTGCTCTACGCCAGTTACGCAACGATCATTTTGCTATCAAGCCTTTTCCTGGCCTATCAAATTCGCTATGGCAAAGATGGCTCCAATCAAATATCGTTCATCATCCTTGCGGGCTTGGCATTCACCTTCCTGCTCCCAACGTCGAGTCCTTTTCAAGCCGTGGGTTTGTATTTCATCGCGGCGCAGGCTTTGTTGGCATATTTCGCTGCGGGAATATCGAAGATATCCAACGCACAGTGGCGTCAAGGATCAGCGCTGCAAAGCATTCTCAACACCGCTACTTATGGACACTCCACGGCCGCAGCCGTACTTCGTAGACGACCTTGGCTTGGAGGCTTCGTCGGATGGTCAGTTATCGTCGTGGAGATCATTTTTCCGGTAGCCCTTGTGGCTCCCCCTGGCGTACTGGTAGCGCTGCTTTTTGCCGGGGCCATGCTCCATCTCGGAACAGCCGTGCTGATTGGCCTCGACACTTTCTTTTGGGCCTTCACCGCGACATTTCCGGCGATCATCTTCGTGCACGGGGTTCTCCTCGGCAGATAAAACAGCAGTGAAGTGTTAGGACATTTCATCGCTTTTTCGGTGAAAAGATTCTGTTGGGCGAACTACTCACCCCGTAGTGGTTTTCGATCAAGGCGTTCGTGGTGGAGATGATGTGCGACGCAGATCGCGGTTCCCGTGTTCTCCGTTCTGAGGTCAGCCGGCTGGCTCACAGGAGGGACCCTCAGCGGGGCAACTCATCGGTTAGGTCGAAGTTCATTTGAATACGCCGGCCGTACCCGAGTCCTCGCTTTTGCTCCGCCAATAACTGATCTCGAAGAAAATCAGAATCGGGATCATGCTCGAGAAAACCACAGCTCGAGTAGAAAGGGGCGTTCCATGGAACGTCCGCGAAGGTTCGCAGGGTGACGCGTTTGCATCCGCGCAGTCGTGATTCCTTCTTGACTGCTTCGACGAGTGCGCGCCCATGCCCGCGATGCGCCGCTGACGGCCTGACCGATAGCTGCTCAAGATGATTGCTGCCAGGGACTTCGAGGACGTGGGCAAACCCGATCGGGTTCGATCCCGGATTGTCGCTGGCTACGAGGATGAAGCCACTCTGCTGTGATGGCTCGACATATGAACGGGCAGGCCGCCAGCCGACTATCGAGAACACGGTCGCGAACAGCGCGTCAGCTTCATTCTCGATCGTTTCAAGAAGTTCCAGATCGTCAGCCGTCGCCTGTCGAACAAATGTCTTCCACATGACTCCGAACGTAGCGTGAGGAAGGGTGCCGTAATGGGGAGGGCGGATTCAACCGGTCGTCGCAACAGCGTCCAGCCCGGCTATTCAGACTGCATGGTCAGCGGCACGGTAACCGGCGAGGTCTGGTGGATCGAATACTCTCAGCACCACCACGACCACATCAACGCGGCTGACTAAGGTGACGACAATGAATAGATCAGTAAAACGGAACTTTGCCGCGACAGCTAGTGCCGCTATGTGTGCGCTCCTGCTGGTGGGCTGTGCCACGACGGCTAGCATTCCCCCGACGGAGCCCCAGACAGAGGTACCGTACAGCGCTAACGATACCGTGGCGGCCTTCAGAGGCCTCACTTACGACTACGATCCCCTCCGTTCACCGGATGAGCTTGCCAAGTTGAGCAAGATTGTTGTTTCAGGGATCGTGGCACAAGTGCAGGCAGGACGGACAACCAAATTCCCAGGGAACGATGAGGCGAAGGGTTCGACCTCTATCGTTCTCGTATTGGCAAACGCCAAAGTTATAACTGGCGAACTCGACGCGGGCGGTGACGGGATCGTCTACATCGAGTTGCCCAATCCTGGCCGTCCCGACTCCGCCTACTACAACAAAGCGTTCCCTACTGGCGCTTCCGTCGCGGCGTACTTAGTTCCCGCACCCGACGGGTTGCCAACCGAAGGAATCGACGTAGCCATCGAAGACCCCAACGCTGGTCGGCCGCAAGGCCAACCGCTGTACCTGCCGGCGAACCCTCAAGGCCTTGCTATCCAATTCGGGGCAGAAGACATCGTGTGGCCGCTCATCGGTGCGCAGGAGCCTGGACGCATATCCGAGACGCTACCGGGTGGCGACCTCATCGCCGAGTAGAGAACCTAGCAACCTGGAAACGCGCCGACGCGTGTCGCCTGATGAACGAGCAAGGCGACCACGGCAACATCGCCGATCGAAAGCCTGGAGCCTTGTGGCAAAGCCAAGAGGTTAATGCCCGCGGTAGTCACGTTCTCGCCCATGTCCCCGGGTCGAAGATTGAACCCGGCGACACCCACCTCTGCAAACAGTTCAGAGTGGATACGGTGCACTTGACGGAGGTTTGGCTGGGCGGGATCTAAGGCGACTCGAGAACGGTGTTGAACGGTTGTCCCCAAGTGGGCGTCTCCCTCGATATCAAGCCCCTTCAGCAGTGTGATGGCCTCTCTCGATGGTTTAGTAAATCTGTGAGCGGAGTCGCGGCTCACAGATACACGACGGCGGGCAGTGGTTGCACAATGCGGCCAATCCTCCCACCTGCCTTGCACAACATCCCGGAGGAAGATCGCTTCACGAGCTCCTCCCGCAGCCTTGTACCACCTCGCGAATACTCGCGTTCCGCAAGGGTTCGGCTTACGGGAATTCAGGCAAGTTCGTCGGTGGCCGGAGCGAGCTGTGCTGGCGAGTATGAACATTTGTGCAGACGACTTCGAAAAATGACACCCTCGATCGTGCCCGAATGATTACAAATGTGGGCGAACAGAACACCTGAGGCACCCGTTACCGAGTTAAAACGCAGATCAGCGAAGAAATATTCGTGTGCCCCCACTGGGACTTGAACCCAGACTGTGACGATTTTAAGTCGTCTGCCTCTGCCAATTGGGCTATGGGGGCGTGCCCGATGACGGGCGGTGAGAACGTGGGTACTGCCGGTCGAGGGTATCGCCCGGCAGCACCCACCGAAAACGTTACTTCGAAGCGGATGCCTCGGCTGCCGCCTTTTCCGCAAGCGGAGTCTTCGCGTCGGGCGCCGCAGCATTCGCGGCAGCAGCCTTGACCGTGGGCTTGCGCGGCGCGCGGGGTGCACGCGGAGCTACCGGGGCCTTGGCGGCGGGCGCAGCAGCGGGGGCTTCGGCCGGGGCCGGCGGCTTCGGACGCGAAGCGAACTCTTCGAACACGGCGCGCGGGTTCGTGGTGGCACTCAGCGATACGACATCGCGACCGAGCACCACGTTGTTGACCCAGCCCCCGACGACCCGCAGCTTGCGTTCCCAGCTCGGCATAGCCAGTCCGTGGTAGCCGCGGTGAGCAAACCAGGCCGGCAGACCCGTGATGGCGAGGTTGCCGGACTGGAACACACCGACTCCGACGCCGAGGCCGGCTACTGCGCCGAGGTTTTTGTGGAAATACTGCACCGGGGTTTCGTCCCGCAACACGGCGACGATGTTCTTGGCCAGCAACTTGCCCTGGCGCACGGCGTGCTGGGCGTTGGGCACGCAGTTTCCGCCAACGCCGCCACCGCTGAGGTCGGGAACGCAGCTCACATCGCCGGCGCCCCAGGCGTCAGCGATGATGTCGTCTTCGGTTCCGACGCGCAGGTCGGCGCGAACCTGCAGGCGACCACGCTCTTCGATGGGCAGGTCGGTGTGACGAACGATCGTCGGGTTCGCCATGACGCCGGCGGTCCAGACGATGAGGTCGGTCTCGAAGGTCTCCCCACTGGAGAGTTCGATCTTGCCGTCGGCCGCGCTGGTCAGCTGTGTGTCGAGGTGAATCTGGGCACCGCGGCCGGCCAGGTTGTCGATGACCCACAGGCTCGTCTTGAGCGAGACCTCGGGCATGATGCGGCCCATGGCCTCGATGAGGTGAAAGTTGGTCTCTTCGAAGCTGATCTCCGGGTAGAGAGTGAGCAGCGACGTGGCGAAGGAACGCAACTCGGCGAAGACCTCGATGCCGGCGAAACCGCCACCGACCACGACGAAGGTGAGTAAACGGTCGCGCTCAGGGCCAGCCGGAAGAGCGGCGGCCTTGTCGAAGTTAGTGAGTACCCGGTCGCGGATGGCGACCGCCTCTTCAATGGTCTTGAGGCCGATGGCTTGGTCGGCGACGCCCGGGATCGGGAACGTGCGCGACACAGCACCGGCGGTGACCACGACGATGTCGTATTTGAACTCGTACGGCTCGCCGATCGGCGGGGTGATTGTGGCGGTCTTCTCGGCGTGGTTCACGTGCGTGACCTTGGCGGAGACAATGTTGGTCTTCTTCAGGTGACGACGGTGCGACACGACCACGTGACGCGGCTCGATGGACCCGGCAGCAACCTCCGGCAGGAAGGGCTGGTACGTCATGTACGGCAGCGGGTCGACAATGGTGACCTCGGCTTCGCCGGATCGCAGCCACTTCTCAAGCTTCCACGCCGTGTAAAAACCGGCGTAGCCGCCACCAACAATGAGAATTTTGGGCACGATGAGAAGGCCTCCTACATGATTATGACGGTGCGAAATCTTTGGGGTTGCGCCGAATTCGCTTGAGATACCGAACGGCCCCAATGCCGAACAGCGTTACTAGGATACCAAACCCCACGAGGACAGCGAGCGGAAGACTGATATAGGTCAAGGTCAGTTGGCTCGGAAGCCAGGCAGTGAGCACGTTTTGGGCCGGCAGCGCGGGGTCTTCCGCGGCAGCGGCCGGCGCTTCAGCGACGGGAACCTCGGTGGGAACGACCTCGATCTCAGCGCGGCGGTGCAGCGTGATCCATTCCGTCAGCAGCTCCGTGGGGGTGGCCCCGGTTGCTGGGGCGACGTAGCGGGTCACGGCGGCGGCGGCATCGATCAGCCCGTTGCCGTAGATCGGGCTCGGCACAGTCTGCCCGTTCGCGTTCGCCGTGGCGATGACGCGGTTTATGACGCCCGCCGCATCCAGGTTGGGATACGCGGACCGCACCAGGGCAACCAGCCCGGACACGATCGGCGCGGCCGCACTCGTGCCATCCCACTGCACGTAGGTCGAATCGGGCATGACCCCGACGAGTTTCTCACTCGGCGCTGAAACGGCAATCGTGATGCCCTGTGAGGAGGCGTCGAAACTCGCCGTCTTGTTGCGATCCACCCCGCCGACAGCCAGCACGCCGGGGATCGTTGCGGGGGCGCCGACCTCGGTGGTGCCACTCCCCCGGTTGCCGGCGGCGGCCACGACGACAACATCGTTCTCAAAGGCGTAGAGAAAGGCGTCGTCCCAGCTCTTCGGCCAGTACAGCGTGTTGCGGGTCAGCGACATATTAATGACGTCGGCACCGTTGTCAACGGCCCAGCGGATGCCCTGCGCAATCTGGTCATCGTTGCTCACGGCGGAACGGGTGCTGCCGAACGCAACCGAGACCGCCAGAATGGAGGCTTCAGGGGCAACCCCGATGAGACCGGTGCCGTCCCCGGTGCCTCGACCGGCCAGCAGCGAGCCCACGAGAGTGCCGTGTTCGCCGTCGTCATCGTCACCGGCGACCGGAGTCTGGCCATTGGCAGAGCCAAGGCCGGAGACATCCGTTCCCCCGGTCACGACGCCGTTCAGCTCGACGACGCTGCCGTTGACCCCGGAGTCGATGACGGCAACGGTGACGCCGGCACCCCGGGTGGTCTTCCAGGCCTCGGAGAACCCATAGTCGGTGAGCCAGTATTGCAGGTCGCGAATCTGGTCGGCGTGGGCGGCAGGCGCGTCGAGCATGACGGAGCCGCCGACGGTACCGCTAAACAGGGCCGTGGCCAGGACCAGGCCGACGCCGGTGCTAACCCGTTGGGAGATCACGGTCACGCCCGAGCCGGCCCGGGCTCGACTGTCGGCGGGGCGGCGGTCGGCACGGCGACTGTCGGCGGCACGACTGTCGGCGGGGCGACTGTCGGCGGGGCGGCGGAGTAGTCCAGACAGACACAGACCTCCGGCGACCAGGGAGCGCGCTCAAGCGCGAGGTCGCCAATCGGGTTCACGCCGGGCCCAGCGGCCAGGGAGTGTGCGGCGAGGGCGTGCAGGCATTTGACCCGACTCGGCATGCCGCCGGAGGAGATTCCGGCGATCTCAGGCACGCTGCCCAGCTGGTCGCGGTCGAATAGAAAACTCGCGTGCGCGCGCTCATAGGCGGCGCGCACATCGTCATCGTCGGCGAGCAGGTCGTTGTATTCGTTCATGACCTGGGTGGCCTCGAGCGAGGAGATCGCTGCGGTCGCAGCCGGGTGGCAGAGGTAGTACAGGGTGGGAAACGGGGTGCCGTCGGCCAGACGCGGCGCGGTAGCGACCACGGTCGGCGCGCCACAGACGCAGCGGGCAGCAATGCCGACGACGTTGCGCGCCGGGCGACCGAGCTGGGCCGAGACGAGGTCGATGTCGGCCGAGGAGAACGGGTCGAACGGAGGCCGGGTCACGGTGCCACCGGCGCGGGGATATCCGTCGTTGGTACTGCGGCTTGCGGAGCGAGCCCGGCAGTCATGGTGGAGGCGAACAAGGAACCCAGCCAATCAATTGTGGTGCTTTGAATATTGGTGCTGACCGGTGCCACCTCCGCTTCGAGCGGGGCGACGGCCGGCAGATCGTTGATGACGAGAAAGCTGATATCGCCCGGCAGCACGTACGACAGTCGTTCGCGCGCCTGCGTCGTGACGTACGTGCGATCGTTCCACCGCTCGCGCTGACTCGTCAGCTGATCGACCTCGGCCTTCTGGTCGGCGACGGTCGCGCTGAGCTGGCTGATCTGCTGCCGCTGTTCGGCGTAGGTGCGCAGGCTCGGCGCGAGCACCACGACGGCGAGCACGAGAACGACCATCATCACCAGTGAAAAACCGGAGAAACGGATGCTGCGCAGCCAGCCACCGGCGGGAGTTTCGGCATGTGCGACAGCGGGTTGCCGCGGTGCAGACTTCTGCGAGGCGGACCCCGGTCGTTTCGGCTCCACGGCAACTCCTCTCACTGTTTTCGGTGCGGTCCTGTTCGAAAATGGTACCGAGTGAAGCTGTGGGCCCCTGACCAGCCCACAGTCCGGTGGTCGGGGCCCGCTCGTGCGCGTTGGGCCAGGTTTACGCGGTGAACCGCGGGAACGCCGCGCGGCCGGCGTAGACCGCGCCCTCGCCCAGTTCTTCTTCGATGCGCAGCAGCTGGTTGTACTTAGCGACGCGCTCGCTGCGTGCCGGGGCGCCGGTTTTGATCTGACCGGCATCCGTTGCCACGGCGAGGTCGGCGATGAAGGTGTCTTCGGTCTCGCCTGAGCGGTGCGAGATGATCGCGGTGTAGCCGGCGCGCTGCGCCAGGGACACGGCGTCCATTGTCTCGGTCAGGGTGCCGATCTGGTTGACCTTGACCAGGATGGAGTTCGCAGCCTTGAGCGTAAGGCCCTTGGCCAAGCGCACCGGGTTGGTCACAAACAGGTCGTCGCCGACGATCTGCACCTTGTCGCCGAGCGACGCGGTGAGGTGCACGTAGCCATCCCAGTCGTCTTCCTCGAGCGGGTCTTCGAGGGAGACCAGCGGGTAGTCGGTGACGAGTTCGGCGTAGTACGCGCTCATCTCTTCGGCCGAGAACTTCTTGCCCTCGAAGTTGTAGCTGCCGTCCTCGAAGAATTCACTCGCGGCGACGTCGAGGGCGAGGGCGATGTCCTTGCCGGGAACGTAACCGGCGATCTTGATGGCTTCGACGATGAGGTCGAGCGCGGCCCGGTTGCTCGGCAGGTTGGGGGCGAAGCCGCCCTCGTCGCCAAGGCCGGTGGACAGGCCCTTGGACTGCAGCAGCGCCTTGAGGGAGTGGTAGATCTCAACGCCCCAGCGCAGGGCCTCGCTGAACGACTCCGCACCGAGCGGGACGATCATGAATTCCTGGATGTCGACGTCGTTGTCGGCGTGCGAGCCGCCGTTGATGATGTTCATCAGGGGCACCGGCAGGGTGTGCGCGTTCGGGCCGCCAAGGTAGCGGAATAGCGGCAGACCGGCTGAGCTGGCTGCGGCCTTCGCCACGGCCAGGCTGACGCCGAGGATGGCGTTGGCGCCGAGGCGCTCCTTGTTGTCGGTGCCATCGGCTTCGATGAGCACGAGGTCAACGATGCGCTGGTCGGTCGCGTCGATGTCTTCGACCGCCGGGCCGAGTTCGTCGATGACAGCTTCGACGGCTTTCAACACGCCCTTGCCCTGATAGCGGGCCTTGTCGCCGTCGCGCAGCTCATAGGCCTCGAAGACGCCGGTGGACGCGCCAGACGGCACAGCGGCACGGCTGACCGTTCCGTCGCCGAGCAAAACCTCGACCTCGATGGTCGGATTGCCGCGCGAGTCGAGAATTTCGCGTGCGTCTACTGCCTCAATTAGGGCCACAACTGTCTCCTGATTTGTCGGGGTGGCGTCTGGGTAGGCGCCGGGGTACTGGTCGGATTGAAAGTAGGGGTGTGCCGGATGATCCAGGCGCATTTAGTCTAACCAAACCCGTCGGCCGATCCGCTGGGCCGGCCGGCCGGGCCTGGTCAGGCGCCGAGCGGCTTGAAGTCGAGGTCGCCAGCAGCCCGGGTGTCGGCCGTCACGAACGCGAATCGGCCATAGCCAGCCTCACCAGCCCGGTCGAGCAGGGCCTTGAGGTTCTTGGTGCGGCGCTCGAGCCGTACGCGCAGGCCACCGGCGACGAGGTCACGCTTCAGGGCGACCAGGCCGGCCGGATCGGCGTCTTTCTCGTGCACGAGCACGACCGCCTGCTGAGCGGATGCGGCATCCGCTTGCAGCAGGTCGACGATGCGTTCGAAGCCGATCGAGAAGCCACAGGCCGGCACGTCGGTGCCGAGGAACCGGCCGATCATGCCGTCGTACCGGCCGCCGCCACCGAGGGAATAGCCGAGGTCCGGGTGGGAGATCTCGAAGATGGTTCCCGTGTAGTAGCCCATGCCGCGCACCAGGGTGGGGTCGAACGCGAGGTCGACGCCGGGCAGGGCGGCGCGCAGGGCAGTCAGGTCGGCAAACGCCTCCGGGTCGAGCCAGTCCGGCGCGCTTTCGCCGAGGGCCCAGCCGCCGGTCCCGAGCTCGGTGAGCAGGGCGGCCAGGTCGGGGGCGCCGATGCCGAGGGTGCCGAGCTCGGTTGCGACACCGTCAACACCGATCTTGTCGAGCTTGTCGATCACGATCAGCGCCCGCTCGGTCAGTTCTGACGGGACGCTCCAGTGGGCGAGCAGGGCGGAGAGGATGCGGCGGTCGTTGATGCGAATGGAGCAGCCCGTGAGGCCGAGCTGGTCGAGGGTCGCGGCCGTTGCGGTGATCAGTTCGATCTCGGCGAGCGCGCCTGCCTCGCCGATGATGTCGATGTCGCACTGCATGAACTGGCGGTAGCGGCCCTTCTGCGGGCGTTCGGCCCGCCAGACCGGGGCAATCTGGATGGACCGGAACACCGTCGGCAGCGCGGCCCGGTGGGTCGCGTAGAAGCGGGCGAGCGGCACTGTCAGGTCGAATCTCAGTCCGAGGTCGGCCAGGGACAGCAGGTCGTCCTGCTCGACTGCGGCTGCGACATCCGCTGCACTGAGTCCTCGCTTGAGTACCGCGAAGGCAAGTTTCTCGTTGTCGCCGCCGAGCCCGGAGTGCAGACGGGCGGAATCTTCCATGACCGGGGTTTCGATCTCGTCAAAGCCGTGCGCCCGAAAACTCTCGCGAATGATGCCGAGGGAACGTTCGCGCACGGCCTTGTCGGCGGGGAGGAAATCGCGCATACCGCGCGGCGGGGTCACTGCAATAGCCATGGGGCAAGTCTCGCAGGTTCTTTACGAGCGGCCATCCGACCCATACAATGCCTGCGGCCTAGACTCGAGAAGAACAAGTGGGGGTGTGCATTCTAGTCACGACATTTTCAGACTCAGCGGCCGTGACGCCGAGTGGTATCGCGGTGACCGGGGTCAGCCGATCGTTTGGCAGTGTGCTCGCGCTGCTCGACGCCACGCTGACCGTTCCGGCCGGGTCGGTCACGGCCCTGATCGGGCCGAACGGCTCGGGTAAGACCACGCTGCTACTCATGCTCGCAACGTTGCTCACCCCCGATACCGGCACCATTCGCATCAACGGTCACAACCCGGTCACCGAGCCGGAACGGGTGCGCGCCGTCATGGGCTGGATGCCGGACACACTCGGTTCCTGGCCGACCCTGAGCGCCCGAGCGGCCCTGCAGACCACCGGCCGCATGTACCGCATGACCGGCGCGCAGGCCGCAGTGCGCGCCACCGAACTGATCGCGCTGACCGACCTCGGTGACTTCGCCGACCGGCCATCACGGGTGCTGTCGCGCGGCCAGAAACAACGCCTGAGCCTGGCCCGGGCGCTCGTGCACTCCCCCGGAGTACTGCTGCTCGACGAGCCGGCTTCCGGCCTTGACCCCGCGGCGCGAGCTTCGCTGCGCCAGCTGCTGCGCCGCCTGGCCGGCGAGGGCACCGCCGTCCTTGTTTCCAGTCACGTTCTCGCCGAACTCGACGAAATGGCGGATGCCGCGGTGTACCTCGCCGACGGGCGCACGGCCAGCCCGGAACAGGTGGCCGCGGCGGGCGCGAGCGCACGAGCATGGCGCATCCGCTCACTCGATGAGTCAGCGCTGGGACGTGCGCTGGCTACGCCCGGCGTGGTCGGTGCGCTCGTGCAGGTTCTCGGCGTGGACCAGCTCGGCACCCTCGTACAGGTGGAAAATGAAGCCTCCGCAGCCGCTCTACTACACAACTTGGTCCTGAGCGGGGTGCCGGTGTGCGATTTCGGACCGGCCGTCGGCAACCTCGAACACACTTTTCTCGACCTCACGCGGGACAGACCGGCGCGACATAGTTCTGTCGTCGTCAACCCGGAGGTAACGCCATGAACGTCCGCAACCGCCTGTTCCTGACCGGACTCTGGTTGATCGTCACGCTGGAACTGCGCCAGCGGGTGCGCGGCGTCTCCTGGTACGTACTGCTGGGTGTCTTCATGCTGCTCGTGGGCATCGTCACGTTTCTGCTTTGGCTGGCCACCTCGGCTTGGCTATCCGGCGGCGGCGGGGTGTTCTCGACCATTATTTTCTTCGTGCTACTGCTGGGAACACTGGTGTCGCCGGCGCTGTCGGGCAACGCCATCAACGGCGACCGGGATGCCGGTACCCTCGCCACGACGCAGGTCACGCTCATCAGCACCGGGCAGCTCGTTCTCGGTAAGTTTCTGGCCGCCTGGATCACCGCGCTCGCCTTTCTGGCGGCGGCGCTGCCGTTTCTCATGTTCGCAGTCGTTCTCGGCGAAGTTTCGCTCGGCACGATCAGCGTGTCGGTGCTGGTGCTCGCGGCCGAGTTGGGCGTGATCGCGGCGGTCGGAGTGGGGTTGTCGGGCATCCTGAACCGGCCACTGTTTTCGATCGTGCTGACCTACCTCCTGGTCGCGGCACTCAGCCTCGGCACGCTCATCGCGTTCGCCCTGCTCGGCACCGCCACGCAGCAGGAAGCGACAAGCGTGAACTATCAGGTCGTGGAGTCAACCTACGACGAGCAGACCGGTAAGCAGTCAGACATCGTATGCTCCACCGCACAGACCTCGAACTACAACGTGCCGCGCTTCGACTATTTCTGGTGGATCCTGGCGGCAAACCCGTACGTGGTGGTGGCGGATGCCGCTCCCGGCAGCTTCGACGAGGGCGGCCGCCCCACCGACTTGTTCGGTCAGATCGCCGTCGGCGTGCGTAGCGCGCAGGCCGCGCCAGAGCTGTACACCGAGTACGACGGATGCGAGGAGGCCGCCAATGGGTACGCCGACCAGCAATTCGGCGACGGTCCAACACCGCAGGAGACCTACGACGGCGCGGTGCCCAGCTGGTTCATCGGCTTCTTCATTCATCTGCTGCTCGGCGCGGGCGCCCTAACCTGGGCCTGGCGCCGCACCCGCACCCCCGCGACGCACCTCCCCGCCGGCAGTCGCATCGCGTAGCCAGCGGGAGGTTAGGTCGGCAGCGCGATGATACCGGCATCGAAGGCATCGGCGGCGGGATGCTCGGCGCCGCGAATCTCAGACTGCAGATCGCGAACGGCGACTCGCAGCGCTCGTTCGGCGTCGAGGCCCTGGGACCGGGCGGATGCCACGATGGCCAATAGCAGCGGTCCGAGATCAGCCTCGGACTCGATCGGGAGCGGGAAGCCGGCATCCGCTTCGAGCAGGCCGATCTTCTCGGCCCGGCCGAGCACCTTGTCGGCCAGGGCGAGCGCCGGCATGCCGGCCGGAATGCCGTCGAGCACGCTCGTGCGGCCCGGCTTCTCGTGGGCCTTGAAACCCTCCCAGGCAGCCGACACCTCCTCGGCCGTCTCAAGGGTGAGGTCACCAAACACGTGCGGGTGCCGCCCGATCATTTTTTCGGTCAAGCGGGCAGCGACATCCTGAATATCGAAGTTCTCCTCCGGTGTGTGGGCAGCTAGGTCGGCGTGAAACAGCACCTGGTAGAGCACATCACCCAGCTCTTCGAGCAGGTCGTCCCGGCTGCCGTCTTCGATCGCCTCGATCAGTTCGTGGGTTTCCTCGACCAGGTGGCGCACGAGCGAGGCGTGCGTCTGGTCGGCGTCCCACGGGCATCCGCCGGGCGCGCGCAGTCGCGCGACGGTGGCGATGAGGGTCTCCAAGGGGGTCGGGCCAGCTGGCACCACCACTGCCGAAAGAGGGGACCCCAGATCCGCGACGGTGTCTGCGGCTCGCGCCACTGTCGGGGCCGGATTCTCCTCTGGTCGCGTTGCGTCGGTACGGGCCGATGAAAACAGTGGATTCGTCATGGTTGTGCTCTCCTCAGATCGGTTCCATCGTAAACGGCCTCTTCGGCTCAATCGGGTGCCTCGTGTATTCTGAACCGAGGTGAGCCGGGAAGTCTGGTCGGCACATTATGTGTGTACCCATAAAACCAGAGGACTTCTTATGACCGACCCTTCCCGCGTGCCCACACCGCAAACGTCCCTATCGACCGCTACCATTTTGCGTCGTGGCAGCCACAACGAAGTCGTGCGCATCTCCGCCATTCTGCGCAAGGAGACCGTCGGCGGAGCGATTCTGCTCGCTGCGACCGTGGCCGCGCTGATCATGGCCAACTCTGGCTTCTCCGACGCGTATTATGCCCTGCGAGACTTCACGATCGGTTACGAGCCGTGGCACCTGGAACTGAGCCTCGGCGCGTGGGCGGCCGACGGCCTGCTGGCGATCTTCTTCTTTCTCGCTGGCCTCGAGCTGAAACGCGAATTCGTCGCCGGCGACCTGCGCAGTGTGAGCCGTGCCATCGTTCCCGTAGCCGCCGCGGTCGGTGGCGTGATCATCCCGGCCCTCATCTACGTACTTATCAACCTCGAGTCGGGCGCCGAAACACTGCGCGGCTGGGCGATTCCGACCGCGACCGACATTGCGTTTGCCGTTGCCGTTCTCGCCGTCATCGGGTCGAAGCTTCCGCCGGCGCTGCGCATCTTTCTGCTGACGCTCGCCGTGGTCGACGATTTGCTCGCCATCACAATTATCGCCTTCTTCTACACGAAAGACATCGCCCTACTACCACTCGTGCTGGCCCTGGTCCTGATCGCGCTGTTCTGGCTATTGACCCACAAATTCTCCTACTTCTTCGGCACCAGAGGCTGGGCGGCATGGCTGGTGCTGCTGCCTCTCGGCTTCATTGTCTGGGCGCTCGTGCACGGTTCTGGCGTGCACGCGACCGTAGCCGGCGTACTTCTCGGCTTTGCCGTGCCGGTGCTGCGCAGCAAGCGCGGCGGCGGGCCCAATGCAGGGCCCGGCCTGGCCGAAACGCTGGAACATCGCGTCCGTCCGCTGTCCAGCGGAGTCGCGATACCGGTGTTCGCCTTCTTCTCCGCCGGCGTCACCATCGGCGGCGCCGACGGCCTGTATCGGGCGCTCACCGATCCAGTCGCGGTCGGCATCGTTGTTGCTCTTGTCGTTGGCAAGCCGATCGGTGTGTTGCTCGCGACCTTCATTGTGACCAAGACCACGAAGGCGGCGCTCGACCCCGATCTGTCGTGGATCGACGTCACCGGCGTCGCCGTGCTGGCCGGTGTCGGTTTCACCGTGTCGCTGCTGATCAGCGAGCTTGCCTTCGGCCAGGGTAGCGCGCATGACGACCACGCCAAGGTAGCTATTTTGGTCGGTTCGCTCCTCGCAGCCGTCCTGGCCACTGTGATCCTTCGTTTGCGCAACCGCCACTACGGGCGTATCGCCGAGAAGGAGGCCATCGACAGTGACAACGATGGCATTCCGGATGTCTACCAGCCGGAACAGACCTCGAACAACTGAACACCCGCGTGTGATGCCCGGCAGCACCGTCGTTGATCCAACCACGGTGCTGCCGTATTCAACTACCGGCCGGGAGCGCGCTCGGCACGGCCGGGGGGAAGATCGCCGCCAGCAGCGTCTTGGTCCACTCGATCAGGGCATTGTCATCGAGCGGCTCGCCGTTCGGCCGCGGCATCGGTACGCTGAGCGCGCCGGTGGCAGACACGTACCGCGAGCCGGGATACATCCGCTGCAGGCGCACCTGAATCGATTCGGCCAGGTCGGCCGGCGCCACCCGGAGGTTCGAGCCCATGGCCACGACCTCGCTGAGGTTCGCCTGCTGGGCCTGCCAGCGCAGCCGCGACACGGCCACGAGGTTTTGCACCGGTACGGGCGGTTCGCCGTAGCGGTCGGTGAGCTCGTCGAGCACGAGGTCGATCTGGTCATCGGTCGCCGTCGGTGAGCTCGCACTGGAGAGCTTCTGGTAGGCCTCGAGGCGCAACCGTTCACTGTCGACGAAGTCGTGCGGAATGTGCGCGTCGACCGGCAGCTCGAGTCGCAGCTCGGTCTGCCCCTCAGCGACATCGCCGCGGAAGGTGCTCACGGCCTCACCGATCATGCGCAGGTACAGGTCGAAGCCCACACCGGCGATATGGCCGGCCTGCTCGCCGCCGAGCAGGTTGCCGGCGCCGCGGATCTCGAGGTCCTTGAGGGCCACCTGCATGCCGGCGCCGAGTTCGTTGTTGGCGGCGATGGTGGCGAGCCGGTCGTGGGCGGTCTCCGACAGCGGCTTGTTCTCGTCGTACAGAAAGTAGGCGTAGGCCCGTTCGCGCCCACGCCCCACCCGGCCGCGCAGCTGGTGCAGCTGACTCAGGCCGAACTTGTCGGCCCGGTCGATGATGATGGTGTTGGCGTTATTGATGTCGAGGCCGGTCTCGATGATCGTGGTGCAGACCAGAATGTCGAACCTGCGCTCCCAGAAATCACCGACCACCTGTTCCAGCTGCGCCTCCGGTAACTGCCCGTGCGCGATCGCAATGCGCGCCTCCGGCACCAGTTCGGCAAGCTGCGTGGCGATGCGGTTGATGGTCGTGACCCGGTTGTGCACGAAAAAGATCTGGCCCTCGCGCAGCAGCTCCCGACGGATGGCGGCGGCCACTTGCCGCTGCGAGTACGGTCCCACAAAGGTCAGGATCGGGTGCCGGTCTTCGGGTGGGGTAGCCAGGGTCGACATTTCACGGATGCCGGTGACCGCCATCTCGAGCGACCGTGGGATGGGTGTTGCGCTCATCGCGAGAATATCGACGTTGGTCTTGAGCTTCTTCAGGGCGTCTTTGTGCTCGACGCCGAAACGCTGCTCCTCGTCGATGATGACGAGGCCGAGGTCTTTGAAGATGATCGACGGTGACAGCAGCCGATGGGTGCCGATGACGACGTCGACGGTGCCGTCGAGCATGCCGGCGATGGTTTCGCGCGATTCCTTGTCGGTTTGGAACCGTGACAGGGCGCGCAGGTGAATCGGGAATCCGGCGAAGCGTTCCTTGAAGGTCTCCATGTGCTGGCTGACCAGCAGGGTGGTCGGCACGAGCATGGCGACCTGTTTGCCGTCCTGCACGGCCTTGAAGGCGGCACGAATGGCGACCTCGGTCTTGCCGAAGCCGACGTCGCCGCTGAGCAGCCGGTCCATTGGAATGGGCCGTTCCATGTCGGCCTTGACCTCGTCGATGGTGGTGAGCTGGTCGGGGGTCTCCACGAAGGGGAATGCCTCTTCGAGCTCACGCTGCCAGGGGGTATCCGGCCCGAAGGCGTGCCCCCTGCTGGCCATGCGGGCCGAATACAACTTGACGAGCTCAACGGCAATGTCGCGTACCGCTCGGCGCGCCTTGGTCTTGGCGCTCGACCAGTCACTGCCGCCCATCTTGCTCAGGGCCGGTGCCTCGCCGCCGACATAGCGGGTGACGAGGTCGAGCTGGTCGGTCGGCACGTACAGCCGGTCGCCGGCGTGCCCGCGCTTCGACGGTGCGTATTCCAGCACGAGGTATTCGCGGGTGGTCTTGACCGGGTTGCGGCCGCCGCTTGACACCTCACGCTGCGTCAATTCGAGAAAACGGCCGATGCCGTGCGTCTGGTGCACGACGTGGTCGCCGGCCACGAGCTGCAGCGGGTCGACGACGTTCTTGCGACGGCTGGCGAGCTTCTTGATCTGCCGCTCCGAGTACCCGACGGTGCGCCCGTAGAACTCCGACTCGCTGATCAGCGCGAGCTTGCTCTGCGGCAGCTCAAAACCGTGGTCGACGGATGCCTTCAGCAGGTAGGCGATACCCGGTTCCGGTTCCAGCGGCCATACCTCTACCACCCGCGCCGGCAGCTCGCGCTCGGCGAGCACCTGGGCGGCCCGTTCGACCAGGCCGGCGCCCTGGGCCACTATGCCGACGACCCAGCCGTCGTGCAGCCGGGAGGCGACGTGACCCACGGCTCCGTCGACGCTGCCGGCGAAGGTGGGAACGGCATCCGCTTCGATGCGAATGGTGAGCAGCTCGTCCATCTCGAGGTGTTCGGGTAAAACCGGCGCATCGGTCGGTGCGGCCTGGAACGTGCTCAGGGTCCACCAGTTGTGACCGGAGGCCGGCGCGCCAGGGGCCGAGTACTTTACGCTGTCGCGCAGGCGCCCCAGGGTGAGAAAGTCGCCCGATTCGAGGTCGATCGGGGCGTCGGCACCGGCCGTCGCCGCGCTCCAGGCGGCGCCGAGAAACTCACGGTTGGTCTCGGCGAGGCTGATCGCCCGGCTCGCGACCCGTTCCGGCGAGATGACGGCAACGGCGGCGTTGGTCGGCAGGTAGTGGGTGACGGGCACCAGCCGGTCGACCAGGGCCGGCGCGAGGCTTTCCATGCCCTCGACTGGAATCCCCTCGGCGACCTTCGCGAGCAGACCGGCCAGGCTCGGGAATTCATGCTGCATCTCGCGGGCGCGTTGCCGCACAGCAGGGCTGAGCAGCAGTTCCCGGCTGGGCGGCAGGCTGACCGTGTCGACGACCTCGGGCAGGGATCGCTGGTCGGCGACGCTGAACAGGCGGATCTGCTCGACCTCGTCACCGAAGAACTCGACCCGGTACGGGTGCACGGCGACCGGCGGGAACACGTCGAGGATGCCACCGCGCACGGCGAACTCGCCGCGCCGGGTGACCATGTCGACGCGGGCGTAAGCGAGGTTGACCAGCTGCAGCACGATCGCCGCGAGGTCGTGGCCGCGGGCGCCGACGGTGAGCTCGATCGGTTCGTAGTCGGTGAGGTTGTCGGCGACCGGCTGCAATGCGGCCCGTACCGAGGCGACGACGATGAGCGGATGCCGCGTGGCCGGGTCGGCCTCCTGCCATTCGCGCATGCGGCGCAGGGCGTGCAGGCGCTTGCCGACGATCTCGGCGCTCGGACTCAGGCGTTCGTGTGGCAGGGTTTCCCAGGCCGGAAAGTCGATGATTTCGGCGCTCGTGGCGAAGCAGCCGAGGTTTTCGCGGATCGCCTCCGACTCGCGGCCGGTCGCCGTGATGACGAACAGGGCCTGGGCATCATCGCGGCGGAGGTTGAGCAGCGCGGCGAGCAGTGCGGCGCGTAGACCTTCGGTCAGCGAGAAATCAGCATCCCGGCTGGCGTAGGCGAGGGCGTTGTCGAACGTGGAGGCGCGCGCGAGCGCTGCGATTAAGCCCTGAAGGATCACTGAATGAGTCTACGCACTGGTACCGACAGCGCCGAACTGGCCTCAGGACGGCGAGTGGAACTTCTGTTGGGCTGCCACAACGCCGTCGGTGGCGATCAGTTCGATCGCGTCGGAGGCATCCGCTATCAGATTGGGCAGGGCGCCGCGCTCGGCGGCAGCGAAGTCATGCAGCACGAAGTCCGCCGGATTCTGGCGACCGGGCGGGCGCCCGATGCCCATGCGAATGCGAATGAAGTCGTTGGTTCCGGCGGCAGCGATGATGTCGCGCAGGCCGTTGTGGCCGCCATGACCGCCGCCAACCTTGATCTTGAGCGTGTCAAAGGGCAGGTCGAGATCATCGTGCACGACGATGAGCCGGGACACGGGCAGCGAGTAGAAGCGCAGCAGCGCGGCGACCGGGCTGCCGGAGACATTCATGAACGTGGTGGGCTTGGCCAGCACCAGTTTGGGTCCGGCGGGCGCGAGGCGCCCTTCGGCCACGAGGGCGGCCGTTTTGTGACGCTTGAAATTTGACGAGAGGCGGTCGGCGAGCTGCGCCGTCACCATCTGACCGACGTTGTGCCGGTTGCCGGCGTAGTCGGGCCCGGGGTTGCCGAGCCCGACTACGAGCCACAGGTTCGTATCCAGGGGAGTCCTCCGTGTGCGGGGGTGAAAGCCCAGACGGAACCAGTTGATGAGTGCTATTACTACGCGGCGGGCGTAGCGGCCGGGGTTCCGGCCGTGATGACCTCGGTCTCGGCCTCTTCTTCATCTTCACCGCGCGGGGTGTGGATGTAGACGACGAGGGCGTCTTCGTCGGAGATCAGCGTGGCGCCGGAGGGCAGCGGAACGTCCTTGGCGTGAACCTGGGCGCCGTCTTCGAGGCCTTCGATCGACACGGTGACGTTCTCGGGGATGTCGGTCGCTTCGACCTCGAGCAGCAGGGTCTTGGTATCGAAGTCGGCGATCGTGCCGGCGAAGGACTCGCCCGACATGTGCACCTGAACTTCAACCTGGACCTTTTCGCCCTTGCGCACGACGACGAGGTCGATGTGCTCGATGATGGCCTTCACCGGGTCCTTCTGCACGTCCTTGACCAGCACGAGCTGCTTGGCGCCGGCGATGTCAAGCTCGAGGAGCATGTTGGCGCGACGCAGCAACAGGGCGATGCGGTGGGCGGGCAGCGACACGTGCACCGGCTCGGTGCCGTGGCCGTAGATGACGGCAGGGATCTTGCCGAGCACGCGCAGCTTGCGGGCCGCGCCCTTGCCGAAGCTTTCGCGCAGTTCAGCGACGACGGCGGTGACTTCTCTAGCCATGGTATTTCTCCTTGCGGGGCGTGGGCCCAGGTCGTGGTTCGCGGGCCGAAGCCCGTGAAAGAGGGGTACTGATTCAACTCGAACGCATGTCAGCGTGAGGAAAAGCCCGAGGCCTCGTCCGCCGCGTCGATAACGGATGCCGCCGGTCCAAGTCTGGCCCGGCAGGATCCCTCGCCGAAGTTCGTCTTCAAGCTTACACAGTTCGGGACGGTACTGCACCCCGGGCGTGTCGTGCGGGCGTGCTCACCAGTCGTGGACGGTACCGTCGGCCAGCCGGTTGAAGGGCAGATACGCCGTCTGGTAGGGGTACTTGCCGGCCTCGTCGACGTTGAGTTCGACTCCCAGACCAGGCTTGTTGCCGGGGTGCAGGTAGCCGTCGGAGAAGCTGAACGACTGTTCGAAGACAGTGTTGGTGGCGTCGCCGTGCTGCATATACTCCTGGATTCCGAAGTTGTGGATGGCCAGGTCGAGGTGCAACGCCGCTGCCATACCCACCGGCGAGATATCGGTCGGTCCGTGGATACCGGACTTGATCTGGTATTGCGCGGCGTAGTCAAGGATTTTCTTCAGGGGCGAGATACCGCCGGTGTGGGTGACCGCCGACCGCACGTAGTCGATGAGCTGGTCTTTGATCAGGGTCTGGTAGTCCCAAACCGTGTTGAAGACCTCGCCGATCGCGAGCGGGGTAACGGTGTGCGAACGCACCAGGCGCAGGGCATCCTGGTTTTCGGCCGGTGTGCAGTCTTCGAGCCAGAACAGGTCGAAGGGTTCGAGCGACTTGCCGAGCTTCGCCGCCTGGATCGGTGTCATCCGGTGATGCCCGTCGTGCAGCAGGGGCAGTTCGGGGCCGAATTCAGCGCGCACTCCCTCAAATACGGTCGGCAGGTGCCGCAGGTAGGCGCGGGTGTCCCAGTCTTCTTCGGCGGGCCTCGCCGCGCGCTGGGCCGGTTCGTAGTCGTAGCGCTTACCACTGGTCTGGGTCTGCGCGGCGACGCCGTAGATGGCTGTGAGGCCGGGAATGGCGGTCTGCACCCGAATCGCCCGGTAACCGAGATCCTGGTGCTTGCGAATGGAATCGAACAGTTCCGGCAGATCACGTCCGGAGGCGTGGCCGTAGGCGAGAATTTTATCCCGGCTGGCCCCGCCGAGGAGCTGGTACAGCGGCAGGCCGGCGGCCTTCGCCTTGAGGTCCCACAGTGCGACGTCGACGGCGGCAATTGCGGCCATGGTGACCGGGCCTCGACGCCAATAGGCACTGCGATAGAGAAACTGCCAGGTGTCTTCGATGCGGTGCGCGTCGGAGCCCAGCAGCAGCGGAACGACGTGCTCCTGCAGGTAGGCAACGACGGCCAGTTCGCGGCCGTTCAGGGTGGCGTCACCGAGCCCGACGAGCCCGTCGTCGGTCGTGAGGCGCAGGGTCACGAAATTACGATCCGGGCTGGTGACGATGACTTCTGCTCTGTCGATCTTCATGGCGTTCTCCTCGGTCGTGCGGGTGATGAAAAAACAGGGCAAGCGGATGCCGGGTCAGCGCAGGGTGGTCCCGGCCGGTGCGGCGAGCAGGGTGAGTTCGGCCCGGTTCGGCGCACCCTCCCAGTCGCCAATGGCGGCGACCGCGAAGGCACCGGTGACGGTGCCGCGGTGCAGCGCTTCCCCGGGGGTGAAGCCGTCGAGCATGCCGGACAGGTAGCCGGCGGTGAAAGCATCGCCAGCGCCGATCGTGTCCAGCACCGTCACCGGGATCGCCGATGCGTGCACGACCTCGCCGTCGGTGTAGACGCTGGCGCCCAGCGCACCGCGCTTGATGACGAGCGCTCTCACGCCGCAGGCCGAGAGCTCGGCCGCTGCCCGCTCTTCTGCTTCGGGGGTACCAGCACCGGCCACAATGAGCCCGAGCTCGTCGTCGGAGGCGATGACGATATCCGCACTGCGGGCCAGAGCCGACAAGGTCGTGCGGGCCGCGGTCGTGCTCCAGAGTTTGGCGCGATAGTTCACGTCAACGCTCACCAGGGCGCCGGCCGCGCGCGCAAGCCGCACAGCCTCGGTCACGGCCTCCGCGGCCGAACTCGACAGAGCCGGGGTGATACCGGTCACGTGCAGAAGGCGAGGTGGTGCAGTCAGGCAGGCAGCGGCATCCGCTGCACTGAGCGCCGAGCCGGCGGAATCGCTGCGGTAGTAGGTCACCCGGGACAGGTCATTGATGCGACGTTCAGCGAGCATGAGCCCGGTGGCTCGGTCGGCATCGATCGCGACGGTGTCCACGAGCACCGACTCCGCGCGCAGAGTCCGCAGCAGGAACGCACCGACCTCGTCGTCGCCGACGCGGCCGCCCCAGCGCACCGTATGGCCTAGTCGGGCGAGGCCGATGGCCACATTCGATTCGGCACCGGCCACGGTCATCTGCAGGGCACCGCCGAGGCGCAGCGGGCTGCCGGTGCGCAGGCTGACCATGGTTTCGCCGAGGGTGACGACGTCGGGCCCGGTCATGCGCGCGCAGCCGCCAGCCGATTGACGTCGTCGCGCACGGCGAGGAAGCCAGCCGCCCGCCCTCTGAGGGCGTCGAGGTCGCCGCCGCGTGCTGCATCTCCGAGCAGGGGGCCGCCGATGCCCACGGCGAGAGCTCCGGCCGCGAAGTATTCAGCGGCCAGCGCGGCATCGACGCCGCCGACGGGCACGAACGGCACGTCGGGTAGCGGGTCGCGCAGCGCCTTGAGGTAGGCGGGGCCGCCGAACGATCCAGGAAACAGCTTGACCACGGTGGCGCCCGCGCGGCCGGCCGCAACGACCTCGGTCGGAGTGAGCGCGCCCGCGCAGACCGGCAGGCCGAGCCGGGCCGACTCGGCGATGGCTTCGGTCACGGCCGGGGTCACCATGAAGCTTGCGCCGGCTGCGGCGCTGCGGTGCACGTCGTCGGTGGTCAGCACCGTTCCCGCCCCGACCAGGCAATCACTCGGAGCCAGCCGGGCGAGTTCCGCAATGATTCCGAGCGCATCGGTCGTCACGAGAGATACTTCGAGAAAGCGGATGCCGCTGGCAAAGAGTGCGAGTGACGCGGCTATCGCAGCGTCCGGGTCGGTTGCGCGAATAATGGCGAGCAGGCGTTCACGCTGCAGCCCGGCGAGAAAATCATCCGGGGTCCACGAGACGCTCATGGCCGTCACCACTCGGCCAATGCGCCGTCGGCGTGCCGCCAGATCGGCGAGCGCCAGGTATGTCCCCGCGCGTCGGCGGCCCGCACGGCCACCTCATCGATTTCGATGCCGAGGCCCGAGCCGGTCAACAGCTCAATGTTGCCGTTGACGAATTTCAACGGTTGTTTGTCGAGCACATAATCCAGCACTTCGGCGCCCTGGTTGTAGTGGATGCCGATGCTCTGCTCCTGGATGAGGTAATTGGGTGTGGCGAAGCCCACCTGCAGGCAGGCCGCCAGCGCGATCGGGCCGAGCGGACAGTGCGGAGCCAGCTGCACGTCGTACACCTCGGCCATCGCCGCAATGCGGCGCACCTCGGAGATACCGCCGGCGTGGGAAAGGTCGGGCTGCGCCACGGCGATGCCGGCCTGGAGTACCGGGAGAAAATCCTGCCGGGTGTAGAGCCGTTCCCCGGTCGCGATGGGAATCGCGGTGGCCTGGGCCAGTTGTCCGATCAGGTGGGAGTTCTCCGGAACCACCGGCTCTTCGATGAAGAATGGGCGCAACGGCTCCAGAAGCGGGGCGATCCGGCGGGCATTGGCGAGCGTGAACCGGCCGTGAAAGTCCACGGCTACATCGCGGTCGGGGCCGAGCACTGCGCGCGCGGCTGCGACCCGTTCGAGAACGCCGTCGATTTCGGCGACCGTGCCGACCCTGCTCATGATGCCGGAAGCGTTCATCTTGACGGCGGTCAACCCCACGGCCAGCTGCGCTGCGATCGCGTCGGTGATGCCGCTCGGATCGTCGCCGCCGACCCAGCCGTACATGCGGATGCGATCCCGCACCGCCCCGCCGAGCAGCTGGTAGACCGGCACCCCGAGAGACTTCCCCTTGAGATCCCACAAGGCCTGGTCGATGCCGGAGACGGCGCTGCCGAACACCGGTCCGCCGCGGTAGAAGCCACTCTTGGTCAGTACCTGCCAGTGGTCTTCAATGCGGTCAGGGTCAGCGCCGATGAGATATTCAGCGAACTGGTCGACAACGGTGCGCACGGCATCCGCGTGGCCCTCCAGACTGGCCTCGCCCCAACCGATGACGTCGTCGCTGGTCTCGATCCGCACGAACAACCAACGAGGCGCGACAAGAAAGGTTTCAACGCGCGTGATCTGCGACACGGTCGACCTCACCACCTTCTGTTTCGACGGCGAGAGCCGCGACGATCCGTTCGACGATGGCGCCGGGCGGTTCGACAATGTCCACGGTCATGCCGCGTTCATCGTCTGTTCGTACCTCGAGCGTGTCGAGCTGCGATTGCAGCAGCGCTGGAGGCATGAATTCGTGGGTGCGTGCGCGGAGCCGGGCGGCGATCAGGTCGATCGATCCTTCCGGATCAACGACGAACAGGTCGCGGACGTGACCGCGCAGTAGGTCTCGATAGCTACGTTTGAGGGCCGAGCAGGCGATGACGATACCGTTCGGATAATCTCCGGCGAGGCATCGCCCCACCTCGTGCAGCCAGGGCAGCCGGTGCTCGTCCTGCAACGCATGACCGGCGGCCATGACTGCCTTGTTGACAGCGGGATGCAGGGTGTCGCCGTCGAGAAACTGGGCACCGAGACGCTTGGCGAGAAGTTCACCAATGGTCGACTTGCCTGAACCTTGCACACCCATGACGACGATCGGAGGGAGGCTCACCCTTAGCCCTTGGTCGCACCGGCGGTCAGGCCGGACACGATGTATTTCTGGGTGAAGAGCGCGATCACCATGATCGGAACGGTGACGACGACGGCTGCCGCCATCAGGCTCCCCCAGTCGATGCTCGCATACGAGACGAAGTTGAAGATCGCCACCGGAAGGGTTTTGGTATTGGCTCCGGAGAGTACGAGCGCGAACATGAAGTTGTTCCACGAAAAGATAAAGGAGAGGATGCTGGCGGTTGCAAGACCGGGAACCGACAACGGCAGTGTGATCCGCAGGAACGCGCCGATGTGGGTGAGGCCGTCCACCTGCGCCTGCTCCTCCAACTCGAGCGGGGTCGAGTCGAAGTAGCTGATCATGATGTAGACGATGAGCGGCAGGGCGACGAACATGTGCGACAGAATCAACACACCGAAGCCGCCGACCATGCGCATGTTGGCGAAGATGAAGTACCACGGCACAAGCAGGCTGACGCCGGGGATGATGCGCGCCATGAGCACGACCAGCGCGGACCGGTGCATCGCGAAACGACTCATCGCATAGGCGGCCGGAACTCCGATAAGCAGGGAGAAGAGGGTAGACAGCAGCGCCACCCAAAAGCTGTTGAAGATGAATCCGAAATAGTTGTTGCGACTGAGCACATTGTCGTAGTTGCTGAGGGTCGGTGTGAAGAACACGGTCTTGCTGGCGTCGTAGATGTCGACATTGGTCTTGAGCGACGCGACGAACATCCATACCAGCGGAGCGATGAACAGCAATACCGTGAGGGTCAGGGCGACGACACGAAAGATCTTGTACGCTCGCGGTTTGCGACGCCGTGGTGCGCTCGCGACCGGGCGCGGTGTCTCGATGACGGGACGGGCTGGCAGGGTCGTGGTCATGACCGGTTCGCCTTTCTGCGGTACGTGAGCACCCACATGATCGCGATGATGAGCAGGAAGAACAGGATCAGCACAGTGGAGGCGATCCCGTAGTCGTTGTAGTCGAAGCTCAGGCCGAAGGCGTAGATGTTGAGCGTCTCTACCTCGTGGAATGACCCGCCGCCCTTGCCCTTGGTGGCATAGAGGATGTCAAAGGTTTTCAGGGCGTCGATTCCCCGCAGCACGATAGTGACGATGACGGTGGCGCGCAGCAGCGGCAATGTGACGAACCAGAAGCGCTGCCAGGAGTTGGCGCCGTCGATGCGTGCCGCTTCGTCGGGTTCGTCGGAGAGTGAGGTGAGACCGGCCAGCAGCATCAGTACGACCATCGGCGTCCACTGCCAGATGTCGACGAACATGAGCGTCGGCAGCGCCGTGTATTGACCAGAAAGCCACGGCTGGGCGGGAATGCCGATCCAGCTGAGCACCTGGTTGGCGAAGCCGATGTTCGGGTCGAAGATGAGGCGCCACATCATGCCCACGGCGACCGGGGTAGCCACCAGCGGCAGCAGGATCGCGACGCGAACCCATTTCTCGCCGCGGAACGGACGCCAGAGCAGCAGGGCGATACACATTCCCAGCACAAGCTCGATGGCGAGCGCTCCGCCGGTGAAGACGAACGTGCGCATCACGGCGGGCCAGAACCGTTCGGTGTCGGTGAGAACCTCGAGGTAGTTGCTGAGCCCGACTAGGTTGGATGCAGCGCGAACCGAACCTTCGGAGTCGGTCACGCTGAGATACAGGGTCCAGCCCAGCGGCACCGCGATGAGCAGTCCGACGAAGATCATTGCTGGAGAGGCGAAGAGCCACTTGCGATGACGGTTTGCCCAGGTGGAATAGTTCTTCCACATTGGGGGCTTAGTGGTGACCATTGTGGTCATCGTTCACCTCACACTTGGTGTTGCACGTACAGGATGACGGGGGCTGGCAGGGCGGATGACCGCGCTCGATCATCCGCCCCGGCTCAGTGGTACGGGCTATTCGTCGTCGAGGATGCCCTGGAAAGCATCGCTCGCGGCATCCGCTGCTGCATCGGAGTCGCCGCCGGTGATGGCGATAACGATCGGATCTCCCACGATCTCCCGAGCTTCGGGCACCTTGATGACGCGGGGGCGGTCATGACCGACGCCATTCTTCGTGCTCGTGGCGATCGCAGCGGCGAGGTCAGCCGGGTAGGTCGATGTGCCCTCGGGGTCTCCCCAAACCGACTGGCGCGCACCGGGAACGCCGTCCTGCTGCACCTCCAGGGTCAGTTTCGCACTCGTCGCCCATTCGATGAACGACCAGGCTTCGGCTGAGTAGGCGGATTCGGCGTTGACGCCGAGTGCCCAGGACGGCACGTTGTAGGCGACGGAGCCGCCGGGGCCAGCCGGCATCGGCGCGAAGCCGACCGTGTCGGACACCTTGGACGTCGCGGGGTCGGTCGCGTTCTTGTAGAGGCTGTCGGCCTCGGTGTAGAGTCCGGCCTGGCCCTGGGTGAAGATGGCCATGGCTTCCGGCCAGCTCATGTCGGTGCTGACATTCTCGGGACCGTAGTCGCGGATTAGTCCGCCATAGAACGCATAGGCTTCCTTGGCTTCCGGGCTATTGATGGCTGAGTTGCCGTCTTCGTCGATGAAGTCACCGCCGAAGCTGTAGAGAAAGCTGGAGAACTGGGTGACGGCGGCGGATTTGCCGGTGCGGGCAACGAAGCCGGCCACGCCGGGGTTCTGTTCCTTGATCGCCTGAGCCGCAGCTTCGAGTTCGTCCATCGTGGTCGGTACCTCGAGTCCGGCCTTGGCGAGGAGGTCCTTGCGGTAGTAGAGCACTTCCTGCTCGGTGATGATCGGTACCCCGACGACGTTGCCGTCATGGGTGGTCGACTCGACCGGTCCGGACTGGAAGTCACTCCAGTTCCAGTCAGCGTTCGACTCCACGTCGTCGCTCAGATCGGCGAGATAGCCGTTCTTCGCGAACAGCTTGCCTTCCTGAAGCGGGCGATACATCATGACGTCGATCTCGTCGGTGCCCGCATTGAGCTTCACGTTGTACTGATCGGAGAGCTGATCTTCGCCGTATTGGCTGAGCTCGACCTTCAGGCCCGTTGCCGCCTCGAACTCGGGCAACTTGCTCTTGATCGTGTCGGTCCAGACGTGGTTGGCGAGGGTGACCCGAAGAGTCTTCGCGCCCCCGTCGTCACCGGCACCGGCACTGCATGCGGTGAGTGTGCCCGCCGCGAGGAATGTCGCCGCGACGATGGCCGCAACGCGAACAACTGAATGACGCTTCACTGTGTCTCCCATTCGCAGAACCGGCGCTTTGAGCCACGGTTCCCAACAAAATGCATCTTTACATCTGTCTCGAAAGAAAACGTTACCGAATAAAGCATACTTATTCAAGTTTATTGCGGTAACGATATGATCAAGCGCATGACGCACAATGTGACGACCTGGCCCGGCGCCGACTCGCTCGTCGATTCGCCCCCGAGCCTTGACGACGGCACCCCCTCGACCAGCCTGCACGCGCGCGTGGTCGATCTGCTCGGCCTGGCCATCTGCGCCGGAGAACTGGCGAGCAAGTCGGTCTTCCGCATCGAAGAGCTCGAGGGACGATACGGCGTCTCGCGATCGGTGGTTCGCGAAGCCATTCGCGTGCTCGCCTCCATGGGCATGCTCGCCTCCCGCCGCCGCGTCGGCGTACAAATTCTGCCAGCGTCAGCGTGGAACCTGTATGACCCACAGGTCATCCGCTGGAGGCTTGCCTCGCCGGCCCGAATCGCCCAGTTGCGCTCACTGACCGAGCTGCGCACCGCTATTGAACCGCAGGCCGCCAGGCTCGCCGCCATCCGCGCTCCACTAGCGGATGCCAGCGAGCTGATGGGGCTGGCCGGCAAGCTGTGGGCCGCCGGCCAGGCCGACGACCCCGAAGCTTTTCTCGTGCTCGACATCGAGTTTCACCGCCTGGTGCTGGCCAGCTCGGGCAATGAGATGTTCGCCAAACTCAACACCCTGGTTGCCGAGGTACTGACCGGTCGAACGAACTACGGGCTGATGCCGCGGCATCCACACAACGAAGCGCTGCAACTTCACGTCGACGTCGCCAGCGCCATTCAGCGAGGCAATCCCGAGGCAGCCTACGAAGCCATGCTCGGCATTATGGAACGCGCCTTCAACGAGATGAGTAGCATCTGGGACGGCAATCCGACGCACTGAGCCCGATCACGCGTGTACTGATCCATGAATGTGCGACCGCGCAGCCTCGTGGAGTACCCTTGAGAGTGGTCTGTTGATCTCAGCCCCAAAGGAGAAAACGTGTCAGAGTCCGGTTCAGCACAGGCAAATATCGGTGTCGTCGGTCTGGCGGTGATGGGCTCCAACCTCGCCCGCAACCTCGCTGGCCGCGAGGGAAACACTGTCGCGGTCTACAACCGCTCCCCCGAGCGCACCCGCCTGCTCACGACCGAGCACCCCGAGGCGAATTTCGTGGCCTCCGAGAACATCGCCGATTTCGTCGCCTCGCTGACCCGCCCGCGCACCGCGATCATCATGGTGCAGGCCGGACGCGGAACCGACGCCGTCATCTCTCAGCTCTCTGAGCTGTTCGAACCCGGCGACATCATCGTCGACGGCGGCAACGCCGACTTCACCGACACCATCCGTCGTGAAAAGGAGCAAAGCGCCAAGAGCCTCAACTTCGTCGGCGCCGGCATCTCCGGTGGCGAAGAGGGCGCCCTCAACGGCCCGAGCATCATGCCGGGCGGCTCGGTAGAGGCGTACAAGACCCTCGGACCCATTCTCGAATCCATCGCCGCCGTCGTCGACGGCGTGCCGTGCGTCACGCACATCGGCACCGATGGCGCCGGCCACTTCGTCAAGATGATCCACAACGGCATCGAGTACGCCGACATGCAGCTCATCGCTGAGGCCTACGACCTGCTGCGCAAGGTCAGCGGGCACTCCCCCGAGGCCATCGCCGACGTCTTCACCGATTGGAACGGCGGGGAGCTCAACAGCTACCTGATCGAAATCACCGCCGAGATTCTGCGCCAGGTCGATGCCAAGACCGGCGAGCCGTTCATCGACGTCGTACTCGACGAGGCCGGCTCCAAGGGAACCGGCGTCTGGACCGTGCAGAACGCCCTCGACCTCGGCGTTCCGGTCGGCGGCATCGCCGAGGCGGTTTTCGCCCGTGCCGTCTCGAGCCACCCGGAGCAGCGCGGACCGGTGCGCGCCAGCATCACCGCCCGACCCGAGCTCGCCGTCGTCGGCCACACCTTTCAGGAAGACGTGCGCCAGGCGCTCTATGCCTCGAAGATCGTCGCCTACGCTCAGGGTTTCGACGCGATCATCGCCGGTGCGGCCAAGTACAAGTGGAACATCGACAAGGGCGCCATCGCTACCATCTGGCGCGGCGGTTGCATCATCCGCGCCCAGTTCCTCAACCGGATCGTGGACGCGTACGCCAACGACCCGTCCATCCCGAGCCTGCTCGTTGACCCGTACTTCGCCGAGGCCGTTGCCGCCGGCGAGGCCGCCTGGCGCCGCGTGGTTTCGACCGCCGCGCTGTCGGGCATCCCGGTTCCCGGTTTCGGTGCCAGCCTGAGCTACTTCGACTCGCTCGCGAGCGAACGTCTGCCAGCCGCCCTGGTGCAGGGACAGCGCGACTTCTTCGGGGCGCACACCTATCACCGCGTCGACATGCCCGGCACCTTCCACACCCTGTGGTCTGGCGACCGCACCGAGATCGTCACTGAGGCGTCTACGCACTGACAGCAGCAGCGTGGCCGGCCGGCGGCATCCGCTCCTACCCTAGGGTTTGAGCGGATGCCTCCGGCCAGTTCTTTCTCACCGGCAGCTTCACACCAAGTTCTGAGAGACTGGGGGTCTCCATGACTGACAATCACCCTGAACTCTCCGGCTACGAGCCGAGCGATAACTACCGCCCCTTGCGCGGCAAGCACTTCGCGACCGTTCTGCGGGTCGTCGTCGTGTTCGGGCTCATCGCCCTGGTCGTGCCGGGCGTGCTCACGACCGTGCGGGTCGCCTCCGACACCGCCGCCAACACCTGTGCGACGGCCGTCGCCCAGTACTATCCCTCGGCGGTCGACTTCGACGCCCGCTTCGACCTTGCCGGACCCGGCGGATTCGGTTGGCAGTGCTATGCCATCGACGACAACGAGCGCGCCACTTTCGTGACGCCGCTCGGGATCATCCCCTCTGCGCCTCGCCAGCTACCCCCCGGCACCCCCACCTAGCGGCCCCGGGGCGCTGCGGCACCATGAGCCGTGAGCTTGGTTGCGTCCGCCCCGCTCAGCCGTGACTTTCGGCCCCGAAATCGACTCACACGAGCCGAAACTCACGGCTCGACAACTTAAACCCACGGCTCGGCGAGGTGAGTTCCACCGGTCGGCACTTTTCAGCCCTGAGCACAGCCCAACTCTCGTGGTGGGGCGGCGCGAAAGCGACAATGTTCGCTATACGGGTAGAAGCAAGCATTCCTGGCGCACCCAGTGTGGCGCGCGGTCAACGAACGGGAGGCGGCGGCCGCAGCCACCGCCTCCCGAAACTAGCCACTCCCGCGGCCGGATGACCTACCGCTACGCGGCGCCGTCGAACATCGAGGTGACCGACCCCTCGTCGAAGACCTCATGAATGGCGCGGGCCAACAGCGGGGCGATCGGCAGCACCGTGAGGGTCGGAAAGCGCTTTTCCGGCGGGATCGGCAGGGTGTCGGTGACGACCACGGCGCTGATGGCCGGGTTCTGCAACATGTCCACAGCCGGGTCGCTGAACACGGCGTGCGTGGCAGCGACGACGACGCCGATGGCGCCAGCGTCGCGCAGGGCTTCGGCCGCCAGGGCGATCGTGCGACCGGTGTCGATCATGTCGTCAACGAGCAGGCAGACGCGGCCCTCGACCTGGCCGACGATTTCGTGCACGGAGACCCGGTTGGGCACGAGCGGGTCGCGGCGCTTGTGGATAATCGCCAGCGGCACTCCAAGACGGTCGCTCCAGATGTCGGCGACGCGCACGCGGCCCATGTCGGGCGAGACCACGGTAAGGGTGGCGGGGTCGAGCTTCTCGCGGAAGTGCTCGAGCAGCACCGGCATCGCGAACAGGTGGTCGACGGGACCGTCGAAGAAACCCTGGATCTGGGCGGCATGCAGGTCGATCGACATGATGCGATCGGCGCCGGCAACCTTGAACAGGTCGGCGACGAGGCGCGCCGAGATCGGCTCGCGGCCGCGCCCCTTCTTGTCTTGCCTGGCGTAGGGGTAGAACGGGGCGACGACGGTGATGCGCTTGGCCGAAGCGCGCTTGAGCGCGTCCACCATGATGAGCTGTTCCATCAGCCATTCATTGATCGGCGCCGTGTGGGACTGAATGACGAAGGCATCCGACCCGCGCACGCTCTCATCGAATCGGGCGTACAGTTCGCCGTTGGCGAAGGTGCGCGCGTCGGTATGGAGCAATTCAGAACCAAGCTCCGTGGCGATATCGAGCGCGAGTTGCGGGTGTGCTCGCCCCGTAACCAGTACTAAACGTTTTTCGCCGCTGGTCTTGATTTCCGACACTTATTCTCCAGTCTCTATGGTGCTGCTGCTCGCTGCGGCAGCTCTGGCCGCAGCAGTGCCTGCACGGTTGGTCTCGACCCAGCCGTCCATATTGCGCTGGGGAGCCACCGTAATGGCCAGCGCCCCGGCAGGCACATTCTTGCGGACGACCGTACCTGCCCCCGTGTACGCTCCGTCCCCAATTGTAATCGGCGCGACGAACACGTTGTGCGACCCGGTGCGCACGTGCGACCCGATCGTCGAGCGGTGTTTGGCGACGCCGTCGTAGTTGGCGAAGATTGTTCCGGCACCGATATTCGACTGCGCACCGACGGTGGCGTCGCCCACATAACTCAGGTGCGGCACCTTGCTCCCGGCGCCGATCTGGGCGTTCTTGGTCTCGACGAAGGCGCCGATCTTGCCGTCGGGACCGAGCACGGTATTCGGCCGCAGGTACGAGAACGGGCCGACGGATGCCCCGGCCTCGATGACCGCCAGGGTCGCGTCGGTGCGATTCACGCGGGCATCCTCGCCGATTTCGCAGTCGCGCAGGGTGGTATCCGGGCCGATGATCGCGCCGGAAGCCACCACGGTGGCCCCGACAATCTGGGTACCGGGCAGCAGGGTGACGTCCGCCGCGAGCACGGCCTTGAGGTCGATCCAGGTGGTAGCCGGGTCTTGCACGGTCACGCCGGCGAGCTGCCAACCACGTACGATGAGCGCGTTGAGTTTCTGCGCGGTATCGCCGAGCTGGGCCCGATCATTGATGCCGGCCACGATCCAGGCGTCGGCGACGGGAACGGCGCTCACCTCGGAACCAGCCCGGCGCAGCAGTTCGATCACATCGGTGAGGTATTTCTCGCCCTGCGCGTTGGCCGTCGTGAGCTGGTCGAGCTGCTCGCGCAGCGCGGCCAGGCCAAACAGGTAGACGCCCGCGTTGATCTCGGCCACGGCCAATTCAGCATCCGTCGCATCTTTCTGCTCGACGATGCGATCGAAAGCGCCTTCGACCGAGCGGATGATGCGGCCATAGCCGGTCGCATCGTCCGGGTAGGCGGAGAGCACGGTACCCGCGGCTGCACCCTGACGGTGGGAGGCGATGAACGAGGCGAGCGTGGCGGCGTTCAGCAGCGGCACGTCACCATTGATGATGAGCACGTCGCCATCGAAATCGGCCGGCAATGCGGCGACGGCCTGCTCGACGGCCCGGCCGGTGCCGGGGATTTCGTCCTGGTCGACGATCGTGCTGCCCGGCAGGTCTTCGGCCACGACGGCGGCCAGCAGGTCGCGTTCGTGCCGCACGACGGTAATGACGTGGGCCGCATCGAGGGCACGCGCGGTGGCCAGCACGTGGCTCACGATGGGAACTCCGGCGAGCGGATGCAGCAGCTTGGGCAAACTGGACTTCATGCGCGTGCCCTGGCCGGCGGCCAACACGATGATGGCGAGGCGGGCGTCTGTCACGGTATTCCTAACGCAGTGATGAGAGAAATTAAGTGCTCCGCCACCAGGATTCGAACCTGGACCGAACAGCTCCAAAGGCTGCCGTGCTGCCGTTACACTATGGCGGACCATGCCGACCGAGACCAGCAACTAGTCAAGTCTGCCAGACTCTCACGCCTCGCGGCGCACACCCGGCCCCCAAACGACCCTCCGGCGAGGAAACCCCCGGACAAGCGGGATAATGGAGAAATGCCTGGCCATGATGAAGTCGATCGGATCGTCGATTCGTGGCTGCGCGAACGCCCGGATCTTGATTTCGCGCCGTTGCAGGTGCTCAGCCGGGTCGCGCGGCTAGCGAAACACCTCGATCGGGCCCGCCGCACCGCGTTCTCCCGCTCGGAACTCGCCTCGTGGGAGTTCGACGTGCTCTCGGCCCTGCGCCGGGCCGGCACACCCTACGAGCTCAGTCCGAAAGCCCTATTGCAGCAGACGCTCGTCTCGAGCGGCACCATGACAAACCGCATCGACGGGCTGGTCGACCGCGGGCTGGTGACGCGCCGCTCCGCACCGAACGACGGTCGCGGCATTCTGGTGGGTATGACGCCCGCCGGGCTCAGCCGAGTGGATGCCGCCATCACCCGGCTGGTCGACGCGGAAGCCGACCTGCTCGACACCCTCTCAGCGACCGACCAGGAACGCCTGGCGGCGCTGCTGCGCAAGCTCAGCCTCGACTTCGACTAGCCACCGCTACCGGCGGAGAGCCTTACGCGCGAGGTAGTTGCCGAAGAACTGCACGAACTGCACCAGCACGATGATGAGCAGCACGGCCGCCCAGGTCACGATTGGGTTGAACTGACGATAGCCATAGAGCAGCGCGAAATTACCCAGGCCCCCGCCACCGACGTAACCGGCGACGGCCGACATGTCTACGAGGGCGACAAAGATAAACGTGTAGCCGAGAATCAGCGGGCCCAAGGCCTCCGGCAGCAATACCGTGAAGATGATGCGAATCGGCCCGGCGCCGACGCTGCGGGCGGCATCGATCACACCGGGCGTCACGGTGAGCAGGTTCTGCTCCACAATGCGGGCCATGGCGAAGGACGCCGCGAGGGCGATCGTGAAGATGATCGCATTGTTGCCGATGCCGCTGCCGGTGACGGCCCGGGCGAGCGGTTGCGCCGCGGCGAGAAAAATGATGAATGGAATCGGGCGTATGAAGTTGACCAGCAGGTTGAGCACGAAAAACAGCGGCTTGTTCTCAAGGATGCTGCCCGCGCGGGTGAGGTAGAGCCCGAGGCCGACCAGCAGGCCGCCGAGGCCGCCGAAGAACAGGGTGAGCGCGACAATATAGAGGGTCTCGTAGGTGGCCGTCCACAGTTCGGGCAGCAGGTCGATGAGTGCATCCATATCAGCGCACCTCCGTGACGGTCGTGAGCGTTCGAATGTGGGCGAGTACCTGGTCGATGACCGGGTCGACGCCGGAAAGAGCGAGCGTGAGATGCCCGAACGGGCGCCCCTGGATCTCATTGATGCCGCCGTAGACGACCTCGAACGCCACTCCGGCCCGTGAGAGCTCACCGAAAACGGCCGTCTGGTCAACCGCGCTGTCGCGGAAGGCGAGCGTCACGATGCGGCCCGTGTGCCGCTCGCGCAGCACGGCGAGTTCGGCCGCAGACGGCACCCCCTTGACCACGGTCGAGACGAAGCGAACGGATGCCGCGGCTTGCGGGTTCGAGAACACGTCAAAGACGGGTCCGCGCTCGATGACCCGGCCTTGGTCCATCACGGCGACCTTGGTCGCGATGGTCTGGATGACGTCCATTTCGTGGGTGATCACGATGATGGTGACCCCAAATTCCGCATTCACCCGTTTCAGCAGAGCGAGTACCTCGTGGGTGGTTTCCGGGTCGAGCGCGCTCGTGGCCTCGTCAGCGAGCAGGATGCTCGGCTGGGTGGCGAGGGCACGGGCGATGCCCACGCGCTGCTTCTGACCGCCGGAAAGCTGGTCGGGGAAGGACCCGGCCTTGTCGGCGAGGCCGACGAAGTCGAGCAGTTCAGCCACGCGGGCGGCGCGCTGCTCCTTGGGATGCCCGGCCACTTCGAGCGGGTAGGCCACGTTGCGCGCTACCGTGCGAGAGCCGAGCAGGTTGAACTGTTGAAAGATCATGCCGATGCCCAGGCGCACCTTGCGCAGCTCGCGCTCCGACAGCACGGCGATATCCTGTCCGTCGACGATGATCTCGCCGCTCGTTGAATGTTCGAGAGCATTCACGAGTCGCACAAGGGTGCTCTTACCGGCACCGGAGTATCCGATGATCCCGTAGATGTCCCCGGCCTCCACGTCGAGACTGACCGAGTCGATCGCCGTGACACTCGGTGCACCCTTGCTCGCGGGCGGGTACACCTTGCTGACATTCCTCAGGCTTACTAGAGCCATCCGTTGTTCCTCAAAAACCTTCTTGTTGCTGATGTGTCGTGATGTCGCACCCGGAACACGAACGAGCAGTCTCGGCTTGTGGCCGTGAATCTCACAAAGAACCGAAACTGCTCACGCGGTAACGCTGATGCTTACTTCTGAGCCTTAGTGTCGGCCTCGACCGCGACGCGCGACGCTTCAAGCTCGGAAACCGGGGTCGTCAACAGCACTGCCGTGTCGCCGGACGCTTCGCGAACGCCATCCTGAACGGCCTTCGTGGTCTGGTAGATCTCGACGAGCTTCTGGTATGTCGCGTTGTCTTTGTCCTCGGCGCGCGCGGCAAAGACGTTCGCATAGGGCACGGACTTGGAGTCGGCCGGATCGTCCTGGGCGATGGCATCCGAGAAACTGAGCCCGGCCTTTCCAACAAACTCGTTGTTGACGATCGCGGCGGCGACGTCGGGCAGCGAGGTCGTCGTGAGCGACGCGTCGAGAGCCGTCACTTTCACCCGCGACGCGGCGGTGTCGATGTCGTCGAGTGACGACGAAATCGTGCCGCCGTCGGTGAGCTTGATCAGACCGGCTGACTGGAGTACGACGAGGGCGCGGGCCATGTTGCTCTGGTCATTGGGCACGGCGACCGTGTCGCCCTTCTGAATCTCATCGACGCTGGTGTACTGCGTGGAATAGAGACCCAGCGGGTAGATTGCGGTGGCGCCAATCGCCGAGAGGTCCTGGCTGCTCGCCACGTTGTAGTTTGCGAGGTAGACGATGGTCTGGAATTGATTGAGGTCGATTTCGCCGGCGGTCAGGGCAGGGTTCGGCTGCTCGTAGGTAGCGAAGTTGACCAGGTCGACCGTGATCCCTGCGTCGGCTGCGGCTTCCTTGAAGACGCCCCAGTACGGTTCGCTCTCGTCGACGACACCGATCTTCACGACATCTTCACCACCAGCAGCGCCTGCGCACCCGGCCAGCAGTGCCGCAAGCGGCAGAATCGCGAGTGCGGCCAGTGCGGACTTCTTGAAGGAACGTGGCTTTTTCATGGAGGGTCTCTTTCGCTGTGTGAATTCCCCGAGAGCGCCGATGGCGATTATGGGCACAGCGATTATTTGGGCACAGATCAACCCAGGGTATTGGGGGTGGGGGTCTGTGCCGCAGCTCTGCGAGGCACTCAACTACGATACGCGCCGAAACTGCGACGCGTGGGCCTCCCGGACACACTGCGTCACAGTTTCTGCGACGTTAGCTTTCGATCAACTCGGTAAGTTCGACCCAGCGGGTTTCGAGCGTGACGATGGTCTCCTCGAGTTCGGTCAGCTTCACGCCGAGCGCGCCCAAACCGGCAAAGTCGGACTGGTCGTGCACGGCCAGATTCTCGTGCGCCTGCGCGATGCGCTCCTGCAGTTTGACCACCTTGCGGTCGATCGACCCGAGTTCCTTCTGCGCGTTACGCAGTTCAGCCCCGCCGAGGGTGGGGATCTTCTTCGCCGAGCCGGAGGCATCCGCGGGTGTTCCGGAGGCTGGGCCGGCGACGGCCTTGCGGCGCACCTCGAGGTACTGGTCGACGCCGCCCGGCAGGTGGCGAAAACCGCCGTCCATGACCGCGTACTGATTGTCGGTGACACGCTCGATCAGGTACCGGTCGTGCGAAACGACGAGCAGGGTGCCAGGAAAGGAGTCGAGCAGGTCTTCCATGGCGGCGAGCATGTCAGTGTCGAGGTCGTTGGTGGGCTCGTCGAGGATGAGTACGTTGGGCTCGTCGAGCACGATCAGCAGCAGCTGCAGGCGGCGCTTCTGACCACCGGAGAGGTCCTTCACCTGGGTGGTGAGCTGGGCGCTCAGAAAGCCCATGCGTTCGAGCATCTGGCCCGGTGTGATCTCCTTGCCGCCGGCCATGTAGCTTGTCTTCTGACGGCCGATGACGTCGCTCACGCGATCGTTGCGAATCTCGTCGAGTTCGAACAGCTGCTGGGTGAGCACAGCGACCTTGATGGTCTTGCCGCGCTTCACGTGGCCGGTCGTGGGCTGCAGGGTGCCGGCGACCAGGTTGAGCAGGGTGGACTTGCCGGCACCATTGACGCCCATGATGCCGGTGCGCTCCCCCGGCGCGATGCGCCAGGTGATGTCGTTCAGCACGGTTTTGTCACCGAACTTCACGCCGATGTCGATGAGGTCGACGACGTCCTTGCCGAGGCGCTGCATGGCCATGGACTGCATCGACACGGTATCGCGGGGCGGCGGCTCGTTCTCGATCAGTACGTTCGCAGCATCGATGCGGAACTTGGGCTTCGCCGTGCGGGCCGGGGCGCCGCGGCGCAGCCAGGCCAGTTCCTTCTTCATCAGGTTCTGACGCTTGGATTCGACCACCGAGCTCATGCGATCGCGCTCGACGCGCTGCAGGATGTAGGCGGCGTAGCCCCCCTCGAAGGGTTCGATCAGGCGGTCGTGCACCTCCCAGGTAATGTTGCAGACCTCGTCGAGGAACCATCGGTCGTGGGTGACGACCACGAGTCCGCCGCTCTGCGCGGCCCAGCGGGTCTTGAGGTGACCGGCGAGCCAGGAGATGCCCTCCACGTCGAGGTGGTTGGTGGGCTCATCGAGAAAGATCACGTCGTAGTCGCCGATGAGCACGGCGGCCAGGGCCACCCGGCGGCGCTGCCCACCGGAGAGGTCGTCGACGAGGGCGTCCCAGGGGATATCGCGTACGAGTCCGCCGATGACATCGCGCACCTTGGCATCGCCGGCCCAGACGTGTTCTTCGATGCGGCCGACGATGGTGTGGCCGACCGTCTGGCCGGAGGCGAGGTCGTCGGACTGGTCGAGCATGCCGATGGTGACGCCGCGCCGCCGAGTGACGCGGCCCTCGTCGGGCTCCATACGGCCGGCCAGTAGGCGCATGAGGGTGGACTTGCCGTCGCCGTTCTTGCCGACGACGCCGATGCGGTCGCCCTCGTTGAGGCCGGCGGTGACGCTGTCAAAAATGACGCGGGTAGGAAATTCGAGGTGCAGGGACTCAGCCCCGAGAAGATGTGCCATAGCCTCCCAGTTTACGGCACGCCGGGACGCACGATTCCGGGCTAGATGAGGCGGGCGCCGTGCACCGGGCCAGTGGCGCGCACGACGCGCAGGCGGGAGGCGGAGAGCGCGACCTGCAGTTCGAGCGCGCTGTCGGCATCCGCTACCAGAAAAGCCACGGTCGGGCCGGAACCGGAGAGGATGCCGGCGAGGGCGCCGTTCTCTTCGCCGAGCTGCAGCACCTTGCCGAGGCCGGGCGCGAGGTGCAGGGCGGGGGCCTGCAGGTCGTTGTGCAGCGCGTCGGCGAGCATGTGCGGGTCGCCCGCTCGCAGCGCCTGCAGCACGTTGGCGTCGACGGAGGGCTGATGCTGAGCCGGATAGATGTCCTGTGCGTGGCGATCGCGGTGCCGATCAAGCTCCTGGAAGACGCCCGGCGTGGACATGCCGAAGTCGGCGAGGGCGAGTACCCACTGAAATTTGCCCTTGGCCAGGGCTGGGCTGAGCCGATCGCCGCGCCCGGTTCCGATGGCGGTCCCGCCGGTGAAGGAGAACGGCACGTCGGCGCCAAGCTCCGCCGCGATGGCGAGAAGTTCATCTTTGGTGGCGCCGGTAGCCCAGAGGGCGTCGCAGGCGAGGAGGGTGGCCGCGGCATCGGCCGAGCCGCCACCCATACCACCGGCGATTGGCACGTTCTTCTCGATCTCGAGGTGAACACCGCCGCGATAGCCGGTCTTGCGGGCCAGGGCCCTGGCCGCTTTGATAGCCAGGTTGCTCCCGTCGGTCGCGAGACCGGAGGTGTCGATGCTGCCGCTGAATTCCACCGAGAAGTCGCTGGCCGGGGTGGCCCGCACTTCCTCGAACAGGGAGACGGCCTGGTAGGCGGTCGCGAGGTCGTGGTAGCCGTCTTCGAGAACGGCGCCAACCTTGAGGAAAACGTTGATTTTGCCGGGTGCCCGCGCGTGCACAACGCTGGTGCCGGCGGACGTCATCATGCTTTTAACTTAGCCCAGCCTGTCGGCCCGCACGGACCGCCCCTGCGGCTACGCGGGCATCCAGACGCGCGCGATCGCGAGGAAGTCGTGCACGGTGAGCTGCTCGCCGCGGGTTGTCGGGTCGATTCCGGCCGCCGTCATGACAGCGGATGCCGCCGCCGAGTCTCCGAGAACGACCGACAGCGACTGGCGCAGCATCTTGCGGCGCTGCTGAAAAGCCGCGTCGACGAGCGCAAAAGTCTTGAGTCGCAGTTCTTCGGATTCCAGCGGCGCCGTGCGGCGTTCGAAGGCGATCAGGATCGAGTCGACGTTCGGAACCGGCCAGAAAACCTGGCGGCTCACCTTGCCGGCGGTGCGGAAGTCGCCGTACCAGGCGGCTTTGACACTCGGGCTGCCATAGATTTTGTTGCCGGGCGGGGCGGCAAGGCGCTCGCCGACCTCGGCCTGCACCATGACGACGCCGGCCCGAATGGATGCGAAGTGTTCGAGCAGGTAGAGCAGCACCGGCACCGAGACGTTGTAGGGCAGGTTGGCGACGAGTCGGGTGGGGTCGCCCGGCAGCTCGGTGATTTTCAGGGCGTCGGCGCGGATGACCGTGAGTCGGGCATCCGGCTGCATCAGTTCGACGGTGAGCGGCAGCTGCTCGGCGAGGCGGTCATCGATTTCGACGGCGACGACGCGTGCGCCGATTTCGAGCATGCCGAGGGTGAGCGAGCCGAGGCCGGGGCCCACCTCGACGACGGTATCGCCGGGCGCGACGGCGGCGACCTTGACGATGCGCCGCACTGTGTTGGCGTCGATGACGAAGTTCTGGCCGAGCTTCTTGGTCGGATTGACACCGAGCATCTCGGCGAGGTCGCGAATCTCGGCCGGGCCGAGGAGGGTCTTCGTGGACCTGGCCGGGTCCGTCGGCCGTTGCGGCGTCGGTATGGCGATCTCGGCCGGTTCGACCGGCAGGACGAGTGCGTTTTGGGGAGCTGCTTCGGTACGCTCAGCGGCCGTCGCGGCGGGCACGGACGGGGCCTGCGGGATGTGCTCCGGGGAGTGACGGCCGGTCATGCGAGGCCTCCTCGGGGTGTTTGAGTGGCCCGCTGCTCGTCGCCGGGACCGGTACTTGAACCACCAGAAGGGGCAGCGAAGGCGGCGGTGACGGGTTCGGCGTCCCAGCGACCGTAGACCAGTTCGGTGTTGGCGGTGATTTGGGCGGAGAGCAGGGAGACATCCGTCTCGAGGTGAGCGGACATGCCGCGCAGCGTGTTGGGCAGCAGATAGGGCGCATTAGGCCGGCCGCGGTAGGGCAGCGGGGTGAGGAAGGGAGCATCCGTTTCAACCAGCAGCAGGTTGCGCGGGGCGGCGGACAGGGCAGCACGCAGGTTGTCGGCGTTTTTGAACGTCACGTTGCCGGCGAAAGACATGTACCAGCCTTGGGCGGCGCAGAATCTGGCCATGTCGGAGTCTCCGGAGAAGCAGTGAAAAACGGTGCGTTCGGGGGCGCCGACCCGCAGCAGGGTTTCAATCACGGCCTCGTGGGCGTCGCGGTCGTGAATCTGCAGGGCTAGGTTGTGCTCCTTGGCAATGCGAATGTGCGCCTCGAAGGAGCGAAACTGGGCGGCGCGGCCTTCTTCGGGGGTGCGAAAGAAGTCGAGGCCGGTCTCGCCGATTGCGACCACGCGGGGTTGCCCGGCAAGTTCGTTGATCACCGCGAGAGCGTCGTCGAGGGTTCCGGCCGCTGCCAGCGCGGGCGCCTCATTGGGGTGAATCGCGACGGCGGCGAGCATGCGCGGCTCGATCAACGCTGCCGCAGCAGACCAGCGCGAGGTTTCGACGTCGCCGCCGACCTGGATCACTCCGCGCACGCCAACACTCGAGGCGCGGTCGAGCTGTTCCCGGTAGCCGAGCGGATGCTCCCCGTCGGCTATTTCGAGGTGCGTGTGGTTGTCGTAGACGGGCACCGTGAGCGGCTCAGGTAGCGGCGGGTAGCTCAGATCGCGGCCCCTGGTGTTCTCGCGGCGGCGAATGGCACTGCCGTATCCGTCGACGGGCGAGTCACTGACCATCATTCGGCTCCACGATCGATTCGATCCGTGGGAACAGTGGTTCGAGGGCGGTCACCTGTGCGCCGCCGGTCCATTCCCAGGCCAGGTCGACGCGCTGGTCGACGAGGGCGCCGTCGCCGCCGAGGGCGCTCCACAGCTTGCCGGTCGCGACCGGGATGACCGGGGACAGCAGCACTGCGAGGGTACCGAGGCCGCGCACTGCGGTGTGCAGGACCGTGCCGAGGCGTTCGCGGCTTTCCGGTTTCTTGGCGAGCGCCCACGGTTCCTGCAGGGTGATGTAGCCGTTGAGCTCGTCGACGAGTTCCCACACGGTGGCGAGGGCGTCGTGAATGGCGAGCTGGTCGATGGCGGCCGCCGCGGCATCCGTCACCCGCTTCTCGGTGGCCTGGATCGCGAGATCGTCGGCCGTGAACGCGCCAGCGGCCGGCACGACGCCGTCGCAGTAGCGCACGACCATCGCGATCACGCGGGACGCGAGGTTGCCGAAACCGTTGGCCAGTTCGGACTGGTAGCGGGCCGAGAGGTCTTCCCAGCTGAACGAGCCGTCCTGGCCGAAGCTGATGGCTCGCATGAAGTAGTAGCGAAAGGCGTCGGAGCCGAAGGTGTCGGTGATTTGGCTCGGGGCGATGCCGGTGAGCTTCGACTTGCTCATCTTCTCGCCGCCGACCAACAGCCAACCATGGCCGAAGACCTGCTTGGGCACCTCGATGCCGGCGGCCATGAGCATGGCCGGCCAGATGACGGCGTGAAAACGCAGAATGTCCTTACCGACGATGTGCGTCGCGGGCCAGCGGCTCGCAAACTCCTCATCGTTCTGGCCGTAACCGGCCGCGGTGATGTAGTTCAGCAGCGCGTCGAACCAGACGTAGACAACGTGCGATTCATCCCACGGCACCTTGATTCCCCAGTCGAAGCTCGACCTGGAGATCGACAGGTCGCTCAGTCCGCGCTTGACGAAGGACATGACCTCGTTGCGGGCCGCTTCCGGCTGCACGAAGTTGGGGTTCTGGTCGTAGAGTGCCAGCAGTCGGTCTGCGAAGGCGCTCATTTTGAAGAAGTAATTCTTCTCGTGCAGCAGTTCGACCGGTTTGGAGTGGATCGCACAGACGAGCTGGCCGGCGTACTCGCCGGCGCCGTCGACGAGGTCGGTGGTCTGCTTGTATTCCTCACAGCCGACGCAGTAGTAGCCCTCGTACTCGCCGGTGTAGATGTGACCTTCGTCGTGCAGGTGTTTCAGAAACTTCTGCGCGTTTACCTCATGGCGTTCGTCGGTGGTGCGGATGAAGTCGTCGTTGGCAATGTTGACGGTCTCGAGCAGCGGCTTCCACGCGGTCTCCACCAGGCGGTCGGCCCATTCCTTCGGCGTGACGCCATTGGCGGTCGCGGTGCGCAGAATCTTCTGGCCGTGTTCGTCGGTGCCGGTGAGCAGCCAGGCGTCATCGCCTGACTGCCGGTGCCAGCGCGCGAGCACGTCGGCGGCCACCTCGGTGTAGGCGTGCCCGATGTGCGGCACATCATTCACGTAGAAAATGGGCGTGGTGATGTAGAAAGAGCCTGCGGACATGCGTTCATCTTATGCGGGCGGGCGGCACCCCACGTTTCGTCACTCGGCGTGGGAGCGATCTGCCGCTGGGCTGGCGACCGGATGTCGGTGTCGATGCCCGATCACCGGCGGAAGTGCCTCGTGGTTGGGTGGAACCGGTGGCCGATTCGGGGCATCCTTCGTGGCCTCACTCGCGCGCAGGTCGATGCCGTGCACCTTTTGGTGCGCATACCTGACCGGCATCATGCAGAGCACGATCTTGCCGTGCGCGTGCCCGGCTTCCAGCTCCCGATACGCGTCCCGTACCCGCGCAAATTCGTAAATCGCGGCCACCGGGATGACGATCTGGCGGTCGGCGACCAGGCCTGCGATTTTCTGCAGCACGGTGGTGTCGGTCGAGTCGACATTCATCAGCACGTTGTCACCGAGACGATTCAGCTCGGCATCGATGCCCTCGGGTGCGATGCGGCGCAATCTCTCCTCGAATCCTGGGCCGTATTCCACCGGAATCACGCCGATCTGGCGCAGGTAGTCAAAACTGTCCAGGCTGGCGGTGCCGATCACCCGCGATCCGCGTCGTTTGGCCAGTTGCCCTGCGATGACGCCGACACCGCCGTGCGCTGCATGGACCAGCACTGTGCGACCCGGGCCGGGGTTGGCACCTTGGACTGCCTGCCAGGCGGTCGCTGCAGCGACATAGAGGCTGCCAGCGATCTCCCAAGCCAGGCGCTCGGGCTTGACGATCACATTCCCCGCCGGGACGGTGACAAAATTTGCCTGCGCACCGCGCACTGTGTGGCCGAGCACCGCGTCGCTGGTTTTCCAACCGGTGACGCCCGCTCCGATACGCGCGATGAAGCCGGCGAAGTCGCTCCCCTGCCCTGCCGGGAAGCGAGCGGGCCACTCCTTGTCCACATGACCTTCCCGAATACTGGACTCGCCCGGGTTCAGGCCGGCGGCCATGACTTCGACGACCACCTCACCAGAACCGGGAACGGGGGCGGTCATCTCGACCATATCGAGTACTTCCGGGCCCCCATAACGGGAGAATTGCACCGAGTGCCACATATGTCCCTCCTTACAGAACCTCGCTATCGCGTCCGCACGATTTGCACCTACTCGTTTTAACGCTGAGGAAGACTCGGGTATTCCGGTTTTTTCACGGACGCGCCATTCAAACCGGGGCCTGCCTTGGCCTGCAGCGCGTGCTCGTAGAGTTCGCGCTTGCTCAGCCCGCTGGCCGCGGATACGTCGGCCGCCGCGTCTTTCAAACGGATGCCGCCAGCCACCAGGTCGAGAACCTCGGCCACGCCCATGGCCAGGTCCAAAACCCGCACTTCCGCGCCAGCCACGACGATACAGATTTCGCCGCGCACCCCCGCCGCCGCCCACTCGGCCAGTTCGCTCGCCGTGCCGCGCTTGACCTCCTCGAAGAACTTGGTCAATTCTCGGCAGACCACGACCCGGCGGTCGAGGCCGAGCGTCGACGCGAGGTCGAGCAACGAACCGGCGAGGCGGTTGGGCGATTCGAAGAACACCATGGTGCGACGTTCGGCAGCGAGGTCACGCAGCAGTTTGACCCGCTCGCCGTGCTTGCGCGGCAGAAACCCCTCAAAGGTGAACCGGTCCGTCGGAAGCCCCGAGACGGCGAGCGCGGTCAGTACGGCGGACGGGCCGGGCAAGGCCGTGACCTGCACGCCAGCCGCGACCGCGGCATCCACCAAATGAAAGCCGGGGTCGGAAACGGTGGGCATTCCGGCGTCGCTCAACACCAGAATGTCGACATCGCGGGCCAGTTCGACGAGCTCGGCTGCCTTACCGCGTTCGTTGTGGTCGTGCAGGGCGATGAGCCTGGGCCGGTTCTCGATTCCAAGGGCTTTCAGCAGGTGTACGGTGACGCGGGTGTCCTCGGCCGCCACGATGGTGATGGTATTCAGGGTCTCGATCAGGCGCCGGGAAGCGTCGCCGAGATTTCCGATCGGGGTGGCAGCAAGAATGATCATGCTGTAATTCTCGCAGCCTGTGCGGTCGACCAGCGCTCTATACGATGGTCAGGTGCTCGCAACTAGTAGATGGGTTCGCTGGGGCGGCTACCTCGCAGTGGTCCTGCTGGCCGCCGCGCTGCGCCTGTGGAACCTCGGGGTGCCCCACGCGCTCGTCTTCGACGAGACCTTTTATGTCAAGGACGCCTGGACGCTCTTCAACAACGGCTACGAGTCCACCTGGCCGGCCGACGCCAATCCCCAGTTCGAGGCCGGGCACACCGATATCTTCACGACTGACCCGTCGTTCGTGGTGCATCCGCCGCTCGGCAAGTGGCTCATCGCCCTAGGCATGAATCTGCTCGGCCCCGGCAATCCGTGGGGCTGGCGCCTGGCGACCGTGGTGGTGGGAGTACTCGCGGTCGTGCTGATCATGCTCATAGCCGGAAAACTGTTTCAATCCCGCCTGCTGGCGGTGATCGCCGGCTTTCTGCTCGCCATTGACGGCCACGCCATCGTCATGAGCCGCGTGGCCCTGCTCGACAACTTCGTTATGTTCTTCGCGCTGCTCGGCTTCGGCGCGATCCTGATGGACCGCCAGTGGCATGCCACGCGACTCGCTACCCGGCTGGCGACCATGGGCGACTGCGGCTGGGGTCCCACTCTGTGGTGGCGCCCCTGGCTGCTCGCCGCGGGGCTCGCCTTCGGACTCACCAGTTCGGTCAAGTGGTCGGGGCTGTATTTTCTGGCCGCTTTCGGCATCTACCTCGTCGTTGTCGATGCGCTCGCAAGACGGCGGGGCGGTGTGTTTTTCTGGCTCAGTGCCGCCATCTTGAAGCAGGCGGTGGCTACGTTTCTGCTTCTGGTCCCCGTGGCCGCAGCCACGTTCCTGGTCTCCTGGTCGGGCTGGTTTGTCACCCGCGGCGGGTACTACCGGGACTGGGCCGACGGCGCGGGCGCTGCTTGGACCGGGCCGCTTTCCTGGGTGCCGCACGCGGTGCAGAGTTTCTGGCACTACCAGTCGGCCGCGTATACGTATCACGTCGGGCTGGCCACTCCGCATCCCTATCAGGCAAATCCGCTGACCTGGCTGTTCATGACCCGACCGACCAGCATGTACTACCGCGGTTCCAGCCAGGGCGAACTCGGCTGCCAGTTTCAAAACTGCTCGGAGGCCATCACCTCGGTCGGCAACCCGCTGATCTGGTGGGCGGCTACGGGCGCGTTGTTCTACCTGGTCTATCGGCTGGCCCGATATCGGGAGTGGCGGGTCGGTTTCATCCTGATGGGGATGGTCGCGGGTTACCTACCGTGGCTGATGTATCTCAACCGCACGGTCTTTCAGTTCTACACCATCGCCTTTGAGCCCTACCTGCTGCTGGGCCTCACCTTCGTCATAGGGATGGTCCTCAAGCGAATTCCCGATCAAGCCCGGCCACACCGACGGCGTTCAGCACATTCGCAGGCGTACGAATATGACCCCCAACCGCGCACCGGCGCCCTGGCAGCCGTGGCCACCAGCCTCGGGGTCGCACTTTTGCTCACCGCATTCTTCTTCCCTGTGTGGACCGGGATGCAGACTCCGTTCGCGTTTTGGCAGCTCCACATATGGATGCCAAGTTGGCGATAGACCGCTTGTATACATTCCATTTTTGGCATATGATGTCTGAGAAACGCGTGTGAATTACGCCCTTGCGTGGGCTTCGCGAACGTAGACTAACGGCTATCTGATCCACGAGCATTCGCTCACGTCCCGACTGAGAAGTCCCCCGAACCACTAAGGCCTCATGTCGGAAACACTAGCCGCACCCTCGGTCCGCATCATCAGGACCCGGCCGGGTGGAGACACGCAGAACCCCACAACCGAATACTCGGCGCTCTTGCACACCGTGCGCAATCTCGGCCTCCTCGGCCGACGTACCGGCTTCTACTGGATGCTCTTCTCCGTTCTCGTGGTGGCCACCCTCGGCGCCGCGGCCGGCTTCGTTCTGCTCGGTGACACCTGGTATCAGCTGATCGTCGCGGCCGCACTCGGCCTCATCTTCACCCAGTTCGCCTTTCTCGCCCACGAGGCATCACACCGTGCCGTGTTCACCTCCGGCAAGGCCAATGACCGCGCCGGCCGCATTCTCGCCAACCTTTTCGTCGGCATCAGCTACGCCTGGTGGATGACCAAGCACAGCCGTCACCATGCGCAGCCCAACGTCATTGGCAAGGACCCCGACATTGAGCCCGACTTCATCGTGTTCACCGAGAGTGACGCGAAGCAGGTCAACTGGCTCACCTCCTTCGTCACCCGCAAGCAGGGTTACCTGTTCTTCCCGCTCTTGATGCTCGAAGGCATCAACCTGCACATCCAGGGTTTCAAGACTGTCTTCGGCAAGAACAAAGTCAGCGAGCGCTGGGTCGAGATCACCATGCTCGTCACACGCCTCTCACTCTACTTCGCCGTGATTTTCTACTTTCTTCCGCTCGGCATGGCGTTCGCCTTCGTCGGCGTGCAAATGGCCGTGTTCGGGGTGTACATGGGCGCGACGTTCGCACCCAACCACAAGGGAATGCCGCAGCTTCCGGCCGAAAGCCGGGTCGATTTCCTTCGACGCCAGGTGCTAACCAGTCGCAACATTCGCGGTGGCACCTTCATCGACCACTACATGGGCGGTCTCAACTATCAGATCGAGCACCACCTGTTTCCGAACATGGCCCGCCCGCACTTGCGTAAGGCGCAGGTGATCGCCAAAGCGTATTGCCTGTCACACGATGTGAAATACACGGAAACCGGCGTCTTTGAGAGCTACGGCATCGTGATCGCCTACCTCAATCGAGTCGGCCTGGCAGCGCGTGACCCGTTCGATTGCCCGATGGTTCAGCGCTTCCGCACGCACTAACACCACACCATGGGTGCCGGGCCGTCTGCCTTCGGGGAGACGGCCCGTTTCGCGTGCATGGGATAATTCGAGCATCCGTCCTCACCCCGGGGTGAGCTGCCACCCAACAACGTCACGCACCTGTCGGAGCGGGACGTTGTTGGGTTGGGCCGCTCGGGACTGGGTGCCGTAGCATGAAGACCGTGACAGCGTACGTCTCCGCCCTGGACCTGTTCTCCATTGGAATCGGCCCCTCCAGTTCCCACACGGTGGGCCCGATGCGTGCTGCCCGCATGTTCGCCGAAGACCTCCTCGCGACCGGCCGCCTCGGTGCAGTCCGGCGCATTCGGTGTTCGCTGTTTGGATCGCTCGGTTCAACCGGTCTCGGCCACGGTACCCCGGATGCCGTGCTCGCCGGCCTCACCGGTCTGCGCCCGGAAACGTGCGACCCCGAACTGGTCCGCACCGCTTGGTCGGGCCTCGAAGCCGGCGCCACGCTCACGTTGCTCGGCGGACACAGCATCGCCATCAGCCCCGACGATATCCGGTTCGAGCCCCGCACCCGACTGCCTGGGCACCCGAACGCGCTCACGCTCACCGCCTTCACGACCGACAGTGCGGCGGACGCCGCCCCGCTGCTTGAACAGACGTTCTACTCGATCGGTGGCGGCTTCATTCGCCGCGGTACCGAGCGTTCGAGCGCCCAGACCCGTGTGGCCCAGCCACTCCCCTATGATTCCAGCGCAGAACTGCTCGCCCTGTGCGACGCCCACAACCTGACCATCTGCGAGGTCGCCCGTCGCAACGAGGAGGCCATTCACGGCGCCGCGGGGCTCAACCAGGGACTCGACGCAATTTGGGACGCCATGCACACCTGCGTCGAGGTCGGACTCACCACCACCGGCGTGCTGCCGGGCGGACTCAAGGTCAAGCGCCGCGCAGCAGCGGTACGTATGCGCCTGGAGGCATATGACGGCCTGCCACTGCGCGACCGCGACACTTCAACCGAGTGGCTGCACGCCTTCGCTCTCGCGGTCAACGAGGAGAATGCGGCCGGCGGACGTGTCGTCACCGCGCCGACCAACGGGGCGGCCGGCATTATCCCGGCCGTCGGCCACTATTACCTGCGGTTCATTCACGGAGCGGATGCCGCCGGCATCCGTCAATATTTACTCACCGCCGTCGCCATCGGTTCGCTGGTGAAGGCCAACGCGTCAATTTCCGGCGCCGAGGGCGGCTGCCAGGCCGAGGTCGGCGCGGCGTGCGCAATGGCGTCCGGCGCGCTGTGCTCTGTACTCGGCGGCACACCCCGACAGGTCGAAAATGCGGCTGAGATCGCTATGGAACACCACCTGGGGCTCACCTGCGACCCGGTGGGGGGCCTCGTGCAGGTGCCCTGCATCGAGCGCAACGCGATCGCCTCCTCGACCGCGGTATCCGCGGCCCGCCTAGCGATGCACGGCGATGGAACCCACCTGGTCTCGCTGGACGCCGTGATCGAAACAATGCGGCAAACCGGGCTCGATATGATGACGAAGTATAAGGAAACCAGCGAGGGCGGCCTCGCGGTTAACGTCATCGAGTGCTGACCGGGCATCCCCGAAGGGGGGTAGCCGACTCCGCCGCCGCGCCGCGGTGTCGGTCTAGGCTGGCAGCACGCGTGCATCGACGAGGTCGCAGCGCGCCTCTCTGGAAGGGTCGGACCATTCGCAGCACACTCGCACGCCAACCGTGGGGCATCATCGTTGCCGCTCTCCTGCTCGTGACGGTGTCCGGTTGCGCCGGAGAACCGGCACCGGCCGTCACGGTCACCATCAGGCCGTCCGTCAGCCCCACGCCAACGCCAACACCGACACCGACGCCCACGCCCACGCCCACGCCCACGCCCACCGAAGAGGCTGCGCTGATTCCCAACCCGGCGGTTCCTGACCTCGTTCCGAACGCTGCGCCCGTGGAGCTGCCGCAGGGGCCGGCCGTCGACCTGGGCAGCACACCGGGGGCCCGCGGCACCGCGACGGCTGACGGTGCCGGAGCCCTGCTCACGTACTCTGTCGTCGAGGGCGACGCCTTCTTCGACATCGCCCAACGATTCAACATTCCGGTCCAGCTGCTGCTGACCATGAATCCGTCGGTGCCGGGGCTCGGCGAGAACATCTACATCAAGCAGACCATCAATCTGGACTGGACCGCCAAACTATAGCCACCGGGAGCAAGTGTTTCCCGTTGTTGTGTGTCGCCGGATGACTCGTTCCGGCACCGGACCTGCCCGGTGTCGGTAGGCCCCGTTAGCCTTGAACCATGAGTTCGCCCCTTTCGTCTTCACCGGTCGTTTCCACCCAGTGGCTTGCCGATCACCTCGGTTCTGACCATCTGGTCATTCTCGACGCCACCGTGTTCACACGCGCCGCGGCCAACGTTGGTCCGCGCTACATCAGCGGGCGGGACGACTACCTCACAAAGGGACACATACCCGGCGCCGTGTTCGCCGACCTGCTCAACGTCTTCTCGGACCCGGCCGGTGAATTCGATTTTTCGCGGCCGAGCGCCGAGCTGTTTGAGGTGGCCGCGGCATCCGTCGGCATCGACAACGGCACAACCGTTGTTGTCTACGACGCCGCCGTCAGTCAGTGGGCGGCCCGCATCTGGTGGCTCTTCCGCGCCTTCGGTTACGATGATGTCGCCGTGCTCGACGGGGGTCTCACCAAGTGGCATGCGGAAACGCGCCCGTTCGCGACCGGCGGAGTCCGTCCGCGCGTCGCTGGCGGGTTCACGGCTGCGCTTCGACCCGAGCTGTGGGTCGACAAGACTTTCGTCGAGTCCATCGTCGCAGGCGGTGCGGATGCCGCCCTGGTCTGCTCCCTGCCACCGGCGGAGTTCGCTGGCGCGGCCGGGTCACGCCCGCGCGCCGGGCACATTCCCGGCAGCATCAGCCTGCCCGCTGCGAAACTCGTCGACCCCGCTACGAATGCGTTCCTGCGTGGTGACCAGCTCGCCGCCATGGTCGCCCCTGCCGCGGCGGCGTCCGGGCACCTCGTGACCTACTGCGGTGGTGGTATCGCCGCCGCCGCGGGCGCCCTCGCGCTCATCCGCGCCGGCAACGACCACGTCTCGATCTACGACGGCTCGCTCAACGAGTGGGCCACCGACGCCACCGCTCCGCTCAGCGCGCCCGGCGTGTAACGCCAGCACGGCGGGAACGCCGTGCTACAGCCGGTTGACGCCGGTCACACGCAGGACCGCGGCCCCGAGCTCGTCGGAGTCGGCAAGGTTCACGCTCGCGCTGATGCCCCAGTCGTGATCGCCGGCCGGATCATCGAGAATCTGGCGCACGGTCCACTCCTCGGCGCCCTCGTCGATCAGCAGCAGGTCCGAACTGCGCGCGTCGCCGCCGGTGAGCACCTCATCGTGCTCGGCAAAGTAGCCGTCCATCGCTTCGGCCCAAACATCGCCGGAGTACCCGTGCTCTCGGTCGAGCTCACCGAGCTCGTCGTAGTGCTCCAACGCGGCCAGCTGCACCCGGCGGAATAACTCATTGCGCACGAGAATGCGAAATGCGCGCACATTGGTGGTGAGCCGGCGCGGCGGCGGCGGCGAAATGGCGTGTGAGCCGGCCTCGTGCGCGGCGAGATCGGGATGCAGCAGTTCTTCCCACTCATCGAGCAGGCTTGAGTCCACCTGGCGCACGAGCTCACCGAGCCACTCGATGAGATCGAGCAGATCGTCGTTCTTGGCTTCGTCGGGAATGGTCTGACGCGCAGCGCGGTAGGCGTCGGACAGGTAGCGCAACACCACGCCCTCGCTGCGGGCGAGTTTGTAGAACGCAATGAACTCGCCAAATGACATTGCCCGCTCGTACATGTCACGCACGACGGCCTTGGGCCTGAGCTCGAAGTCGGCGATCCACGGCTGGGAGGCCTTGTAGGTGTCGAAAGTGTAATTCAGCAGTTCTTCGAGCGGCTTGGGGTGCGTGATCTCCTCGAGCAGGGCCATCCGCTCGTCGTATTCGATGCCCTCCCGTTTCATCGCGTTCACGGCCTCACCGCGTGCTGCGAATTGCTGCCCCATGAGCACCGGCCGCGGGTCGTCGAGGGTCGATTCCAGAATTGAGATCATGTCGAGTGAGTAGGTGGGCGATTCGGGGTCGAGCAGTTCAAAGGCGGCCAGGGCAAACGGTGACAGCGGCTGGTTGAGCGCAAAGTTCGACTGCAAGTCAACGGTCAAGCGGATGTTGCCGCTCACGCTCTGCTCCACAATGCCGGCTTCGCGCAGGGTCTTGTAGATCCCGAGGGCCCGTCGGGCCAATACCAGCTGGCGCCGCCACGGTTCATGGTTGTCAAAGACGAGCGAGTGCACGTGGCTAAAAGCGTCGCCGCCGCGTCCGATCACGTTGATGAGCATCGCCGCGGTCATCTGCATGGAGGGCGACAGGGTTTCGGGCTCGGCATCGACCAACCGGCGAAAGCTCGGTTCGCCCCAGGACACGAAGCCGTCCGGCGCCTTCTTACGCACGATTTTACGTTTCTTCTTCGGGTCGTCTCCGGCCTTCTCGATGGCTTTGAGGTTGTCGGTCTCGTGCTCCGGCGCCTGGATGACAACGGTGCCCGCCGTGTCATAACCGGCCCGCCCGGCCCGCCCGGCGATCTGGTGAAACTCGCGCACGTTCACCTGGCGCATTTTCACGCCGTCATATTTGGTGAGGGCGGTGAAGAGCACGGTGCGGATGGGCACGTTGATGCCGACGCCGAGGGTGTCGGTGCCGCAGATCACGCGCAGGTAGCCGCGCTGGGCGAGTTGTTCCACCAGCCGGCGATATTTCGGCAGCATGCCGGCATGGTGCACGCCGATTCCCATGCGAATGAGTCGCGACAGGGTCTTGCCAAAGCTCGTGGTGAATCGGAACTCGCCAATCAGCTCGGCAATCACATCACGCTGTTCGCGGGTGGCCACCTTGGCGCTCGCGAGCGCCTGGGCGCGTTCGAGGGCGGCCGCTTGGGAAAAGTGCACGATATACACCGGCGCTTTGTCGGTGTGCAGCAGCTCTTCGACCGTTTCGTGCACGGGGGTCTGCTCGTAGTAGTAGCTGAGCGGGACCGGTCGTTCCACACCGGTGACGACGGCCGTGGCCCGCCCGGTTCGCCGGCTCAGGTCATCGCTGATGAACTTCACGTCGCCGAGCGTGGCCGACATGAGAATGAACTGCACGCGCGGCAGCAGCAGCAGCGGCACCTGCCAGGCCCAGCCGCGTTCCGGATCGCCGTAGAAGTGAAACTCATCCATCACGACGAGGTCGACCTCGGTATCTTCGCCGTTCCGCAGCGCGAGGTTGGCGAGAATCTCGGCGGTGCAGCAGATGATCGGGGCGTCGGCGTTGACGCTCGAGTCGCCGGTCATCATGCCCACGTTCTCGGCGCCGAAAGTTTCGACCAGCGCGAAGAACTTCTCACTCACGAGGGCCTTGATCGGCGCGGTGTAGAAGCTTCGTTTGCCGGCCGAGAGCGCCGCGAAGTGCGCGCCGACGGCCACGAGGGATTTGCCGGTTCCGGTCGGTGTGCTCAGGATGAGGTTGGCACCCGAGACGATCTCGATGACCGCTTCCTCCTGCGCGGGGTAGAGCGTGAGGCCCTGCTCGGTCGCCCAGCTTTCGAAGGCCTCGAAGAGAGCGTCGGGGTCGGTTTCATTTTCGAGGCGCGCAAGCAGAGACATAGTCCATCAAGACTGCACTACCGCGAGGTCAAGATGTGACGGATGTCTGACGAAAACGCCCACACGTCCCCGCAGGGTGCTAATCACAGCCGCTCGTTCTAGGCTGACGGCATGGCCACCCCCGACATATCGAACACTCTGACCCGGCCGCGCGCGTCCATGGCGGAGCGGTTCTGGCGACCGGCGGGCGCCGGCCTCGCTGCCGCCCTGGCCGGCCTGGGCCTGGCCGAGTTGACCGCCGCCTGGCTATTCCCCGGCGCCAGCCCGGTGCTCACTGTCGGCGCGCTGGTCATCGACATTGTTCCGGCCAGCGTCAAGGATCTCGTGATCGGCCTGTTCGGCAGCAATGACAAGTTCGTGCTCATCCTGACCATCGTGCTCGTGCTGGTCGTGCTCGCTTCCCTCGCCGGTATCCTCGAGAGCAGGCGCCCGCCGTTCGGCCGCCTGCTCGTCGTGCTCATCGGCGCGATCGCGCTGTTCGCGGCGCTTTCTCGTTCCAGTGCTTCCACCCTCGACGCCGTACCCGCGGTCGTCGCCATGGGCGTCGCCGCCATCGTTCTGACCTTTCTCACCACCCGACTGCCGGCGAGTCGATCGACACCGGCGAGCGCTGACACCCTGCCCGGTCCTGACCGGCGCCGCTTCCTCGTCTACACCGGCATAACCGCGGGCATCGGGCTGCTCGCCCTCGCCGGCGGCCAGCTCAGCGCAGCGGCCACCCGCGCAGCGGACGCCGCTCGCGCCCTGTTCACGCTGCCCGCTGCATCCGTTCGGGCCGCCGTGATTCCGGCCGCGGCGAGCCTGGACGTGGCCGGAATCACGCCGCTGATCACCCCGAACGCCGATTTCTACCGCATCGACACCGCCCTGAGCGTGCCGCGCATCGACCCGACCACCTGGCGTCTCAAGATCACCGGCATGGTCGAAACCGAGGTTGAGATCGACTTTGCCGAGCTGCTCGCACTGCCGCTCGAGGAGAGCACGACCACCCTGGCCTGCGTGTCGAACTACGTCGGCGGGGACCTGATCGGTAACGCTACGTGGCTCGGCTACCCGATTCGTGAGCTGCTGGCCCGCGCCAAGCCAACGAACGGTGCCGACATGGTGCTGTCCCGGAGCCACGACGGCTTCACTGCTGGCACGCCGATCGAGGCGCTGACCGACGAGCGTAACGCTATTCTCGCGGTCGGCATGAATGGTGAACCCTTGCCACTCGAGCACGGTTACCCGGTGCGCATGGTCGTGCCCGGGCTGTATGGCTACGTCTCGGCCACCAAATGGGTCGTCGAACTCAAGCTCACCCGCTTCGACCAGGAGCAGGGCTACTGGACCCCCCGCGGCTGGTCCGAACTCGGACCCGTCAAGCTCTCCTCCCGCGTCGACGTACCGCGCGCCGGAACACCGGTATCCGCCGGCTCCATCGTCATCGCCGGCGTCGCCTGGTCCCAGCACGTGGGCGTCAGCGCCGTCGCCGTGCAGATCGATGACGGTCCATGGCTTGAGGCGATGCTCGCCGATGCGATCTCGGTCGACACCTGGCGCCAGTGGGCCTACACCTGGACCGACGCAACCGCTGGCGACCACCGAGTCAAGGTGCGGGCCACGGATGCTGCTGGCCTCGTGCAAACATCGGCCACCGCCGACGTTGCTCCCAACGGATCCACCGGACTACACGAAATCTCCGTGTCCGTCTCCTAACCAGCCAGGCGGCCACCCGGGCTCAGGTTCACCAGCTGGGCGCACGATCAAACCCGAGACTCGCCACCAAGCCTGCGCCCAGTATGCGAGTGGATGCGCGCTGCTGGGATCGCCGCGCGAAGGCGGCTGGGCGCAACTTGGCCCGCCGGGCGCACGATAGAACGTGCGGCCGGCGGGCCAAGTTGCAGTCATCTCGTGCGAGCTAGCCGTTGGCTCCGCTGGTGTTGATGACACCGTTCACACCGGCCGGGAAGAACCCGCCCGACTTCACCGGCGCCGCGTTGAGATAGGTGATGTTCAGCACCTGGGCGGCGCTGCGGCTGTAGACCAGGCCGTTGGCGTCGGTCGGCACGAGGTTCGCCTTCGACGCGTTGCCAATGCCCTGATCGAGGTCGGTCGGGCCATCGACGGCGTCTCGTAGGTCGGAGATCTTCTGCGCGGTCGCGTACACCGAAGGCAGTGCAATTCCCAGCGCGTACAGCGTGCTGCGGATGACACCAGCGTGGTAAGCCTCGACCGCGAGCAGCCCCGCAGCCGCTTCGAGGAAGGTCTTGTTCGTGATCAGCGGAGCGGCACCCTTGTACGCGGTGACTCCGACGTCCTCGAAGATGAACGCCCCGAACAGGAAGTTCGCCTCATTGGCGTACACGTCGAATTTCTGGCCGGGCTTGACCAGACCGGCCGCCTGTGCAGCAGCGGTGAAGCTCGCGTCCAGGTTGATCTTGGGGCGGGACACAGCCACACTGCCCAGGGCGGAACGCAGGAAGGCGACGTGCGCCTTCTCGTCAGCGGCGATTTCGTCGGCGTACTTCTTGATGATCGAGGTCTTGAAGTGCACCATGCGACCGCCGGTCACGCCGCCGCGGGTGCCGGTTCCCGTCGTCATGTTCTCGGGTAGTCCGCTGCCGGTCGTGGCACGCAGGTAGAACTCGGCCTCGAGGTACTCGAGGTTGAGGGCGAAGTTCAAAATAGCCGCGTCGCTCGGTGCGCCAGCCGGTGCCGTTTCAGCCTCTGCGGCCAGTGCCGGCCCGCCGGTGGCGAGCATCGCTGCTCCAACACCGAAGCCGGCCACGCCGGCCGCGCGTAGAAAGTTTCGGCGGTCCGATGGATTTTCTGCGCTGCGGTTGATGGCGTTGGTAATGAAACCCTGATCAAACATCCTTGTTCTCCTGACGTATATGAAAGTACCGGGTCCGGTTCAACTAACAACGGAAATGTACCCGCTGAAAGTAATCTCATGAATGACTAGACACGAGACGTAAGCAAACGATAAGAAAATGCCTCACCTTTTGAGCTTTGCGTGTTGTGGCCTGCACGAACGGCACGAACTGCACGAACTTTCTCGGCGCATCACCAGCCGCACCGGATGCACCGGATGCACCGGATGCACGCGAGCGACAGCCCTAGATCAGCAGACCGTCGACGCCCACGGGCGCTACCCGGCGAGCAACCCGGCGATCGTGAAGCACGGCGATCCCGTAGGCGGCGAAATAGAGCATCACCATGGGCACGGCGAGCAGGAACATCGACACGACATCGGCCGCTGGCGTCGCAATGGCCGTGAACAGGATGATCACCAAGATAGCCAGGCGCCAGGATTTAATGATCGACGGGGCGCTGATCACCCCGGCAAAGTTCAGCAACACGATGAATACCGGCAGCACGAACGCGATCCCAATGGCGATCATGAGCTTGAGCACGAAGTCGAAATAGTTCTGCGCATTGATGAGAGCGGCATCCTGCTTCGGCGCAAAACTCGTCATGAGTGCAACCACATGGGGCAGCACATACCAGCCGGCCGCGCACCCGATGAGAAACAGGGGCACGGCGGTGAAGAAGAAACCCAAGGAGTACTGCTTCTCCCGGCGGGTCAGCCCTGGCATCAGAAAAGCAAAGATCTGATACAGCCACACCGGACTCGAAACGATCAACCCGACGTAGAACGAGATGCGCAGTTTGAGGTCAAAAGCGCTCGTGATATCGGGGTAGTTAATCTGGGCGTTGCGATTCTGGGCACGCACGATCGCGTAGATCGGTTCGCGCAAACCATCCCAGACGAAACTGGAGAGCAGCCAGCCGGCGATGGCGCCAATCAAGATACCCGCTGCGGCGAGAAAAAGCCGCTTACGCAGCTCGCGCAGGTGCTCCCCGAGCGACATCCTGCCCTTGGCGGGCGCGGTGCGCACGCCCTCCACCACCACGGTGGCCTAGGCCTTCGGGTTCGGGGTGCCGCTCGAGTCGGTGCGAGCACTGTCGGCGCGAGCACCATCGGCGCGCACACTGTCGGCTGAAGTATTCGGCGTGACATCGTCGGTGCGTTCCGGCGTGATCTCGCTCTTGAAAATTTTCATCGACTGACCAAGGCTGCGGGCGAGCCCCGGCAGCTTCGGCGCGCCGAACAAGAGCAGGACTATGACGAGAATGATAAGAAAATGCCATCCGGTCAGATTGTTCAGCATGCGAATTCTCCCTCTGATTGAATCGGTCGTGCAGCAGTGTAACGGTCTCACCACCACTAAAACCGGGTAAATCTCATCATTTACTCCGGCTGTAACATTTTCGCCCAGCCGGAGCGCAGAATTCACGCTGTCAGGGCGTCGGACCCATTGTCGAAAAACGTTCGAGAACCTCCCCGATGCGCTGTTTGCAGCCGCCACAGCCGGTGCCCGCTCGGGTGGCCGCGCCGATGCAGGCGACGCTTGTATGGCCGGACCCGGCTGAGTCGGCGATGGCGCCCACGGTGACGCCGTTGCACCAGCAGACCGTCGCGGTTGGGTCGAAGGCGCCGCTGGCGGAGGGCTCGTAATCCGGTCCGTCGTAGCGCAGCAGTATCGAGCGGTCAGCCGGGAGTTCGCTGCCGCGCTCGAATAGCAAGGTCAGCTCGGCGGCGGTGCGCGGCATACCGACGCACACGAAGCCTTCGAGAATGCCGTCACGGGTGACCATTTTGACGTGGCGGCCGTGTTCCGGATCGCTCCACTGCGACACGCGCAGTGGAGCGGATGGGCATCCGGCCGAGCGATGAGACACGGCAGGATCCTCGGCCAAAAGATCCCACGGTTCGGCTGCGGTATTACCGACCGACACCACGTCGATGCCCTCGGACTTGAGCATGACCGCGGCCGAAGCGGATGCCGCGAGTTCCGCTGTCTCGCCCCGGCCCAGCACCTCGGCGGTGACGCGCTCGGCGAGCCAGTCGGCCTGGCGCCAGCCCGGCCCGATCAGGCCGCTCGGCCCACCGGCCGGCAGCGTCCTTAGGTCGCTGGCCCGGGGCGCGGGTGCCACATGGGCGCAGTCGCCGATCGCGTAGATGCGCGGGTCGCCCCAGCTCTGCAGGTTCGTGTCGACCAGGATTCCGGTCGACACCGGCAGGCTGGCCAGCTGGGCCAGCTCGGTGCGCGCGCCGACCCCGCAGGAGAGCAACAGCAGGTCGCCGTGAATCTGCTTGTTATCGGCGCAGATGAGGGCGTCGAACCGGTCGACCCCGTCGTCATCCCGGTGAAAGAGCAGACTTTCAGCCCGAGAGTGGTTGACCATGGTGGCCCCGGCGCGCCTGGCGCTCTGCGCGAGCACGCTGCCGCCGCCCCGGTCAAGGTTGCGGGCCATCGGAATTTCTCCGTGGTAGACGACGCAGGCCTGGCTTCCGGCGGCGACCGCGGCAAGGGCGATCTCCATGCCGAGCACGCCGGCGCCGAGCACGACGATGCGGGCTCCGGCAGTCACAGCCGCAAGGACCCGTTCCGCGTCGTCGAGGTCGCGCAGCACGGTGACCCCGCGCGGAAGCGGGGGCGCCGTTGCTGTCGAGAGTGGCGGCGTCCGCGGCTGGCAGCTGTCGATCGCGGCGCATCCGGGTGACACCGTCGAGCGTGGGAACGTTGGCGCGGGCACCGGTGGCGAGCACGAGCCGGTCGTAGGAAAGCAGCGTGCCGTCGCTGAGTGACACCGCGCGGCGGCTGCGCAGAATGGCCGTGACGCTCACGCCGCGGTGCAGGTGCACGCTGGCCTCGCGGGCGGCGAACGTGTCGGTGATTTCAAGGCTCTCCCGGTCGGTGTTGCCGACGGCGTAGTCGGCGATCAGCACCCGGTTGTAGGCGTCGGCGTTCTCGGCCCCGACCACGGTCAGCGTGGCTGCGCCCTGCCGTACGAGGGGCAGCAACTCCTCGACGAAACGGGCTCCGACCGGGCCGTAGCCGACCAGCACGATTCGCTCGGGGCTGCGCTGTTCAGACATGGGCGCCTGCTTCCACGAGTGCACGCACTCGAACGGTTGTCTTCTTGAATTCGGGCATGCCGCTGATCGGGTCGGTCTCGTCGTCGGTCAGCAGGTTGGCGCGCTGGTCGCCAGCGAAGTGAAACGGCAGGAAGACTGTGTCGAAGCGGATGTCGGTGCTCACCTGGGCCCGGCACCGCACGAGGCCCCGGTCGTTGCTGACCTCGACCCAGGCCTCGTCGATGATGCCGAGCCGCTCCGCAGTGGCCGGGTGCAGCTGCAGGCGGGCGTCGGGCTGGGCTCCGGAAAGTTCCCGCGCCCGCCGCGTTTGGGTTCCGCTCTGGTAGTGCTCGAGCAGACGCCCGGTGATCAGGGTCAGCGCACCGCTAACCTGGGCCGGTGCGCTGAGGCGCCGCGCCTTGACGGCGATCAGGCGCGCCAGGCCGTCGGGGCGCGCGAACCGCTCCAGAAACAGGCGGGGCGTTCCGGTCGACCCGACCGGGTACGGCCAGAAGGCCGGTTCCTCCGAGTCGAGCAGGGCATAGCTCAGGCCGGAATAGTCGGCCAGTCCGCCCTCCGACGCCCGGCATAGTTCGTCGAACACGTCCGACGGTTCGGCACCGAAGGTGCCGGGTGATTCCAGTCGCCGCGCGATCTCCTGCCAGATCCACAGTTCGCTGCGTACGCCTTCCAGTGCGTCGACGGCGCGGCGGCGCCGGATGACGCGCCCCTCGAGCGAGGTCATGGTGCCCTCCTCCTCGGCCCACTGGGTCACCGGCAGCACGACGTCGGCGACCACCGCGGTTTCGGAGAAGAAGAAGTCGGCCACGACCAGAAAGTCGAGGGTGGTCAGGGCGGCGCGCACCCGGTCGGCGTTCGGCGCGGAGACGACGATGTTGGAGCCGTGCACGAGCAGGCAGCGGATCCCGCCCGGTTCGCCCAGCGCGCTCAGCAGCTCGACCGCGGGCAGTCCGACGCCGGGGAGGCTGTCGGGGTCGACGCCCCAGACCCCGGCGACGTGTGCGCGAGCAACGGGATCATTGATCCTGCGGTAGCCGGGCAGCTGGTCGCATTTTTGCCCGTGCTCGCGACCGCCCTGTCCGTTGCCCTGGCCGGTGAAGGTGCCGTAGCCGGAGTGAGTGGTGCCGACGAGGCCGAGCACGAGGCTGAGGTTGATCGCGGCGGTGGCCGTGTCGGTGCCGTCGGCGTGCTGTTCCACGCCGCGCCCGGTGAGAATGTAGGTGCCGCTGCCGGTCGCCGCTCCCCGTGCAGCACCGGCGGCGAGGCGGCGAGCCAGCTCCCGCAGCTGCCAGACCGGAACGCCGGTCTGTTCCTGCACCCGAGTCGGCCACCATCGACTGACGCTACGACGCGCAGCGTCGAACCCGGTGGTGCGTTTGGCGAGGTAGTCGAGATCGACGAGATTCTCGGCGACGACGACGTGGGTGAGGCCGAGCAGAAGCACGAGGTCGCTGCCAGGGGTGGGCTGCACGTGCAGTCCAGCGCCATCATCGGTGAGCCGCGCGGTGGCGGTGCGCCGGGGGTCGACGACCACGAGGCCGCCGGCGGCTCGGGCTCCCTCCAGGTGCCCGATGAACGGCGGCATGGTCTGCGCCACGTTGGATCCGAGAATCAAAATAGTGTCGGCCGCGTCGAGCTCCTCGACCGGGAACGGCAGCCCCCGGTCGAGGCCGAAGGCCCGGTTACCGGCCGCCGCGGCGCTCGACATGCAGAATCTGCCGCTGTAGTCGATGCGGCTGGAGCGAAGCGCCACCCGGGTGAATTTTCCGAGCTGGTAGGCCTTCTCGTTGGTGAGGCCGCCTCCGCCGAAGACGCCGACCGCGTCGGCTCCGAACTCGGCACGGGTCTCGCGCAGCTTGGCCGCGACCAGGTCGAGTGCGTCACTCCAGGAGGCCGGTTCGAAGGTGCCATCCGCCTGCCGCAGCAGCGGTTCGAGGATGTGGTCGGGTGACACGAGCAGCTCGGCCGCGGTCCAGCCTTTCTTGCACAGACCGCCACGATTGGTCGGGAATGCTCGGCCGGCCACCAGCAATGAAGCGGCCGGCGAAGCGGATGCGGCGGCATCCGCTTCAACCGGGGTCAAGGTCATGGCGCACTGCAGGGAACAGTACGGGCAGTGCGTGGCAGCGGCAGGCACTGGTCGCCTAGATCTTCTGGCCGGCGACGGACGAACCGCGGCGCAGGTAGACGAAGGCGGTCACGCACATCATGACGACGTAGGCGATGGCGAAGGCGTAGATCGCACTGGAGTAGTCGCCGGTGGTGGTCTTGGAGTAGCCGAGTACCTGCGGAATGATGAATCCGCCGTAGGCGCCGACGGCGGAGATGAGGCCGAGGGCAGCGGCTGTTTTGCGCTGCGTGTTGACGTCACCCGAGTTGTGATGGGCGTCTTCCACCCCGCTGCGCGCCGAAAACACACTCGGAATCATGCGGTAGGTCGAACCGTTGCCAATTCCGGTCGCGACGAAGATCAGCAGAAAGCTACCGAGGAACGCTTAGAAGCTGCCCAGTGGCAGCACGGCGACCACCACGAGCGCCCCCACGGCCATGCTGCCGACGGCGGCAACGGTGACGGATGCCCCGCCGAAACGGTCGGCCAGGCGTCCGCCGGCCGGTCGGGCCAGCGAACCGACGAGAGCTCCGATGAAGGCAAGCGACAGCGATGCGGAAGCGACCTGGATGGTGGAGTAGGCCGGAAACTGGTCGGCGATGAGTTTGGGGAACACGCTGGCGAAGCCGATGAAGGAACCGAACGTGCCGATGTAGAGCACGGCGAGGATCCAGAAGTGTGGTTCTTTGACGGCGGCGAGCGAGCCGGCGAAGTCGGCCTTGGCGTTGGCGAGGTTGTCCATGTACTTCCAGGCACCCCACATGGCGACCAGGATCAGCGGCACCCAGAACCAGCCGGCGAAGCTGATGTTGAGGGTCCCCACGGCGCCGAGCGTGATCACGATCGGTACGACGAGCTGGGCCATCGCGGCGCCGAGGTTGCCGCCGGCGGCATTGAGGCCGAGTGCGTAGCCCTTCTGGCTCTGCGGGTAGAAATAAGTGATGTTCGACATCGAACTGGCGAAGTTGCCACCGCCGAAGCCGGCGAGGGCCGCGACGAACAGCATGATGCCGAACGGGGTGTCCGGGTTGCCGACGCAGACGCCGAGGGCGATCGGGGATCAGCAGCAGACCGGCCGAGATGATGGTCCAGTTGCGGCCACCGAACTTGGGCACCAGGAAGGTATACGGAAAACGCAGGGTTGCGTCGACCAGGCTCGGCATCGAGATAAGCCAGAACACCTCGGCGGTGGAGAAGGTGAAACCGGCGCCCGGTAGCGACACGACGACGATGCTCCACAGCTGCCAAACCACGAAGCCGAGAAACTCGGCGACGATCGACCATTTCAGGTTGCGGGCGGCGATGAGTTTGCCGCCCTGTTCCCACTGCGGTGTGTTCTCGGGGTTCCAATTGTCGATCCATCGACCGGGACGGTGCACCAGCACCGCGTCTTCGATCAAGGACGTGGTGCTGCCGGGTGCTGATTCAACGGCGCTGAATGTCATTGAAAACTCCCTTGAGTTGTGGAGTGAAGCGGCGGGCAGCGATCTGCAGGCAGCCACGGCGGCTTCCCTGCTCCGACGTTAGCCAGCGCGTGTTTCCGGCAACGATGGCACCCGTTACCTTTCGATCACCAGATAATCACAGGCCCTTCGGTGGGTTGTTGGGGCGCTGTTACCCGACGGACACAATCCGCGCTGAGTCGCCAGCGCTACGGGCAGCGGATGCCGGGGTGGCAGACTGGTACGACCTGCGCCCGCGTATCCGCTGTTTGAAAGGCCCGCACATGACTATCACCGCCGCCGCCGACGGTTCTGCCCTCGGAAATCCCGGACCAGCCGGCTGGGCCTGGTACGTGGACGACTCCTGCTGGGCGGCCGGCGGCTGGAAGCACGCGACCAACAACCAGGGCGAGCTGAAGGCCGTGCTCGAGCTGTTTCGCGCGACCGCACACATCGACGACGATCTGCTCGTACTGTGCGACAGCCAGTATGTGATCAACTCGGTCACCAAGTGGATGAAGGGCTGGAAGGCCAAGGGCTGGCGCAAGGGCGACGGCAAGCCGGTCATGAACCTCGACCTGCTCAAGGAGATCGACGAGGCTATTGCCGGGCGTCGGTACCGATTTGAATGGGTGAAGGGGCACGTCGGGCATCCGCTCAACGAGGCCGCCGACGCGCGCGCGCGCGGCGCCGCCGAAGCCTTCCAGCGTGGTCGGCCAGCGCCGGGCGGGCCTGGTTTTTTCGGGAGTCAGCCAGCAGCTGAACCGGTGGTGCGGGCGCGCACTGCGGCATCCGGTGGGCCGGGCATTGCGCGCTTGCCGACCGCACCGACCCGGACCACGGACCGCGTCGCCGAGCGGGCCGCCGCCTACACGCACGACGAACTGTTCTCGTTCGATGACCTCGGCGACATCGGCGACATCGGCGACATCGGCGAAGACTATCGCGACCTCACCGATCCGAACGGTCCCGTTGTCATGCGAAGTACCGGCGAGCTGCACCGGGTGACGCTGTCGCTTAGCAACGAGGAGCACCAGCGTTTGGTACAGCAGGCCACGGCCCGCGGCGTGACCGTCGAGGAGCACCTGCGCAGCCTGATCTAGCCGGTGCTGCGAGATTCGCTCGAATGAGCGGATGCCGGGTCCGACCGGGTCAGCGCACTCCGATGAGGGACCGCAGGCCGAATTCGGAGACGATTGGAATGCCGTAGTCGCGAGCCTTACCGGTTTTGCCGGTGACCGATGCGGGGTTGGCGGCCACCAGCAGGCGCGTGCGCAGGGTGACCGCCGTTCCCAGGGAGAGCCCTCGCGCGACCAATTCCCGGCCCCAGTCGGAGCGGGCGCGGGCCATGTCACCGGTCAGCACGACAATGTCGCCCTGTTCCAGAAGTACCGTGTCGGTCGAGGCGATCGGTGGGAGCGCCACCGCTGACGGTGCTGTCAGCGCGGCGGCGACGACCTCGGGAGCGACGTCGAGTGTGCGGGCGACCCTGATCAGGTCCGCGGAATCCGCGATGCTCCGGGCGTCGTTGGTTCCGGATGCGCGCACGAGATCCTCGAAGTACCGCCGATGCAGGGCCGTACAGTCCGTCGCGCTGATGCCGTTCAATTCGGCCAAAATCCGAAGTTCGCGTGTTTCCCGAGGCGACAGCCCGCGATCGAGCAGGCACAGATCGAGCAGGGCGAGATAGTCCAGGTGCTCCTCGGGGCCGGTGTAGTCGGGAAGTTTCACGACCGCCCGAGCCAGAAAGCTCGGTGTCGGCACCGCGTCTGTCGTCGTCGACGGGTCGCGCTGCACCCATTGTGCCTCGGCGTGGCTGGCGATGGTTGGCCAGGTGGACCGTCCGGCGCGATCCAGGGCGTCGATCCACGGTAGCTCGCTGGGAGCCCCCTGCACGTATGCCGCCAGCAAACTGGCGCACGCAACGCCCTGCATCAGGGCGCCGGGGCCGGGCTTGATCTCGATGTCGTATGCGGCGCAGCAATCGATGAGCAGCCGACCGGCGCCCGGCAGGTAGCTGCGAGCCAGCTGCATGGTACAGACCGCCTCGAGTCCCCGCCCCGGGGCATAGCCGATCAGCTCGAACTCGCGCATCAGAAATCCGGTGACGAACTGGGCGTTGTGGGCCACCAACACCCGGCCGCGCAGCAGGTCGACCAGTCTCGGCGCGATCTGCTCAAACGTCGGCGCACGCAGCCGTTCGGCTGTACTGACGCCGTGGTTCGTCACGTCAGCCGCATTACTGCCGGGGTTGACGACGGTCTGCCAGTGCGCTGAAATGTGGCCACCCTCGTCGAGGTGCACCACGGCGACCTCGACGATCCGATCCCGCTGATACGGGAACAGTCCTGTGGTTTTCAAGCAAATAACGGCGTATCCACGTTCGGGCATGGTCACACTCCACAATCATTGTGATGTGAAGTTATCTGCAAACCCGACGCGATGCGACGGCCCGTTCGGGGGGTTGTAGGTAACGCCGCATACTGTCTGAAATTCCTACTTGTCTGCGGCTGCCTTCTTGGCCGAGTTCTTCGGCGGCAGCAGGGTGTCGGCTTCCTCAAGCGACATGCCGTTCGTTTCAGGGACTTTGCGCAGCACGAACCAGAACGAGAGCCCGGCGAACAGCGCGTAGAGGCCGTAGGTGATCGGCAGGGACGCGCCGGCCATCGGCGGAAAACTGACCGTGATGAGAAAATTCGCGATCCACTGGGCGGCTGCCGCCAGTCCGAGAGCCTTGGCGCGAATCGAGTTGGGGAACATCTCCCCGAGGAGCACCCACACCACCGGTCCCCAGGAGGCACCGAACGAGATCACGAACAGATTTGCGGCGACGAGTGCGATCGGCGCCCACGCGCCGGGCAGGTTCAGGGCGCCGCCTACTGTCACCGACTGACTGAAGGCGAGCGCCATCGTGGCGAGTGAGACCGTCATACCGATGGAGCCGGCCAACAGTATCGGCCGTCGGCCGATCCGGTCGACCAGGGCGATCGCGACGAGGGTGACCAGAATGTTGGTAACCGACGTGATCACGGAGATGGTCAGCGAGTTGGATTCTTCGAAGCCGACCGCGCTCCAGAGGGTGGTCGAGTAGTAGAAGATCACGTTGATGCCGACGAATTGTTGGAACACCGACAGGATGATGCCGACCCAGACGATCGGCTTGAGCCCGAACGAGCTACCGCGCAGCGACCCCGATTTCTTCGACCGGGCGTCGACCTCGATCGAGCGACGCATGTCGCGAATCTCGCGGTCGACGTCGCCGCTCGGCCAGAGCCGGGTGAACACGGCGCGGGCGTCCGCTTCTTTGTCTTTCAAAATGAGAAAACGCGGGGATTCCGGAAGAAGGAACGCGATGCCGCCGTAGACGATGGCCGGCACGGCGCCGGCGAGGAACATCCAGCGCCAGGCCGCCAAGCCGAACCAGAACTCACGGCCGGCCCCTCCCGCGCTCCCGGCGAACACGGCGTCGGAGAGCAATGCGGTGAAGATGCCGAGGGTGATCGCGAGCTGCTGCAGCGAGCCGAGACGTCCGCGCATCTGCCGCGGTGAAATTTCGGCGATATAGGCCGGCGCCACGACGGATGCGAGGCCGATGCCGAGTCCGCCGACGATCCGCCAGATGATCAGGTCGACGACACCGAACGCCAACCCCGAGCCGATCGAGCTGACCAGAAACACCACTCCGCCGAGAATCATCATGGGGATGCGTCCGTAGCGATCGGCGAAGCGCCCACCGAAGAAAGCGCCGGCCGCAGCGCCGAGCAGTGCACAGGCAACGGCGAACCCGGTGAGGGCGGCGTTCAGCCCGAATTCCTGCTGCACCGCGTTGACGGCTCCGTTGATGACCGAGGAATCAAAGCCGAACAGGAAACCACCGAGGGCCCCGGCGACGGCCAGAGCGATAACTTTTCTGTTCGTGCTCGGCGTGCCGACATTCTTCGGCTTCGCGGACGCGGTCATCGTGCTGTGTCGGTCAATTGCCGCCTCCTGTGTCGATTGTTCAACGTGACCAGCCTACGTCCGGTGTCGGCGCGCCGTCGCCGTTCGCGGCCGGCGCCCAGCGAGGCGGCGCTACGATCCGAAGATGGGCAGATTCATTGACAGCTGGCGCTCGCACCTTCTGGTGACACTTTCGGGCAACAGCGACGGGCGGCCGAAATGGGTTGAGCAGATCGCCACGGGAGACGACCCGGGATTTTTCGGCCCGGGAAGCGCCGCGTGGGCCGTGCACGGCGGAATGGCGACCATGGTCGCGGGCATTCGCGCCCTGCTGATGCAGACCCTGCACCCCGGCGCCATGGCCGGCGTGCACGACTGGTCGCGGTACCACGAAGATCCGCTCGGCCGCCTCTCCGGAACGATTCAGTGGCTCGTCACGGTGACCTTCGCGGACACCGTCGTCGCGGAACGCGAGTCTGGTCGGGTGGCCCATTTTCACGATCGGGTGGCCGGCAGCTATATCGATGCCCGTGGGGAGAAACGCTCCTATGCTGCGGGTGATCCCGAGCTGTTGTCCTGGGTGCACGTGGTGTTCACCGATGCTTTTCTGCAATCGCACCTGCTCTGGGAAGACGCCATTCCCGGCGGCGCCGACGGCTACGTGCGGGAATGGGCGATCGCCGGAGAACTCATCGGCGTGCAGGATGCCCCGCATTCGGCCGATGAGCTCGCCGCCCAACTTGAGGCGTTTCGCGGCGCCGGAACCCTCAAAAGCGACGCCCGCGTGGCCGACGCGGTGCGCTTCATCCGCTACCCGCCGCTCAGCCGTGGCATGCTGCCCTTTTATAACATCATGTTCGCCGGTGCCGTGGCGTCGATCCCGCGCGAGTATCGCGACATGCTCGGTCTGAAACGATCCCGTCTGCCCGTCATCTGGGGTACCCGGCTCGTTCTCGGCGTCGTGCGCGCCCTGCTCGGCCCCACGTCGACTTCAGAGGATGCCGCCCTCGATCGGATTGCGCGCATCGAACGGGCGCAACAGCTGGGTCACCCCAGCGAGCCGTGACTCCACCGGTCACGCGTTGACAGCGCGGTCTGCCCGCGCTGGGCCCGATTTCGCGCGCCCAGCACCAGAATCACCGTGATGGCACACGCGGCGCTCAGGTTCAGCAGGGCGGCGACGGTGATCGTGAGCGTGCTCGGGCGCACGATGGATTCACCGGCCAGCGCTTGCAGGGTGAGCAGGAGAAGAATGCCGCTGTAGAGGGCGGTGAGAGTGACCACGATCGCGACGCGGGTGCGTTCGGGCCGGAGTGCCGGCATCCGTTTCATGAGCAGTTCGAGTATCAGGGCGGCGAGCGGAATCAGCTGCAGGGCGTGCATGCCGACGAAGTGGGGAATGCGCAGGTCGCCGGCCACCGTGCTCCAGCCAAGAATAGGGATACCCTGGCCGCCGTCGGCCAGGCCGACGGTGTGGGCGCCGGCGATGCCCTGGAAATTGTCGAGCTGGGCCGCGGTTGGGCTGGTCATGAGAAAGGCGAGGCCCATTCCGATGACGGCGATCACAATCCCGGAGCGGATGGCGACGGTGCGCGCGCGGTCGTCGAGGGCAGCGCCGCCGCGTCGCCCGCCGAACACGAGCAGAGCGGCGACGACCATCGCCGCGAACCAGACGATGACGATCGAGACCGCCATGATGCCCCAGATCGCGGCATGAAATGCAGTGGAGACATTGAAATGGCTCGTCGTGTCGCCCACGGCGGCGCCGACGATCGCGACCATTTCAACCAGGAGTAGCACGGCGCTGATCGTGCCAGCCCACCAGGCGAAGCGGCGGCCGCGCCGGAGCAGGCCGATCAGCCACGCGAGGGTGACGCTGTAGATCACGATGGACAGCGCGAATTTGAGCGGCTTGGCCCAGAGCGGAAGCCCGGTCACCTCACGGTGATCGACGATCAGGCCGATGCTGCTCACGATCGCGAGAACCGTCATGGCGGCGGCGACCGCGAGCAGCGGTCGATGCCAGGCGATGCGGGCGGGGACTTCGCCGGACTGCGAGGTTGCGGCGGCGGTAGAAGTGCTGGCGCGGAACATGGTGGCTCCTTCGGTCAGAGGGATTGTGGTGCGGTCGGTCCGGGTTGTGGAGCAATCGGTACGGGTTGTGGAGCGCCTCGGTCTCGGGACGGGGCGGTGTTACGGGGTCTGGTGGTCGCGCGCGGGAACGGCGGAATAGCGCAGTGCGGAGACGTGCTCCTGGGCGGCACGGCGCAATGCTGAGAACAGAGCGTCGCCGAGCACGGTTCCCACGACAACGGTCTGGGCCTGGGCGGCCCGGTCGGGGAGGACTGCGATCTCGTCGATATCGGCTTCGGCGACCAAGAGAGCGGCGTGTGCGTAGCGGGTGAGCCAGCCGCGGGCATCCTGCTGACCGACCTCATCGAGCGATTCGATGACCCGCGCGGCGGCCAGGCGACCCGGATTGTCGGTGGAAACGAGCCATCCGTTGAGAACCGCATCAACTCGATCGAGCGCGCGGCGGTCAATGCCGGCAGGGTCGATATGTTCCGACACCGTGCGCTGTGCGATCGCGAAAGTGTCTTGCAGTGGCAGGTCGGAGTCGATGGCGGCAAGCACCTCGTGGGCGTCGGCGACCGCCAGGCCGCCAACCTCGATCAGGCTGCGGATCAGACGCAGTCTGGCCACGTGCGCAGGGCCGTAATCCGCCTGGTTGGGCGCGGTGCGCTCCCCCGCCGCGAGCAGGTTTTCGCGTAGGTAGAACTTGACGGTGGCGACGCTCACCCCGCTCACCGCGCTCAACTCGGCCATCTTCATATGGATAGTATAACTATCCGATAGTTACGGTGTCTATAAGTGCACGGATTAGACCTCGGGTGCGAAGAAGGCCGCGGTCGCCGCCGCGAGCGCCGGCGGATCATTGACGTGGCACAGTTCCCGCGCGGAATGCATGGACAGCAGCGGCACACCTACGTCTACGACGCGGATGCCGAGCCGCGTCGCGGTCAGTGGCCCGATGGTTGATCCGCAGGGAACCGTGTTGTTCGAGACGAATTCCTGATATTGGACGTTCGCCTGCGCGCAGGTGCGGGCCCAGAGGGCGGCTCCATGGGCATCCGTCGCATAGCGCTGGTTGGCATTGATTTTCAGTAACGGACCACCGCCGAGAATGGGGGTGTTGGCAAGATCGTGGCGCTCGGGATAGTTCGGGTGCACGGCATGCCCGGCGTCAGCGGAGAGGCACCACGACTCGGCGTAGGACTGCAGCCGATTCGACCCGGTCGCGCCGAGGCCGTGGCCGATGCGGGTGAGAATGTCGTCTAGGAACGGGCCGCTCGCGCCAGAGCGGGACTGCGAGCCGAGCTCCTCGTGGTCGAAGGCCGCGAGGACGCTGATCGGGCCGGTGTGCGCGCCGTGCCTGCTGCGTTCGATCAGGGCGCGCAGCCCGGCGTATACCGAGGAGAGGTTGTCGAGGCGGCCGGCGGCGAACAGCTCGTGGCCGAGACCGAAGGTGGCGGGCGCCTGGGTGTCGGCGGTGAGGATGTCGTACCCGGCGACATCCGCTGCCAAAATTCCCGCCAGACCGGCCAGGTGCGCAACCAGGTCAGCCTCGAACGGATCACCGACACCGAAGACGGGCGTGAGGTGGCGTTGCCGGTCGAGGATTAGACCGTTGTTCACCTCGCGATCGAGGTGCACGGCGAGCTGCGGGATGCGCAGGAATGGCCCGGTGCGCACGAGGCGCTCGGTGCCGTCCCGGGTGACCAGACGGCCGGCGAGTTCGAGTTCGCGGTCCAGCCACGAGTTCTGTAGCGGCCCGCCGTACACCTCGACGCCGGCCTGCAGCCAGCCGTGCGCGCCGATAGTGGGCTTGGGTTTGAGTTTGAAACCCGGGGAGTCGGTGTGGGCACCGAGAATGCGAAACGGTGTGGTTGGCCCGGCGCCGACCGGCTGTGACCAGGCGATGACCGCGCCGTCGCGCACGACGTAGTGGCCGGCGGCAGCGTCGATCCAGTTCTCAGACTCGATCAGTTGGGTGAAGCCGGCAACGTCGAGGCGCCGGGCGACTTCGGCCGCAGCATGGTACGACGATGGTGACGCTGCGAGAAAGGCGGAGAAATCGGCGATGTAGTCGGGCGTTGCGTCCATTCGTCCATCCAACCACCCGTGCAGGGCAGCGGATGCCGCGTTCAGCCGCCGGTCAACTTCCCGTTGGCTCCGAGACGCTGCCTACTCGGACGACACGTCGTTCGGTGCGTCGGACTGCAGCGCTGCGCGCGCGAAGGCGGCGCCACCGACGGTGACCGTGCCGCGGTCGCCATGCCAGGCCTCGGTCTGTTCGAATACTCCGAGGCGGTCGAGCAGGTTCCATTTCGTGTCGACGAGGTGCCAGACCGACTGTGTCGTCGGTTCCTGGCCGTCGGACTGCACCCAGCCGAGCGAGCCAAGCGAGCGCGACAGGGTCGTGAGGTAGTCCTCGCGGCGAGCCAGGTCGCGGGTCGCGACGAACAACAGCAGCAGGCGGGTGGCGTCGCTCACAGCGGGCGTACGACTGTGGTGAATGGTGCGGGCGAGATGCCACCAGAGTTCACGGGGATCTTGCGCGAGGGTGCGGCCCTTGACGGTGAGCACGAGCGTCCCCTTGCTGACCCGCAGCAGTCCGACGGCGCGCAGGTGCCCACGCAGCTCCTGCAACGGACGCAGGTGCACCTCGCGGTTGACGCTGATCGGCCAGCCCCAGTCGAGCTCGGCGGACGCTTCGACGATGACCGCCGGCGGCAGGTGTCCCGCCTTGGTCAACCGGATGCCGTCGGCCCCGACCCGGTTCAAAATCCATTGCGCCGGAGCGATCATGCGCGCCATGGCCCGCTGCTGCAGCAGGATTGGGTCGCCCACCCTGGCCTGCCCGATAAGTCGACGGAAACCGCCGACGGCCTGTTCCGGCAGTCGCGTTTCGATCTCCTGAATCACGTTCACCCACCGAGCCTACTGAGCGATCCCGTTCGGAGACGATGAATGTCCCGCGACACGCGTGGTGCACCACTCCCCAGCACCACCCTCGTGATCCCCAGACCGGCATTCGATGCGGCGAGGCGGGCAGTGTCGGCGCTATCTGGCACCCTTGAAGGATGACCGACACCCGCGCATCCGCTCTGGCCATTCTGCGCACCCTCGTAGGGCATGAGGACGCCGCCTTTCACGACGGACAATACGAGGCGATCGACACCCTCGTCGACCAGCGCAAGCGCGCCCTCGTCGTGCAGCGCACCGGGTGGGGCAAATCGGCCGTGTACTTCGTCGCGACCCTGTTGCTGCGGCGCCAGGGCGCCGGCCCGACTATTCTGGTGTCGCCGCTCCTGGCCCTGATGCGGGACCAGGTCGCCGCCGCGGCCCGCGCCGGCGTCCGGGCGGTGTCGATCAACTCGTCGAACGCACACGAGTGGACCACGGTGTTGCGCCAGCTCGACGCCGACGAGGTCGATGTGCTGCTGGTCTCGCCCGAACGACTGAACAATCCGTCTTTTCGCGATGAGCAGCTGCCCGCCCTGATCGCCAGGGTCGGCCTGCTCGTGGTCGACGAAGCGCACTGCATCTCCGACTGGGGCCACGATTTTCGCCCGGACTACCGCCGCCTGCGCGACCTGATCGCCCAGATGCCGGCGGGCGTGCCCGTGCTCGCCACGACGGCGACCGCCAACAGCCGCGTCGTACAGGATGTCGCGGAACAGGTGGGCATGGTCGCCGCCGGTTTCGCAGGCGCTGGCACCACCGACAGTGCCGCCGAGGTCGTCACAATCCGCGGCCCGCTCGCCCGATCCTCGCTGCGGCTCGGCGTTCTGCGCCTGCCCGATTCGCGCGCCCGTCTGGCCTGGCTGCTCAGTCACCTTGGCGACCTGCCGGGCAGCGGCATCATCTACACCCTGACCGTGGCGGCCGCCGAGGACACCGCCCGGCTGCTGCGAGAGGCCGGACACGCGGTGCGCGCCTACACCGGGCAGACCGACACGGCCGAACGCGAAGAGTCAGAGGGGCTGCTCAAGACCAACCAGGTCAAGGCGTTGATCGCCACGAGTGCCCTTGGCATGGGATTCGACAAACCCGACCTCGGCTTTGTCCTGCACCTGGGAGCACCGTCCTCCCCCGTTGCGTACTACCAGCAGGTCGGCCGTGCCGGCCGGGCCACCGCCTCGGCCGACGTGCTGCTGCTACCCGGGGCCGAAGACGAAGCGATCTGGCACTATTTCGCGACCGCCTCGATGCCTGATCAAGCGAAGGCCCTCGCCGTGATCGGCGCGCTCGACGCCGCCGGCACGCCCCTGTCGACGCCGGCCCTCGAGGCCAGGGTCGACCTCAGGCGCACCCCCCTCGAGCTGCTGCTCAAGGTGCTCGACGTCGACGGCGCGGTGCACCGGGTGAAGGGGGGCTGGCAGTCCACCGGGCAGCCCTGGGTTTACGACGCTGAGCGCTACGAACGCATCGCCGCGGCGCGGCTGGGCGAGCAGCAGGCGATGCTCGAATTTGAAAGCACCGCTGGCTGCCGTATGGAGTTTCTGCAGCGCGCCCTCGATGACGATACCGCCGTGGCCTGCGGCCGCTGCGACAACTGCCGCGGCGTCTGGTATCCGGTCGATCTGGCCGCGGGAGCCGACGCCACGGCCGCGCAATCGCTCGACCGGGTCGGCGTCACCATCGATGTGCGTGCCCAGTGGCCCACCGGCATGAGCAGCCTCGGCGTCGCGGCCAGCGGAAAGATCCCGCTCGCCGAACGCGCCGAGCCCGGACGCGCCCTGGCCCGGCTGACCGACCTCGGCTGGGGCGGCCCCCTGCGTGATCTGTTCGGCACCCAGGCCGCGGATGCCCCGGCCCCGCCGGCCATGCTGGCCGCCTGTGTGCGCGTGCTCGCCGAGTGGGGGTGGGCCGAGAGACCGGCGGCCATCGTCTCGATGCCATCGCGGCGGCAACCGCTGCTCATTGATTCGGTGGCCCGATCGCTGGCCGACGTGGGCCGGCTGCCCTGGCTCGGCGCCCTGGACTGGGCCAACGGCGGTCCCACCGGGGAACCCGGCGGCAACAGCGCCTACCGCCTGCAGGGCGTGTGGGACCGCTTTGCGGTCGGCCCCGCACTCGCCGCGGCGCTCGCCCCGTTCGCCGGTCGCCCCGTCTTACTCATTGACGACCTGGCTGACAGCCGATGGACCGTGACGGTGGCGGCCCGGGTGCTGCGCCAGCACGGTGCCTCTGCGGTGCTGCCGTTCACTCTGGCCCTGCGTTCATAGCGGCAGAAATCATGTCGCTGCGCCATCGGACGTAACCGGAATATTCGCGGCCGGTAGCGACTTGTTACGCTAAGGACGCCGATAACCGCGGCCTCCGCACATTCTGGAGCGGCACCCGCACAACCCGCGCTCGCCCCAACTAGTTCGTTAGGCGTTTCTTTGATGAAGCTCAGATTTATTCCGGCCGCTGTGCTGTCCGTCGTCGCCCTCACCCTCACCGGCTGCTCCGCGTCGAACGGCGACAGCGCAACCGGCACCGACGATTCCCTCAGCAGCGTACTCGACTCCGGCACGCTCGTGATCGGCACCGAGGGCACCTATCGGCCGTTCTCGTTCCACGAAGGCGGTTCGGGCGAGCTCACTGGCTACGATGTCGAGGTGGCGCGAGCTGTCGCCGCCGAGCTAGGTGTCGACGCCGCGTTTGAAGAAACCCAGTGGGACGCCATCTTCGCCGGCCTCACCGCTGGCCGCTGGGACATGATCGCCAACCAGGTGTCGATCACCCCGGAACGCGTGGGCTCGTACGAGTTCTCCACGCCCTATACCTACTCCACCGGCGTCATCGTCGTTCCCGCCGACAATACGTCGATCACGTCGTTCGCCAGCCTCAAGGGCCTCACCACGGCGCAGTCGCTGACCAGCAACTGGAACGCGCTGGCCACCGAGAGCGGTGCAACCGTCGAAGCCGTCGAGGGCTGGGCCCAGTCGGTCACCCTGGTCGAGCAGGGTCGAGTGGATGCCACGGTCAACGACAAACTGACCTTCCTCGACTACCAGAAGTCCACCGGCGCCGACAACCTGAAAATCGCCGCCGAGACGACGGAACGTTCGGAGAGTGCATTCGCCTTCGCGAAAGACGGCACCGCGCTGGCCGAGGCCGTGAACGAAGCGCTCGCGACCCTCACCGCCGACGGAACGCTCGCCGAGCTCTCCGACAAGTACTTCGGCGCCGACGTCAGCCAATAGCTCGACTATTCGATGATTCAGCCTGATTGGGAGTTGTTCGTCAGCTCGCTCTGGCCACTGCTGGACGGCGCGGTGCGCGGCACGATCCCGCTTGCCCTCACGTCGTTCGCGATCGGTCTCGTGCTCGCGCTTGTGCTTGCGCTCATGAGGTTGTCGGCGAAACGTGTCCTCTCCGTCATCGCCCGCGGCTACATCTCAATCGTGCGCGGCACGCCGCTGCTCGTGCAACTGTTCGTGATCTTCTACGGGCTGCCGTCGATCGGCGTCACGATCGAACCGTGGCCAAGCGCTGTAATCGCCTTCTCCATCAACGTCGGCGGTTATGCCGCCGAAGTCATCCGCGCAGCGATTCTTTCCGTGCCGAAGGGCCAGTGGGAAGCCGCCTACATGATCGGCATGTCCCACAGCCGCGCCCTCGCCCGCATCATCCTGCCGCAGGCTGCCCGGGTTTCGGTGCCGCCCCTGTCGAATACGTTCATCAGCCTGGTCAAGGACACCTCACTCGCCTCCCTGATTCTGGTCACCGAACTATTCCGTGAGGCGCAACAGATCACGGCCTTCAGCCAGAAATTCATGCTGCTCTACCTTGAAGCAGCCCTCATCTACTGGGTCATCTGCCTGGTGCTCTCCACCGGCCAGGGGTTTCTCGAAAAGAGATTGGACCGCTATGTCGCCCGCTGATCTGCCGCCCGAGCCGGTTTCCAGGGCGGACGCCGGGGCACCCTCCCTGCTCCGCGTGCGCGGACTGCAGAAGAGTTTTGGCAGCGACCGGGTGCTGGACTCGGTGGATTTGACGGTCGGCCGAGGTCGGGTGCTCGCGCTGATAGGACCGTCCGGCTCGGGCAAGACGACCATCTTGCGCTGCCTGAATGGCTTGGAACTGCCCGAGGGCGGCACGATTGAGGTCGCGGCGGCCGCCAGTGCCGACAGTGCTGGTACCGGCACTGCCCCCGGCCGGGGGGCCACCTCCGCCGTATCGATGGCCATAGATTTTGCCGCGAGGCCCTCACCGAAAGAGCTCGGTGCCCTGCGCGACCGGTCGGCAATGGTGTTTCAGCACTACAACCTGTTTCCCCACAAAACCGTGCTGCAGAACGTGATCGAGGGGCCTGTGGTCGTGCAGCGCCGCCCGGTGGCCGAGGTCATGACCGAGGCGCTTGCCCTGCTCGAGCGGGTCGGCCTCACCGACAAGCGCGACAGCTACCCGTTTGAACTGTCCGGCGGCCAACAGCAGCGGGTCGGCATCGTGCGGGCGCTCGCCCTGCGGCCGCAACTGCTCCTGTTCGACGAGCCGACATCCGCTCTCGATCCCGAGCTGGTCGGCGACGTACTGCGCCTGATCAAGGAACTCGCCGATGAGGGCTGGAGCATGGTGATCGTCACCCACGAACTCGTATTCGCTCGCGAGGTCGCGCACGAAATCGCCTTCGTCGATGGCGGTACCATCGTCGAGCACGGCAACTCGAAACAGCTTCTGCGGCATCCCCAGCAGGAACGTACCCGACAGTTTCTGCACCGGCTGCTCAATCCGTTCTAGGATTTGGCAGCCGGCACCAGAAGCGCTACCCGTGCGGCGTGATACTGACAACAGTGATGCGGTCGAGACCAGGGCCGTAGTGCCAGTAGATGCGCCCGGCCGTGGGCGTCTGGTTCTCGACATAGGAGTCCCAGACGGCCTCGCCCTTCTTGCCAGCCAGGGACACGTACTTGTGCGAGCGTAATGCGGGGTCGTCGGGATTCAGCTGCAGGCGACCGAGCGCAGTGCGCACCCGTTGGAGGCGACCGATCAGCTGTGGTTTCTTTTCGAGAAGTGACAGCCCCGACGTCGCTTCCCGCGTGAGGAGCAGGGTGAAGCTCATGGCTTCGGCGCGTCGAACGCTGCTGCCTCCTCCGGCTCCTCGTCGGCGTACCGGGTGAAGTCGCCGCCCTCGCTCGTCTCGTCGTTACTACTCTGCTCAAGGCCACGCACCAGGGCGGCGCGGATAACTTCGTCGTCCCACACCAGGAGCTCGCGACGGGGAATGGATACCAGTGGAGTCAGAAGAATTTCACCCTCAGCGTTCACGGCGACGGCGTAACGATCGTCGCGGTGCACGCCAGCTTTACCAAAAGCCATTCTGGAGCGCTCATCCGCACTGACTTCACCCATCGGAACGAAGTCCGATTTCAGTTCTGTCATCTTCTTCAGTTCCACCATCGTCTTCACCCAATCATCTGGTGGCGCGGAGCGGTCGAGGTAAATCACCGCGTCCGACGAGCGCCTGTCTAAAAGTGAGATTACCCCAGATTTACAGGTGGGTAAACCCCTATTCAGGACATTTAAACGATGTCTAATCGGCCGTCCGAGTCAGCAAGGCAGCGCCGCCGAGTCCTGCCGAGCAGATCGGTGCAGCGACCGAAGTGCACGCGCTGGGCACGGTGCGCTGTCGGCTCGTTCCAGCAGGTAGCGGGTCACCGTATTCCAGTCGGGAAACATCGGGGTCATGAACTTGATCAACTCGCCCTCGAACCGGTCAGCACCAATGGCTGACCCATCGTCGACGAGAAAATCACCCCGGTTGAGATGCTTGTGGTGCGAGATGATCAGCCGTTTGTAGGCTGGTCCGCCGGTATCAGCTCCGAGATGTTCCTGCACCCACTCGAGCTTGTGCTGCCAGGCGCTCGCATTACCCCAGGGAGCCATGGAGAGAATATAGGTGTCGAAGGACTGGGCGAGGGTGTGAAAAGCGTCGATGGCGCCGCTGATCGGTTCCATCCGGGCGAAAATGCCAGGCACTTCGTCGAGCCGCTTCTCATAACGGATGTACTCGGCGTTGGTGAGTCGGTCGATTCCCGACTGCACGTTGACGAGGGTGTTGTCGAGGTCGATGTAGAGGATCTTCTTCATTCGGGCTCCCTGGCGCGGCGCGCTTCGTTGCAGCAACGCCTCGATCGTGACAGGGTCGCAGCGGAACGGCAAGACCTGCGGCCAACCCCCTCACGACTGGCCGCCGCCACCGGGGTCACTCGGCGGCTGGTCAGCCTCGATTCGGCTGTAGCCCGCGTCGGTGACCGTGATACGCAGCGCCGCCGGAATCTGTTCCTTCATGGAATCGACGTGGCTGATCAGGCCGATCGTACGTCCGCCGGCGCGCAGGGTGTCGAGTGTACTCATGGCCGTCTCGAGGGTTTCACTGTCGAGCGAGCCGAAGCCCTCGTCGACGAACAGCGTATCGAGCGTGATGCCGCCGGCTTGCCCGGTCACGACCTCGGCCAGTCCGAGAGCGAGGGCAAGGGATGCGAGGAACGTTTCGCCGCCCGAGAGGGAGTGGGTCGCGCGGGCGCGACCGGTGTATTCATCGCGAATGGCGAGTCCCAGCCCCGACCGTGCCCCGCCGAAGGCGAGCGAATCGTCGTGCTCGAGGGAGTAGCGGTCACTGGTCATGGTGCGCAGGCGCGTGTTGGCGGCCGCCACTATTTCTTCGAGCTGGGCCGCCAGCACATAGTTCTCCAGTCGCATCCGCTTGGTATTGGGTTCGTCACCGTGCATAGCATCGGCCAACTCGCGCACCTGCTGGTAATCGGATTGCACCGCACCAGACACCGCAAGCACAGCGGCGGCTCGGCCCACGATGGCCGCGAGGGCGCGCGTGCGATCGAGCAGGGAACCGTGCGTCGTCAACGCGGCGTCGCGGGCCGTGCTCGAGGCGACGACAGCGAGCCTGGACGGTTCGAGGAGGACCGTTTCGTCGGGCAGGTCGGCTAGGTCGGGATGGGCGAGGGTCGCGCGGGCCGCCGCCAGAGCGTCATCGTGCACGCGCAGGGCATTCGTACGCCGCTCGGTCTCGGTCTGGTCGAGCTTGGCGGCCTGCGCTGCTTCGGCAGTTAGGAAGCCTTCGTCAACGAGTTGCGCAAACAGGTGTGTCTCGGCGGCATCCCGGTGCGCACGGCGCTGATCGACCAGCACCAACGCTGCCGCCAAGGTTCGTGCGATGACCAGGTGAGCGCGCAGGTACGCGACCTGCCCCTGAACACTCTCGAACTCGCCGCGCTGCTCGGTGAGTCGGTCGACGACGGTCGTTCGCTGACTGACCCGGGCGGCATGCGCCGTGACGGCGCGGTCGCGGCCTTCCCGAATCGACTCAAGGTTCGAGGTCGCCCGGGTCATGGCGGCATGCAAATCAGAGAGTTGGGCGTGCATCGCGGGCAGCCGCGTGGCGGCCCGGCCAGCCAGCTCGTGCGCTGTGGTTGCCGCGTCGTGCTCGGCCTTGAGGGCACGCACCTCGCCGCCACGGGTCAGGGCGCGGGCTTCGGCGAGGCGAAGGTCGACCGATTGCACGACGCTCTGGGCGATCACGAGTTGACCTTGCCGGTCAGCAACGGCGGTGCGGGCAGCCTCCAAATCGTGCGGCCCGACCGACTCTTGCTCGAGACGTGCTGGTTGCGGGTGCGCGGTCGACCCACAGACCGCGCAGGCGTCGCCGGTGACCAGCCGGGTGGCCAGCTCGGCGGCAAAACCCGAGAAACGACGTGCGAGCACGCCCTCGTAGTGCGTGGCCGCAGCAGCGTTGTCGCCGCTCGCGGTCAATTCCTCCTGCTGCGCGGTGAGCAGGGTGGCGCTGAGCTGGTCGACGGCCTGCGCGGCCTCAAGGGACAGCAGTGCGCTCTCCAGCGCGATCGTCGTGTCATGACGGCGCGCGGCCAGCAGCAGAGTCGCCGAGTGCTCGGCCGTGAGCGTGGCAATCTGCTCGGGCAGGGCCTCCAACTCAGCCCGCGCCGCATCGAGCGCACGAGAATGCCCCTGCTGTGTCGCGAGCAGGTCAGCGATCTCGACGTCGAGCCCGGGGATGGCGCGCTCATCGGCCACGGCGTTGTCGAGAGCGCCGAGGCGGCCGAGCAGCAGGTCAATCACCGATTGGATCTGCTCGAGCGATTCGGGCGGCAGAGCTTGCGGGTGGTCATTACCGCTACCGGACGGATGCAGGCCGGCAGTACCGGCAGTACCGGCATCTTCGGCCAGAGGCGCTGCCGTTCGATTCTTCCGGCGCTCGGCCCGCGCCGTCGCCAGTGCCGCCTCTGCCACCTCACAGGCGAGCGCAGCATCGCGGCGCGCACGAATCTGCGGCCACACCCGGGCCGCGCGCTCTGCGGACTGCAGGTCGGCGCGATCTCGGGTGATGTCGACGTGTCTGGCTTGCAGCGCGGTCAGCTCGATCATCGCGCTGGATCGCCGCAGCTGACGCTCATGGGTATGCACGAGAGACTCGTGCCGGCCCGTGGCCGCAGCCAGGTGGTCGTTGCTGCGTGTGACCAGCACGGTCGCCGCGTCGCGCTGGGTCTCGAGGTCGTGTTGGGCGGTGGTGAACCACTGCGCGGTGGGGGCGCCAAGTGAACCCTCGCTCTGCAACAGCAGCGCAGCCGCCGCCTGGTTCTCGTCGAGGTCGCGCTGGCCCATCGCGAGCCGTTCCCCAAGACCCTTGCGGCGCAGGATCAGCGCGGCCTCGAGCTGGTCAAACCGACTCGTGTTGAACAGGCTGCGCAGAACCGCACGGCGTTCCTCGGTCTTTGCCAGCAGAAACCGTTGGAACCGGTTCTGCGCGAGCAGGATCACCTGCAGAAACTGATCGACCTTGAGCGGCAGAATGGCATCGAGCTCGTGCCCGACGGTTACAAGCTTGGCCGCGATTCCACGCCAGTCGCCGTCGTCCCACATCTGCAAGACCGCGGTGGGAGCGGCCGTGGTGACGCCGGTTCCGCTCTTTTTCGGTCGCTCATAGGCGGGGCTGCGTCGCAGCCGATACCGGGCCTCGTCGACGCTGAAGTCCAGTTCGACGAAGGTGGGGTCGCCAGGCTCGCAATGGTCGCTGCGCAGCTTGAGCTCACCGCTGTCAAAGCGCGGCACCGAGTTGTACAGGGCGAAGCAGATTGCGTCGAGAAGACTCGACTTGCCGGCACCGGTCTTGCCCGAGATGAGAAAGATGCCGTCGGCGTCGAATCGTTCGAAGTCGACGATCTGCTCGTTCTTGAAGGGGCCGAACCCGGCGAGTCGTAAGCGCAGAATTTTCATGAGTTGACCGCCTGCGCGGACTGTTCGGTCAACAGTTCGGCCACGAGTGCACTCTCAAAAACGGTCGGCCCGACCCCGTTTCGCACGAACGCGAGAAATCCGGCGATGATCTCGGGGTCACTCGTGGCCGCGCCGATGCGCTCGGAGTAGCTGGTGTCGCCCGGATCAACCCGAATCGCCGGGCGGTGTTCGAGCGCGACCGCGTGCGCAAAACGGGTTTGCAGCGAGCGCATGGCTTCGAGCGGTCGCACCTGGTCGGTGAGAACGGCTTTCACCCAGTCACTCTCGTTCTCGGCGCACGCCGCGTCAGCGAGCAGGTCGACGAGTTCGCCGGTGAGCACCGCGAGCCGGCGTGGCACGGGCAGGTCGACCCACTCGACCGCGCCCAGGCCCGCGGCGTCCAGTTCGACGAGCCAGGCTCCGCGCGGCTTGCCGACCTCGGAGAAGGAGTAGTGCAGAGGCGCTCCGGAGTAACGCACTCGCTCGGTGAGAGTGGCCCGCCCGTGGATATGGCCGAGCGCGACGTAGTCGCAGCCGTCGAACACGCTCAGCGGCACGACGTCGAGCCCGCCAGCGGTGATATCGCGCTCCACATCGCTCGACTCGGTGGCCGGGGCGACGCCGGCCGCAAAACAGTGGGAGAGCACGAGGCTGCGGCCCCCGCGGGCGGCCAAATCGTCGCGAATGCGGGTCATGGCGAAGTTGAGAACCTGCTCGTGGGTTTTCAACAGCACGCCGGGGTGCCGGTGGCGAATGAGCACGGGCTCCAGATACGGAATGCCGTAGAAATGCACCGGACCGTGTTCGTCGGTGATGGTGATCGGGTCGAGATACTGCTCGGGCCGGGTCACGATGTGAATTCCGGCCAGGGCAGCCCACTCCGACTGAAAGCCGAGCCGGGTGGCCGAATCGTGGTTGCCGCTCGTCATCACGACGGATGCCCCGGCCGCTTTGATCCGCCGCAACACGCGGGTCAGCAGCGCGTAACTCTCTTTTGAGGGCATGGCGGAATCGAATACGTCGCCCGCCACGGCCACGACGTCGACACCACGCTCTTGCACCACCAGCACGAGCGCATCCAGCACGACACCGAGGTGCTCGAGCGTGGAATGGGTGTGGAAGGTGCGCCCGATGTGCCAGTCCGAGGTGTGCAGAATCTTCATGCCAATCACGCTACCGGGGCCCACTGACAGGACCCACCGACCGGGCCGACCGCCGCATCCGCGCAACGCTGCTCGCGCCCGGCCGCTCAGCTTTATTCTTTGTTTATCTTCTTTTTTCTTGACAAACAAAAATAAACACAGCTAAAGTCAATGAATCCAACTTTTTGTGACAATGTCACTCACCGTCGAGGAGGCATTCGTGTTCGCCGAAGAACGTCAACTCTTGATCGCCGCACTCGTGGTAACCCAGGGTCGAGTCACCGTGGCCGACCTGGCCACACGATTCGCCATCACCGCCGAGACCGTACGCCGCGACCTCGACACCCTCGAAGCCGCCCGCCAGTTGCGCCGTGTGCACGGCGGAGCCGTCGCCATCGACCGCCTGAGCCTGTCGGAACCGAGCCTCGACGAACGCCAGACGCAGCGTCTCGACGAAAAATCACGCATTGCCGACGCGGCCATGCGCATGATTCCCTCGAGCCGCACCGGTTCGATCCTGCTCGACGCTGGAAGCACCACCGAGCGCCTCGCCGACCGCCTGGCCGGCTGGACCCCCACCGTCACCGGTGACCAGCTGCTTGTGATCACCAACGCGGTGCCGATCGCCGGCATGCTCTCCCGCAACGAGACGATCCAGCTGCACATTCTCGGCGGTCGCGTGCGTGGACTGACCAGCGCCATCGTCGGCGCCGGCACTGTCGCGCAGCTCGGTGCGCTCCGACCCGACATCGCCTTCATCGGCGCCAACGGCATCAGCGCCGCTTTCGGGCTCAGTACGCCGGACTCGGTCGAAGCGGCCGTCAAGTCGGCGATCGTCACCTCGGCCCGGCGGGTCGTCGTGCTCGCCGACGCCAGCAAGCTCGACCAGGAAACACTGGTGTGCTTTGCCACCCTCTCGGCGATCGATACCCTGATAACGGATGCTGCGCCATCCGCTGATCTTGCCGCCGCCCTCGCCACGGCCGATGTCGACGTGGTGATCGCATGATCGTCACTCTGACCCCCAACCCGAGCCTCGACCGCACCATCGAGCTGGCCGGCCCGCTCGCGCGCGGCGAGGTGCAGCGCGCGGTCGCCGCCCACGGCGAACCCGGCGGCAAGGGCGTCAACATCTGCCGCGCCCTCGAAGCGAGCGGCATCGGAAGCCTTGCCATTCTGCCGGGCGACGCCGACGATCCGGTGCTGCTCGCCCTGACCAGCCACCAGATCCCGCACCTCGGCCTGCCGATCGGCCAGCCGCTGCGGAGCAATGTCGCGATCACCGAACCCGACGGCACCACGACAAAGCTCAACGAACCCGGCCCGGTGCTGAGCCTCACCCAGCAGGACGCCCTCGTCGACCTCGTGCTTCAGCAGTCGGTCGGCGCGAGCTGGCTCGTGCTGGCCGGGTCGGTTCCACCCGGCGTGCCCGACGATTTCTATGCCCGGATCATTCGTGAGCTGCGCTCCCGACTCGGCAGCGACGCACCGAAGGTCGCCGTGGATTCCTCGGGCGGTCCCCTCGCCGCCGCGGCGCTGGCCCACCCCGATCTGCTCAAGCCCAACGGCGAAGAACTCGCCGAGCTCAGCGGACTCTTTGACGGCGACACGCTCGAAGCGAACCCCGACCTCGTGGTCGACGCGGCTCGCGTTCTCATCGCGGGCGGTGTCGGTGCCGTGCTCGCGACCCTCGGAGCGAAGGGTGCCGTCCTCGTCACCGCCGAGGGCAGCTGGCTCGCTACCACTCCCCCGATGCGTGCCGTCAGCACCGTCGGCGCCGGCGACTCCGCGCTGGCCGGCTACCTGCTGCAAAGCAATCTGGGCGCGAGTGCCCCCGCCTGCCTGCGCCAGGCCACCGCCCACGGCGCCGCCGCAGCCTCCCTACCCGGTTCCACTGTTCCCGCCCTGCACCAAACCAACCCCGGCGCCGTCACCGTGACGGACCTTGCCCCAGCACCGGCCCTCCGGCCGGTACTGGCCACACATCCAAAGGAGGATGACCAGTGAGTGCACTGATTACCCCGGAGCTTGTCGCTCTGGACACCTATCTCGGTTCCGAACCGAAAGACGTCATTCGGCACCTGGCCGAGCTCGTCGTCGCGTCGGGTCGGGCCACGGAAATCGAGGCTCTCTACGCGGATGCCCTCGCCCGCGAGGCGAAGACCGCCACCGGCATCCCGGGGGGCCTCGCTATCCCACATTGCCGCTCCACCGCCGTGCTGGAGCCCACGCTCGCGCTCGCGCGCCTGTCGACCCCGGTCGATTTCGGCTCGAAAGACGGCCCGGCCGACCTCGTCTTTCTTATTGCAGCACCGGACGGTGCCGACCAGGAGCACCTGAAGATTTTGGCCAAGCTGGCCCGGTCGCTCATGAAGAAGGACTTCACCGCTGCGCTGCGCGATGCATCGAACACGCAGCAGATCGTCGAACTCGTCAACAACGTCGTTGCCCCCGTACCGGTTGCCACTGGCGCCCACGCGGCCGGTGACAGTGCCAATACCGGCACCGGTCCGGCACGGACCGGCATGAAGCGAATCGTCGCCGTCACCGCCTGCCCGACCGGCATCGCGCACACCTACATGGCCGCCGACTCCCTGGTTGCCGCGGCTAAAGCGGTTGGAGTCGACCTCCATGTGGAGACGCAGGGGTCGGCCGGCCTCACCCCGCTCGACCCCGCGGTCATCGCTGCGGCCGACGCTGTGATCTTCGCCGTCGATGTTGACGTGCGCGGCCGGGAACGCTTCGCTGGCAAGCCCGTCATCAACGCCCCGGTCAAGCGCGGCATCGACGAACCCGGCCGGTTGATCGAGGAGGCCCTCGCGGCTGCCCTCAACCCGAATGCCCGTCGGGTCAGTGGAACCGTTGACCAGAATGATGCGACGGAGAAGAGCGAGCACCTGGGCCAGAAGCTCAAGCGCGCGCTGCTCACCGGTGTCAGCTACATGATTCCCTTCGTCGCCGGCGGAGGCCTGCTCATCGCCCTCGGCTTTTTGCTCGGCGGCTACGCGATCACGGATGTAGCCGACAAGGTCGTGCTGAACAACAGCCTCTTCAATCTGCCGGACGGCGGGGCGAACGTTCTCGGCGGGTTGGGTGTCTATCTCGGGGCGGTCTTCTTCAAGATCGGCGCCCTGTCGATGGGTTTCCTGGTTCCTGCACTGGCCGGCTACATCTCCTTCGCCATCGCCGACCGTCCCGGTATCGCACCGGGCTTCGTCGCCGGCTCCGTCGCCGGTTTCATGGGTGCTGGATTCCTCGGCGGTATCGTCGGCGGCCTGCTCGCCGGTGTCGTGGCCGCGAGCTTCGCCAAGCTCAACGTTCCGCGTTGGCTGCGCAGCCTGATGCCCGTCGTAATCATTCCCCTCATCGCGTCGATCGTCGCCTCCGGTTTGATGTTCATCGTTCTCGGCGGGCCCATCGCGCTGCTGACCGTGGGTCTCGGTGACTGGCTGAACGGCATGACCGGGGCATCCGCTGTGATTCTCGGTGTCATCCTGGGCCTCATGATGGCCTTCGACCTCGGTGGCCCGGTGAACAAGGTCGCCTACGCGTTCGCCGTCGCCGGCCTCGGCGCGGCAAGCCTGGCCAACCAGGCGCCGTGGCAGATCATGGCCGCGGTCATGGCCGCCGGCATGGTGCCGCCGCTGGCAATGGCCCTCGCCACCGTGCTCGACAAGAAGCTGTTCAGCCTGGTCGAGCGTGAAAACGGCAAGGCGGCGTGGCTGCTTGGTGCCTCGTTCATCTCCGAAGGCGCCATTCCGTTCGCCGCCGCCGACGTGTTCCGGGTGATCCCGGCTGCCATGCTCGGCGCCGCCGTCACGGGCGGGCTGTCGATGGCCTGGAATATCACGAGCAAGGCGCCGCACGGTGGAGTATTCGTGTTCTTCGCCATCGACAACTTCCTGCTGTTCCTGCTCGCGATCGTGATCGGTACTGTTGTATCGGCGTTCGCGGTCGTCGGGCTCAAGCGTTACGCGGTGCGGAAGCGCCCGGTTGATGCCCCGGAAGCCGTTCTCGTGAACGCGTGACCCGACAAGCACTAGATACCCGCGCGGAACGACACGCAGTACAGTGACGCCAGCCGCCCGCTGGGGATCAAAGGAATGAGGACGATCGTGCAGACGCTCCCAGGCAAGGCCAGTACAGACAAGTCCGAAACCGGCCGCACCTTCGCTGGAGTCGGAGTCAGCCCCGGACGCATCATCGGCTCCATTTTGTTGATGCCCCAGGCCGTGCGCGAACCCGCCATGGGCGAGCGTCTGGCCGAGGGAACGTCGCCGGAGGAAGCATCCACTGCCTTGCGTGCCGCTGCGAAAGCCGTGCAGATCAACCTCACCACTCGCTCGGTCGGCGCCTCCGGCGCCGGCCGGGAGGTGCTCGAGGCCACGGCTCTGATGGCGAACGACCCGATGCTGATCAAAGCGGCCGTCAAGCTCATCACCACCGGCGCCTCGGCGGAACGAGCAATCTGGGACGCCGCCGCCTCGGTCGCCGAGATGCTGCACAACCTCGGCGGCTATATGGCCGAGCGAGCAACCGACGTTCTTGATGTGCGCGGGCGCATCGTCGCCGAGCTGCGCGGCGTTCCGGCCCCTGGAATTCCGTATTCGGACACCCCGTTCATTCTGGTCGGCGAGGACCTTGCGCCGGCCGACACCGCCACCCTCGACCCGGCGAAGGTGCTCGCGCTGGTCACCTCGAGCGGTGGACCGCAATCGCACACGGCCATCATCGCCCGGGCCCTCGGGCTGCCGGCCGTGGTCGCCGCAGTGGGGGTCGACGCCCTCGCCGATGGCACCCTGGTCTTCGTCGACGGGGCCGCCGGCACCATTCTGGTCGACCCCGGCGCTGACGAGGTCGCCCTCGCGAATGGGTGGGCGACGACGACCGCCGCCCTCGCCGTGTTCGACGGGACCGGGCGGCTCAAGGACGGCCATCTAGTTCCGCTGCTCTCGAACGTGGGCGGTGCGAAGGATGCGGTCAAGGCCGCGGCGGCCGGCGCCGAGGGCGTTGGCCTGCTGCGTACCGAATTCTGTTTTTTGGAACGCGACACCGAACCGTCGCTGGCGGAACAGGTCGAGGCCTACCGTGGCGTGTTCGATGCTTTTCCCGGCAAGAAAGTTGTCGTGCGCACCCTCGACGCCGGCGCCGACAAGCCGTTGCCGTTTCTGACCGATGCCTCCGAGCCGAACCCGGCGCTCGGTGTGCGCGGTTACCGCACCGATTTAACCTCTCCTGGGGTGCTCGAGCGTCAGCTTGCAGCCATCGCGCTGGCGGCTGAGGGAACCGAAGCCGAGGTCTGGGTGATGGCCCCGATGATCTCCACCGCCGAGGAGGCCGAGCACTTCGCTGGCCTCTGCCAGGCCGCCGGGCTGCAGACGCCCGGTGTCATGGTCGAAGTTCCCTCGGCCGCCTTGACCGCGGCGAGTATTCTTGGGCACGTCGACTTCGTGAGTCTCGGCACCAACGATCTCACCCAGTACGCTATGGCGGCCGACCGCCAGCTCGGCCCGCTCGCCTCCCTCAACACGCCATGGCAGCCCGCCGTGCTGCAGTTGATTCGGTTGACCGTGGCCGGGTCCCGTGACGAGGGACACGACAAGCCTGTCGGGGTCTGTGGCGAGGCTGCGGCCGACCCCGCCCTGGCGGTCGTGCTGGTCGGACTCGGTGTCTCGACCCTGTCGATGACCGCGCGGGCCCTCTCCGCCGTGGCCGCCGTGCTCGCGAGCGTGACGCTCACCGAGACCCAGGGATTGGCCGCACTGGCTCTGACGGCGCACTCGGCCACGGACGCCCGTCGCATTGTTCGCGAGAAACTACCCATACTTACTGAGTTGGGTCTCTGACTCAGTCACTCCCCGCTTCACCGCCCACACCTGTAGCCCTACTTTTCACTCGCCGATCCTGGAGGATCCCATGTCTGAACGAACCGCCGTCATTGCCAGCCGCGTCGGCCTGCACGCTCGGCCGGCGGGTATTTTTGTCGCCGCCGTCGGCGAGCTGCCGCTCGAGGTCACCATCGCCATGGCCGGCGAGCCGGCCGACGATGCCATGGACGCCTCGAGTATTCTCTCGATCATGAGCCTCGGCGCCTCCAACGGTGACACCGTCGTGCTGCGGGCTGAAGGGGAGGGTGCCGACGAGGCTCTGGAGTCCCTGGTCAAAATTCTCGAGACCGACCTCGACGCCGAATAGGAACGTGCAGTTCGGTAAAAGCCTTTACCCCGCACAACCACGTAACTATGCTGGGCAAATCGATCGGTATTCAGTTCGGTGCCGATCTGATCGGGGGAATCTTCCTGAAACCCCCGCTACCACCCTGCGTGCGACGGAGAAGGATTCTACTGTGACCGAACGACAGACTTACCTGGGAAACGTCGAAAAGAACGCCGGAGACGAAGAGCACACCATCAAGGACTGGGCCGATCTCGGTCAGGAAATGTGGTCGTATCTCACCGGCAAGGGTGCAGCCATCAACTACAGCTTCATTGACATGGTCGTCGAGGTCCCACGCGATATCGGCCCCGATGCACCGCGGGCCGTTTGGAAGCTCAACGGCACCCTGCGGGTGACCACGAGCGAAGAAAAAACAGTCGACTCCGATCCCGCCCGCGGCTAGTCGTGAGCTCGACCACGGGGTCTTCCGTTCGCCTGCACATCGATCTGGCGTTCTCACTGGTGGAACCGCTGGGTGGAGCCGATGACTCTTCAACCGGTTCGACCGGGGATACTGCGGGAGCAACGGACACCATGCAAGGCACGATCACCGCTGAAGGATCCAACGTCACCATCTACACGAGCAACCCGGAAATCTTCGTTCAGGGACGAGCGCTCAACACGGAGCCGCTGCGAGCGATCGCTGCGGAGCTCGCGGCTCGAAAACTGACCGTCTCTGTCACGGGACCGATCGGTCTGATCGCCCGCTTCGGCGATGTGCATGCATCCGTGCCGCAACGCCTGGTGACCAGGTCTCCCCACATCGTGCTTGGTTCACCCTCGGCCCTGGGCCCGCTCGTGCAGGCGCGCCTGCGCGGGCACGCCCGGATGCCGGTGGCTATTCCACTCCCCCCGTCGACGGTTTTTCCGCTGGCACCGACCTTCATCCGGCGCAACCGCCGGCGGGTGACGACGACGCACTACACGCATGGAAGCGGGCGCCCGCGCCTCATCTTCGTGGTGGGGTCAAAGTATTGGAATGGGCAGATGCCCCGCGAATTCGACCTATTACCGGGCACCACGACGATCGGCTCTTCCGCAGATGCCGACCTGCAACTACCCGGGCTCGAACCCCTGCACGCCAAGATTCGTCACGATGACAACGACGAGTACTGTTTGTTTCCGATCGGCGAAGTGGGGTCCAGCTCCCTGGCGGCTGATGACGGACGCGCTGTCGGAAACGGCCAGATTCTGCGCACCGGCTCTCGCCTCGAAATGGGTCCGTGGCGGATGGGCTACTTTCGAGAGGAGTTCGCCGACCATGGCCGCCCGTTCGGTGGCCGGGTAGGCGGCGAATTTGCTTACCAGAAGCCGCAGCCGCCCCGGCCCCGCGCCTGAATCTCGCCGGTGCCGCATGCCCCGAGCGGCACCGGCGGTACTCGCGGTACTCGCGGTACTCGCGGTACTCGCGGTACTCGCGGTACTCGCGGTACTCGCGGTACCGAATTTTACGGGGTGAAGAGGCCGGTCCAGACCGCCCGCGATCCCGATTCTCCGATGAGGGCGACGGTTATGACCGAGCCGATGGCAGTCACCAGAACGACCAGGTCCAGAGCGATGTTGACCGTGAGGCGCCCCGTGCGGCTCGGCAGAGCGGATGCGAAACGGGCCCCCGGGGCCGCGATGTAGCGATACCAGGTCCACTGCAGTGCGGCCACGATAAAGAGCGCGATCGCCCACGGCAGCAGTGTACGACCGAGCGACGTGTGCGCACCGAGCAGCAGGGTGACATTAACCAGACGTGATTGCAGCCACTCTCCCGCTTGCACCGCCAGTGGAACCAGCACCAGTGCGGCGAGGGCCACGAGCGGCGTCACAATGCCCAGTCGGCGCCGACCAGCCGGCCAGAACGCGGTGAGCACCGCGCACAGAGCGGCTAGCGGCACCACGATCACGACGGCATGCACGATCAGTACGTGCAGCGGCAGCCCGTTGAATTCCCAATCAAAGTTCATCGTGCGTCTCCACGTCGTCGGACCGGCGCCTCGCTATCAGACCGTGCGGGGTCTGTGACGGGTCGCGCGCGAACTGGTACGCCTGATCATTGCACGATTCGATCCCGCTCGACGCTATTGATCCGGAGTTTCCGGCCGTCGGAATGCGCTCATCGCGTCAGCATTTTTCCAAGGTATGGGTAATGCCGAACCTGTACTTGAGCGCAGCCCGCCGGTGCTCGCCCTGCCCGCACGAGAAGTCATGATGGTTGAGATCGAAGTATCCGTCCGACCACGTCATCGAGCGCCTGTGCGCCGTCTGCGCAACTGGCCACTCGGCGTCGTCGTGGTTGCGGCGGTCCTGACCATCGCCTTCTTTCTGGCGATGTCGGGCCTACTCGGCTACCACGCCCATACCGACGAGGTGGCCGATGACTACGCCGGACTGGTCGGACCGATGGTGATCACCCGCGCCGGTTCCGCCCGGCCCGACGGAACGCCGATCGACGTCGACCGCGAGCTCTTCGTTCAGCTCACGGTCAGCGACGAGATCGCGAGCCCGTATCTGGCTCGAAACATGGACCGGTTCACGACCGACCCGGCGAGCGTCGATCCGGCCAACGAAGAGTTCGGTGAGAGCAACCTCATGCACACCGTCAATGGGTATGTCTTCGGTAACCAGCCGCTGTCCTCGATGACGGTAAAGAGATACCAGCGAGTGCGCTGGTATCTCATGGGCATGGGCACCGAGGTCGACCTGCACACGCCGCACTGGCACGGCAACACGGTCGTTGCCCTCGGTATGCGCACCGACGTGGTCAGCCTGCTGCCGGCCAGCATGATGATCGCCGACATGGTTCCTGACGACGTGGGCACCTGGCTGTTCCACTGCCACGTGAACGACCACATCACGGCGGGGATGCTGACCCGGTACCGGGTCAGGCCGTAACATTTCCCCTCCAGCACTCGTGCGAGGGTAGAAGGGTGACCTATACCGCTCCGAACGTCTTCACCACCCGTCCAACCCTGCAGGGAACGTTCGGCATGACCGCCTCAACGCACTGGCTGGCCACCGCGTGCGCCCAGGCCGTGCTCGAGCGAGACGGCAACGCCTTCGACGCGGCCGTCGCCGGTGCCTTCGTCTTGCACGTCGTTGAACCGCACCTGAACGGGCCGGGCGGCGATATGACCGGCGTGTTCGTCACGGCGAGTGAACCGGATACCCCGCGCGTGTTGATGGGGCAGGGTCCAGCCCCGCAGGCCGCCACCATCGACCACTACCGGTCAGAGGGACTCGACCTCGTACCAGGATCCGGTGCACTCGCCGCGGCCGTTCCCGGCGCCGTCGACGCCTGGCTCCTGCTGCTCCGCGACTACGGCACCTGGGAACTGCCCGAGGTGCTCGCCTTCGCCCTCGGGTACGCGCGCGAGGGACATCCGATACTCGGCCGGGTCGTCGCCACGATCGGCTCGGTCGCAGCGCTGTTCACCGAGCACTGGCCGACCTCCGCGGCGCAGTGGATGCCGAACGGTCACCTCCCCCACGCCGGCGACCTCGTCACCAATAAGGCCTGGGCGACCAGCCTTGCGCGCCTGCTCGCGGCGAGCGCGGACTCGGCCGCCGTCACCCGCGAGGGCCGCATCGACGCGGCCCGGTGGGAATGGCGGGAGGGGTTCGTGGCCCGCGCCATCGTCCGCTTCGGGCGCTCGGCGCACCGGCACTCCTCCGGTACCGACCACGCCGGCGTGATGACCCTGGCCGACCTGGCCGGTTTCGAAGCGAGCATCGAAGAGGCCACGAGCGTTGTGTTTCGTGGCCACACGATCGCCAAGACCGGTGCCTGGGGCCAGGGACCTGCCCTGTTGCAAACCCTGATGATTCTCGATGGCTTCGATGACGAGCGGCTCGACCCGTCGACCGCTCTCGGCGCGCACACCATTCTCGAGGCCCAGAAGCTTGCGATCGCCGACCGCGAGGCATACTACGGCGACGCCAGCGTGCCGCTGGACTACTTGCTCTCGGCCGACTACGCGGCCACCCGTCGGGCGCTCATCACGGATCAGGCCTCGCAGGAGTTTCGCCCGGGCATCGTTCCCGACCATGCGCCCTACTATCCGGTGCTGCGCACCGAGTACAGCACGGCGGCGCTTTCGGAGCAGGGTGCCGGGGCATCCGTCGGTGTCGGCGAGCCGACGGTCGCCGCACCGACTCGGGCCGCAGCAGAACCCGAGGTGCTCTCAACCGGTGAGATGCGCGGCGACACCTGCCACATCGACGTCGTCGACCGCTGGGGCAACATGGTCGCAGCGACGCCGTCTGGCGGCTGGTTGCAGTCGTCGCCGACCATTCCCGAGCTGGGCTTCTGCCTCGGTTCGCGCCTGCAGATGACCTGGCTCGAGCCCGGTGCGCCCTCGGCCCTGACCGGCGGCATGCGCCCACGCACCACCCTGACCCCGACCCTCGTGCTGAAGGACGGCCAGGCGGTGACGGCGCTGGGCTCCCCCGGCGGCGACCAGCAGGACCAATGGCAGCTGCTCTACCTGCTGCGCACGATCGTCGGCGGTTACACGCCGCAGCAGGCCATCGATGCGCCCGCCTTTCACAGCACCGCATTCCCGAGCTCGTTCTGGCCCCGCACCTGGGAGCCTGGCGGCGCGGTGGTCGAAGACCGACTGGGCGAGGCGGTCATCGAACAGCTGGAACAGCGCGGCCACCGCGTCACCCGAGCCGGAGGCTGGGCACTCGGCCGCATCTCGGCCGTCACCCGCGACCCGCAGACCGGATTGCTGCAGTCAGCGGCCAATCCGCGTGGAGCCCAGGGGTACGCAGCCGGTCGCTAGCCCTGTGGAAAATAGCACCGTTTCGCGTTTTCTGCTGTCCCCACGAAGGGGGAGGACATCGACCTGTCTATCCCCAGTACATTGGAGCTATCGAACCGGTTACCAGGGTCGGCGATGGAACGGACAATCGTGAAAATGTTGCAGACAGAGTGCCCAGAATGCCAGCAAATGGTATGGATCACGTCGGATACCCGGTTCGTGACATATCATTTTCTGGCCGACTCCACCAAGGATTGCCCCGGCTCCCGGATGACCGTTCCGGTGCCCCCCAAACAGACTGCTGCGAGCCGCCGACGTGCGCAGGCCGAGCTGCTCGAGTGGGCGCACTCCGCGAACGCGGTGGGCACTGCAAAACACCGGGCCGCCTGACCGCACCGATCGACCCACGAGACGGCGCCGGCCCGATGCTCGGGGCGGCACCGCGTCCTGGTGTTCAACGCCGGGTGCGGTCACACAGCTCGCGGGTCTCCTCCCGCGCATGGATCAAAAGGTCGGCCAGCACCAGGGCCAGGGAACGTGCGCCGGCCTCGGCGTCGTCGGGATGCCGTGCGTCGAGCCACAGGTCCACCTGCGAGGCGATCACGTTCGTCGGCCGCGTTTGGTCGCATGGGCGAGAAACCAGTCGCGGAGGGCGAATTCAGCGGCGGAGAAAACCGGTCGCTCGTAACCGCCGCGCTGCGGGTCGCGGCCGATGTGACTGATCTCCACCAGCAGCCCGGCGACCGTATCGGCGGGTGCGGCGAGGACCGGGACGCCGGAGCGATCGATGACTTTGCATTGCAACAAATCCATAACAAACCGACCGACCAGGATACGATCCGCGCGCAGCGGGAGTAGGCTACATTTTTCTACTTTTTTCAGCCTCTTCTCAGGCCGCACCCCGTACCGTTGCTCACGGAGTTCCCCCACTCCAACGATTGGCCCCGACATATTTCTCACCTCCCCCAGGCGAGAAGTGTCGGGGCTCTTTCGTTCCTGGTCAGTGCTGGCAAAGTGCGGCTGGTGACGCTCGCACCCACGATCACGATCACGGACGACGTTCGACATGGCTGCGCGGCAGCCGGACACCACGATTACTTGCGCCCGCGTGACGCCGGGCGAGCCTCGGACCCTACGCGGCGAGGGCCGCGGCGCCCGGGCGCTCGGCCAGCGCGCGGGCCGCATGCTGCGCGGCCAGGCCGGCCAGGAGCCGAGCCAGCTGATCGGCCGGGGAATCGGGCGCTTCGGGGTGCCACTGCACACCGGTGATCGGTGCGGTCGCGTGTTCGAGGGCTTCGATCAGGCCGTCGGAAGCGTGCGCGGCGGCAACCAGTCCGGCGCCGAGGCGGTCGACGACCTGATGGTGGGCGCTCTGCACCGAGATCTCGACCCGGCCAAGGCTGGCCGCGAGGGTGCTGTCGATGCTCAGGGAGACGTCGTGGGTGGACAGGATTTCATCGATCGGCACGCCGATGTTCTTGTGGATGCCGTCGTCGATGTGCTGGATGAGGGTGCCGCCCAGGGCGACATTGATAATCTGCAGGCCACGGCAGATGCCCAGCAGCGGGGTGCCGAGCGCGAAGGCTCGCTGCACGAGGGCGATCTGGCCCTCGTCGGCGGTGGAGAAGTGCGCCGTCTCCCCCTCGTAGCCTGAGCTGCCGCCGTAGAAGTGGGGTGTGACGTCTTCGCCGCCGACGATGACGACGGCATCGGCATCCGCGGTGATGCGCAGTAATTCGTCGGCCGTGACGTCGGCAGCGGCGACCCGTGTGACGACCCATCCGGCCGTTTCGGCGTCGGCGACGACGCGGGAATTGAGCACCTGCACCTTGGCGTGATAGGCGGGACGGTCGGGACGCGCCCCGGTGACCTCGACGACGGCGAGCATGCGGTTCGTGAATTCTTCGTTCATGCCGGGCTCCCGTCGGTATCGATCCTGCTGCGCTGTTTCCATTGTGGGCGGCGCGGGTGTAGCACGCGAACCGCCCTGTAACACTGGGCAATGTCCCCTCGTCGCGGATTTTATGAGGTTCCCAGACTCGGGACTGCCGGTCACCCTAAGCTTTGAGCATGCACGCACTTTCCTGGCGAATTTCCTGGGCCAGGTCGACTCTCCTGGAAGGGACACCCGAATGACCAAGCAGTCCATCTTCGGCCGTATTTCCCAGCTCGCGAAAGCGAACATCAACGCAATCCTCGACTCGGCGGAAGATCCCGCGAAAATGCTCGACCAGATGGTGCGCGACTTCTCGAGCAGCATCGCCGACGCCGAAAGCGCGATCGCCGAGACCATCGGTAACCTGCGTCTGCTCGAAGACGACTACCGCGAAGACCAGGAAGCCGCCGTGGAGTGGGGCGACAAGGCCCTCTCCGCAAGTCGCAAGGCCGATGAGTTGCGGACGGTCGGCAATGCCGCCGACGCCGACAAGTTCGACAACCTCGCGAAGGTTGCGCTCGGCCGTCAGCTCACCTCCGAGAAGGAGGTCAAGACCGCCGAACCACAGATTCAGGCGCAGACCGCCGTCGTCAACCAGCTCAAGACCGGCCTGAACGCCATGAAAGAGAAGCTGGTACAGCTCACGAACAAGCGCGCCGAACTGATCGCGCGCTCCAAGACCGCCAAGGCGCAGGCGCAGGTGATGGACGCCGTCAAGAGCATCGACATGATGGACCCGACCAGCGAGGTCAACCGCTTCGAAGACAAGATCCGTCGCGAAGAAGCCCGCGTACGCGGTGCCCAGGAACTCGCCGCGTCGAGCCTCGACGCCCAGTTTGAAAGCCTCGATGACCTCGGCGAGCTCACCGAAGTGGATGCCCGCCTCGCAGCCCTCAAGGCAGGCTCGACCGCCGCGCTGGAGCGCTAACCGGGGCAGGTGACCGGCAGTATCCGCGGCGGCAGAATTCGCTTCTGGCGAAGCGGATACTGCCGGCCTTGGTCGCTGCGCCATACTGGGGTATGGCTCCCATCTTCGTTGTAGTACCGCAATGGCAGGGTTCGATTTCTCCGCGTGCGATGCGCCTGGTCGACGGAGCCGCGGCTATTCAGGGCGACCTGCCCTTCTCGGCCACGCGCCTGGTCGATGTGCCGGTCGAGGCCGGTGATGCACTCGATACCGGCGTGCACCGGTTCTCGGCGATTCAACAGGTGCGCGAGCGCCACACCAGGGTCCTGAACGACACCACCGACTGGGCCCTGTCCATCGGCGGTGACTGCGGGATCGCGCTGGCTGCGGTCGAACACGCGGCACGCACACATCCGGGCGACCTGGCCGTCGTCTGGTTCGACGCCCACCCCGACCTGCACACGCCCGAATCGTCGCCGTCGGGCGGGTTCTGCGGCATGGCCCTGCGCGCGATCAGCGGCGAGGGGCCAACCGAACTCGAGCTGGCACCAGCGAGCAGCGTGCCCCTACACAACGTCGTGCTGGCCGGCATTCGCGACGTCGACGACGCCGAAGACCTGCTGCTCCAAGAGCTCAGTCTGGTGAGCATGTCGTGCTCCGAGCTGACCGACCCGGCCGCGCTCGTCGCGGCCGTCGCGCAAACCGGCGCCAAGCACGTCTTCGTACACATCGACCTTGATGTGCTCGACCCGTCGGCGCTCATCGGTCTCAACAATCTCATTCCCTTCGGCCTGAGCGTGGCCGATCTCGGCGGCGCGATTACCGCGCTACGCGCCGAGTTCACCCTCGCCGGCGCGACCATCACCGGGTTCGCACCCGCCTCGCCCGAAGCGGCGACCGACGACCTGCCGAGCATCCTGCGCATCATCGGTGCCCTCACGCGCTAGCCGCTCCCTGTCTGCGCATCTCGAACCAATGGAGACCCCATGACCGACCAGCCCCGCATTCTCACCGAACGCCGCGGCCATGTTCTGCTGATCGGGTTCAACCGGCCCGATAAACGCAATGCCGCCGATTTCTCCCTGCTGCAGCAACTGGCGCTCGCCTACGGTGAGCTCGACCGCGACCCCGGGCTGCGCGTCGGTTTGGTCTACGCGGTCGGCGAGCACTTCACGGCTGGACTCGACCTCGCCGATATCGGCCCCCGGCTTGGCCCGAACGGGATCGAGATGGTGCCGGAGGGCGGCATCAACCCGTGGCAAGTGGATGGCGAATCCCTCACCAAGCCCGTCGTCGTCGCCGTGCAGGGCACGTGCCTCACCCTCGGCATCGAGCTGATGCTCGCGAGCGACATCGTCGTCGCCGCCGAATCGACCCGGTTCGGCCAGATCGAAGTCAGCCGGGGCATTTTGCCGTTCGGCGGCGCGACCATTCGTTTTCCACGCGCGGCTGGCTGGGGTAACGCCATGCGGTGGCTGCTCACCGGCGAGCTGTTCGATGCCGCCGAGGCGCGCCGCCTGGGCCTCGTGCAAGAAATCGTGCCAGACGGCGCTCAGTTCGACCGAGCCCTCGAACTCGCCGAGAAGATCGCCGCGCAGGCTCCGCTCGCTGTCGCGGCCACCCTCGCCAACGCGCGCCTGGCCGAGCGCGACGGAGCGGCATCTGCTGAGGCAGCGCTGCAGCCCGCGCTGGCCCGCCTCGCCGCGACCGAGGACTCCCGCATCGGTATGCAGGCCTTCGTGACCCGCACCCCCGCCGTCTTCGTCGGCCGCTAGCCCGCCCCAGCCCCGGCCCCGGCCCCGGCCGACAAGTACCTGATCGCGCTCCCGGGGTTGGCCGTCACTGGGCGCTGACGCTAACGAGGGAATTGCCCGAGATCGGCCAACACTGTCATGACAGTATCGACAACGTGACGCTTAGCCAGGAGCCGAAAATGACCACCGGTCGCCGGCCTCAAACCCACCGGAGCGGGAGCGCGAGGTGAGCGCGCCCATCCGTCGTCTGGCGGCATATACGTAGTCCCGAACCCACAACTGCACATGCACGATCACGCACACGGGCGTGGGCGTGGGAGTCGTCACGAGCTCGGCGGAAGCTTGATGGTCAGGCCGCCCGGGTCCACCCGGACGTGAAATTCCAGAGCTGCCCCGAAACCGTCGCCATCGAGTTCGATCTGCTCCGCGTGTTGCAGCCGGACACCGAGTTCGGTGGCCCTCACGTAGCGCAGCGCGCTGACCTCCCTGGTCATCAGGGCGCGACCGGCCTTCGTTCGTCGAAGGACTCCGTTCTCCCAGATCACCTTGACAAAAATTTGCACCCAGCCCACGATTCCCTCCGGGCGCAGCAGCGCGATATCGAACTCCCCATCGTCGACGGCAGCGTCGGGCAGCAGAACGATGTTCGATGGCAGGGAACCACAATTGGCGACAATGATGGTATGCGCCCGAGTTGCGCGGGAAGGACCGCGGTCAAGGGCGTAGTGAAACCGCAACTCGTTCTTGTCGCGCAAGGTCAGGGCGAGTGCTGTCACATAGGCCAGCCAGCCGGCCTTTTTCTTCAGGTCGTCGTCGGTGTTCGCCAGCATTTTCGCGTCCAGACCCAGTCCGGCCATGACCAGGAACACGTGATGCGACGTGGCCCTGTCTGCACGAGTGATCTCGATTAGCCCCAGATCGATTTTTCGGTCGACACCGGTAAAGGCGGTGTGCACGGCGAGTTCGATATCGTCCAGGCTGAGGTCGAGATTGCGCGCCAACAGGTTGCCCGTTCCAGACGGCAGCAGCGCCATGGGAATGGATCCGCCTTGAAGGCCCTCGGCGACGGCGCGAACGGTGCCGTCTCCACCGGCAACGATGACGACCGAAGCGCCCGACTCGAGGACCTCCTTCGCGCGACCCTGCCCCGGGTCATCCTCGCTCGTGGGAAGCCACACGGTTTCATCCCACTTATTCGCTTCCTCCTCCTGCGCGACGACGGAGGCAATCGCATCCAGATCAACCTTGATCGGATTGTAAATAACCGCAGCGCGCTGTCGTTTTGCTGCGGACGTTGCGTCTCTCATGATGAGCTCGAAGGCTGTTCGACCGAGAAGCCATCCGGTCGAGTGCTGAAACGGAGCGCCTCGGGCATCGGATACAGGGCGGGAACTATCACCTGAGCTAACATGCAGGCACCCTAACCGGCTTTAAACCGCAGGGTCAGAATATGCCGTAGGTTCGAGCCGCCAAGCAAACGTTCATATACTGCGTGAGAACGACAGGGTAGGCTGCTCAGATTCAACATCTCGGCGTCCCGACCGCAGTGACCACGCGGCCGGGCAGCAATGGCTGGCACAGCGTGGACCAGCAAATACACCCTCAGTCAGGAGATTCAATGTCGAGTCAGAGCTACGACGTCATCGTGATCGGCGGCGGCGCTGTCGGAGAGAACGTCGCGGACCGCACCGCCCAGGGTGGCCTGCGCACGGTCGTCGTTGAAAACGACCTCGTCGGCGGTGAGTGCTCCTACTGGGCCTGCATGCCGTCGAAGGCTCTGCTGCGAAGCGGCGCCGCCCTCGCCGCGGCCCGTCGGGTACCGGGCGCCGCCGAGGCCGTCACCGGAACCATTGACGTGCGCGCCGCCCTCAACCAACGCGACTCCATTACCAGCCACTGGAAAGATGATGGCCAGGCGAAATGGCTCGAGTCAGCCGGCATTGCTCTGGTACGTGGCCATGCCCGCCTCACCGCTGTGCGCGAAGTCACCGTGACCGGCGACGATGGCACCGTGACCGTACTGACCGCCACGCACGCTGTCGTCGTCAGCACCGGCTCGGCGGCGGTGCTGCCCGACATTGACGGCCTGAAAGATGTCGAACCGTGGACCAGCCGTGACGCAACGAGCGCCAAGCAGATTCCGCCACGCCTGGCCGTGATCGGTGGCGGGGTCGTCGCCGCGGAAATGGCCGCGGCCTATGCGTCACTCGGGTCGTCGGTGACCGTGATCGCCCGCAGTGCCCTGCTCGGCGGGCAGGAACCATTCGCCGGTGAGCTCGTCACCGCCGCCCTGCGAGAGAACGGTGTGACCGTGCTCGTCGGCCCGTCCACGACCAAGGCACACCGTGACACCGACGGCACGGTCATTCTCTCCCTCGATGACGGCACCATGGTCGCATCCGACACGGTGCTCGTGGCCATTGGACGCCTGCCGCGCACGCACGACCTCGGCCTCGACACGGTCGGCCTCGATGCAGACGACCGGCTCGCCGTCGATGACACGCTCCTCGTGCAGGGCGACTCCCCCGCGCTGGCCGGCGACTGGCTCTATGCCACCGGCGACGTCAACCACCGGGCTCTGCTCACCCACCAGGGCAAATATCAGGCTCGGGCGGCCGGCGACGCGATCGTGGCCCGGGCGGCCGGCTCGGTGGTCGACGATGCACCGTGGGGCGCGCACGTGGCGACCGCCGACCACGCCGCGGTGCCGCAGGTGACTTTCACCGACCCGGAGGTTGCCTCGGTGGGGCTGACCGCGGCGGCCGCTGTGAAAGCGGGGTTTCGTATCCGCATTCTGGATTACGACCTGGGCAACCTGGGCGGCGCCGCCGTGCTGGCGGTCGGCTACGTTGGCAAGGCGCGAGCGGTGGTCGATCTGGACCGCGAGGTCATTCTGGGCGCCACCTTCGTCGGGCAGGACGTGGCCGAGCTGCTGCACTCGGCCACGGTCGCCATCGTCGGCGAAGTGCCGATCAACCGGCTGTGGCACGCGGTGCCGAGCTACCCGACCCTGAGCGAAGTCTGGCTGCGACTGCTCGAAGCCTACGGTCGCCCCGGGTTCACCGACGAGGCACGATAGGGCATGCGTCGCTTGCTCTTTGATTCATTCGTGAGCCGGACCGGGTACCTCTACGCGACCGCGGTCGGATTGGTCTGGGGCTCAATCTGGAGCACCGGTCGCGTCGAGAAACGGGCCGGCCTGTTCGTGTTTCGCGGCATGCCGTCTTGGACATTCGGTCGCGGCGGCTCGTGCGTGGGCGGCTGCTACCTCACCAATGCCAACGTCACGACGGATGTGCTCGAGCACGAGGCCGTGCACAAACGCCAGTGGGAGCGGTTCGGCCTGGTCTTTCCTCTGCTGTACGCGGTCGCCGGGCGTAATCCGCTCAAAAATGGCTTCGAGATCGAGGCTGGCCTGAAAAAGGGCGGCTACCTCCGGTAGCTCGGTGCGCGCATAACTGCGGTGATTGTCGCCAGATCACGCCGATTCGTCTCACATCTCGGCGACCCGCGCCAATCTCCGTGGGGTGTACACGATCCGGGAACAGACACCGCCCGGCCTGCGTGCAGGCCGGGCGGTGTCTGTGTTCCGTGGTGCGCTGGTGCTACTGCGCGGCGACGTACTCGGCGTCGACCGCGGCGGCCTCGGCGAACACGGCCAGGTTCGCGCGCAGCTTCGCACCGAGGTCGGCGTCAACGCTGGTCCAGTACCAGATTGCCCGCTCGGTGACCTCGGCGCGGGTCACGCCGCTGATGGCACCGGTGATGGTGTCGAGCAGGCGCGCCTTGGCGGCATCGTCGTAGACCTCGCGGTACAACGTTCCGGCCTGGCCGAAATCGCTGTCTTCGCTGCGTAGGGTTGCGGCGGCACGCAGCAGCGTTCCGTCGCCTTCCCACGCGCCCTCGCCGGCAGCGGCCGGGTCGGCGACGGGGCCGCCGAGGGAGTTCGGCGCGTAGTTCGGTTCGCTCGGTGCGTTGTAGTGGTGGCGCTGCGCGCCATCCTGCGAATAGTTGTTGACCGGGCTCTTCGGCGCGTTCACCGGCAACTGCGCAAAGTTGGTACCCACGCGGTAGCGCTGCGCGTCGGGGTAGGAGAAGATACGCGCCATGAGCATCTTGTCGGGGCTTGCCGCGATGCCGGGCACGAAGTTGGCCGGCGAGAACGCTGACTGCTCGATCTCCGCGAAGAAGTTCTCCGGGTTGCGGTTGAGGGTGTGGGTGCCAACCGGAATCAACGGGAAGTCGGCGTGCGGCCAGACCTTGGTCACGTCGAACGGGTTGAACCGGTAGGTGTTGCCCTGCTCGTACGGCATGACCTGCACGGACACGTTCCACGACGGGAAGTTGCCGGCGGCGATGGCGTCGGACAGGTCGCGACGGTAGTAGTCGGCATCCGCTCCGGCGAGGAGTTCGGCCTCTGAACCTTCCATCTCGACGTTGCCCTGGTTGGATTCGAAGTGGTACTTCACCCAGAAGCGCTCGCCCGCGGCGTTGATCCACTGGTAGGTGTGCGAACCGAAGCCGGGCATCTCACGCCACGAGCGCGGCAGGCCGCGGTCGCCCATGAGGTACGTGACCTGGTGGGCTGACTCCGGGGACAGGGTCCAGAAGTCCCACTGCATGGTCGCGTCGCGCAGACCGGTACCCGGCAGACGCTTCTGTGAGTGGATGAAGTCGGGGAACTTCATGCCGTCGCGGATGAAGAAGACCGGGGTGTTGTTACCGACGATGTCGTAGTTGCCCTCGGTCGTGTAGAACTTGACCGAGAAACCGCGCACGTCGCGCCAGGTGTCCGGACTGCCCTGCTCGCCGGCGACGCTGGAGAAACGCTGCAGGGTCGGTGTGACCGTGCCCGGCTGGAACACGGCGGCGCGGGTGTACTTCGAGACGTCGCCGGTGACGACGAACTCGCCGTGCGCTCCGCCGCCCTTGGCGTGCACGATGCGCTCCGGGATGCGCTCGCGGTTGAACTGGGCGAGTTTCTCGACCAGGTAGCGGTCGTGCAGCGCGGTGACGCCGTCGGCGCCAACGGTGAGGGAGTGCGCGTCGCTGGCGACGGGAGTTCCCGTTTGGTCGGTAGTGGGCTTGCTAGTCATGGTGCTCCTTGATAGTGCATCAGCAACGCGAGGTTGTCGGAGAGAAAGTTAGGGATGGAAGGTATCGGTGTGCTCGGCGGGGCGGCTCGTGGTGTCGAGCTGGCACTGTGCGCAGAGGCCCCAGTAAATGACCTCGGCGGCCCGCACGTCGAAGCCGAGCACATCCGCTGGGGTGAGGCAGGGGGCGTGGCCGACGGCGCAGTCCACGTCGTGCACCACGCTGCAGCGGGTGCAGACGATGTGGTGGTGGTTGTCGCCGACCCGGCGCTCGAACAGGGCGGGCGAGCCGGCCGGTTCGATCTTGCGTACGAGCCCAGCGGCGGTGAACGAGGCGAGTACACCGTAGACCGCCTGCAGCGAGGTGCCCGGCAGGTCCGTGCGCACCGCTCCGAACAGGGTGTCGGCGTTGGAGTGCGGCCGATCGGTGAGGGCCCGCAGCACGGCCAGACGCGGCGCGGTCATCTTGAGACCGGCCGAGCGGATGCTGACTTCGAGCAGACCAGCGTCGGCCGCGGCCAGGCGGATTCCTCCGTCGTCGTCTCTCGCATTGGTCAAGGTCATGCTTCGACCCTAACATTTGTTTTGACTAACTCAAAACAAATTGCGCTCTGGCACGGATTATCTGGCTGGTTTGGGTAGCTGACACCAAGGATCTGCTCATTGTTAGCGTGCTCGGCACCTTCTTCGCCAGCCTCGGCGCCTCCAACCTGATCTTTCAAAATCTGCTTGGCTTTGCCGCGTTCGATACCAACGTCGTGTTGTTCGCTTTTCTCTTCCTCGTGGCACTCGGTGTGGACTACAACATCTTTCTGACCGCTCGCGCCCGCGAAGAAGCCCGGCGCTACGGCACCCGGGAGGGAATGGTGCGGGCGCTCTCTTCGACCGGCGCGGTGATCACGAGCGCCGGCATTCTGATTGCGGCCGTTTTCGCCGTACTCGGGTGCTGCCCGTCGTCGCCCTCACCCAGATTGGTGTGATCGTCTGCATCGGGGTGCTGCTCGACACCCTCGTCGTGCGCATCGTTCTCGTGCCGGCCCTGGTCTTCTTGGTCGACGACCGGTTCTGGTGGCCGTCGCGGCCGGTGCGCCGCCAGCCGGAACTACGCCGCCTCGGGCGGCACCCGGTCCTGCCAGCGGATGCGGCGTTCCAGCTGCGCGCCGAGCGAGAGCAGGGTGGCTTCGCCGCCCGGGCGGCCGATGAGCTGCACGCCCATCGGCAGGCCGTCGTCGGTCTGATGCACCGGCAGCACGATGGCCGGCAGGCCGCTCACATTGATCATCGAGGTGAACGGCGTGTACTGCACCTGCTGCGCGAAGTTCACCTCGGCGTCGTGCGCGTCGTACCAACCGACCGGGCGCGGCGTCAGGGCCATGGCCGGGGTGAGTACGGCATCGAACCTCGACAGCTGGTGGATGAATGAGCGCTCGAACGCGGTCAGCGCGGCGAGCGCCTCGGCGAGGTCGCGCGCGCTGAGGGCACGGCCCCGGGCGAGCAGCCACTGGGTCAACGGCTCGAGCAGGTCGATCTCGGCCTCGGTCTCGGCGGGGATGCTCGCCGCTCCGGCCTGCCAGATCGTGCGGAAAGCCGGCACGTAACTCGGGTCGGGCGCGAGCGCCGTCTCTTCGAGACCGTGGTTCAGCGCGGCGAATTCGGTGACGGCACGGGAGAGGGCGTCCTCAGCTTCGGGTGCGAGCGCAATCTCGTAGTCGTTGTCCCAGGCCGAGGTGGTCATAACGCCGAGCTGAAAACGCCCTTCGCCGCGCACCGCCGCCGCCAGCAGCGGCGTCTCCTCGCCCGGGGCCCGCAGGGCGTAGTGGTGGTCGGGGTGACCGTCTCTGGGCGCGATCATGGCGTCGAGCAGCAGGGCCGCATCCGCTACCGTGCGGGCCAGCGGACCGCCAACCGGGAGGCCGCCGAGCTTGTCGATTCCGGAGGCGGCCGGAACGCGCCCGCGGCTCGGCTTGAGGCCCACCAGCCCGCAGGCGGCAGCGGGAATACGAATCGACCCGCCGCCGTCGGAGCCCGGCGCGAACGGCAGGAGCCGGGCGGCGACGGCGGCGGCGGCGCCGCCGCTGGATCCGCCGGCTCCGAGCGCAAGGTTCCACGGGGTGCGGGCCTGCGGGGCGGCGCGGCTTTCGGTGTACGAGGCGAGCCCGAATTCGGGTGTGTTGGTCTTGCCGAGGCTGACTCCCCCGGCGTCATCGAGCGCCTGTACGAGGTCATCGGATTCGTCGGGCACATAGTCGGCAAACAGACGCGACCCGAACCCGGCCCGCACCCCGGCGCGCAGGTGCAGGTCTTTGTCGGCGAACGGAAGTCCCCAGAGCGGCGCGGTACGCGGCATCCGCTCCTCAACGTGTCGAGCCCGAGCCCGGGCGGCATCCGCGGTCACGGTGACGAAGGCACCGAGGGCTGGGTTGAACTTTTCGATGCGGGCGAGGTAGTGCTCCACGAGCTCGCTCGGGCTGATGTCGCTGCGCTGCAGGGCCTGCCATTGTTCCAGGGCGGTCAGTTCGTGTGGGTCAGCCATGTCCCGAGCCTAGTTCGACGAGACCGGGCGGCGAGCCGACTAGGTCATGCGCACTCAGGAACGCTAGCCTCAAGCCATGAAGAGCGCTCTGTACAATCCCATCGGTACCACCGCGCTCATCACCGGAGCGTCGAGCGGACTCGGCGTCGGATATGCCCACGAGCTTGCCCAGCGCGGCGCGGACCTCGTGCTCGTCGCCCGCCGGCAGGCGCGGCTGGAGGCGCTCGCGGTCGACCTGGCCGAGCAATACGGCACGGTCTCCACCGTGATTCCGCTTGATCTCAGCAGAGCGGATGCCGTCCCCGAGCTGGTCTCCGACCTGCGCGAGCGGGCGATCACCATCGGTACCCTCGTCAACAACGCCGGCTTCGCTACCTTCGGCACGGTTCTCGACTCCGACCAGGCACGGGAGACGGAGCAGGTCGCCCTCAACGTGCACGCACTGACCGCGCTGACCCATGCCTTCCTGCCCGATCTGGTCGAGACGGCCTCGCTGCATCCGCACACCGCGGCGCTCGTGAATCTGGCGAGCACAGCAGCGTTCCAGCCGGTGCCGCGCATGGCGGTCTACGGGGCGACCAAAGCCTACGTGCTCAGCTACACCGAAGCGGTCAGCTACGAGACCCGCGCGAGCGGCCTCAAGGTCACCGCGATCTGCCCGGGCCCCGCCGACACCGAGTTCTTCGAGATCGCCCAGACCAGCGGCGGTAGGAAGGGCACGCCGCTGACCGTCGACGAGGTCATGCGTGCCTCCTTCGCCGCCCTCGACCGGTCGGTGACGCCGTCGGTCGTGCTGGTCGGCGCGCGCAACGCGCTGCTCGCCCGGATGGCCAGCATCTCCCCCCGGCGCGCCGTGCTCAACGCGGTCGGGCGAATGAACACGCCACGCGCCACCAGGTAACGAACTCCATCCCTGGCGAAGATACCGATCGCTGCCCCGGCCCCGGCCGGTCTTCTGCTGCACGGGGCACCGATCACGCGGATGCGCGAGACTGGACGCATGCCCGATCTCACTTTGCACGGCGGCGTCGGCAGCCGTGTTGATGCCGAGATCGAAGTGAAGCGATCTAGATTTCTGTGCCGCCTGGTCAGAACCGAGACAGAGGATGCCGCGCGCGCTGCGATCGACGACGCACGTAGGGCGCACTGGGGCGCTCGCCACCACTGCTCGGCATTCGTGCTCGGGTCATCCGGCGCTCCCGATCAGGTGCGTCGGGCGAATGACGACGGTGAACCGTCGGGAACTGCGGGGCGACCCATGCTCGAGGCGCTGTCCGGGCGAGGTTTCGTCGACTGCGTGGCCGTCGTCACCCGCTACTTCGGTGGCACACTTCTCGGTGCTGGCGGCCTGGTTCGCGCCTACTCCGAGGCTGTTCTCACCGCGATCGACGCGGCCCAGTCCCTGGGGCTGGTGGTGGAGCGCGCACGCCGTGAACTGTTCACGCTCGCCCTGCCCCACGCGGATGCCGGTCGCATCGAGGCCGAGTTGCGCCAGCGCGGAGTGCTCATCCTGGGTACGCATTATGGGCTCGACGCGGTGCTGAAGATTGCTGATGACGACGCGACGCGGCTCGCCGCGATCGTCGCCCGGGTAACAGCCGGAACCGCGGAACTGGAGGCCCTCGGCCACGAATGGGTCGACGTCGAACGGTAATCAACGGCGATACGTCATCACGTGCTCCTGTGGCGCCCACGGGCGTTCTTGTGCAGCGGGGGTCGGGGCGCACAGATCGCTGGGCACGCACGCCGGCGCGGCGGCGCTACTTCAGGCTTTTTTGCAGCAGAATCGTGCCGAGCCAGCGCTCGAACTTGAACCCGACCTTGCCCATGCGGCCGATCTCGTCGAAGCCGAAGTCGCGGTGCAGCTTGATCGAGGCATCCGCTCCCTGGTCGGCGATGACGGCGATGATCTCTTTCAGACCAGCCGCCTTGGACTGTTTGATCAGCTCGCCGAGCAGCTCACGGCCAAGACCTTTACCGGTCGACGCTGCGCCGAGGTAGATCGAATTCTCGACCGTGAATCGGTAGGCCTTCTTCTGCTTCCACGGGCTGACCAGGGCATACCCGAGAATCTGACCGGCCGGCGAGACGGCGACGACGAACGGCATGCCCTGCTTGTTCAGGTAGTAGAACTTGTCGCGCCACTCGGTGAGCGTCATTGCATCTTCGTCAAAGGTGACGGTGCTGTTGGCGACGTAGTAGTTGTAGATCTCGCGAATGTGCGGCAGGTCCGTGGCGCGAACCTCGCGCAACGTGTATTCGAACGGTGCCTCGACCGCGACTTCCGGCCGCAGATGGCGGGGCAGCCGACGACGAGTCTCGTATTCTTCCTCAAGCACCGGGCACTCCCCTTTCTGGTTGGTTCCAGATTACCGGAAGAGCCCACTGCACCGATGCCGCTCCCTGCACGGTGAGCAGCCGGTTGGCGCTGCTGAACGGCCGGGAGCCGAAAAAGCCGCGGCGGGCTGAGAGGGGGCTCGGGTGCGCTGATTCGATGACGGGCGTGTCGCCGAGCAGGGACCGAAGCGCGCCGGCATCCTTGCCCCACAAAATCGCGACGAGCGGATGCCGCCGCCGCACGAGAGCACGGATCGCCTGATCGGTCACGCTTTCCCAGCCGTGGCGGCGATGCGATCCGGCCGCGCCGGCCCGCACGCTGAGCACCCGGTTGAGCAGCAATACCCCCTGGTCGGACCACGCCGAGAGGTCGCCGTGCTCGGGGCGCGGCAGGCCCATGTCGGCCCCGAGCTCGGTGTAGATGTTGCCAAGGCTCCGCGGCACGGGCCGCACGTCGGCGTTGACGGCGAAGGCCAAACCGATCGGATGCCCCGGCGTAGGGTACGGGTCCTGTCCGACGATGAGCACCCGCACGGCGTCGAACGGTTGCCGAAACGCGCGCAGCAGGTGCTCCGGCGCGGGCAACACGGCGTGGCCGGCCGCCCGTTCACCCGCCAGAAAATCGCCCACCCGGGCCAGGTCGTCGGCCACGGGGGCGAGTGCTCTCGCCCAGCCCGGGTCGATCTGCCCGGTCGCCGCGAGCGCATCGAGGTTCACGAGCGGGTCAGGCGCCGATGGTGCTCACGAGAACGCCACCGTCGGCCTGACTGACCCGCCAGACGCTGCCGGCTCCGAGCACACCGAGCGCGCCCTCGCCGATCACGAGCACGGTATTCTCGTCGATGGCCAGGCCGCCGTCGATCAGGCCCGCCTCGGTCGCTGCGATCAGTCGCGACAGGCTGCCGGACTGGGCAGCGTGCACATCGACCGTGACGTCGAGCAGACCGATCCCCTGGGCCAGGGTGATTTCATCGAGGCCCTCCGAGACGTGTTCCGGCGTGACCTCGACGCCGCCGATGCGCCAGCCGCCGATGAGGGCACGTTCGGCCGCGATCATGGCGCCGGCCGAGAAGCCGAGGTAGGGCACACCACTCGACACCTGGCGGCGGATCTCGCCGGCAATCGGCAGCAGAGCGGCGAGGTAGTCGGGCGTCACCCCGCCGCCGATGATGATGCCGTCGACGGTGGAAATCGCCGTGAGGGCGGCGGTATCACCCGGAGCGAGCGTGCTGCGGCGGGTCTGCACGTCGTCGCCGAGCGACTCGGCCAGTTCCTCGGCGTGTGCGCTACCGGGGCCCACGGTGACGATCGCGACAATCGGTTCATCGCGGCCGGCCAGGGAGGCCCGCGACGTCACCTCGGACAGGAACGTTGTGAACACTGCGGCGTCGTGCGCGGGGTCTCCCCCACCGCCGACCAGGTGCACGCTCACGCGGCGACCTCGGCCGTCGCTGCGGCGAGCGCTTGCGGCGCGCTGCTTGCGGGGGCGCCCGCAACCGGCGGCAGCACCGACCACGGAAATACGATCCACTTGTCGGTTTCGCGCCAGGTGAAATCGGGCACGAGCGCGGTGCGCGGCTTGGTGTAGAGCGTCGCGGTGCGTACCTCCAGCGCGGTCTCGCCGAGCAGACGCAGCACGAGCGCAAGCGTGTGGCCAGAGTCGGAAACGTCATCGACGAGCAGCACCCGCTTACCGGCGAGGGCCGGAGCGTCGAGCATCGGGGCCGACAGCACGGGCTCGGGCAGACGTTCGTCGATGCCGGTGTAGAACTCCACGTTGATGCTGCCGCAGTTCTTGGTGCCGAGCGCATACGAAACGGCGCCGGCCAGCAGCAGGCCGCCACGGGCGATGGCGATCACCACATCGGGGTGAAAGCCACTGCCCCGCACGTGAGTCGCCAGCTCGCGCGACGCCGCGGCGAAGTCGGTCCACTGCAGAATTTCGCGGTCGATCACGAGCGGAGTGGGCGCATCCTGGGCATCGAGTGTCATCCGTCAATGCTAGCTATGTCTGAGCGCGCACGAAGCGGATGCCGCGCTGCCAACGGGCAGCGCGGCATCCGCTTCAAGAAAATGCTAGGGAACCTGACGCTGGTCGACGCCGTTGTAGGCCGACAACGGGCGAATGAGGGCGTTGCTCTTCTTCTGCTCCATGATGTGTGCGGTCCACCCGGTGATCCGCGCCGCGACGAAGATCGGCGTGAAGGTGAGGGTATCGAAGCCCATCAGGTGATAGGCGGGGCCCGACGGGTAGTCGAGGTTGGGCAGAATCGCCTTGCGCGTCGTCATCGCCGTTTCGAGGGCTTCGTACAGTTCGAGCAGTTCCGGCTTCTGGTAGTGGTCGACCAGGGTGACGAGCGCGGTACGCATCGTCGGAACCCGCGAGTCGCCACTCTTGTAGACGCGGTGCCCGAAACCCATGATCTTGCGCTTATCGGCCAGTGCCTGGGCCAGCCACGGTTCGGCCCGCGCGGCCGCACCTTCACCGACACCGATCTCGGTGAAGGTGTGCATGACGGCCTCGTTGGCGCCGCCGTGCAGGGCTCCCTTGAGCGCCCCCACCGCACCGGTCACGGCCGAATACAAATCGGACAGGGTCGAGGTGATGACCCGCGCGGTGAACGTGGACGCGTTGAACGAGTGCTCAGCGTAGAGAATCATCGACACGTCGAAGGCGTTGACGACGACGAGTTCCGGCACCTCGCCGAAAGTCATGTGCAGAAAGTTCGCCGAGTAGCCGAGGTCGTCGCGCGGTTCGACCAGATCGAGGCCGTGGCGGCGACGCTGATCGTAGGAGACGATTGCGGGCAGCTGGGCGAACAGGCGAATCGACTTGGCGAGGTCGGATTCCGCCGAAGGGTTCTCGGCGTCCGGATCACTGGCGCCGATGACGCTCACCGCGGTGCGCACGACATCCATCGGGTGCGTGGTGAGCGGCAGCTCGTCGATGATGCGCTTGATCATCGGGCTGAGGTGCCGCACCGACCGCTCGAGCGCCTCGAAGTCGGCGAGCTGCTGTTCATCGGGTAGTTCGCCGTGCCAGAGCAGGTAGGCGACCTCTTCAAAGCTCTTCCTGGCCGCGAGTTCCTGCACCGGATAGCCCCGGTAGAGCAGCGAGTTGGTCTCCGGGTTGACCTTGGAGACCGCGGTCGTGTCGACGACGACGCCGGTCAGGCCCTTGTAAATGTGCGGAGTGACGTGTGGCAGTGTTTCGGTGTCAGACATTGTGCTCCTTTAGACCTTGCGCCGAACTGGGCGTCGAAATATGCGGGTTCAGGGTGAAATCGAAGATACCCGAATCGAACCGGCTGTACGACGCATAATCGAGCAATTCGTACAGGTCGGCCCGATGCTGCATCTCGGGCAGCATCGTGCTGAGCGAGCCGTGCTGCTCGATCGCGTCGAGTCCGCGCGCGGCCGAGCCCATTGCGAGGCGCAGCAGCGACACCGGAAAGATCACCAGATTCATGCCCACGTCTTCGAGCTGCTGCACCGTGTATAGCTCGCCCTTGCCGAACTCGGTCATGTTGGCCAGGATCGGCACCGACACGGCTGCCCGAATCGTTTCGAATTCGGCCAGGCTCCCCATCGCCTCGGGGAAGATCGCGTCGGCTCCGGCATCCTGCAATTGCTTCGCGCGGGTCACGGCCGCGTCCAACCCGTCAACGGCACGGATGTCGGTGCGCGCCATCACGAGAAAGTTCGCGTCCCGGCGCGCATCGACCGCAGCGCGGATGCGTTTGATCGCGGTGTCGGCATCCACGACCTGCTTGCCGTCGAGGTGGCCGCAACGTTTCGGGTTGACCTGGTCCTCGATGTGCATGCCGGCAAGTCCGGCGTCTTCCAGGGTCTGAATCGTGCGCGCCACGTTCATCGGCTCGCCGAAACCGGTATCGGCGTCGACGATCGCCGGCAGGTCGGTCATGCGGGCGATCTGCTGCGACCGGCCGGCCACCTCGGTGAGGGTGGTCAGGCCGATGTCGGGCAGGCCGAGGTCGGCCGAGAGCACCGCGCCCGAAATATAGACGCCCTCGAATCCCTTCTGCTGGATGAGCTTGGCCGAGAGCGGGTTGAACGCGCCGGGATAGCGCAGAATCTTTCCGCTCGACAGGCCAGCCCTGAGCGCGATGCGCTTGTCGGCTGCCGTCACGCTGGCGTAGAGCATTAGAAGATTCCGTTCGGGGTGGCAATCGAGGCCAGCAGGCCCGGCTTGGCCACAATGGTCAGGCCGCCGAGGTCGGCGGGCCTCAGCTCCGGCAGGCGCTGCGCCAGGGCGAGGAAGCGTTCAATCTCGGATTCCTCCATCACCGGCACGGCCAGCGTGCGGAACTTGTTGATGTATTCCGCGCGGGCGAAGGGTCGAGCGCCGAGCGGATGCGCATCGGCCACGGCGATCTCGTCGACCAGGCGGGTTCCGTTGCTGAGCTCGATTTCGACGCGACCCCCGAAGGCCTTCTCGGCCGGGTCCAGGGAGTGGTAGCGGCGCGTCCACTCCTCGTCCTCCTTCGTGGTGACGGTGTTCCACAGGGCGATCGTGTCGGGGCGGCCAGCGCGCTCGGGGCGGTAGGAATCGACGTGGTTCCAGGTTCCGTCCTGCAGGGCCACCGTGAAGATATAGGGAATGGAGTGGTCGAGGGTTTCGCGGCTCGCCATGGGGTCGTATTTCTGCGGGTCGTTGGCGCCGGAGCCGATCACGTAGTGCGTGTGGTGACTGGTGTGGATGACGATGCTCGTGATCGCGCCGGCCACGAGCAGTTCGGGGTGCTCGTTGTGCAGTCGGCGCGCGAGGTCGATCCAGGCCTGCGCCTGATATTCGGCCGAATGCTCCTTGGTATAGCTGTCAAGGATGGCACGCTTGATGCTGCCAGCGGCCGGCAGCGAGACGTCGTAGGAGCCGTCTGGTCCGTCGAGCAGCCAGGCGATGACGCCGTCTTCGCCCTCGTAGATCGGGGTCGGGCTGGTCTCACCGCGCAGCGCCCGGTCGATGGCTTCGACGGCCATCTTGCCGGCGAATGCCGGGGCGTGGGCCTTCCAGGAGGAGATTTCCCCCTTTCTCGACTGGCGAGTCGCGGTCGTGGTGTGCAGCGCCTGGCCGATGGCGTGAAAGATGATCTCCTTGTCGAGACCGAGGAGGGTTCCGATGCCGGCAGCAACCGACGGGCCGAGGTGGGCCACGTGGTCGATCTTGTGCGCGTGCAGGCTGATCGATTTCACCAGGTCGATCTGGATCTCGTAGCCGGTGGCGATGCCGCGAATCAGGTCACGGCCGGTCAGGCCACGCGACGCTGCGAGGTGCTGGGCGACCGCCGTGATCGGTGGGATGTTGTCGCCCGGGTGCGAGTATTCGGCGGCCAGGAAGGTGTCATGGTAGTCGAGTTCACGCACGGCGACACCATTCGCCCACGCCGCCCACTCCGGGGAGACGCGACGAGCCGGCGCCAGGCCGAACACGCTCGCACCGTCGCCACCGCTGGAACGCGGGTGCGCGAGTGCCTGCGAGCGGGCGGCGATCACCGGGCGACGGGTCAGGCTGGCCGCGGCCACTGCGGCGTTGTCGATCACCCGGTTGATGACCATCTCGGTCACTTCCTCGGAGACTGCGGCGGGATCCGCGGCGACCTCGGCTATCTTCCAGGCCAGCTGGTCCTGGCGGGCCAGATTCTCGTCGCTTCGGTGAACTCGAACGTGGTGGAGCTGCACGGTTGATCCCTTCGTTAGTCGGCCGCAGTCGTTTATCGACTACCGTGCCGAGTCCTCATCGATCGCCGCGAGGACATTCACAAGGCTTTGGTGAAGATGAATATGGGTGGCGTGGGCCGCCAGCGACGGATCACCGGCGATGATGGCATCGAGAATCAGCAGGTGCTCGGCCGCTGCGGCACGAAGCCGGGACGGATTTCGACGAGCGAGCCGACGGATGCGGGCCAGGTGGGTGCGAACGGCGCGCAGGGCACCGACCAGAAAGGGATTTTCGACGGCAGCGTCGACAGCGTCATCGAGTTGATCGATCAGTGCGTAGTACTGGTGGACCCCGACATCGCCCAGGTCCAGAAGGTCTGGAGCAGTGACGAAGGCTTCGCGCAGTTCGACGAACAGCGTAGGATCGCGGCGAAGTGCGGCCAGTCGACTGGCCTGCACTTCGAGCGCCTGACGTAATTCGTACAGCTCGGAGATGCTGTCGACAGAGATGTCGGTCACTTCGAAGCCGCGACCGCGACGCCCGACGACGAGCCCGTCGGCGATCAGTCGAGCCACCGCTTCTCTCAGCGGGGTTCGGGAGACACCGATACGGTCGGCCTGTTCGACTTCGAGCAGGCCGGCACCGGGGGCGAGGAGTCCGTTCAAAATCTCCTCACGCAGCTGACGGTATGCCCGCTCACTGGCTCGAAGCGGTACCTCTGACCCCACCGCTGCGGTTTCTGTATACACAACAGTGATCCTATTCCACAGAGCTGGGTTGTATGCAATACTTCAACCACTCTTTGTATACAGAGGCATTTCAATGGGGAAGGGAACCATGAGCGGCATATCCGGCGGGGGCTACCAGGAGGCCTGGCGACGCAGCATTTCATCGCCGGAGGACTTCTGGTTGGAGGCCGCCGCTGGCATCGACTGGGTCGTGCCGCCGACGAGCGCCCTCGCCGTCGACGGAAAAGCGACCGGCAGCTGGTTTCCAGGGGGAACGCTCAACACGAGCTTCAACGCCCTCGATCGTCACGTTCTGGCCGGTCGGGGTGCCCACACGGCATTGATCTACGACTCGGCCATGACGGGCACCCGGGTTCAGCTGAGCTACCTCGATCTGCTCGGTCGGGTCGCCAAATTCGCCGGCGCCCTGCGCGCCACCGGTGTCGGAACCGGGGACCGGGTCATCATCTACCTGCCCATGATTCCCGAGGCCGTTGTCGCCATGCTGGCCTGTGCGCGCATCGGTGCAGTGCATTCGGTCGTCTTCGGCGGTTTCGCCGCGACGGAACTGGCCGTGCGCATTGATGACGCTCGACCGAGTGTCATTGTCACGGCATCCGGGGGTCTGGAACCGGGTCGCACCGTGGAATACCTGCCGCTGGTCGAGAAAGCACTGGCGCTCAGCCAGGGCTCGGTACACACGGTGATCGTGCGCAACCGGGACAGCATCCCGGAGTCGGCGGCAAACTATCAGGACCGTTCTGAAACGGATGCGGTCTGGCTGGACTGGGCAGACGAAGAAGCGAAGGCAACACCGGCCGCCCCGGTCGCCCTGCATTCCGACGACCCGCTATACATCCTGTACACCTCCGGCACGACCGGCAAGCCCAAGGGCATCATTCGCGACAACGGCGGCCACGCCGTCGCCCTCAACTGGTCGATGCGCAACGTCTACAACGTGGGGCCGGGCGATGTCTACTGGGCTGCCTCCGACGTCGGCTGGGTGGTCGGTCACTCGTATATCGTCTACGCCCCGCTGCTGGCCGGGGCGACCACGGTCCTCTACGAGGGCAAACCGATCGGAACCCCGGATGCTGGCGCCTTCTGGCGTGTCGTCGACGACTATCAGGTGAAGGTTCTGTTCACCGCGCCGACCGCCATCCGGGCAATTCGCCGCGTTGATCCGGATCTGCTGGAGCTGGAACAGCACGACGTGTCGAGCCTGACCAGCCTGTTTTTGGCCGGCGAACGCCTCGACCCCGAGACCTTCCACTGGGCCAACAACGGGCTGCACTGCCCGGTCATCGATCATTGGTGGCAGACCGAGACCGGCTGGGCGATCTGCGCCAATCTGCTCGGCATCGAAGAGTTGCCGACCAAACCGGGCTCGGCCACCGTTCCGGTGCCCGGGTATGACGTCGCCATTCTGGATTCGGCGGGCAGGCCGATCGAGAAGACCGGCACAGACGGCAACATCGCCATTCGGCTTCCATTGCCGCCCGGAACCCTCCTCGGGGTCTGGGGCAGTGAGGAACGGTTCGCCAGTTCCTACCTGACCGCTTTTCCCGGCTACTACGCCACCGGAGACTCCGGTCACTTCGATGCCGACGGATACCTGTTCGTGATGGGCCGCACCGACGACGTCATCAACGTGGCCGGGCACCGTCTGTCGACCGGTTCGCTCGAAGAGGTTCTCACCCTGCATCCGGCCGTCGCCGAGTGCGCGGTGCTCGGCGTGCACGACCCGGTCAAGGGTCAGCGTGCCGCTGGTTTCGTCACGCTCAAGGCCGGCAGTCGGATCGATCACACCGTTCTCACCGCGGAACTCGTCGCCCTGGTGCGCGAGCATGTCGGCCCGGTCGCAGCGTTTCGCGACGTGACTATACTCGACAGACTGCCCAAAACGCGGTCGGGGAAGATTCTTCGTAAAACCATTCGGCAGATCGTCGACGGTGAAGAATATCTGGTCCCTCCCACCATCGAAGACCCCACCGTTCTTGACGATCTGAAACGCGCGCTGTCAGCATCCGTTTCATAAACGATCGGCTACGACCACCTCCCACCCGCACCGCGCACCCCCCACTTTTCCCGCACCACGTATTTTTCCGTTCTCAAGGCAAGGAAGCCCCATGAGTGAATCAGTGAAAGACGCCCCACCGAAGTCCCGCATCGATTACGAGGCGTATGAGAAGACGCCCCAGTTTTTACACTTGAAGAAAACGCGCAACAAGTTCGTGGTCCCGCTGGCCATCTTCTTTCTGGTCTGGTACTTCGCCTACGTACTCGCGGCGGCCTACCTGCCTGAATTCATGGCGACCCCGGTGTTGGGTCGCATCAATATCGGCCTGGTACTCGGCCTCGGCCAATTCGTCACCACCTTTGCGATCACCATGGGTTATGTCACCTTCGCCAACCGCAAGATCGACCCCCTGACCGAAGAACTTCGCGGCGAACTCGAGCGGATGGAACAACGATGAACACACTGCACTTTCTGGCCACCGCGGTCAAACCGGTCGAAAACAACCCGGTGCTCAACATCTCGATCTTTCTCGCCTTTGTCGCGGTGACCCTGATCATCGTGATCCGCTCGGGCCGCAACAACAAGACGGCCGCGGACTACTACGCCGGCGGCCGCTCGTTCACCGGACCGCAGAACGGGTTCGCCATCGCCGGCGATTATCTCTCGGCCGCGTCGTTCCTGGGCATTGTCGGTGCGATCGCCGTCACCGGCTACGACGGCTTCATGTACTCGATCGGATTCCTCGTTGCGTGGCTGGTCGCCCTGCTCCTGGTCGCCGAGCTCATGCGCAACACGGCCAAGTTCACCATGGCCGATGTGCTGTCCTTCCGGCTCAAACAGGGTCCCGTGCGGGTGGCAGCGGCCACCACCACCCTGGCGGTCTGCTTCTTCTACCTGCTGGCGCAGATGGCCGGAGCCGGCGGACTCGTCTCGCTGCTCCTGGGCATCAACGACAAGCTCGGGCAGTCCATCGTCGTTACCATAGTCGGCGGGCTGATGATCGTCTACGTACTGGTCGGCGGCATGAAGGGCACCACCTGGGTGCAAATCGTCAAGGCGTTCCTGCTCATCATCGGTGCGCTCGCCATGAGCGTCTGGGTGATGGCCATCAACGGCTTCAATCTGTCGACACTGCTCGACAGCGCGGTCGCCCTCTCCACCGCGGGCGACGCGATCCTCGCTCCGGGCCTGAAGTACGGCGCCAACCCGCTCGACTTCATCTCGCTCGCCCTCGCCCTGGTTCTCGGAACCGCCGGCCTGCCGCACGTGCTCATGCGTTTCTACACGGTTCCGACCGCGAAAGAAGCTCGTCGTTCGGTCGTCTGGGCCATCTGGCTCATCGGCGCGTTCTACATCTTCACCCTGGTGCTCGGCTTCGGTGCCGCGTCGCTCGTCGGTGCTGACACCGTGCTCGCCGCTCCCGGTGGAGTCAACTCGGCAGCCCCGCTGCTCGCGCTCGCTCTCGGTGGCCCGCTGTTGCTCGGCTTCATCTCGGCCATCGCGTTCGCGACGATCCTGGCGGTGGTGGCCGGAATCACCATCACGGCGGCAACGAGCTTCGCGCACGACATCTACGGATCTGTCATCAAGAAGGGCAAGGGAAACCCCGACGACGAGGTCAAGATCGCCCGTCGCACGGTTGTCGTGATTGGTATTCTCGCCATTGCCGGTGGTATCGGCGTGCAGGGGCAGAACATCGCCTTCCTGGTGGCACTGGCCTTCGCCGTCGCGGCGAGCGCTAACCTGCCGACCATTCTGTACTCCCTGTTCTGGCGTCGTTTCACCACCCGGGGCGCGGTGTGGAGCATGTACGGCGGACTGTCGTCGGCTGTACTGCTGATCATCTTCTCGCCGGTGTTCTCGGGCACCGACACCTCGATGTTCGGTGCCGACGTGAACTTCGCGATCTTCCCGCTCAGCAACCCGGGTATCGTCTCGATCCCGCTCGGATTCTTCCTGGGCTGGCTCGGATCGGTCACCAGCACCACGAAGGAGAGCCCGAAGCTTGCCGCCGAGATGGCCGTGCGCTCCCTCACCGGACACGGCGCCGAGAAGGCTGTCGAGCACTAACCGCGCGCAACACTGAACGGGCCGGCCGGGATCTCACGATCCCGTCCGGCCCGTTTCCTGTCCCCCGCGACCCCCAGAAGTGGCGGCGACTTAGCAGTAGCGGCGGCGGGTCGACCGCGCGGTGGCGAGTTGTGAGCGCGGAGCGGATGACCCGCTGCCGCCGCGGACCGCGGAGAAAATCCGCGGGCGCTCAGGGCTCGCGAACCTTGAGCTCGCCGCGAGCGATCCGGGTCGTAGCGGCCTGGGCGACCGGCTTGATCACGATCAGGTCGAGGTTCACGTGCGCGGGCCGTTCCACGCTCGAGACGATGGTCTCGGCGATGTCCTCGGCCGAGAGCGGGTCGGGCACGTTGTCGTAGGCCGCGACAGCCTTGTCGGCGTCACCGTCGAAGCGAACCAGACCGAACTCATCCGTTTTGACCATGCCCGGCGCGATCTCGATCACCCGAATCGGCTCCCCCGACAGTTCGAGGCGCAGCACCTCGGTCATGGCGTGCGCGGCGAACTTCGCCGCGTTGTAGCCGCCACCGCCCAGATAGGCGACATGGCCCGCAATCGACGTGACGGTCACGATATCGGCCGACCCCGCCCCGGAGTCGATGCCGGCGCGCAGCAGCGGCAGGATGGCCGTGGTGACCCGCTTGACGGCGAGCACGTTGATCTCGAACATCCAGGCCCAGTCTTCGATGCTGCCCGCCTCGACCGAGTCGAGACCCTTGGCGCCGCCGGCATTGTTGACGAGGGCGTGCACCGGGCCGCTGGCGGCGAGGTAGTCGCGCAAGGCGTCGACATCCGCCTGTACCGTGAGATCGGCGGTGAAGACATCCGCTCCGGTTTCGGCTTGCAGCGTTTTGAGACGGTCGGCCCGCCGCGCGACCCCCACCACGTCCCAGCCATGCTCCCGGAACAGGCGTGCCGTCGCTGCTCCAATTCCTGAACTTGCTCCGGTCACAACCACTCGTCGAATACTCATTTATCCATTGTGGCGGGAGAATGGTGTCAATGAGCGAACTGGACACCACCACTCCACCACAGAAGCGTCGCGTACCCCTCTGGGACAACGCGCGCTGGGTGGCCGTCACCCTCGTGCTGATCGGCCACGCGATTCTCAAACTCATCGGCGAAGCGGATGTCGCCTACACGCTGTATCTGTTCATTTACGCCTTCCACGTACCGGTCTTCGTGGCCGTGAGCGGCTACTTCGCCAAGTCAGGACCACCAGACGCGCGGCAGATGCACCGGCTGCTCACCGACATCATTTTCCCGTACGTCATCTTCGAGACAATCTGGACGGTGCTGCGCTGGATTCTCGGCGGCAAGTTCGTTCTGGACTACTCCACCGCGAGCTGGACGCTGTGGTTTCTGCTCGCCCTGCTGCTCTGGCGGATTGTCCTGCCCTACCTCGTGCTTCTGCGCTACCCCCTCATCATCAGCATTATCATCTCGATCGGGGCCGGCTACCTGCCCAATATCGACGGCACGTTCACCCTGTCCCGCACCCTCGGGCTGCTGCCATTCTTCGTCTTCGGCTGGAAGCTGCGCCAGTGGCAGCTGACCGATACCTGGCTCGAACTGCGTGATGGCCTGATCTGGCGTTGGCGAACCGGGGCGATCGGGCTGTTCGCCCTGCTGTATCTGCTGATCGGGCTCAACATCGGGACCCTGCGCACCCTGCAGGTGCGCCGATTCCTGCTCTACGACGAGGCGTACGCGATATTCGGGTATTCCGAGTTCTGGGCCGGCGGCATCCGTTTGGCCGTCATGCTGCTCGCATTTGCGCTCATCGTGGCGTTCCTCATGCTGATTCCGCGCCGCACGACCTGGGTGACCAACCTCGGCACGGCCACGATGTACATCTACCTGCTGCACACCTTCGTGCTGTATCCGCTGCGCGAAACGGGTGTGCTCGACGGGCCGCAGCCCGCGTGGGTATTGCCGGGCATGATCGTGCTGAGCGTGGCTACCTCCTTCCTGCTGTCGCTGCCCATCGTTCGACGGCTGGTTCGGCCCCTCGTCGAACCGAAAGCCCGGTGGCTGTTTCGCCCGACCATAGCGACGCCGACCGGCACGATCGTGTTCCCACATCGCGAGCGCACCTAACCGCCGCGACAACGTGACGTTGTGTTTCGCCCGCTCTTGCACGGCCATGCGCCGTTTCATATGCTCGGGGCGAAGCCGGACAGTCCGCGCTGAGTGATCCGGAGGCTACTGTGACCGACAATTCTTCATCGTGGAAGTTTGAGACCAAGCAGGTTCACTCCGGCGCCCGGCCCGACCCGGTCACGAACGCGCGCGCCACCCCGATCTACCAGACCACCTCGTATGTCTTCAACAGTGCCGAGCACGCGCAGAACCTGTTCGCGCTGGCCGAGTTTGGCAACATTTACACCCGCATCCAGAACCCCACCCAGGCCGTCGTCGAAGAGCGCGTTGCCGCGCTCGAGGGCGGCACCGCCGCGCTGCTGCTGTCCAGTGGCCAGTCGGCATCCACATTCGCGGTGCTGAACATTGCCCAGGCCGGCGACCACATCGTGTCGTCGAGTTCGATCTACGGCGGCACCTACAACCTGTTCAAGTACACCCTGGCCAAGCTCGGCATCGAGGTCACCTTCGTCGCAGACCAGGATGACGCGGCCGAGTGGCAGCGCGCGGTGCGCCCGAACACCAAGCTCTTCTTCGCGGAGACCATCGGCAACCCGCGCATCAACGTGCTCGACATCAGTTTGGTAGCGGATGTCGCCCACGCGGCCGGCATCCCGCTGATCGTCGACAACACGATCGCCACCCCCTACCTCATTCGCCCGTTCGAGCACGGTGCCGACATCATCGTGCACTCCGCCACCAAATTTCTCGGCGGTCACGGCACCATCATCGGTGGGGTGCTCGTGGACGGCGGCACGTTCGAATGGTCGAAGAATGTCGAGAAATTCCCCGGCCTGACCGAACCCGACCCGTCCTACCACGGGGCCAGCTACACCACCGCGGTCGGTGACGGAATCGCCTACGTCATCAAGGCCCGTGTGCAGCTGCTGCGCGACCTCGGAAGCGCCATCGCCCCGGCGAGCGCCTGGCAGCTCATCCAGGGCATCGAGACGCTCAGTCTGCGCATCGAGCGCCACGTGCAGAACGCTCAGAGCATCGCCGAGTGGCTCGACGACCACGAAGACATCGCCTCGGTGAACTACGCCGGGCTGCCGTCGAGCCCCTGGTATGCCGCCGCCAACAAGTACGCTCCGCTCGGCGTCGGAGCGGTACTCTCATTCGAGCTCAAGGGCGGTGTCGCGGCCGGCCGCGCCCTCGTCGACAACCTGAGCCTGTTCAGCCACCTCGCCAACATCGGTGATGTGCGCTCCCTGGTCATTCATCCCGCCTCGACCACGCACGCCCAGCTCACCCCGGAGGAGCAGCTCACGGCCGGCGTCACTCCCGGCCTGGTGCGGCTCTCCGTGGGCATCGAGAACGTCGCGGATTTGAAGGCCGACCTTGCAGCCGGCCTGGCTGCCGCGCGCGCCGTCGTCGAGCGCGACCGCGCTGACGCCTGACACGCCGGAGACAACCACGCCCACCCGTCAGGCAGCACCGGAACGGGCCTGCCCGGGCGCACAACGTAACATACGCCCGGGCAGGTCCTTCGGCGACCAGAATAGACGTGTATGGAATGGCAATCTTCAGCAGACACGGTCCCGTCGAGCTTCATCACCGAAGCCCAGGCGCGCTCGGTACTCGGCAAGCCTCCGGCGACCGGTGCCTGGCGCGACGGTGACCCGGTTGGCCACCGACAGTTCGCCAACCTGGGCCCGATCACCTTCGAGGCCGGGGGCAGCTTGCCGATGGCCCGCCTCGCCTACGAGACCTGGGGCACCCTCAGCCCGGCCGGCGACAACGCCGTGCTCGTGCTGCATGCCCTCACCGGTGATAGCCACGTGGCCGGAACGCCCGGTCCCGGGCAGGAGACCGGAGGATGGTGGGACGGCATCGTCGGTCCCGGCCTTGCCATCGACACCGAGCGGTGGTTCGTGGTGGCGCCGAACATGCTCGGCGGTTGTCAGGGCAGCACCGGACCGGCCTCGCTGGCGCCCGACGGGCTGGAGTGGGGCATCCGCTTTCCCTATCTGACCATTCGCGACCAGGTGGGCGCCCAGCGGGTGTTCACCGACCAACTCGGCATTGACCGCTGGGCAGCCGTCATCGGCGGTTCCATGGGCGGCATGCACGCTCTCGAATGGGCTATCGACGACCCCGACCGGGTAGAACGCCTGATCATCCTGGCTGCACCGCCCCGCACCACCGCCGACCAGATCGCCCTCAACTCGGTGCAGATCGCGGCCATTCGCACCGACCCGGCTTATCGAGCCGGCGACTACTACGACGAAGCGGATGGCGACGGCCCCACGCGCGGGCTTGCCCTGGCCCGTCGCATGGCCCTGTTGAACTACCGAAGCCCGGCCGAGCTCAACGCCCGCTTCGACCGTGGCTGGCAAAGCGGCATCAGCCCGCTCGGCGCCAACGGCCGCTTCGCCGTGGAATCGTACCTCGACTTTCATGGCAACAAATTCACCCGCCGCTTCGATGCCAACAGCTACATCGTGCTGGTCGAAGCCATGAACTCCCACGATGTCGGTCGCGGTCGCGGCGGCATCGCGGCCGCCCTCGGCCGGGTCACGGCCCGCTCGATCGTCGTAGGAATCGACAGTGATCGATTGTTTCCGGTCGATGGCCAGCGCACCATCGCTGCGCACCTACCGAACAATGTCGATGGCTCCACCGCGGTGGTACTGGAATCCGGGTATGGTCACGATGGCTTCCTCATTGAGAACGAAGCAATCGGCGCCCAGATCCGGCGGGTGTTGCACTAAAGCGTACCCGCATGTGTCCCGCCCGGTATGGTGCTGATAGAACACGTTTATCACCAACCGGACAGGCATCCATGCAACGCATTCTCAAGGAGCGCGACCGTCTCCTGCGAAGAGCGGTGCAGGCGGCCGGGCTGAGCGGTACGGCTACGACACTGGCCTGCCTGCTGGTACCCGCCGGAATCAACATCGAAACCCGCATCGGTGCCGGCCTGCTCCTGCTCATTCTGGCCGCCGGTCAATTCCTGCTCGGCAATACCGGGGCCCTGCGCTGGGCCTTCGTGACCGTTCTCAGCGGCATCTCCATCATCCTGCTCGTCGGCTTCACCAGCCACCCCGGCCGACCCTTGAACCTGATCGAGGAGAGCGTGATTGGCATGGTCTCCAGCGCGCCGGTGTGCGTCGTCGCGGCCATGCTGCTCACCAGTGTGCGCCGGCTGCTGCTGCTGCTGTCGTTCTTCGCGCTCACCGTCACGAGCGTGGCCGTGGCGACGGTTGGCGCGCCCGACCGAACGGTGTTGCTGGCCCTGACCGCGGCCATGTGGCTGTCATTCACCCTCGCTTCCTGGTGGATCGCGCAGAGCGTGCCCCGGGTGATGCACCGCATCGCCGCCATCGGGCGGGCGCACCGTGCCGAGCGGCACGCGAGCGAGCTGGAAGCGCGGCGCCGCCAGGACGCCCGATTGCTGCACGATACGGTGCTGGCCACCCTGACCCTACTCGCCCACTCCGGCGTCGGGGTCAGCCCGATCGCCCTGCAAAAACAGGCGGGCGACGATGCCCGACTACTGCGCCAATTACGCCTCGGCGGCCTGCCGACCCCGCGGAGTTCCGGGGTCTACAGTTTGGAATCGGCGACCGTGCTCACCCTCGGCGACACCCTCGACGCTGTTCGCCAGCGGTTTGAACGCCTGGGCCTGACGGTCAACTGGCACGGCAGCGGCCAGGTGCAGCTGCACAGCAACGTGCTGGATTCCTTCCTATTGGCCCTGTCAGAATGCCTCGAAAACGTGCGCCGTCACTCCGGAGTCGATCACGCCGACGTGACCATCACGGATGACGACACGACCGTTCGCGCGATGGTCACCGATACCGGGGTCGGCTTCGATCTCGGCCAGGTGGGGTCTGAACGGCTCGGCGTCGCCGAATCGGTCATCGCCCGGTTGCGGGACGTCGGTGGCAACGCACGCCTGTTCTCCTCGATCGGTGCCGGAACGACGGTCGTCCTGGAGGTTCCCAAATGACCCCATTCAGCGATACCGCGCCCATTGCCACCCACCCGCGGGCGCGCGGTGTCGGTTCGCGCCTGCTCGGCGGTTCCGCGGAACGCAGCTGGCCGCCGGCAGCCGCTGACCGGAGAACACGAGCCGACCTTCTGCCGTTACGGTTTCCGCGCACGATTCTGCGTGGTCACGGCCGCGTCGCCGTGTTCCGGTCAGACCAGAACGGTTTGGGTGCGCGTCATCTGGGTATCGGCATGAGCATCAGCGGGGCGTTCATCGCGCTGTTTCTGCTCGCGCGGCTGATCATTCAGTGCGACCCGACGCGCATTCCGGTGCTGAGCGTTCTGGCCTGGGTGATTCTGCTCGCGACCGCGGTAACCGTGCACTGCGCGGTGCGTAAATTGGTTTCCCGCCTGCCGCTCTGGCTGTTTTTGGCAGCCCTCGGTGCGTGCGCGGTCGTGGTGGCGCTGGATCTGCCCGGCTCCTGGGGAGTGGCGGGCGCGGCGGCCTTTCCCACCGCAGCCCCGGCCGTCGGCGCTTTTCTGCTGTCGATCGTGACGTTGCGGGAGACCGGCGAAATCACCCTGGCTACCGTCGCTCTCGGTCTGACGATGAGCGCAGTGACCCTGTTCGAAGCACGCGAGGACCTACTCACCCTCGGCCCGGACATTCTCTCCACCGCCCTGGCGGTGGCGCCGCCCCTGGTCGGCGCGAGTGTCGTGCAGGCGTTTCGGCGAATGGTGCAGCGAGAACTCGACCTGGTGCTGGTGCAGAGCACCGTGTCGCAGCCGCGGTTCGCGGTCGGCATGCTCGCCTCCGAACAGTTGGCTCGGCTCGATTTCGATGCGGAAACTCTGCTCGACGATGTCGCCCAGGGCCGCACCGCACTGCCGCTGGTGCCTTCGACAGCGACGACGGCCGCCTCCCTGGCCACCCAACTGCGACTGCATCTGATCAAGGGCCGCACCGAAACCTGGCTGCACCATGCCATCACCGAGAGCGAATTTCTCGGTCCCGTCGTCACCCTCAACGATCCAGCCGGTCTGGCCGGTCTACTGTCGCCGCCGCAGCGCGATGGCTTGCTGCTGACGATTTGGCTTCTGATCGGGGATACCGCACGGTCAGGGGCATCCGTGTGTTTGCGCCTGGGCCCAATTTCCCCCCCACACGGGGTGGGTGTGCAGCGGAAGGTGCTTTTTCCCATCGAACTGACCACTACTGGGGTATCCAGGCGGCGTGTCGATCCGGAAACCTGGCAGGCAATCAGGGCCATTGGACCCCATGTGGATTCAAATCCCACCGGTAGTCTCAGGGTAGACATCGAGTGCAGCGTCGACAATCCTGCGGATGCCTAATATGGAGTAGTTTGACGATATGGTGCACACAGTAGGAGACATAATATGACGACGTCAGACCGCCCCATCCGCTTGGCCCTTGTTGACGACCACAGGATGCTCCTGGGGGCACTCACCGAGTGGATCCGAAGCGCTGCCGACGACATCGAGATGGTGGCGGCCGTGACCACGTGGCCCGAACTCCTGACCCATCCCGAATTTCCGGTCGACGTCGTGCTGCTCGACCTCGATCTCAAGGACAACATTCCCGTGTCCCTGAAGATTTCGACGCTCAAAACGACCGGCGTGAAGACCGTGCTCATGAGCACCTATTCCGAGCCGGCCCTCGTGCGCGAAGCACTCGCGGCGGGCGCGCTCGGTTACCTCGTGAAGAGCGAAGAGGCGAACATGATCGTCGACGCCATTCGCGCTGCCTACAACGGCCAGTCGTACATTTCCGCTGAACTGGACTACGCGCTCAACTCGACCGAGAACGCTGAAGGCCCGCGCCTCAGCGCCCAGGAACGCCGGGTCATGGCGCTGTACGGTGCCGGCGAGCCGGTGAAGGCCGTCGCCTATCAGCTCGGCATTTCCGAGGAGACCGCCAAGAGTTACCTCAAGCGCATTCGCGAGAAGTACCGTCTCGCCGGGTACGACGTGGGAACCAAGGTCGCGCTGCGCAAGCGCGCCATCCGCGACGGCATCCTGCTCCAGACAGACTAGGACAAAGCATTCGCGCACCTGGCCGGCCAGCATTTTCCCATGCTGGCCGGCCAGCTGCGTTAACGCGGGCGGACGACCGGGATGAGCTGGGTCCCGTAGGGCACGTGCTGGCCGTGCTGGCGGCGTCGACGGTCGATACTGAAGGTGAGCAGGGTCAGCAGCACACCGAGCGCGCTCAGGCCGACACCGATCCAGACCGGGGCGAGATAGCCGAGCCCCGCCGCGATGGCGACCCCACCGAGGGCCGCGCCCAGGGCGTTTCCGACGTTGAGCGCGGAATGGTTCAGCGCCGCGGCCAGCGACTGGCTTTCGTGGGCGACGTCCATCAGCCGGGCTTGAATGGTCGGTGACAGAGCGGATGCCGCCGCGCCGATCAGGAACACGCCGACCAGCAGCCCGGCCAGGTACTGCGCCGACAGGCTGAGAGTGACCAGGGCGATGATGAGCACCGCGAAGGCGATGTACATCGTGCGGCGAACGCTCCAGTCGGCCAATGCTCCCCCGGCAAAGTTCCCGGCCGTCATGCCGAGGCCGACGACCACCAGGATGAGCGGTACGGCGGCGGCGGCCAGCCCGGTGATCTCGATCACCAGCGGGGCAACATAGGTGTAAACGGCAAAGAGCCCACCGAAGCCGATCGCCCCGATCGAGAGGGTGATCCAGACCTGCAGCTGGCGGAACGCTCGCAACTCAGCGCGCATGGTGGCTTTGGGGTTGCCGGTCTGGAAGGGCACGAACACGGCCACGGCCACGAAGGTGAACGCGAAAATGGCGGCGACGACGAGGTAGGCCACGCGCCATCCGCTCATCTGGCCGATCCACGTGATCGTCGGCACTCCGATCACGTTGGAGATGGTCAGGCCGCTCAACACGATCGCGATGCCACGAGCCCGCTTACCCGGGCCCATCAGGTGTGCGGCGACGAGCGAGGCGATGCCGAAATAGGCGCCGTGCGGCAGCCCGGCGACGAACCGGGCGGCGAGCACGGTCTCGAAGGTGGGCAGCAAGGCCGACGCGATCGTGCCGAGGGTGAACGCGGTCAGCAACCCGAGCAGCAACTGTTTGCGCGGCCAGCGGGCGGCGGCTGCGGCGATGGTCGGCGCGCCGACGACCACGCCGAGGGCGTAGGCCGAGATGAGCCAGCCGGCCTGCGCGTTGGCGACATCCGGTGCGCTGGCGTAGAGGCCCGGCAGCAGGTCGGCGGCGAGGTTGGGCAGCAAGCCCATGGCGACGAATTCGGTCGCACCGATGCCGAACCCGCCCAGGGCGAGGGCAAGGAGGGCAAGACGAATTCGGGTCGACGACAGCTGCGTCGACCCGTCAGCTGTGAGGGGCATGCGTAAAGCCTAATCCCCATGGCGCTCTCGTGACCTGCTTGCACACCGCCCATCCTCTGCGCGACCAGCGTGTCGCGGGTAGGGCAGCGTCACTGGTCGAGTTGTCACAAAATTGTGGGTCAGCGTGGCTTCGGTCGGTGAATTCGCCAGTGCAGCGATACGGGCAGCGATACGGGCAGCAATGCGGGCAGCGGCGGATGGCAGCTTCGACCGCGGTGGCTACTCACGGTCTATGGATCCAAGCGCTCCGAGAAGCTCACCAATTTTGTGGTGTCGTTCCAGGGGATGCCGGAGAGGAAGCTCGGGGTAGAGCTGATAGCTGTTGCGCCGTCCGTCGCGTTGACGCGTGAGATAGCCATCTGCGACGAGTTCGGCGATGATGCGCTGGGCGGCGCGTTCGGTGATCCCCACCTCGACAGCGATATCGCGCAATCGCATCCCGGGGTCTTGAGAAACGCAGAGCAGAACGTGTGCGTGATTAGTGAGAAAGGTCCATGCGGCCATCGTCTCATCATAGACGACACACGCTCCGCAATACACGCTAGTGTTAGCACGTATTGGTCAGCGCGTATTGACGGGTTGGTCACCATGGAGTCGCGCCGCTTCTTCGAACTTCAAGCAGAGTAAATCAGAGAGCCACAATGTGATCGATCCCATCATTCTCTTCTTCCTGCTCGGAGCAGTGGCCGGCCTCCTGCGTTCAGAGTTGCGTCTTCCGGCGGCGATTTACGAGTTCGTCAGTATCGTGCTGTTGCTGGCCATTGGCCTCAAAGGCGGCGTGGAACTCTCCAGGCAGCCCTTCGCCGACCTGTTGCCGCAGATGCTGGCCGTGGTGGCCATGGGTTTTGGCCTCACCCTGCTCGCGTTCCCCGTGCTGCGCTATCTGGGCCGCTTCAAGCGAGCGGATGCGGCCTCTATCGCCGCCCATTACGGTTCCGTGAGCGTGGGCACCTACGCCGTGGCCGTCGCCTACCTCGGCAGCCAGCAGATCTCGTTCGAAGAACACATGCCGCTGCTTCTGGTGCTGCTGGAAGTGCCGGCAATTCTGGTAGGAATTGTGCTCGCGCGAGGCATCTCGCGCGAGACGCGGTGGAAGTCGATCGCCCATGAAGTGTTCCTGGGGAAAGGCATCGTGCTGCTCCTGGGCGGACTGCTCATCGGCTGGGTAGCTGGCCCGGACGGGTTGTCGTCCATCGAACCGCTGTTCGTGGATCTCTTCAAGGGAATTCTCGCTCTTTTTCTGCTGGAGATGGGCTTGATTATGGCGACACAGATGGGAAGCCTGCGCCGACACGGCCCATTTCTGGTGGTCTTTGCAATCGCAATGCCGCTTTTTTCGGCGCTGGTGGGAACGTGGCTGGGGTGGTCTCTGGGCCTCTCCATCGGAGGAACGACCATCCTGGCGACTCTGGCGGCCAGTGCGTCCTACATCGCGGTACCGGCGGCCATGCGCATCTCTGTACCCGAAGCCAACCCCACCCTGTCCCTGGCCGGTGCGCTCGGGATAACATTCCCGTTCAACGTCCTGATCGGGATCCCGCTCTACCACGCGCTCGCAGTGTGGGCTCATACGTTCGCGAAAGGTTGAACCCGATGCTCCGGCATACACGCAAGCTCTTGACCGTCATCACCGAAGCTGCTCTGGAGAGCACGCTCGTCCGGGATATCGATCGGCTTCACGCCCACGGGTACACCATCACCGACGCGCGTGGCAAGGGGAGCCGTGGTACTCGCAACGCCGGCTGGGAAGCGAGTGGGAACATCCGCATCGAGGTGGTGTGCGACACAGCGACGGCTGAAAATATCACCACCTACTTTCAGGAGCAGTACTACGACGACTACGCCATGATCCTGTTCGTGAGCGATATCGAGGTACTCCGGCCTGAAAAGTTCTGAGACCCACCCAGGGTCCTCCGGTGATCTGCCTGCGGCATCGGTGCCCGTCCGTAAGTCTGCACCGATGCAGGGTGGGCCACTGAAACTCCTGCATCGGTCAGGTTTATTCGTGTTCCAGCTTGAGCGCCCGCTGCCGCACGACCAGGACGGGGGATGTCGAGTGCCGCACGCACTGCTCACTCACGGAACCGAGCAGCATCCCCGCGAGGCCGCCTCGACCGCGGGATCCAACAACGAGAATACGCGCGTTCCGGGAGACGGCGATGAGGCTCTTTGCGGGGCTGGCATGAACCGCCCGGTAACTCACCAAGACGGCGGGATGGTTCTCGACGCTGGTCCGCGCGTCCTGCACCAGTTCATCGTGCACCGCTGAGAAGTACTCATCGAACGAAGAAACGTATCCGAACTGCCAGCTTGATGGCCGTGGAGCTGTCGCAATGGACCACGCGCGCACGACAACGACGGGGACGTGCAACTGGTCGGCGAGTTCAAGGGCCATGGCCAATGCGTGATCGGCACAGTCCGAGCCATCATGTCCGACCACGATGCTGTTGCTCGCAGCGGGCAGAAATTCAACGATGTCCATCGCGCCGTCAACGCTCATGGGTAGTCCTCCTTATCGGTAAAAGCACGCCTTCAGATTACTGAATTATGTTTCATACGTCTATCATTAGTGGACGAACCGCGGATGCACTCGCTCACGACGACAGGAAGGTCACCGATGCTCGAAGTTACTGCGCTCCGCTGGACGTTGACCATCGGACTCATTCTCGGGTTGCTCGCGCTGGACCTGGGCCTGGCCGCCGCTCGACCGCACGTGGTCAAGTTCCGCGAAGCTGCACTCTCTTCGGTCCTCTACATCGCTGTGGCGATCGTCTTCGGCTTGGTTTTCGCCGCCCAGGTGGGTTGGGCCTTCGGTTCGGAATACTTCGCCGGCTACATCGTCGAGAAGAGCCTGTCCATTGACAACCTCTTCGTTTTTGTGATCATCATGTCAACTTTCGCCGTTCCGGCACAGTATCAGCAGAAGGTTCTGATCTTCGGAATAGCACTGGCCCTGCTCCTGCGAGCGATCTTCATCGCTCTGGGGGCAGCACTTCTCTCGCTGTTCTCTTTCATGTTCCTGATCTTCGGCCTGGTGTTGGTCGTGACGGCCGTGCAGCTCTACCGGCACCGCAACGTCGACCCTGACGTGCACGACAACGTTCTGGTCCGTGTGGCCCGTCGCGGCCTGACCGTTACGACGGAATATGACGGCGGTCGACTCTTCACCCGCAGCGCCGGCCGCCGCGCAGTGACGCCACTTTTTATCGTGCTGCTGGCAATCGGCAGTACCGATCTCTTGTTCGCGCTCGACTCGATCCCGGCGATCTTCGGTATCACCGAGGAACCGTACATCGTCTTCACCGCCAACGCCTTCGCCCTGCTCGGGCTGCGTGCGCTTTTCTTTCTCGTCAAGGGACTCCTGGACCGGTTGGTGTACCTCTCCACCGGTCTGGCGCTCATCCTCGCTTTCATCGGCGTGAAACTCGTTCTGCACTGGGGACACGGCATCGACGACCGCGTGCCGGAGATCAGCACCAACCTGAGCCTTGTCGTCATCGCTGTCGTCTTGACGGTGACCACGATCGCCAGCCTGATCAAGGTTCATCTGGACCCGACCATACGCGCCCACGCCGGCTCACTGTCTGCCGAGGATCCGCCCGACTCCGAACGGACAAGCTAACCGCCGGTCGGGATGTGCAGCCCGTGTGGCATTTGGCTCAGTCGGATTCCCCGTGTTTCAGTGCCTTCTCCAAGCGCTCGAGCTTGCCGATCAGCTCTTCAGAGTGACCTGGGCGGATGTCGGCCTTCAGCACGAGGGAAACGCGCGGCCCGAAGGCTCCCACCGCCGCGGTCGCCGCCTTAATCACGGCAAAGACTTCGTCCCAGTCGCCCTCGATGGTGGTGAACATGGAATCGGTGTGGTTGGGCAGCCCGGAGTCGCGCACGATGCGCACGGCCGCGGCGACCGCGTCGTGCACCGACCCCTGCGAGTCGGCGGCGACGGACGGTGCAACGGAAAAGGCTACAAGCATTGTGACTCCTTAGATGTGATGGTCTGAGCTGGGATTGCGCGCACTGCGACTCGGGGCCTGGCCCCGCCGATGGCGGCCCCGCGACCGCACCAGGAACTTACCGATTTCCTCGACCCAGAGCACGGAAGACCCCACCAGGACGGCCAGGCCCCAGTGGGATGCAGTGAGTTCAGTGGTGTCGAAGAGCCCCTGCAGAACATGGAGCTGCACCACACAGATCTGCAGGATGATCACGGCCGCCAGGGCGCCCCAGATGCTCCGGTTCGTCAAGGTCTGGATCGAGAATACGGAGTGCGTGTCCGAACGCACGTTGAGCAGATTGAACACCTGGTAGAACACGAACGTGGTAAACGCCAGGGTGCTGGCGAATGCCGCATCATCGGCCCTGTCCGGGAACACGACCGGCGCGAGGGTCAGGACGGCGATGGTGCCAGCGGCCATGACGATCCCCAACCCGAGGATTCGGAGGAGCCGACCTCGGGTCAGCAGCCGTTCATTTGCCGGGCGAGGCTGTTCCAACATCGTGCCCGGCTCCGCCGCATCCACGCCGAGGGCGAGCGCGGGCGGGCCGTCCATGATGATGTTGACCCAGAGGATCTGCAGGGCGGTGAACGGCGCACCGCCGGCCAGCCCGGTGACGCCCGCAATCAAAAAGATGAGCACGAACCCCCACGCTGTGGTGAGCTGGAATCTCACGAACTTCAGGATGTTGGCATAGATGCCGCGGCCTTCTCTGACCGCGGCCACGATGGTGGCGAAGTTGTCGTCGGTGAGGATCATATTCGCGGCGCCTTTGGACACATCCGTCCCGGTGATGCCCATTGCGATGCCGATGTCGGCCTGCTTCAGGGCAGGGGCGTCGTTGACACCGTCCCCGGTCATCGCCACGATATTGCCCCCCTTCTGCAGAGCCTTGACCATTCGAATCTTGTGTGCCGGGGTGACCCGCGCCAACACGCCGTAGCCGGCAGCACGTCGGCCAAGCTCGCCGTCGTCCAGTTCGTCCAGGTCCAGACCGGACGCGGCGTCGCCGGGGATACCCAAATTCTTGGCGATGGCCGAAGCCGTGATCAGGTGATCGCCCGTGATCATGTGCACTTGGATGCCAGCTCTCCGCGCCACGGCGATGGCCTCGGCAGCCTCCGCACGGGCAGGATCGACAATTCCCACGATTGCGTAGATCGTCAATGCGGTGACCATGGCCTGCAACGATTTTTCGTCATCTGGGAGAACGGTGTCCAGCCGCCGCCCGGCGATCATGAGTGTGCGCAGGCCCTCTCCGGCTAGTTTCTGGATGGCATCGTGGATCCGTCGGCGATGTTCCTCGGTGATCGGCCGGATTCCTTGCGCGGTGAGTACCGAATCGGCCAGCTGCATCAGCGCGACCGGGGCACCCTTTGCCAGACACTGTTCGACGGTCAGCGGCGCGGACGGGTTCGAATTGGACGTTGTCGACGCCAGACGGTGGAAGGTGGCCATGTATTTATACTCAGAATCGAACGGGACCTCCGCCACGCGCGGGTGATCTTGCCGGGCCGCCTCAACGTCGAGACCGCCCTTTTCGGCCAACACGACCAACGCACCTTCCGTCGGATCTCCCACCAGCCTGCCGTCACGGATGACGGCATCGTTGCACAGCGCCATCGTCAATAACGCCTCGGTCAGGTCGGGCACCGGCAGGTCCTCCGGGGTCAGGATTTTCCCGTTTGTCGAATAGCCCTCGCCGGTGACCAGAAAATCGTGTCCATGAATGTGTAGGCGATGTGCCGTCATCTCGTTCATGGTCAGCGTGCCGGTCTTGTCCGTGGCGATATGAGTGACGCTGCCCAGGGTTTCCACCGCCGCGAGCTGCTTGAGAATGGCCCCACGGCCCGCTAGCCGCGCGGCTCCCATCGCCAGAGTGAATGCGACGACCGCCGTGAGTCCCTCTGGAATTGTCGCCACGGCCAGCGACACCGCGGTGATCAGCAGGTCGGACCACGACTGCCCACGCATGAGACCCAGCACGAAGACAACGGCCACCACGAGCAGGGCCACCAGGGTCAGCATCTGCGCCAACTGGTCAATCCTCTTTTGGAGGGGGGTACCTTCGCCCTTCACCTCGCTGATCAAAGCCGCAATTGCACCGACCTCCGTGCGCATACCGGTAGCGGTGACGATCATGGTGGCCCGACCACGGGTGACCTCGGTGTTCATGAAGACCATATTGTCGCGGTCGCCGGGCGGCAGGCTCGCAACCGTGAGTGCATGCGTCGTCTTTCCGACGGGTTCGGATTCTCCGGTCAGTGTGGCCTCGGCTACCTGCAACCGCGATTCTTCAACGATGCGGCCGTCGGCCGGAATGGAGTCCCCGGCATCCAGCAGAACAATATCTCCGGGCACCAGCGCGGACCGAGGAACCTCCAGCTCGATGCCGTTACGGCGAACCACCGCCGTTCCCGCAGACATGGTTCGCAACGCCTGGAGGCTGTTTTCGGCCCGTCGTTCCTGCAGATAATTCAACGCCGTGTTCAGGATGATCACCGCCAGGATAACGACGGGCGTCTCCCATTCCCGTGAGACGACGGCGCTCACCACCGCGGCGATCACCAGCACGAGCGTCATTTTCTCCGCCAACAGACGGATGATCTTGCGCCAGGCCGGTATTCTTCTGGGCTCGGCCAGGAGATTGGGTCCGTACTCTCCCTGTCGCGCCTCAACCGAGCCGTCGTGCAGACCGGCACCGGGATCAACGTCCAACATCGTGGCGACGACCGTGGCAGAGAGGGTGTGCCACGCCACGGGCTTCACTGCGGGCTCAGCACCGACACCGACGGACGGCGACGGGCGGGATCGAGAACTCACAAGAATGCTCCTGAATACCGGTGGAGGTCGATAGCAGTACCGCGGGTGGGCCATTGAGATCAGCAGCCCCGCAAGCCACACCACGACCGTGGAATCCAACACCGAGTATACGAGCGTCTCGTCAGAGGTCCCTGAGGCTCTCCGCCTGATCGACGCCTGTTCCGGCTTCGAGGGGTGCACCTGGAGTGGGGTGGTCAGGTAGCCCGGATTTGCGCGGGACTCGGCCGATAGAGCGCCCGGAGCGCCCAGCCGAGCAGCACGAATTCGAGCAGGTTGCGCAGGCTCAGCACGAGGACTAAGAGCGGGTTCGCCACGAGCACCCAGTCGTACAAGTATGGGTAGACAAGCTGGGTGAGTACGGCGAGCACAAGAGTGATGCGTGCTGGCGTACGCCACGCGCGGCCGTTGAGGACCAGCCCCAGAATGATCGGTGCGGCCAGCCAGCTGATGAACTGCGGCGATCCGACCTTGTTGAACGCGATCAGGGACACCGTCAACGCGAGCGTCAACGGCGGCAGCACAGCCAGCCAGCCCACTCCCCGGCGCTGGGCTCGCAGGCCGAGCAGTAATACGGCGATGGCGGCCAGCGCGAGCAGTGGCGTCATCAGAGCACTCATTGCAGTGGCACCCGCACCGGCGACCTGGAACGTGAGAATCTGATGATCGTAATAGATGAGACTGCCCGGCACGCCGAGCGCGGCCTGCCACAGCCAGGGCACGGCGACGGGCGACTCGATCTGGATCCCCCGCCCGGCCTGCTCTGCCACAAAGCTCAGCACGTGAATTCCGCTGCCTTGGCTCAGGCTGAGCATCGCGGCCGCAGCGACGACCGCCGCGGTGACTGCCGAAGCGACTCCGAGCATCCGCCAGCGCAGTCTCGACGCCACGAACAGGGCGGCGAGCGCGGCCACCGGCCAGATCTTGATCCAGGTCGCGATCGTGAGCAGCACCGTGCCCCAGAGCGGGCGCCGGCGCAGCCAGAGCAGGGCGACAATGCAGAGCGGCACTGTCACGGAGTCGATGCGCACGAGCGCGATCGGGCCGAGCATGGCCAGAAAGACCAACCACCACCCGGCTGCGAGCCACTGCGAAGGCCGGCGCAGGAGCACGAAGAACGCCCCCGCGTTCAACCCCGTCACCAGCACAAACCAGGTTCCGAGGTAGGCCGGGCCGCCGAGGACGAGCGCGCTGACAATCGGCACGAGGGCGAGCACCGGGTACACGAAATCCTCGGTGATCCCCGCGATGCTGCCAGCCGTCGCGTTCTCGGCCCAGCGGCGGTACACGACTTCGACGTCGCCGAGCGGATACCCCGGCCCGTACTGGGCTAAAACGATCAGCAGCAGGTGCACGAGCACAAAGGCCGACCACAGTGCGGCGAGCGGATGCCGCAGCGCCAGCCGCGTTCCGGGCGCACTGCGGGTCTTATCGTGAATTCGCACGCTTTACCTTGGCACAGCCAACCGCCTTGCCGGGTCCGATCCCGCTCTAGCGCGTCACGTGAGGCCCTGCATCGACACCGTGGTCGAGCAACGCGGCGACGGCCTGCGGCACGGCGTCGGCCACGTCGAGGGCCGCGATCGGACCGCCGGCGGAAGCGAGATTCGCAGCGTGGGCGTGCAGGAGCGCGGCGGTCGCGGCGAGCGGGGCAAGGGAGGAGGCGTCCGCTTCGATCTGGTCGACGTGGGTGGCGAGGAGCGCCCCCAGAATTCCGCCGAGTACGTCGCCCGACCCGGCGGTGGCCAGCCAGGCCGGCCCGGTCGACACGGTCAGTCGGGCGCCCGACGGCGATGCCACGTGGGTGACGGCGCCCTTGAGCAGCACCGTCACATCAAACAGGCGGGCGGCGCGAATGGCCCACTCGCCCGGATTGGCCGCGATCTGCGAGGCGGAGCCCGGCTCGGCCTCATCCTCGAGCATTGCGGCCAGTTCGCCGGCGTGCGGGGTGATCACGGTCGGCCCGATCGCACGCGACACCAGGTCGAGGGCGCCCGCGTCGACGACCGTGGGCAGGCCATCGGTGAGGGCTGCCGCCAGGGCGGTGGTGACGGCATCCGTTCTCGTTGTCGCGTTGATGCCGGAGCCGAGCAGCCAGGCCTGCACTCGGCCGGGCACGGTGACTATTTCGGGCCGGCGCTGCAGCACGAGGTTGGCCGCGCGGCGCGGACCGAGGTACCGCACCATGCCGACGCCGGTGCGCACGGCCGCGTCAACGCCGAGCACCGCAGCCCCCGGGTAGTCCTTGGAACCGGTGCGCACTCCGAGGACGCCGCGCGAATACTTGTCGTCGCCGGCCTGGGGCCGGTAGATCCAGTCGCGGGCCTGTTCAGCCTCCCATTCAAGCCAACCGCCGGGATTCACCATGCCTCCACGATAGGTCGTTTCTCAGATTTGCGCAGACGGATGCCGCCACCCGCCCCGCCGGGTCGGCAGCCACCCTGACGGGCAGCAGTTGGCGGACTGCAACCCGTCCCGCTCGCGCCGCGGCAGGTCCTCCACCGGGTTGGTCTGCGACAGGCAGAGGATCTTGCCGTCGGTGTCGAAACCGATCGCGGTGTTCGCCGCGGTGTCGGCATTGTCGGTTTCCTGGATCATGACGGCGGCACCATTCGAAGTGCGGCAGAGCACCCCTTCCACGCGTTCCTCCCCGGGTCCCATCCCGAGCACGTCCCGCTGGAAACGCCGGGCACGCGCCAGATCACGCGCGAGCTGCGCGCGGTTGCACCGGCTACTCGCGGCGGGTGGCGTCTTGCACTTCGCCGACGAGTTCCTCGATGATGTCCTCGAGAAAGAGCACCCCGGTGGTCTCGCCCTCGGCCGTGAACGAGCGCGCGAGGTGCGCGCCCGAACGACGCATGGTGGCGAGGGCGTCTTCGAGGTCGGTGTCTTCGAAAATAGAGATCAGGGCCCGGATGCGCTTGGCCGGGATCTGCCCCGCGTAGCTGTCGGGTGCGGCCAGCGTCGCAGCAGAGGCCGAAGCCGAAGCAGACCCAGCATCGAGGTCGAGCACGTCCTTCAGGTGCACATAGCCGGTGAGGTAACCCTCAGCGTCGGCGAGCACATAGCGCGAGAAGCCATGGCGTGTCACGGCCCGCTCCACGTCGGCCGCCGTGGCCGACTCCGGCAGGCTGACCAGTTTGCCGAGGCCGACGGCCACGTCACGCACCTTGAGGTTGGTGAACTCGAACGCCGCGGTGAGGGCGCCGGTACCGTCGCTCAGCACACCCTCCCGGGTGGACTGAGTGACGATGGTGGCGACCTCGTCGAGGGTATACGCGCTCGTCGCCTCGCTTTTGGGCTGCACTCCGAACAAACGCAACACACCGTTAGCGCAGGCGTTGAGGGTCACGATCAGCGGTTTGAAAACCCGGGCGACAAACACGAGCGGCGGCGCGAGCAGCAGCACGGCCCGGTCCGGCACCGAGAACGACAGGTTCTTCGGAACCATCTCGCCGAATACGACGTGGAGGTAGGAGACCAGCAGCAGCGCGACGATGAAGGCGATGGTGGCGATGGTGGCGTCGGTCAGACCGGTCAGGGCCAGCGGCACCTCCAGCAGGTGGTGGATCGCCGGCTCGGAGACGTTCAGAATGAGCAGCGAGCACACCGTGATGCCCAGCTGGGAGGTCGCGAGCATGAGCGTGGCATGTTCCATCGCCCACAGCGCGGTCTTGGCGCTGCGTTTTCCGGCCTCGGCGAGCGGTTCGATCTGCGAGCGGCGGGCCGAGATGACGGCGAACTCCGCTCCGACGAAAAAAGCGTTGGCGGCCAGGAGCACGACCAACCAGGCGATTCCGGCCCAGTCGCTCATTTGTCGCTCACCTTTTTTCGATCGGTTTTCGTTTCAACTGCCAGTGCGGGTTGCGGCACGGCCGCGGGGGTGAAGCGCAGACGGTCGATGCGGCGCCCCTCGAGGCGTTCCACGGTGAGGGAACCGCCTCGAACCGGCACTCGATCGCCGATCACCGGCAGCCGGCCCAGCTCGCTCATGACAAAACCGGCCACGGTCTCGTACGGGCCCTGCTCCGGCACGACAACGCTCGTGCGTTCGAGTAGTTCGTCGGGGCGGAGCATACCGGGAAAGGTCAGCGAGTCGGGTGAGCGCACGACGCCGGCCCGCGCCCGGTCGTGCTCGTCGGCGACCTCGCCGACCAGTTCCTCGACCAGGTCTTCCAGCGTGACGACGCCGCCCGTGCCGCCGTACTCGTCGACGACGATCGCCATCTGATAGCCGCGGCCGCGCAGTTCACCGAGCAGGTCGTCGAGCTTCATGGTCTCGGGCACACGGACCGGGTCGGTCTGCAGGGCTGACACCGGCACATCCGCTCGGCGTGCGCGGGGTACGGCTACCGCCTGCTTGACGTGCACGATGCCCACGACGTCGTCGACGCTTTCGTCGACGACAGGAAAACGCGAGTAGCCGGTGGAGCGGGTGAGGTCAATGACGGCCTGCGCCGAATCGGTGCGGTGGATGCTCGCGACGCGTGGACGCGGCGTCATCACATCCGAGGCCGTGTGTCCGGAGAACAACAGCGTGCGGTGCAGCAACGTGGCGGTGTCTTTTTCGAGCAGTCCGGCGCTGGCCGAACGGCGCACGAGCGACGAGAGTTCCTCGGCTGTGCGGGCGCCCGACAGTTCTTCCTTCGGTTCGATGCCGACCAGGCGCAGTAGACCGTTGGCGCTGTTATTGAGCATCAGCACGGCCGGTTTGAACACGGTCGTGAACACGGTCTGGAACGGAATCACCAGGCGTGCAGTCTGAATGGGCAGGGCGAGCGCGAAATTCTTCGGAACCAGCTCACCGATGACCATCGACACGAGGGTCGCCGCGACGATGGCGATCGTGGTGCCGAACACCGGGACCAGGTCGACGGGCAGTCCGGCCGCCGTGAGCGGGCCATACAGCAGCGACGACAGTGCCGGTTCGATCGTGTACCCGGTGAGCAGGGTGGTCAAGGTGATACCTAGCTGCGCGCTCGACAAGTGCGTCGAGGTGATTTTCAGCGCCGCAATGGTGAGGCCGAGGCGGGTCGCCCCGCGCTCCTGCCGCGCTTCGAGGTCGGCGCGGTCGAGATTCACCAGGGCGAACTCACTGGCGACGAAAAGGCCCGTGCCGACGGTCAGGATGAGGCCAAGCCCAAGCATGATTAGCTCAGACAAGGAGTTCACCGCCGGCGACTACGGGCGAGGGTTTATGGGGAGAGGGTTCAGCGGTGGGAGGGTCATCCATTATCTCACCGAGTATACCGGGCGCCCCGTCTGCGCGCCCGGCCCTCGAACCGCCCGACTACCAGGAGACCGGCAGTGCCTTGCCCTCTTCATAGCCAGCGGCCGACTGTATGCCGACGAGAGCCTTTGCGTGAAAGTCGGCGACGGTGGTGGCTCCGGCGTAGGTGAACGAGGAGCGCACGCCCGAGGTGATCATGTCGAGCAGGTCCTCGATCGACGGCCGCAGCGGGTCGAGGTAGATCTTCGAACTCGAGATTCCCTCGGCGAAGAGGGTCTTGCGGGCGAGGTCGTACGCATCGAGGCGCTCGAAACGCGCCTGAACGGCTTTGGTCGACGCCATTCCCCAGCTTTCCTTGTAGACCCCGCCGCGGGCATCCACATTCAGCGTGCCGGGAGCTTCGGTGGTTCCGGCGAACCAGGAACCGATCATGACGGATGCCGCACCAGCGGCGAGCGCGAGGGCCACGTCCCGCGGGTAGCGCACCCCGCCGTCTGCCCAGACGTGCGCGCCGAGTTCACGTGCGGCGGTCGCCGTTTCGAGCACGGCCGAGAATTGCGGCCGACCCACTGCGGTCATCATGCGGGTGGTGCACATGGCGCCCGGACCGACTCCGACCTTGACGATCGTCGCGCCGGCACCGACCAGGTCGCGCACGGCGTCCTTGGTCACCACGTTGCCTGCCACGATCGGCAGTCCGAGGTTCAGGCCGGCGATAATGCCGAGCGCGCGCAGCATGCCCTCCTGATGGCCGTGCGCGGTATCGATCACGAGAATGTCGACACCGGCCGCGGCAAGCGCGCGAGCCTTCGCGGCGACGTCGCCATTGATGCCGATCGCCGCCGCGACCTTGAGCCGTCCGTGCGCGTCGAGCGTGGGCTGGTAGAGGGTGGAGCGCAAAGCGCTCTTGCGACTGAGCGTTCCGACGACGACGCCGTGGTGCAGCACCGGGGCGAAGTCGATGTCGGCGTCGATCATCAGGTCGAACGCACGGCGCGGCCCCTCGACGTCATCGGCGTCGAGCGCGGTCAGTTCACCGTGCAGCAGATCACCGAGGCGAGCATCGGGCAGGGCGGTCGCCAGACGACTGGCGACGATGCAGCCGAGGTAGCCACCATCAGCGGAATGGATGACAATTCCCTGCCCGGGAACGGCCGGAACTTGCCGCAGTGCCGTCTCGACGGTGGCGTCGGGGGCAAACACGAACGGCGTATCGAAACGAACCGACTGGTCTTTCACCCAGCGGATGGCCGCATCGAGGTCTTGCAAGTGCATGTCCTGCGGCAGCACCCCGAGTCCGCCGCGTCGGGCCAGCGAGGCCGCCAGGCGCGGCCCGGTGACCGAGTTCATATTCGCCGACACGATCGGTATTGTGGCGCCGGTCCCGTCGTTCGGAGCCAGCGAGACATCCAGGCGGCTGGTGACGGCCGACTGTCCGGGCACCAGGAACACGTCGGAGTAGGTCAAATCGTGGCTGGGCGTGGTTCCATAGAACTGCATACCAAGAACGCTAGCCGTTCAGAAGGGTGTCCATGGTCGCGTCTGATGGGATTAGGCTGGTTATGCAGACTGACCTGGCGGTCGACATCGTCAGCGACAGGCTCATGAAAGCTCAGATTGACCCGGCGACCGACCTCGCCGAGGGCATCCAAATTCAAAGCAGAGAGTGGGCGATCCCACGGTGTCAGGCCAGGTAACCGGTGGAGCTTCTGACGAAACAACGTCGGGCGAATTCGGAGCAAACGAGTGGCTCGTTGACGAATTGTATGAACGCTATTTGATCGACAAGACGTTGGTTGATGAATCGTGGTGGCCGGTGCTCGAGAGCTACCACCAGACCGCGCACACCCCGACGGTCGCCCCGGCGGCCGTATCGGCACCATCCGCTCCCCCGGCACCATCCGCTCCCCCTGCAGCAGCGCTCGCAGCAGCAGCGCCGGCAGCACCGCTGGCGCAGGCCGCTCCCGGCGGCGCCGCTCCGGTTCCCGTCACCGAGAACCAGCCGACGGCCCGCACCACCTCGAGTGCGCCGAAGCCGACCCCTGTTCCAGCCGATGCCCCCGTCACGAGCCCGCAGGCTGTCGTCGTCGACACGTCCGCGCCGGTCAGGCAAGACAAAGTCGCGCCGCTGCGCGGAATGGCAAAGTCACTCGCGACCAACATGGTGACGAGCCTGACCGTACCAACCGCCACGAGCGTGCGCACGATTCCGGCCAAGCTGCTCATCGACAACCGCATCGTCATGAACAATCACATGAAGCGAGCTCGTGGCGGCAAGGTCTCCTTCACGCACTTGATCGGGTGGGCGCTGATTCGTGCACTCAAGATGTTCCCCAGCCAGAATGTCTACTACGACGAGGTCGAGGGCAAGCCCTCGGTCGTCGCCCCCGCCCACGTCGGCATGGGACTGGCCATCGACATGCCCAAGCCCGACGGCACCCGCGCCCTGCTGGTCCCGGCAATCAAGCGCGCTGACACGATGACGTTCGGCGAGTACCTCGCCGCCTACGAAGACCTCGTCACCCGGGCACGGCAGAACAAGCTCACCGCGGACGACTTCGCCGGCGCAACCCTGTCTTTGACCAACCCGGGCGGTATCGGCACCGTGCATTCGGTGCCGCGCCTCATGAAGGGCCAGGGCTGCATCATCGGTGCCGGCGCCCTCGACTACCCCGCCGAGTTCCAGGGATCGAGCGTCAAGACCCTCACCGGCCTGGCCATCTCGAAGACCATCACCCTCACGAGCACCTACGACCACCGCGTCATCCAGGGAGCCGGTTCGGGCGAGTTCCTTAAGATCGTGCACGAGCTTTTGATCGGCCAGCACAACTTCTACGAAGAGATCTTCTCAGCGCTGCGCATCCCGTACGACCCGATCCACTGGGCACCGGATATCAGCGTCGACCTCGCGAGCGCCGTTGACAAGACCGCTCGCGTACAGGAACTGATCAACTCGTTCCGCGTGCGCGGCCACCTGATGGCCGACATCGACCCGCTCGAGTACTCACAGCGCAGCCACCCCGACCTCGATATCGCCACGCACGGGCTCACCTTCTGGGACCTCGACCGGTCCTTCGTGACCGGCGGTTTCGGAGCGAAGCGCCAGATGCTGCTGCGCGACATCCTGGGAGTGCTGCGCGACTCGTACTGCCGCACCACCGGCATCGAGTACATGCATATTCAGGACCCGGCGCAGCGCAAGTGGGTGCAGGAGAAGATCGAGAAGTCGTACGTCAAGCCCACCCACCACGAGCAGATGCGCATTCTGGCCAAGCTCAACGAGGCCGAAGCCTTCGAGACGTTCCTGCAGACCAAGTACGTGGGGCAGAAGCGCTTCAGCCTCGAAGGCGGCGAGTGCACCATTCCGCTGCTCGACACCATTCTGCAGGGCGCAGCCGAGCAGGGCCTCGACGAGGTCGCGATCGGCATGGCCCACCGCGGCCGCCTGAACGTGCTCACCAATATCGCCGGCAAGACCTACGGTGAGATCTTCCGCGAGTTCGAGGGAACGCAGGACCCGCGCACCGTGCACGGTTCCGGCGACGTGAAGTACCACCTCGGCACGACGGGCATGTTCCGCGGTGAAGACGGTGCCGAGATTCCGGTATCGCTGGCCGCGAACCCATCCCACCTCGAGGCCGGCGACGGCGTGCTCGAGGGCATCGTGCGGGCCAAGCAGGATCGCAAGCCGATCGGCACCTTCTCCACCCTGCCGATCCTCATCCACGGCGACGCCGCGATGGCCGGCCAGGGCGTCGTGCTCGAAACCCTGCAGATGTCCCAGCTGCGCGGCTACCGCACCGGCGGTACCGTGCACATCGTCGTCAACAACCAGCTCGGCTTCACGACCCTGCCGCAGGATGCCCGCACCAGCGTCTACGCGACCGACGTCGCCAAGACCATCCAGGCGCCGATCTTTCACGTCAACGGGGATGACCCCGAGGCCGTCGTGCGCGCGGGAGAACTCGCGTTCGCCTACCGCCAGGAGTTCAAGAAAGATGTCGTCGTCGACCTCATCTGCTACCGCCGTCGTGGCCACAACGAGGGCGACGACCCCTCGATGACCCAGCCGCTGATGTATAACCTGGTCGAGGCCAAGCGCAGTGTGCGCAAGCTGTACACCGAGGCGCTCGTCGGCCGTGGCGACATCACCGAGGAAGAATACGAAGCCGCCCACCGCGACTTCCAGGACCGCCTCGAGCGCGCTTTCCTCGAAACCCACGCCGCGCAGACCGCGTCGATTCCGATCATCACCCCGGAAATGGCCGCCGAGGCCAGGGCCGACGCGGAAGCGCAGGCCAGGGAGGACGCCGCTGGCGAGCCCGAGACGACCGGCGTTCCCGAGAGTGTCATTCAGCTCATCGGCGACGCGTTCAACAACAAGCCAGCCGGGTTCACCGTGCACAGCAAGCTACAGCAGCTGCTGCAGAAGCGCCTCGACATGAGCCGCAACGGCAACATCGACTGGAGCTTCGGCGAACTGCTCGCACTCGGATCGCTGCTGGTCGAGGGTACCCCGGTGCGTTTCGCCGGACAGGATGCCCGCCGCGGCACATTCGTTCAGCGTCACGCGGTGCTGCACGACCGGGTGAACGGCCAGGAATGGCTGCCACTGGCCAACCTGAAGGACAACCAGGCTCGATTCTGGATCTACGACTCGCTGCTGAGCGAATACGCCGCCATGGGCTTCGAGTACGGTTACTCGGTGGAACGCGCCGACGCCCTCGTGCTTTGGGAGGCGCAGTTCGGCGACTTCGCCAATGGGGCGCAGACCATCATCGACCAGTTCGTCTCGTCCGCCGAGCAGAAGTGGGGCCAGCGGTCATCCGTGGTGCTGTTGCTGCCGCACGGCTACGAGGGCCAGGGCCCCGACCACTCGTCGGCCCGCATCGAGCGGTTCCTGCAGCTGTGTGCCGAGGAGAACATGACCGTGGCGCGCCCGTCGACGCCCGCGTCGTACTTCCACCTTCTGCGCCGCCAGGCGTACATGCGCCCGCGCCGCCCGTTGATCGTGTTCACGCCCAAGTCGATGCTGCGCTTGCGCGGCGCGACGAGTTCCGTGGCCGAACTCACCAGCGGCAAGTTCGAGACGGTCATCGACGATGCCCGTATCGTCGACAAGAACGCCGTCAAGCGCGTCTTGTTCATGGCTGGCAAGATCTACTACGACCTGCTGAACGAACTCGAGAAGAACCCGAACCCCGAGATCGCCCTCGTGCGTGTCGAGCAGTTCTACCCGCTGCCCGCCGTCGCTTTGAAGAACGTGGCCGCCCAGTACCCGAATGCCGAACTGGCCTGGGTGCAGGACGAACCGGAGAACCAGGGTGCCTGGCCCTTCTTCTACCTGGAGACCAGCAAGCTCGGCCCGCGCGCCATGCGTCTGTTCTCCCGTCCGGCTTCGGCCTCGCCGGCCGCGGGTTCGGCCAAGCGCCACGCGATCGAGCAGGCCAAGCTGCAACGCGAGGCTCTGACGCTCTAGCCCGGTAGCGGCAACGTGATGCTAGGGAGGGCGACACCGTCACCCTCCCTTGCTGTATCCCCGGCGGACTCGACGCTGGCGCAGCGGCGCTGCCCGCCCGGTGTGAATGCGCCCGGTGTGAATGCGCCCGGTGTGAATGCGCCCGGTGTGAATGCGCCCGGCCGGGACGTGCGTTTCCCGAGTCCGCCGAGGGTTCTCGGCCCGGGCCATCCGAACAGGGGCCCGTTCGCACGGAAAACCGACTCGCAGAGCAGTGTTGGATCAACCCGATGACAACCGACGCGGCCGGTCCGTCGATCGGTCGATCGGTCGATCGCGTTCTACACCGAGGAGCTCGGCTGGCGAGCCGTCGATACCGGGTCAGGATCTGGTCGCTACCCGATGTTCTTCCGCGGCGACGCCGCTATCGCCGGTCCGACCGCGCAGGACCCGTCGCGGAAAGAAAGATTTCGGGACGACCCATCTCGGGCCTTGCAGGCGCAGGGGCGGCGCTTAGTGCGACGCCTGCAGAGCGCGCAGCCTGAGCAAGACCTGGTCGCGCAGGTCTTCGGGCGCGGTCTCCTTGCAGGCACGCTGCATTACCTCGGTCAGGGTGCGCCCGACGAGATGTTCGCTGCTGCAGTCAGAACAATGGGCGAGGTGCTCCTGGATGTCGGCCGCATCGTTCTTGCGCAGTTCGTTGTGCAGGTATTCTTCGAGTTCGGCCTTGGCCTTCTCGCAACCACAGTCGGTCATTTTTGTGTGCTCCTGGATGTTTTCTGGCCTTCGCCCGTGCCCAGCCCGCGCTCAGCCGCGTAGCCGGCCAACAGCTCGCGCAGGAGCCGCCGGCCACGGTGCAGGCGGCTCATCACTGTGCCAATGGGGGTTTTCATAATTTCGGCGATCTCCTGGTAGGAGAACCCTTCGACGTCGGCGAAGTACACGGCGAGTCGGAAGTCTTCGGGAATGGACTGCAGTGCGTCTTTGACGGCACTGTCGGGCAGGTGGTCGATTGCCTCGGCCTCGGCCGAACGTCCCGACATGGCGGTGGTCGACTCGGCGCCGCCAAGCTGCCAGTCTTCCAGTTCATCAATGGTGCCCTGATAGGGCTCACGCTGCTTCTTGCGATACGCATTGATGAAGGTGTTGGTGAGAATTCGGTACAACCACGCCTTGAGATTGGTGCCCTGCTCGTACTGCGCGAACGCGGCAAAGGCCTTCACAAAGGTTTCCTGCACGAGATCTTGCGCGTCCGACGGGTTGCGCGTCATGCGCATTGCTGCCGCATACAGCTGGTCGAGGAACGGCAACGCCTGCTCCTCGAACAATCCGCGGGTCTGCTCGCGCAGTTCAGCTTTTGTCGGTGCGAGTGGTGTGAGTTCTATGTCGCTGCTCGAAAGGTCTTCCGAGTTCACGGGCGTGTCTGAAGTCATCACGGGCAATTCTAGGCTCTTACCCACAGCGAAGGGACGTTCCAGCAGCATTGACACCGTTCTAGATCTCCCTCAGATTGTTATGACCGACTATTCTGATAACCGATGTTGATCTCGAGATATTCCAAGCCGGAGTTTGATCCGTACGGCGACAATTCACCGACCGAAGAGGATGTCTGGTGGCCCGCGCCGACCACGGACGTTCCGTTGCAGGCTGTGCTGGCCCTGCCGGGCTCGAAATCGCTGACCAACCGGGAGCTGGTGGCATCCGCTCTTGCCAGCGAGCCATCTCTGTTGCGGGCGCCACTGCACTCGCGCGACAGCGATCTCATGGTCGACGCACTGCGCCAGCTCGGCGCCACGATCGAGGCCGTTGCCGGCGCCGGCGCGTTCGGCACCGACCTGCGCGTGACTCCGCCAGTCGAATTGCTCGGCTCCACCACAATCGACTGCGGCCTGGCTGGCACCGTCATGCGCTTTCTGCCAGCGTTGGCCGCCCTCGCCCTCGGCCCGACGACCTTCGACGGTGATGCCGGTGCGCGCCGCCGCCCCATGGGACCCATCATCGGTGCGCTGCGGGACCTCGGCGGCGATATCAACGACGATGGCAAGCGCGCGCTGCCCTTCACCGTACATGGCCGCGGAGCGGTCGCTGGCGGCGCCGTGACGATCGACGCCGGCACGTCCAGCCAATTTGTCTCGGGGCTGCTCCTGGCCGGAGCACGCTTCGAGCAGGGGTTGCACCTCACCCACTCCGGCGAGCGGCTGCCGAGCCTGCCGCACATCGAGATGACCATCGAGGTGCTGCGCTCGCGCGGAGTCGTCGTGGCGACGCCGAAGGTCGGCGAATGGATTGTCGAGCCGGGTGAGATCGCCGGTCGCACCGTCGACATCGAACCCGATCTCTCGAACGCCGCGCCGTTCCTCTGCGCCGCGCTCGTATCCGGCGGCAGTGTCACGATCACCGGCTGGCCGAAGACGACCACACAGGTCGGCGCCGACCTGGAGCAGCTGCTCCCGCTGTTCGGCGCTACGGTCACCCGGGCTGGCGACCGGCTCACCGTCACGGGCGGCGAGCACATTCTCGGCGTCGACCTTGATCTCTCCACCGGCGGCGAACTCGCCTGCACCCTCGTGGCCCTGGCCGCCCTCGCCGAGACGCCGAGCACCATCACCGGCATCGGGCACATTCGCAATCACGAGACCGACCGTCTCGCCGCACTGGCCACCGAGATCAACCGACTCGGTGGCCAGGTCACCGAGCTGCCCGATGGCCTGCACGTCGAGCCGGCCCCCTTGCACGGCGGCCAGTGGCTCAGCTACGCCGACCACCGCATGGCAACGGCCGGTGCGCTCATCGGCCTGCGAGTGGCCGGTGTCGAGGTCGAAAACATCGGCACGACCGCCAAGACCCTCCCCCAGTTTCCCGAGCTGTGGCACACTCTGATCACCGGAACGGCGCTGTAGATGCCCGTCGCGCCGGCCGCGAATGGTCCTGACGATCCCGTCGGTCCTGACGATCCCGTCGGTCCTGACCATTCCACCGGTCCTGACCATACTGACGACCTGGTCGGCGATCCCGGCGATATCTGGTGGGCCTCCCCCGACGACGACGAACCGGAGTTCGACGAGTCGAGCGTGCGTGTGCGTGCCGGACGCAAGGGCAGTAAACCCCGCACGAAGACCAGGCCGGGCCATGAGAATGCGCTGACCGGACGCATCCTCTCGGTTGACCGCGGACGGTATACGGTCATGCTCGACGAGAACCTGCCCACCGAACGCCGCATCACGACCGCCCGAGCGAGCGAACTGCGCAAGAAAGCCGTCGTCAACGGCGACCGCGTCGACATCGTCGGCGATACAACCGGCGCCGAGGGCAGCCTGGCGCGCATCGTACGCCTTGTTCCGCGCGACACCCTGCTGCGACGCAGCGCCGACGACACCGACGCCGTCGAGCGCGTCATCGTCGCCAATGCCGACCAGATGCTGATCGTGGTCGCTGCGGCCAACCCGGAGCCGCGCATCCGTCTGGTAGATCGCTACCTGGTGGCGGCCTATGACGCCGGCGTGAAGCCCATACTGTGCATCACCAAGACCGACCTCGCCGACCCGGCAGCGTTTCTGGCCAACTTTGCCGGCCTCGACCTGCCCGTGTTTCAAAGCGGCGAGGCCGGCATGCCGATCGAGGCTATCTCGGCGGCGCTCATCGGTCACGATACGGTCTTTGTCGGACATTCCGGCGTCGGCAAGTCCACCCTCGTGAACGCGCTGGTGCCGGGCACGAACCGGGCCATCGGTGTCGTCAACACGGTCACCGGCCGCGGGCGCCACACCTCGTCGTCGACGGTGTCGCTGCGCCTCGAAACGGAGGCCGGCCGCGGTTGGGTCATCGACACTCCCGGCGTGCGATCCTTCGGCCTGGGTCACATCAACACCGACAACATTCTAAAGGCTTTCACCGATCTCGCCACGATCGCGGAACGTTGCCCGCGCGGCTGCACGCACCTGCCCGGTTCGCCGGACTGCGCGATCGTCGAGGCGGTCGAGGCCGGTGAACTCGGCGACACCGGCCGGGTCCGTCTGGACTCCCTGCAACGCCTGCTCGCGACCTTCGCGCCCGCCCGCTGAGAAGGAACCCTGATCGCGCGGCGCGGATACGATGGAAGCATGACAGATTCAGCGCGCCTTGCAGTCGGCGACACGGCCCCCCAGTTCACCCTGACCGACCAGGATGGGGCATCCGTTTCGTTGGCCGATTTTGCCGGCAGCAAGGTCGTCGTGTATTTCTACCCGGCCGCGATGAGCCCTGGTTGCACGACCCAGGCCTGTGACTTCCGGGACAACCTCGGCTCGCTCAAATCGGCCGGTTACCAGGTGCTTGGCTTGTCGAAAGATGCTCCGGCCAAGCTCAAGAAGTTCCAGGAGAACGACGCTGTCAACTTTCCGCTGCTCAGCGACACCGACCTTGACGTGCACCGCGCCTACGGTGCCTACGGCGAGAAGAACCTGTATGGAAAGATCGTGACCGGCGTGCTCCGGTCGACGTTTGTCCTCGACGAAGCGGGAATCATCACCCACGCCCTGTACAACGTCAAGGCCACCGGTCACGTCGCGGGCCTGCGCAAGAAGCTCGGCCTCGATTCCTGAGCTCCGCCTGTCCCCGCTGCGGTGACCCGCGCCCGCACGGGACCGGTCAGTCGCCGTCGGGTTCGGGTTCGTGGCTGGTCGCGGCGATCACGCGTGGGTTGAAGACCAGCACGAGCACGATGATCGACGGTAGCAGCAGCGCCCAGCCGACATCAGGCCGGGCGTCAATGCCCTGAAAACTGCCGATAGCGATCATGACCTGCACGAGCTGCCAGGTGACCGCGGCGCCGCGGATCCACGGACGCCTGCGCAACGCACCGACAGTGATCGCGCTGACCCAGACGGCAGCGACCAGGAGGAGGGCTAACAGGGCCAGCGATGCACCGACCGAGTTCGGGGTGGCGATGAGCAGTTCGAGCACCCACCAGGCACTGAAGGCCCACAGGGCGAGCGCTTCCAGGCCGAGGAAAGCAATCAACGCCCCCAACAGGGGGGCGCGGCGAAGCGCCCGGAGATCAATCCAGGCTGGGCGCCCCGCTCCAGAGCCGCTGTTCACAGCGAAAAGCCATACAAAACTATTGATTTGATACCTCTATTATGGGACGATATTTGAGGCCCGGTTGACGCTCACAGGGACGTGAGCTGTTTCAACGCGGTTATCGCGCAGATTCCACTTTCCTGCAACCGGCCGTCACCCCTGCAACTCTGGCCAATCGGCCGTGCACCCATGTAACAAAAGGAGCATCCCTATGGACTGGCGCGATAAAGCTGCCTGCCTCACCGCCGACCCGGAACTTTTCTTTCCGGTCGGCAATACTGGACCCGCCGTGGACCAGATCGAAAAGGCAAAGTCGGTGTGCGCCCGATGCAACGTCACCGAGGTGTGCCTGCAATACGCACTCGAGACCGGTCAGGACTCGGGAGTCTGGGGCGGTCTGAGCGAAGACGAGCGCCGCGCGCTCAAACGTCGCGCCGCACGCGCCCGACGCGCCTCCTAGCGAGCCGCACAACATAAAACGTGAGCCTATGGCCATCCGGTAATCCCGGAGGCCGTGGGCTCGTTTTTTTATGCCCGCCAGCCGCAGTGCGCGGGCGCACAGCGCACCATCCGCTCCCGGTCCGGATGTGACGCACTGGCCCCGGCAGCTACCTACCGTGCGGGCTCAAAACGTACGAGCGGCGAGGTCAGCCTTCCTCCACGAAGCGCAGGGGAATCTCGATCGTCACCTCGGTGCCGCTGCCCATCATGGTGTGCCAGTCGATCGTGCCACCGAGCTCACCCTGAATGAGCGTGCGCACAATCTGCGTTCCGAGGCCCGACCCGACCTTGCCCTCCGGCAGTCCAGCCCCGGTGTCGCGCACCACGACGGTGAGGGTCTCGTCGCTGCGCTGGGCATCGATCGATACCTCACCCTCTCGTCCGGCGAGGCCGTGTTCCACCGCGTTGGTGACGAGCTCGGTCAGCACGAGCGCGAGCGGCGTGGCGTAGGCGCTCGGCAGGGTTCCAAAACTTCCGCGTGATTTGGGGTGCACAATCGTGTTGTGCGAGGATGCGACCTCCACCGTGAGCAGGAGCACGCGTTCGAACACGGCGTCGAAGTCGACGATCTGACTGAGCCCCTCCGACAGGGTGTCGTGCACGACGGCGATGGCCGCGACCCGACGCATCGCCTGGGTCAGTGCCTCCCGCGCTCGATCGGACTGGGTCCGCCGCGCCTGGATGCGCAGCAGCGACGCGACGGTCTGTAGGTTGTTTTTCACCCGGTGGTGAATTTCCCGGATGGTGGCATCCTTGGTGATCAGCTCACGTTCCTGGTGGCGCAGTTCGGTGACATCCCGCGACAGGATGATCGCACCAACCCGTTCGCCGCGATTGCGAATGGGAATCGCCCGCAACGACACCGTCACGCCGCGCGCCTCGATGTCGGTACGCCACGGCGCCCGCCCGGTGACCACGAGCGGCAGCGACTCGTCGACGACGGCAGCGCCGGTGAGCAGGCCCGTGGTGACCTCGGCGAGGGACTCCCCCTCGAGCTCCTCGGCGAAGCCCATGCGATTGAACGCGGAGAGCGCGTTCGGGCTGGCGAAGGTGGTCAGACCGTCGACGTCGAGTCTCAACAGCCCGTCCGACGCGCGCGGTGCGCCGCGACGCGGCCCGGTCGGGGCTCCGAGGTCGGGAAAGTCGCCAGACGCGATCATGGCGAACAGGTCATTGGCGCAGTCGCCGAAGGTCAGTTCCTGGCGGCTGGGTGTGCGCGTCTCACTCAGGTTGGTGTGGCGGGTGAGCACCGCCACCGGGGCATCCGTCACCGCGGAACCGGTTGTACTCAGTCTCCGCAGCACCGGGATCGCGCGCACCCGGGTGGGAGTCTCCTCGTACCAGTCGGGCGCGGTGGTGTCGACGATCTTGGCGGTCTCGAAGGCTTCGGTGACCTGGTTGCGCCACTCCACCTTGATGTGCTGGCCGACGAAGTCGCGGTAGAACAGGGTGGCGGCACTGGACGGGCGCGAGTGCGCGACGGCGACGAAGCTACCAGAGTTCGTCGGAACCCACACCACAATGTCGGCGAAGGCGAGGTCGGCGAGCAGCTGACCATCCGCGACAAGCATGTGCAGCCAGTCCACGTCTTCCGCACTGCTGCGGCCCTGGGCAAGTACGAGATCACTGAGCGTCGACACTCTCCATAGCCTAGGTGTAACTCCGGCCTTATGCCGCCGGAGCTGCCTTGCGGCCGCGCCGCGGCATCCGCTTGGATTCTTCGGCTGGAGCGACGATAAGGTCGTCGAGCACAAAACGACGAATGCTCAGACGAGCCGGAGACTTCGGGCTCGCGTCCCGCAGCGTGCGACCGGTCAACACCGCCGCATCGAGTGCGCCCTGGTCGCACGGCACCAGAATAGGCGACTCGATGCCGCCGAAGCGTAACAGCATGGCCGCTACCTGCCCGCGTGGATTCAAACCGACAGCGCTCGCCCGCACCTGATTCATGACGACGCTGACCGCACTACCCGCGGTAACGTCGGCGAGGTCGCTCCACGCGCGCAAAAACCGGGCCATGCCGACCGGGTCGGCGAGCCCGCAGGCGACGACATGGTCGGCCGCCCGCAAGGCCGTGATGGTGGCAGCATTACGGCGCGGCGCCAATATGTCACTGGTCAGTTCTTCGTCGCTCTCCAGACTGAACCCGGTGTCAATCACCACGTAATCCACCCAGTGCCGCAACGCATCGATGGTGCGGGAGACGCGCTCGGTCGATAATTCCGGCCAGCGCGACGGCCGGCCAAGGCCGGTGAGCACCCAGAAGGCACCCTTGGGCGAGTTGTAGCGTTGTGCGATGCGCTCGAGCTCCGACTGGTTCAAACTGTCGCTGCCGGCCAGCCGGCACGCCGCGGCGAACCCGGGAGCCTCATCGAGCATGCCGAGACTCGGGGCGATCGACGCGCTGTAGGTGTCGACGTCGGCCAACACCACGGTGTGGCCGACGGCGGCGATTTCCGCCGCGATGTTGATGGCCAGCGTGGTGCGCCCCGGAGCGCCGGACGGCCCCCATACCGCGATCACCGAACCGGTGTTGAGCGCGCCGCCAGTGAAGTGCCGCTCCCCTACGCGCAAGGGAAAGACGACGCCCGACACGAGCAGGTCTTCGATCTCCGACCAGTCGCAGGGGATAGCGACTGTTTCGTAGAGGCCGAGCGTGCCGGCGTGCCGGCGTTCCTGTTCCGTCGCGGTGAGGGCGACCACCCGGATGCCGCGTTCGTCGCACGCTGCGATCAGCTGACCGGTCAGGGATTCCCTCCGGCCACTGACCACGACGACGTGGGGCTGCCCGTGCGACAGCGTCTCGAGAAATTCCCGCGCGGTATCGACGCGCGTGACCAGACTGTGCCCACAATCGATGATGTCCGCCAGCATGCGTTGCTCGGTCGCCCGGTCCAGCACGAGGGCGAGTTTGGCCATTACGGCCCCACCGGAGTGTTCACGGGCACGATCGCGAGGGCATCACCGTTCATGATCGCTTCGAGAACCGCACCCACGTTGGTCTTCGGCACGAGCATCTCGACGGATTGACCGTTGTCGGCGGCGATGATGCCGGTCGGTTCGACGATTCGTACGACGGATGCCTGCCCCACCAGGACCGTCGGCGGCGCGTATTCGCTCGGCTCGGTCGCCCGCGCCGACCAAATGTCGACGACGGACCCGGCCACGATGGACGCAGCCAGTCGACCGGGAACGTCGACGACGACACTCGTCGCATCACTTCCCGAGGACGCCGCGACCGCCGACCGAGCGACGAGTTCGCCGGCCAGAATCGTCTGGGTGACCAGCAGGCCACGCTTCAGGTTGGACGCTGGCACGAGGTACAGCTCAGCGGTAACGCCGAGTTGCACGCGGGTCTCGATGAGGTCGGTTGAGCGCAGTTGGTCGCCGACGGTGAGCGTGTGCCGCGCAGTGTAGACCGCCGTGGTTTGATCGCTCCCGACGACAATCGCCCCGACTCCCGCGATCGACGCGACGACAAGCACAAAGCCGATGACGAAGCGGGGGTCAACCCAGAATCGGCGGCGTGTTGTGCGGGTGGGACCGGCTTTTTTCATGCCTTACCTCGCTTGTCTGAATCGGTGGCCTCTATCGTGGCCGACTGCGGCTCATCGCGGAAAAGTTATCCACAGTTATCTGAGCCGAATGGCATGGATCTGCCAGAGCGGTACGAGACGGTAGTGCAGAACTTCCGATGCGCGGCGCAGCGTTCCAAGGGGATGCACCGCCAGATCCAGGTGGTCACGCGCTACCCGGTCGATGGTGCCGACCAGGACACCGCCACGGGTGTCGAGATCCACGGTGCGCCGTCGTCGGCATAGGTCGCGCAGTACAAAGGGAAAGCCGACGCGTTCGATCAGCTTCCCGGTGGCGTCGGACTCGACGGCGAGGGAAATCAGACTCTGCTCCTCGGTGAGCAACACGCCGGCGATGGCCGACAGCGGAATCACGCACTGCACCCGACCGTTCTGCGTATCGAGCAAATCGGCCGCGAGCCAGTCGCGGCCGAGCGTCGTCGGGCGTAACGCGAGGGTCTCTCCGGACACCAGCACAACGCGCAGTCGCAGCGGGTCACCGAGCGCGGCCGAGCGCGCCACGTTACTCAAGCGCGTGCGCAGGGAGAGCTTTTCCAGGCGCTGGCGCTCCTCGTGCAGGCGCAGGTCAGCGGCCTCCGAATGCAGCTCGCGTTCGAGTTGCCCTTCAAGGTCATCAAACAGATCGTCCCAGCGCACACGTCGAAAGTAGCCGACGCAGAGCATTCCCGCTCGCATTGTGCACAGGCTCTATAAGCGCTCGACAGCTTAGAGACGAAGCTGCTTAGGTTTTGCGCCACAGAAGATGCACGTTCGAGCTATGGAGGAACGATGACGCCATCCGGTACCGGCCAATCCCCCGCCCACCAGGGTCGCCACGACGCGCAGCAGATAAGTTCGCAACCGACGCGCATCTCGCACCGGCCCGAGGCGGAGCCGGTGCTGCGGGCCCTCGCCATCCGGGCCGTCGAGGTCATCGCCGGGGCACGAGACCTGGAGCAGCTCGCGCGCTGGGTCACCGACGACGTCTATGCCCACCTGCGTTTTCGCGCATCCATCGCGGCCCGGGCGCGAGCCATCACGGGCGTGGCCGCCGAACGTCCGAGACTCTGGATCGACCACGTGACGACCTGGCCGACCGATACCGGTGGATTTAACGCCGTCATCCTGGTCTACGACAAACGACGGGCGCACGTCGTCTCGTTGCAGCTGGAGGGTTTGGATCAGCGCTGGCAGGCCACCGTCATCGTCGTCATGTGAGGTTCAGGCCCTGAAACGCCGGGACGCCTCGCGAAGCGCCGCAGAGCCCGACCAGCCAACGGATGCCCGACGCTAGGTGGTCTTCTTACCCTGGGAACGGCGCTCGGCCCGGTTCACCGGAGCGTCACCCGCGGTTTTCTGCCCGAACGCTCCGCGCCCGGGCGGGCCGCCTGCGTCGGCCGACTCGTCGTCGCTCGCTGTGACCGTGGTCGAGCGTCGCGCCCGGTCGGTGGCAGCCTGCTGAATCTGGCCGCGCTGGTTGCGCACCTCGACTCCGCCGGAATCGCTCGGGGCGGTGTAGCTCCGCTTCTCCTCGGAGGCGTCGGCCGGGGTGAGCCCCTTGGCCGCGACGACCGGTCCGGCGACGGCACCGGTACCGGCCGTCACCTCGACGTCGAGGTTGAACAGGAATCCGACGGTCTCCTCGCGAATCTGACCCATCATCTGCTGGAACATCGCGAAACCCTCGCGCTGGTACTCCACCAACGGGTCACGCTGGGCCATGGCGCGCAGCCCGATGCCGTCTTTCAGATAGTCCATCTCATAGAGGTGGTCGCGCCAGCGGCGGTCGATCACCGAAAGCACCACGCGGCGTTCCAGTTCGCGCATTGCCGGCGCCCCGAGGGACTCTTCCCGACGCGAGTAGGCGAGCTTGGCGTCGGAGAGGATCTCTCGGCGCATGAAGTCGCGGTTGATCCTGCCCTTGTCGCCGGCCTCCGACACGACCTCGTCGATGGTCAGCCCCACCGGATAGAGGGACTTGAGCTCGGTCCACATCGCGTCGAAGTCCCAGTCGTCGCCGTTGCCATCGCCGGCGTGCACACCGAGCACCTCGTCGATGACGTTGGTGAGGAAGGTTTGGGTGCGCTCGTGCAGGTCGTCGCCCTCGAGGATGTGGCGGCGGTCGCCGTAGATGGCTTCGCGCTGACGGTTGAGAACGTCATCGTACTTGAGCACGTTCTTGCGGATCTCGGCGTTTCGGCCCTCGACCTGCGACTGGGCGCTGCGAATGGCGCGGCTGACGACCTTGGATTCGATCGCCATATCGTCGGGCACGCCCTGGCGGCCCATGAGGGCCTCCGCGGCGCCGGCGTTGAACAGGCGCATGAGGTCGTCGGTGAGTGAGAGGTAGAACCGGCTCTCGCCCGGGTCGCCCTGTCGTCCGCTGCGTCCGCGCAGCTGGTTGTCGATGCGGCGTGACTCGTGCCGTTCGGTGCCGAGCACGTAGAGTCCTCCAGCGGCGATGACTTTCTCGGCCTCTTCGGAGACGTCGGCCTTCACCGCCGTGAACACGTCGTCCCAGGCGATTTCGTATTCGTCGGGGGTTTCGACCGGGCTGAGGCCCTTCGCGTTCATCTGCGCAACGGCGAGGAATTCGGCGTTGCCGCCGAGCATCACGTCGGTACCACGACCGGCCATGTTGGTGGCGACGGTGACCGAACCGAGTCGGCCGGCCTGCGCGACGATTGCGGCCTCTCTGGCGTGGTTCTTGGCGTTGAGCACCTCGTGACGCACGCCCTTCTTGGCGAGCAGGCGTGACAGGTATTCGCTTTTCTCGACGCTCGTCGTGCCCACCAGAACCGGCTGGCCGGCCTCGTGACGCAGGGCGATGTCTTCGACGACCTGGCGGAACTTGGACTCTTCGTTCTTGTAGATCAGGTCGGACTGGTCGATGCGCTGCATCGGCTTGTTGGTGGGAATCGGCACCACACCGAGCTTGTAGGTGCTCATGAACTCGGCAGCCTCGGTCTCGGCCGTCCCGGTCATACCGGAGATCTTCGAGTACAGGCGGAAGTAGTTCTGCAGGGTGACGGTGGCCAGGGTCTGGTTTTCTGCTTTGACGGCGACACCCTCCTTGGCCTCGATCGCCTGGTGGATACCCTCGTTGTAGCGGCGTCCCATCAGGATACGGCCGGTGTGCTCGTCGACGATGAGCACCTCGCCGTTCATGACGACGTAGTCCTTGTCTTTCTTGAACAGGGCGTTGGCCTTGATGGCGTTGTTCAGAAAGGAGATGAGCGGCGTGTTGGCCGATTCGTAGAGGTTGTCGATGCCGAGATAGTCCTCGACCTTTTCGATGCCGGGTTCGAGGACACCGATGGTGCGCTTCTTCTCGTCGACTTCGAAGTCTTCGTCGGCGACGAGGCGCTTGGCCAAACTCGCGAACTCGTTGAACCAGCGGTTCGCTTCCCCCGAGGCCGGTCCGGAGATGATCAGCGGCGTGCGGGCCTCGTCGATGAGGATCGAGTCGACCTCGTCGACGATAGCGAAGTAGTGGCCGCGCTGCACCATGTCGCTGGACTGCCACGCCATGTTGTCACGCAGGTAGTCGAAACCGAACTCGTTGTTGGTGCCGTAGGTAATGTCGGCCGCATACATTTCGCGACGCTGCGCCGGAGTCTGACCGGAGACGATGCATCCGGTCGTCATTCCGAGGGCGCGGAAGACACGACCCATGAGCTCGCTCTGGTAGCTCGCGAGGTAGTCGTTGACGGTGATGACGTGCACGCCTCGGCTGCTGATCGCGTTGAGGTAAGCGGCAGTGGTGGCGACGAGAGTCTTGCCCTCGCCGGTCTTCATCTCGGCGATGTTGCCGAGGTGCAGGGCTGCGCCACCCATGAGCTGCACGTCGAAGTGACGCAGGCCGAGGGTGCGGGTGCTGGCCTCGCGCACGGCCGCGAAGGCCTCGGGCAGCAGATCATCGAGCGATTCGCCGTTGGAGTACCGTTCCCGAAGGGTAACGGTCTCGTTCTTCAGCTCGTCGTCGGTGAGCTCGCGGAAGTCTTCTTCCAGCGCGTTGATGGCTTTCGCGTAGTTTTCCAGGCGGCGCAGGACGCGGCCTTCACCAACACGAAGAACCTTTTCAAGAATTGACGCCACGAATGTACTCCACTAGTCAAACGGTGCATGCCTGCGCTGCGGCAATCCAATCGGACCACCGCAGCGCACGCCTGCGCCTCTCGTCTGGCAGATGCCAGAGCACCGACCTGGTCGGCGGCTAAGGCAATGCTAGTTGGTCAGTTGGCACGCCCGCTGGCAACGAGCACGGCCTCCTGCAGCTCAGAGACCGAACCGTCGAGTTCGATGACTCCGTAGTCCCACCCCTTGCGGCGGTAGACCACACTTGGACGCTTGGTTTCGATGTCCTGGAATAGGTAGAAGTCGTGACCGACGAGCTCCATGAAATAGAGAGCATCGTCAACGGACATGGGGGCCGCCGCGAATACTTTGCGACGGATGACGACGGGGCAGTAGTCTTCCTCGGCGGAGGCTTCGGGGGCATCCGCTTGCACTATTGGGATCGCGCCGGTGCGTACCCGTTCGAGCGTTTTGGCGTCGGCCGGTGTGATGTCGATGACGCTGAAGCCGACGGCGGACGCCTCGTGCAGCGAGGTAGGACGGTGGGCGCCGCCGCGGTGCACCTTCTTGCGGTCTTTGGCACGGCGAACCCGCTCGAGCAGACGACCGAGGGCCACATCGAAGGCGGCGTATTTGTCGGAACCGTCTGCTTCGGCCCGCACCAGCGGGCCCTTGCCGATCAGGGTGAGTTCGACCCGATCGTTGCCAGCGGCAGCGCCGTTTTTCTCGTGGTGGCGGCTGACCTTGATCTCGAGCGCAAGAGCCTTATCGGCGAGGAGGGCGATTTTCTCAGCCTTCTCCGTCGCGTAATCCCGGAAGCGATCCGTGATCCCAAGGTTGCGTCCGACGATGTTAGTTTCCATGACGACCTCCAATTTGGCGGACCGCCCCAAAACCGGGCGATCATTTCGCGCCTTTGTCTCCACCGTAGCCGTGGGAGTCAGATATGTCACAGTATTTGTCGATCAGTTTGCCCAGGGGGCGACGGCTGGGGCTGCCGACGCCGCGTTTCCGCCAGTACCGCCAGGCCGACGACGGTGCCGCCCGCTGCGAACACGGCACGCTGCGCCTCGAGCAGGGTCGCTCCGGTGGTCACAATGTCATCGACGAGGATCAGCCGCCTGCCAACAAGCGATCGTGTCGCTACGAGGCTGTGATCTTTGTTCGCGGCCCGCGCCGCCCGGCCCAGGCCGACCTGGTCGAGGGTCTCCTGGCGCTGTGCCAATACCGGGAACGGATGCAGGCCGGCACGGTGCAGCAGGGCATCGACCGGGTGGTATCCGCGCACCCGCCAGGCCCGGGTGGACGAGGGGATGGTTACCAGCTGGATTCCGGTGCTGCTGGGGCGGCGGGGCGCGGCCTCACTCCGTTGGACAGCGCCGGGGACGGCAGCGAGTGCGGCCACGATGGCCGCTCGCAGCGGTGCGGCGAGCGTGGCGGCGGCATCTGTTCGCCCGCCGTCCTTGTAGGCGGCAATCACATGGCGGGCTACCCCCTCGTAGGTGAGCGCAGCCCAAATACGAGCGTCGTCGCGGGTGACCGGGTGCACGGCAGGCAGCAGCGCCCGTCGGCAGCTCGCGCACAGCGCGCGGTCGACGACTCCGCAGCCGCTGCACTCGGTGGGCAGTACGGTAGCCCACGCATCCCGGGCCGCGCGGGTCAAATAGTCACGCAGCCGTCGGCTCATGGCGTCAGTGTGCCGCCGGCTGTCGGTCGGTGCTGCCCGGCTTCGCTGGCGGTGGAGAATCGGGACGCGACTACTTCAGGGGAGGAGCTGTCGGGTTGGCCGGCGCGCTGCCGACCGCTGGGCGGGCACCGGCCGGTGCTCGTGCGAGCCGGTTTAGCCGCCGATGCCCTGCTGGGTGGCGAGCAGGGTCACGCCGTCGATGCGGGCCTGCCAGCCCGCTCCGCGTTGTACCTCGAGGTTGCCGGTGTCGGTGAGGGTGCGCAGGTCGCGCACCGAGTTACTGCCGACGATGAATCGGCTGCTCGCGGGTGATTCCAGAACGGAGCTGACGCCGCCGATCTGTTGCGCGACGATGCGTGTGTCGCCACTAGGCAGGATGCTCAGCGACGCGACGGTCAATTCATCGATCCAGGTCGCGTCGAGGCCGGTTCCGCCGCCGGACGCCAACAGCACCGGCGCGCCGATTCCGGTCGGCGCTGCACCCGTGCGAGTAATTGAGGCGACGACAAATCGAGTTTCGGTGCCGGTGCCAAGCAGTGCGATTATTCGAGCCCCGTCGCGGGAGATTTTCAGGGCCGTGATCGAGGTGGCTTCTGGCCACGGCGTCGTCAGCACGGTAGCCTCCCCTGCTGGGCTATAGACGACCAGTGCGCTCGGATCGTTTGCCGGCACCGACCACACGAAGCGGTCGTTGTCGATGGACGGCGCGAGCAAGCCCGCGCGCGAATCAAGCAGTTTCGGTTCGTCACCGGCTCGCACGACGTAGACGCCGTCGTTCGCGAGCACGGCAGCCACACCCTGACCCGACGCGAGCGTCACCGCGCTCGGGTCGAGCTGGGCAATCGTGTCGGACAAACCGTCGAGCACGGTGACATTCTGCCCGGTCGCGGCAAGAAAACCGAACTCCGCACCGCGCAGCACGAGCGCCCGGGCGTCGACGCGCGGATCGACGAGCGGAGCCCCAGCATCCAGATCATCGATGGCCTGAGAGTTTTGGTCGATGGTGATCTCCACCGACAGGCCGGCCGGCAGGCTCGCTGCCAGCTGCGCTTTCATGCGTTGGAGGGCTTGCCGGTCGGCGTTGAGCGCTTCGCTGTTCAGGTCGACCATGGCCCGACGCCGAACCACCTGCACGGCGTCGGCCGTGAGTGCGGAGCCTTCCGGGAATGCGGTGGCCACCGCGCCGTCCAACCAGGCACTCGGTCCGTTCAAAACGGCGTTGACGAGTTTGGTGGGAGCGGATGCACCGCGCGGAAACCAACGCAGGTCCGGAACCAGAAACCGAAAGCCCGGGTCGTAGAAGTAGACCGGCTGGGCGCTGAACACGTCATTGAACGTGTTCTCGTCGATGACAGTGCCGTTCGGGGCCGCGCTGATGCGCCACTGGCCGCCGATCTGCTGAAATTCGTAGCGCAGTGGCACCGGGCTGGCGTCGACCTCACGATATTCCCCGGACTGGTCCACCTCGGCGAGCGGTGTGACGGCCACGAGCGTGGCGCTGTCCTCGATGACGGTCAGGGTGCGCCCGGAGCCGTTGTCGACGGTGACCCCCGCGGTGGGATCCCAACTGCTGCGAAAGGCCGGGGTCAGGAATTGGCGGGCGATGTCGTAATTGTTCTCGGGGCTCGAGGAAGCATCGATGAAACCGCGCAGGATGGATTCCGTCGACGCGTCCTTTTGCGGCAGCGCCGGCAGAAAAACCGGGGCCGGATTGTCGTCGGGCGCAATATCGTTGCCGGCGTGCACCACACCGTCGCGTGGAATTCCGGTGCAGGCGCCCAGACCGACGGCGAGGCTGATGGCCACCAGCAGCGCCGGAAGGACGCGCACCGAGCCGTGGCCCCGAACGGCGTGGCCCCGTAACGTGTGGAGCCGTGCTGGACTAGTCATGCGGGCCTCCGCGCATTCCCGGCACATGCCCGGCCTCGCCGATGCCCGCGGCGTCGTCGGGCGGCAGCGGGATCGGCGACGATTCGAGCCGGCCCCGCGTCGTGCGCGGCAGGGTCAACCGAAAACATGAACCCGCGCCCGGACTCGACCAGACCTGCAGCCAGCCGTTGTGCGCGCTCGCGTCTTCGCGGGCGATGGCTAGCCCGAGCCCGGTGCCGCCGATCGTGCGCTGACGAGACGGATCCGCCCGCCAGAACCGGTCGAAGACGTGCGCGACCTCGCCCTGGCTCATGCCCAGCCCGTAGTCGCGCACGGCGAGCGCAACCGCACTCGCGTCGCTGTCGACCGACACCACGACGGGTTTGCCCTCACCGTGCTCGATCGCGTTGCCGATGAGGTTGTGCAGCACCCGGCGGATACGCCGCGGATCGACGTCGGCGTTCAGATACCCTCCCGGCGCCACCAGTCGCAGGTCGCTGCCCTTGGATTCGGCGAGGGAGCGCAGGCTGTCGATGGCATCTTCGGCGAGATGGACCAGGTTGGTCGGCTCGCTTTCCAGTTCTACCGACCCGGCGTCGTAGCGGCTGATTTCGAGCAGGTCGCTCAGCAGCAGCTCAAACCGCTCGACCTGGGTGTGCAGCAGCTCGGCGGTGCGGCCGGTAGCCGGGGGGAAACTCGCCCGCTGGTCGTAGAGCACATCCCCGGCCAGGCGGATGGTCGTCAGCGGCGTGCGCAGTTCGTGCGAGACATCCGACACGAAGCGTTGCTGCACCTCAGAGAGGTCGGCGAGTTCACGAATCTGGCTCTGCAGGCTGTCGGCCATACCGTTGAAGGAGCGGGCGAGGGTGGCGATGACGTCTTCGCCCTTCTCGGGGATGCGCACAGCGAGGTCGCCGGAGGCGAGTTTCTGGCTCGTTTCGGCGGCTACCCGCAGCGGTGTGACGACGAAACGCACGACAATCCACGACACAGCGCCGATCAGCAGAACGAGGGTGACACCGGCCACCCCGAGTGTCTGCTGCACGAAGAGCAGTGTCGCTTCGGCATCCTGCAGGCTGTAGGCGATGTACAGCTCGTAACGGCCGGCCACCGGAACCGCGATCTGCGACCCGACAACTATTCCCGGCATGCTCTCGGCCTCGTTGCCGGTCAGGGTAACCGACTGCCAAAACTGGTCGCCGTCGTTGGCCTGCACCTCGGTGCGCAGATCGGCGCCGATCACCCCGGTGGATTGCCCGAACGTCGACGAATCGAGCGGCGCGACGGTCGACGGATCCTGGCCTGGCACCCGCAGCACGGCGACCAGCCGGCTCGACGAGGTTGCGGAGATCGAGGTGCGCGCCGAGCTGAGTAGGTTTTGCACCTGCACCCGGTCGGTGGCATCGGAGGAGTCGAACAGGCTCTGCGCGGCACTGGTCGCACGGTCCGATTCGAACAGCACCTGGCTGAGCCGAGATTGAAACAAGTCGTTGCCGATGCTGACCGACATGTACACGCCGACGACGAGAATCGCCAGCCCGGAGAGGGCGACCGAAACGGTTATCGTGCGAAATTGCAGGGAAGAACGCCAGGAGGCGCGCACCAGCCTCGGCCAGGCGCGCGGCCTGCTCCAATACGTCAGCTGCGGCACGGTGCCCTGAACCGTTCCTGCGGGTGTCGCCATGCCCTCATGCCGGTCCTGGGTCTCTAGCTGACCGTGCCAGCACGGTAACCGACGCCGCGCACCGTCATGACGATCTTGGGATTGTCGGGATCGTGCTCAACCTTGGCGCGCAGCCGCTGCACGTGTACATTCACGAGTCGGGTGTCGGCCTTGTAGTGGTAACCCCAGACCTGTTCCAGCAACATTTCACGGGTGAAGACCTGCTGGGGTTTCGAGGCGAGGGCCAACAGCAGGTCGAACTCAAGCGGGGTGAGGTTGATCGCGGCCGTTCCGCGGGTGACTTCGTGGCCGACCGCGTTCACCACAAGGTCACCGACGTGGAGGGTGAGCGCGCCGTCCGCGGCAGGCGGGCGCAGACGGGTGCGAATGCGAGCGACGAGTTCCTTGGGATTGAACGGCTTCACCATGTAGTCGTCGGCACCAGACTCGAGGCCCTTGACCACGTCGGTGGTGTCAGACCGCGCAGTCAGCATGATGATCGGTACGCCTGATTCGGCGCGGATCAGCCGGCACACCTCGATGCCGTCGAGGCCGGGCAACATGAGGTCGAGCAGGACCAGGTCGGGCTTCTCGTCGCGAAACGTCTCGAGGGCGAGCGATCCGTCGGCGCAGAACCCCGGGTTGAAGCCCTCCCCTTGCAAAACGATGCCGATCATCTCGGACAGGGCGGTATCGTCATCGATAACCAAAATGCGTGCGGTCATAGTTCTCTTTCCAAAACACAGTCGTCGTGTGTTCCGATTGTGCGCGGGACAGATTGCCCGATGAGTAGGACAAAGTCTGGCATAAGCGTAGCCGAGCGCGCTGACAGAGTGCCTGCGAGCGCATTTCTTGATCGACCTGTGCCAGCATGGAATGGTGACCGACCCCTGGCAAGCCCCCGATGCTTCCGTTCCATTACCCGGCGGGGAGTTTTCGGCGCCCGTCTCGCCGTACCAGAGTGCACCGCACCACAGCGGTGACGCCGGCCGGGGGTGGGCACCTCCGCCCAAACCGGGGCTGATTCCACTGCGACCGATCGGGTTCGGCACGCTGCTCGGTGCGTCGTTCCAGGTGTTGCGCCGCAATCCGAAGGCCACCTTCGGCAGCGGCCTCATCGTGCAGGCGGTGATCATGCTCGTCACCGTCGTCATTATGGGACTCGTGACTCTCTGGGCTCTCGACCGCATCGATAGCGCCCCGTTCGACCAGCGCGATGCCGTCACCGCCGGATCAGTGCTGGCAGGCGCTCTGTCGGCGATCGTTCCGATCGCGCTGTCCGTCATCGCGTCCGCGCTGCTGCAGGCCGTCATTGTGGTCGAGGTGGCCCGCGCCACCCTGGGCGAGAAACTGCGGCTCGGCACCCTGTGGCGCCGGGCGGCGACCCGCCTCTGGCCACTGACCCTGTGGACCCTGCTGCTGACCGTCGCCCTGCTGCTCGGCGTGGCCGTGATCGCCGGTGTCGTCGTGCTGCTGGTGAGCGTCGGCGATGTCGCCGGTATCGTCGCCGGTGTGCTGGTCGGCGTCTTCGGCGGTCTGCTGCTCACGGCAGCGAGCGCATTCCTGTATACCAAAACCAGCGCGGTGCCGAGCCTGATCGTGCTGGAGAAACTGGGCGTGCGGGCATCCGTTATTCGGTCGTGGTCGCTGACCCGCGGCTATTTCTGGCGCACCCTGGGAGTGCTGCTGCTGGTCGGCCTGATCGTGCAGGTGATCAGCCAGATCGTCACCCTACCCGTCTCGTTGCTGTTCGGAGTGGGTACGATGCTGGTCGACCCGACCGGCGCATTGGCCGAGCAATCGTCGATTCTCAGCGTGATCCTCAGCCTCATCATCGCCATTCCGGTGGCGGCGGTCGCAGCCGTCGTGCAGTCGGCAGCCGTCGCGCTCGTCTACCTCGACCTGCGCATGCGCAAGGAGGGCCTTGATCTTGAACTGGCCCGCTTCGTCGAATCGGCCGCGCAGGGCGGCGACGTGCCCGACCCGTATCTGCTGCCGGCCGTTTCCGGCACCGGGCGCCCAGCGGCATGACAACGATGGGCCTAGCGCAGCTTGGATCGTCGGTTGGGTCTGTGGTTGACCGGATCGCCGCCGGCGCGCCGGGCGATGTGCCGGTGATTCCCGACGCTCCTGACGCTCGCCAGTGGCTGCGCGAAGAACTCGCCAAGGCTCCCTACGAAGCGGCCAGGCCGACCTGGTTCGACCGGGCGTCACAGGGCTTTCTCGATTGGTTGAACGCGCTGACCATCGGCGGCGACGGCGGTTTGCAGGGCTGGCTGCCGGTTGTCGCGATCATTCTGGTGCTTGCGGGGCTCGTGACGGGCTGGCTGCTGTTCGGCGCTCCCAAACTGGCCAGGCGACGCCGGTTTACCGACGGCCTGTTCGGCACGATCGACCAGCGCAGCAGCGCGGCGATGCGCTCAGCGGCCGACGCAGCGGCCAACGGCGGCGACTGGAGCCTGGCCTGCCAGGAAATTTTTCGCGCCCTGGCCCGCGGGCTCGCCGAGCGCACGGTGCTCTCGGTCACTCCGGGCACAACCGCACACGATTTCGCCGCGCGGGCCCGGCTCGCGTTTCCGTCGAATGGCCCGGCCCTGGCCCTGGCGGCAGACATCTTCGACCGGGTGCGCTACCTCGAACAAGACGGAACCGAGCTCGAGTACCGCGCCCTCGCCACGCTTGAAGCTGAGATGCGTGCGGCGGCGCCGGTCGCGCTCACCCCGTTGGCCGAGGCGGGCCGGTCATGAGCAGGCCACGACTCGAGTCGCAGACGGTCATCGCTGCCCGCAACGGCCGCACTAGCGGCGAGGCAGGCGGCGTTGCCGCAGCGCGCGATCCGATCGTGACGACCGTGGCGACGCCGACCCTGCGCGCCCTGCTGCGCCGCTTTTCGTTCTGGGTGGTTGCCGCTATCAGCATCGTGGCGGTCGCGAGTGTCGCCGTGTTCCTGTCCGGCGCCAATAACGCGGCTGGTCGGGCGCTGGCCGGGGACAACGCGGCTCCGGCCGGCTCGATGGCACTCGTGGAGGTGCTGCGTCAGCAGGGCGTCGCGGTGACGTTAGCCGACTCTCTGGCCGAGGTGCGCGACGCGGTCGGGAGCGATTCGACCGTGCTGCTCTATGACGAGAACGGCTACCTAGACGGTGATCAGCTGACCGAGCTGACCGCGCTCGCCGCGCGCACCGTCGTCGTCGCACCCGATTTTCTGACCCTTCAGGCGGTGGCGGCGACCGTGGGCTTCGGCGGCGTGTCAAAAGTGGAGTCACTGACAGCCGGCTGCTCGGTGCCAGCCGCGATCCGAGCCGAAGAGCTACTGCCGGGCGGGGATACCCTGTCACTTTCGAACCGGGATGGGCATCCGCTGATCACTGGGTGTTTTGCCAGCGGCTCCGACACCTACTCGCTGGTTCAGGTATCGAACGACACGACCGGCGGCATCGTCACCCTCGTGCCCGACGCCCGCGTATTCAACAACGAGAACGTGGCCGGCTACGGCAATGCGGCGCTCGCCCTCGGGCTGCTCGGGCCGAGCGACTCGCTGGTCTGGTATTTGCCAACCCTGGCCGATCTTCCCCGCACAGGACCTCCCTCGCTCGCCGAGTTGACACCGGGCTGGGTCAGCCCCGCACTCGTGTTGCTCGTATTCGCCGCCGCCGCCGCCGCCTTCTGGCGCGGACGGCGATTTGGGCCGCTCGTAGCCGAGAACCTGCCGGTCACGGTAAAGGCGAGCGAGACCATGGAGGGTCGCGCCCGACTCTATGCGCGGAGCAACGCCCGGCTGCGCGCACTCGATGCCCTGCGCGTCGGTGCCGTGCAACGCCTCGCCCGAACCGTCGGTCTGGGGCGTCTCGCGCATTTGGAAGACGTCATCGGTTCGGTCGCCCTGATCACCGGCCGTGCGCCGGATGAGGTACGGCGAGTGCTGGTCGATGCGTTCCCCCGCTCCGACGCGCAGCTGATGGCGTTCTCTGAGGCCCTACAAGCCCTCGAACAGGCGACCAGTCAGGCCGTGCGGGCCGGGGCTGTGCCGGCATCCGCTACTCATGAATTTGTATCTCCACCGGCCGAAAGAATGGACCCATGACGACTCCCACCACTCCCAGCACTCCCATCGATGCCGTTCTTGGGGACGCCGAATTCTTTAGCGCAGAGGATGCCGCCGAGCTGCGCGCGGCGCTCAACCGGGTGCGCACCGAGGTCGGCAAGGCCGTCGTCGGTCAGGACGGCGCGGTGACCGGATTGATCATCGCACTGCTCGCCCGCGGTCACGTGCTGCTCGAGGGCGTGCCGGGCGTCGCCAAGACGCTGCTCGTGCGCACTCTCAGCCACGCGCTGAGCCTCGACACCAAGCGTATTCAGTTCACGCCCGACCTGATGCCGGGCGATGTGACCGGATCGCTCATCTACGACGCTCGTGCGGGTGAGTTTGAGTTTCGGCAGGGTCCGGTGTTCACCAACATCATGCTCGCCGACGAGATCAACCGCACACCGCCAAAGACGCAGTCGGCGTTGCTCGAGGCCATGGAGGAGCGGCAGGTCAGCGTCGACGGCGAGTCGCTGAAACTGCCGGAGCCGTTCATCGTGGCCGCGACCATGAACCCGATCGAATACGAAGGCACGTACACGCTGCCCGAGGCGCAGCTCGACAGGTTTCTGCTCAAGCTCGTACTCGATGTGCCCGCCCGTACCGATGAGATCGAGGTGCTGCGTCGCCACGCGGCGGGATTCAACCCACGCGACCTGGCCGGAGCCGGCGTGAACGCGGTGCTCGGCGCTGCCGAACTCGCTGCGGCCCAGACGGCCGTCTCGCGGGTCGGGTCCAGCGCGGATGTGCTCGCCTACATCGTCGACCTGGCGCGCGCCACGCGCACGAGCCCCTCGGTCAAGCTCGGCGTCAGCCCCCGCGGAACGACCGCGCTGCTCGCCGCCACGAAGGCGTGGGCCTGGCTGAACGGCTACAACTCGATCACGCCCGATCACGTGCAAGCGATGGCACTGCCGGTCTGGCGACACCGCGTGCAGCTGCGCCCCGAAGCCGAACTCGAGGGTGTCTCGGTCGATGCCATTCTGCGCGGCGTTTTGCAGCAGGTTCAGGTTCCGATCTAACGATGACGCTCAGCGGACGGTTCGTTCTTCTCGTCGCTCTCGGCGTCGTGCCCATCGTGCTGTTCGGGCCCGACCTCACAGCGGCCGCCGGCGTGCTCGCGCTCTGGCTGCTGTTCGTGCTTCTGCTCGGCGGCATCGACCTTGCGCTCGCGGCATCGCCACGCGCCGTCACGGTGGAGCGGATGCTGCCGACCCGCGTTCGACTCGGCGAATCGGTCACGAGCGAATTATTCCTGACCAACACCGGGCACCGGCGTCTGGTCGCCGTGGTACGGGATGCCTGGCAGCCGTCTGCGGGTGCCGGCCGCAATCGCAGCCGGGTCGTGATTCCGCGCGGGGAACGACGGCTCGTCTCCCTCACCCTCACGCCGTTTCGTCGTGGGGAACGCCGGGTCGAACACGTGACGGTGCGCACGCGTGGACCGCTGGGTCTGTGGAACCGTCAGGCCACGCTCAATGCGCCGGGGCGCATCCGGGTCTTGCCGCCGTTTCACGCCCGGAAGCACTTGCCGTCGAGAATTGCTCGGCTCAAGGAACTGGACGGGCGCACGAGCGTGATGGTGCGCGGCCAGGGCACCGAGTTCGACTCGCTGCGCGAGTATGTGCGCGGTGACGATGTGCGCTCGATCGATTGGCGGGCCACGGCCAGGCGCAACGACGTGACGGTGCGCACCTGGCGGCCGGAGCGCGATCGCCGCGTCGTCATCGTGCTCGACACCGGGCGCACGTCGGCGGCACGGGTGAACAACGAGCCTCGGCTGGACACAGCATTCGAGGCCGCCCTGCTGCTCGCGGCCCTCACCTCGGTCGCCGGCGACCGGGTGGACTTTCTCGCCTTTGACCGCCGCGTGCGCGGCCGCGTGCAGGGCGCGACTGGCGCGGCGTTGCTTGCGCAGCTGGTCGATTCCATGGCCATGATCGACCCGGAACTCATCGAGATGGACTGGGCGGCAGTTCCCGGCCAGGTGCGGTCTGTCACGAGCCAGCACGCCCTGATCGTGCTGCTCACCTCGATCGACGCTGCCGGGGCATCGACGGGGCTGCTGTCGGTTCTGCCCCAGCTCACGAAACGGCACACAGTCGTCGTGGCGTCCGTGCTCGACCCGGCCACCGTCGAGGCGGCCGCTACCCGCGGCGGACGTGACGAGATCTACCGGGCGGCCGCCGCGGAACGGGCCCTGCTGGACGTGGCCCGAGTGTCGGCCGCCATCCGTCAGCTGGGAGCGGATGTGGTCACCGCCTCCCCCGCGCAGCTTCCGCCGGGCCTGGCCGACCGGTACATCGCGTTAAAGGCCGCCGGCCGGCTCTGAACGGGGCGGCGTGTCAAGCGGCGTAGATGCGCGTGCTGCCGGCCTCGAACTCGCCGAGGTCGCCGGTTTCACCGGCCCGGCTCGCGCGGCCGCCGAGCCCGATCATGTAGGTCAGGAATGCGCCGAGCGCGATGGCTCCAATGCCGATCTTGATCGGCCACGGCCAGGGTTGCGACGTGACAAAGCCTTCGATGATGCCCGATACCAGCAGCACGAAGACGAGGCCGATGGCCACCGTGAACAGCGCCCGGCCGTCTTCAGCCAGTGCCTGCCCGCGCGTGCGTGCGCCGGGGGCGATCCAGGCCCAGAAGATGAGCAGCCCGCCGGCCGCAGCGACGAAGATCGCGGTGAGCTCCAGCAACCCGTGCGGAGCGATGTAGAGAAAGAACACGTCGCCCTTGTCGTAGGCGAACATGATCGCAGCGGTGGTACCGAGACTCATGGCATTTTGCAGAATGATGAAGGGCACGTAGACGCCGACGATGCCGAAGGCGATGCACTGCGCCGCGATCCAGGCGTTGTTGGTCCAGACGAAACCAGTGAAGGTGGCCGCCGGGTTCGCGGAGTAGTAGCCGACGAAGTCCTCGTTGGCCAACTGGGCGAGTTGGGCATCCGTTCCAAGATTAGCCAGCACGCGCGGGTCGTTGTAGGCCCACACAGCGTAGAGCCCGGCGACGACGAAGGTGACCACGGCTACCGCGAGGGTGAGCCAGCGCAGCCGGTAGAGGGCCGCCGGCAGCTGGGCGACGAAAAACTTCGGAATCTGCACGAACACATTCGCGCTCACCCCGGTGAACCGAAGCCGGGCACGGGACAGGCCAACCGACAAGCGGTCACCCTCCAGCGTCGATCCGGCAGTGGATTTGATCGCCGAGAGCTGGGTGGCCCCGGCCTGATAGCGCTCGATGAGTTCATCAGACTGGGCACCACTCAGACGCCGCCGGGCGCCGAGCTCGGTCAGGCGGTCCCAGTCGGCGCGATGCGCGGCCGTATATGCGTCTAGATCCATCTGGTTCAATAGTAGACATGAAGGAGACCGCGCGTCCCACCGATCGTGCCGCCACGAACGACGACGAACTGCGCCCGGGCGACGAGCTCATCACCGGCGAGGCGGTCGCGCTCGACGTGCGGCCGACCAGCATCATTCTGCGCGCTGCCGGCTCGATCATCGACACGGTCTCCTATTTGATCTTGTATCTGCTCATTCTTCTGGCGTTCTTTTCGACCCTGGCGGGCGACATCGATTCGGCGCTCACCCAGGCTGTGTCGATTGCCGGTTTCGTCTTCTCCCTGCTGATCGTGCCGGTGCTGGTCGAGACGCTCACGCACGGCCGGTCTCTCGGCAAGTTGGCCATCGGCGCGCGCATTGTGCGTGACGACGGTGGAGCAATTTCGCTGCGCCACGCCTTCATTCGCGCCCTCACCGGCGTGCTCGAGGTCATCATGACCCTCGGCGGCTTGGCCGCAACCACGGCCCTGCTCAACAACCGCTCCAAACGTCTGGGCGATCTGCTTGCCGGCACCTACAGCCAGCACGAACGCGTGCAGCGCAACCGCGAAGTTGCGCGGCCACTGCCCGAGGCATTACTGCCGTGGTCGCAGACCGTTGATATCGCTCGGCTGCCCGACCGGCTGGCGCGTCGCGTCGCCCAGTTCCTGCGGCAGTCCGTCCACCTGACGCCGTTCACCCGCGAACGGCTGGCTCAGACCCTGGCCGCAGAGGTCTCCCCCTTCGTCTCCCCGCTGCCCGACGTTCCGGCCGAGTTCTTTCTGGTCGGAGTCGCGGCCGTGCGCCGCGAACGTGAGTACACCGCTCTCCTGCTCGAGCGTGAGCGCCTTACTCGCCTCGCCCCGGTCCTGACCGGGCTTCCCCACGGTTTCCCCGACCGCTGATCAAACAGCAAGGCCCTGCAGTGAGTGCGTGGCCTAACAGCTTGCCGGCGCGCAGACCGGATACCCCAGGCGGTGCAGTGCGAACAGATGCCCGGCTACAGGCGACCACACGTACGCAAGCGGATGCTGCGCCCGCCGCGACAGACGCGTGGGCGGGATCCTGGCTTCGCCACGTACGCCGACCCTCGGCTTCACACACACGACAGCCCGTGACTTCCGTCGCGTGGGTGGGGTGGTGGGTTGTGTGTGTGGTGGTGGGTTGTGTGTGTGGTGGGGCCGTGTCGGGGTGTTGTGGTGGGCTCCGCGCGTGGCAGGCATCGTGACAGCGGGTTAACGCGAAAAGGCCACCCTTGGGTGGCCGTTAACGCAGGAAAGCCACCCCCTGAGGGATGGCTTTCCTGGTGTTTCTGGTTTTTCTAAGTTAAGTCCGGCGGTGTCCTACTCTCCCACAGGGTCCCCCCTGCAGTACCATCGGCGCTGAGAGTCTTAGCTTCCGGGTTCGGAATGTGACC